>CAZVHJ010000100.1:0-3756 GCA_964627715.1 uncultured Spirochaetaceae bacterium | reverse complement strand
GTGATTTTAAATCATTGCCTCACACACAATTAGCGGCTTTTCGGTCAGACACTAAATAAGACATCTTTTCGGGAGGAAGCTTATGGAAAAGGTACGAATCGGTATCGTCGGTTCCAAGTTTGCCGCCGATTTTCACTGTGACTCCTACAGCAGAAACGCTCATGCCGAGCTGGCAGCGGTAGCGGCCATCGACAACCTGGAGGCGATATCCTCGAAGTGGAATATCCCCCACAGCTACGAGAAGTACGACAAAATGTTCGAGCGGGACGATATCGACCTGGTATCCGTGTGTGTACCGAACTTCCTCCACCACGACGTGGTGTTAGCAGCAGCCAAAGCAGGAAAGAACGTGGTCTGCGAGAAGCCCCTGGCGACTACCGCAAAGGACGCTCGGGAGATGATCGACGCCTGTGAAGACAGCGGTGTGAAACTGATGTATGCGGAGGACTGGTGTTTTGCCCCTGCCTTGAAACGAGTCGACGCGATTATCACCGAAGGGGGGATCGGCCGGGTTCTGTACGCAAAAGCCAAGGAGTGCCACAACGGCTCGCACTCTTTGTTTGCCAAGAAGAAAGCCACCTGTGGCGGCGGCAGCTTCGTTCACCTGGCGATTCACCCGATCGGATACCTCCTATACCTTCTCGGAAAAGGCAGCAACCCGGTGGTCGAGGTAACCGGGAAGATGAATCAAGGTCTGAAGAACAACTATGTGCATCATGATTTTGAGGGCGAAGATTTTGGGGTCGGGATCCTGCGCTTTCAGAATGGGGAGTTCGGTCTTGTCGAGGGCAACTACATCACCGTCGGTGGGATGGACGACAAGGTCGAGATCTACGGAAGCGAAGGGGTGCTGAAAGTGGATCTCACCTTCGGCAGCCCGATTCAGTGCTACTCCCGCCCGGGACTGTCCTACTCGATCGAGAAGACGGACCACAATCTGGGTTGGACAAAACCCGCCGTGGATGAGTTTTATAATCTGGGTTATGTAGAGGAGCTGCGCTTCTTCGTCGACTGTGTACGGAAGGACGAGCAGCCCTTCTACGGGGTCAACGGCCAAGCCGGCCTGGCCTGCATCGAGCTGGTCGAGGCGTTCTACCAATCCAACGAAACCGGCCGGACGGTTCAGGGCAGCTGGCTGTAGTCTACCCCCAGGACTCCTCGGGCCACTTCGGTTTTGTGCTCCACTGCGACTTGTTAGGTTCCCGCTGCAGCTCTAAAAGGAGTTCAGGATGGTCGTGGCCTTTTTCCCGAACTCCATGAGGTCGCTGTTCCAAACAGTGCCTTCGCCCTTCTGGCTGATCAAATACTTCACCACTCCCCCTGGAATTTGGGGAGCCAGCCAAAACTCCACCTGACCTTCTCCGGTTGCAGCCATGAACACCACATGATCGGCCTGGAATCTTCCCGCCGGTACATCGACTTTCTCCTTGCCGACGGTGGCACCCTGCACGCTCTCCTTGGTGAGCTCCGCCGCAGGCATATACACGGTCTGCCCGGTTACCGGGACCTCGCCCTCGTTACCATCGGTATCCCGTGCCCGCATGCGCAGCATTTGACTGCTCTGGGGATCGATCAGGGCTTCCCAGATCCAGAGACCTTCGGAATCTTCCCAGGACACACGCCACCATTGCTTTCCGTCGTCCAGCTCTTTCAAATAGGCTCGCTCTATAACGATGGGAGCATTCCCCTTCATGGTCCACTCAAACTTCGTGAATTCCCCGGGTTTGTAGTCCACCTGCCCGGCCCACATCCCTCCGGCGGAAAAAGCGTAATTAAAAGCCATCTGGGCCTGTGTGATCATGAGTTGATTCCACTGGGGACCCATGGCCGGCGCCTTGGTTTGAGCCGGCTCCGTTTCCGGGGCAACCTCCTCCTCCACCTCCTGCTCGACCCCCTTGGAGACCCCCTTGCGTACGCCGCTGCTGACGCCGCCCATCACCGCATCACCCAGCATGGAACAGCCGGAAAGCAGAATAGCCAGAACCAGGGCAATCCCGAAAGTCCAGTCCAGAGTCTTGTTACTCTTCATGTACCGATCCTCCTTACGTAGGCTTTTTCACTATTATATTCAGTCAATGTTTATCCGGTTTCACGGCGTTGTCAAGAATATATCAGATCCACGATACACAGCCGGGCTGCTCGCAGGCCACACAGGTGGAGCCCGGTAATCCTTGGGTGAATCAATACGGCGTTGGAACGCCCTTTCCAGAATCTGCATATATCAGGCTTTTTTTTAAACACTTTCACTACGATCTCCGGTCATCCTGACCCAGGATCTTCTGCAGCATGACCTCCATGTTCTCGACCTTGGCGTCCCCGGGTGTGGCATGAGCCGGGGCGATCACGTAGCCGCCCTTTCTCCCCATCTCCAGCAGCCTGTCGATCTGTTGCTCCACCTCCACCTCCGAGGCGTAGGGTAACAGCTTCTGGGTGCTCACCCCGCCCCAGAATGCCAGCCTACCGTTGTATTTCCGGAAGACTGTTGGAACGTCAGTGACTTCCGGCTGGAAGGGATTGAACAGGTCCACCCCGATCTCCACCAGGTCGTCGAGGATCTCGTCGACCTTACCGCAGCTGTGGATTGAGACCACCTTTCCGGCGTTCTTGACCGCCTGGTACTGCCTGGCCAGTCGTGGTTTGAGCAGCCGTCGCCAGCGCTCCACCCCTACGGGTATGCCGGTCTGGCTGCCAAAGTCATCCCCGAAATGTACCGCATCGACCTGCGGGCAGGCTTTGAGTCCAGCTTCAATGATCTTCAGGTTGAAGTCGAGAACCCGGTCCAACAGAGCTTCGGTGAAATCGGGGTGCTCCACCATGTCCAGATACATATTTTCCAAACCCCGAAGGCCCCAGGCCCTCTCGTACAGGCTGAAATCGAGGCTCATCACCTGGAAGCGTTCCGGATGGCACTTGATATTGTCCCGAAGTTGGTCGAAGCGTCCCGACCGCTGCGGATCCGGCCAGGGTACCTGATTCAGGTTTTCGGGCGTGATGAACGATCGGGGGATGCCGATGTCCGGATCCAAACTTCGGTCCCAGACCAGGCCGAACTCGTCTTCGTATAACCCTTCCGCGTCGTGCATCCCCCATTCCACTCGGATCACCGGGGTAAGGAGCAGGTCATTGGCGATGCTGTCGTACAGCTTCCGCCCCGCGGAAGATGCGCAGAGCTTTTCCCGAGCGGGCACCGTAAAATCGACGGCGTAGGGCACGCGGGGTACACTCTCGAATGCGAGGGCGCGGTAGACGATTTCTTTCGAATCCATGCCCCGTATTATGAACCGCATCAACGATGTTCGTCTATTAAGCGTTTATCCTGAAACGGATCGCTGCATTGATATAACTAGAAAGTTTGTCCTGATTGTCGGTTCTTCCTGGGTCAGAAAACCCATTCCAAGAACAGATGTACGTCCCGATCATCCTTGTGGTTGGTCTGCTTCTGTTATGGTATATTCGTAAATGTAGAGAGAATAGCGACGATTAAGGATGTGGCGAACCGGGCCGGTGTATCGACGGCTACCGTATCCTACGTGATTAATAAAAACCGGTACGTGTCTGATGAGTTGACTCAGCGGGTGCTGGAGGCGATCGAAGAGCTCAACTTTACTCCGAGCAAGGTAGCGCAAAGCCTACGCAGGGGAAAGACCTCGATCATCGGTCTCATCATGGATGATACTACGGTCAGGCGCAGGATCAGCTTGTCGAACTGTTCAACGCAGGCCTGCCCGTGGTGGTAGGCAAACCTCTCACCTCCAG
>CAZVHJ010000099.1:0-5525 GCA_964627715.1 uncultured Spirochaetaceae bacterium | reverse complement strand
ATGTCGTTGTCCGTGAACACGGGCTTGAACTCCACTTCCTCCTTGTTGATCATGTCGTTTTCATTCACGATCGGGATCACCCGCTCCTGAAGATAGGCTTCCATGATGGTCCGGACCGTGCTTTCCTCGTTCTTGGAAGCGAAGTTGTGATGGGTGAGGAGGATCTGGGCCACGTGGATCCCCTCGGGTTTGAAGTAGTCTTTGTAGTACTTCATCAGCCGGATCTGACCCATCCCGGACATCAGCTGCAGCTTGAGGGTCTCGGTGGGACGATCGGTCAGACCGGCGATTTCCATGCCCGCTGCCACGGCGCCGGAGCTGACGAGCACGATCTCATTACCCTCTTTATGTAGGGAGGCGATCTCCCGCACTTTACCCTTGAGCCAGCGGCGGTTTAAACGGTTTCCCCGGCTAATCAGAGCGGTACCGATCTTGACGCAGAATCTCATTCCAGTTCCCTGTAGGTGAACCGCTTGCTCCCGCCGACATAGTCGGCGACGATCTGACCACCGCCCTCGAGGATGTACTTCGTGCTGGTCAGCCCCTCCAACCCGACGGGCCCGCGGGCGTGGATCTTGCCCGTGGAGATCCCCACCTCCGCGCCCAGACCGTAGCGGAAGCCGTCGGAAAAGCGGGTCGAGCAATTCCACATTACCGAGCTGGAATCCACGTCGGCCAGAAAGCGACGGGCCGCTTTTTCATCCCGGGTCACGATACCGTCTGTATGGTGGCTGCCATAGGTGTTGATGTGGTCGACCGCATCGTCCAGGGAATCCACCACCCGGATCGAGAGAATCAGATCATTATACTCCGTGCTCCAGTCTTCCTCCGTAGCAGCCTTCGCTCCGATGATGCCGCGGGTCCGCTCATCCCCGCGCAGCTCTACCCCTTCGAGCCGCTCGGCCAGTCGGGGCAGATATTCTTCCGCCATAACGAAATGGACAAGAAGGGTCTCTATGGCGTTACACACCGCTGGATACTGGCACTTGGCATCAAAGGCAACCTCCACGGCCATATCCAGATCCGCCTCCCGGTCCACGTAGAGATGGCAAATTCCGTCGGCGTGACCGAGAACGGGGATCCTGGTATTTTCCTGAATCCGGCGCACCAGCTCGTTCGAACCGCGTGGGATCACCAGGTCGATCCATCTGTCCAGTTTGAGTAGCTCTCCGATCTGCTCCCGGGTCTCCACCAGGTGAAGCGTATCTTTGAACACCGGGTCTGTCCTCTCCGCCGCCTCCCTGATCAGCCCGAAAAGGATGCGGTTGGAGTGCAGGGCTTCGGAGCCGCCCTTCAAGGTCACCACGTTACCCGATTTCAGGCAGAGGCTGGAGATCTGCACCAGGGCATCAGGACGAGACTCGAAGATCACCCCAATCACTCCAATCGGTACGGATATCTTCCTTAATGCAAAACCTTTATCCAGTTCCCGAGCAAGAAGGACCTTCCCCACCGGGTCCTCCAATCGTTCGACGTCCCGCACGCTGGCCACGATCTGATCGATCTTCTGATCCGTCAGCACCAGTCGTTTGAACAGTGAATCCTTGAGCCCGGTTTTTTTTGCCTGTTCCTGGTCTTTGCGGTTTTCCTCGAGGATGCGGCCGCGGTTCCTGTCCAAAGCATCGCTGATCGCCGACAGTGCCCGGTTTTTCAGCTCCGTAGAGGCACCGGCCAGGTGAAAGCTTGCCTTCTTGGCTGCCTGAGCTTGCTCCAGTACAGTCATCGTCCCAACTCCTTGCTGCGTTCCGTGGCAGCCTGTATCGTCTTCTCGATCACCCCTACATAGTCTGAGGATTCCAACACATGCCGCCCGGCCACGGCTGTGCCCTTCGGCGAGCTCACCATATCCACCAGGGTTTGGGGCTCCATGCCGGTCTCAGCCAGCAGCCTGGCCGTACCGAGAAAGGTCTGCAGCGATAGATTCCGAGCCACCTCGGCTTCAAGTCCGAGCCCTCTACCCGCTTCGATGAAGGCTTCAATCAACCGGGCGACAAAGGCAGGACCGGAACCACTCAAACCGGTCACCGCATCCAGAAGTCCTTCATCGACCTCGGCGGCGTAGCCCACCGCTCCCAAAAGTTGTTCCACCACGTCCCTGTCCCGCGGCTGACTCCTGGACCCGAAGGCGTACCCTGCAGCCATGGCTCCGACCAGGCAAGGAGTATTGGGCATGACCCGAACCACCCTGGCGCTGGTCAGAGTCCCTTCCAAACGCCTGATCGGTATTCCCGCAGCGATCGAGATCACCAGCCGATCCGTGTCCTGGATCGATTCCAGCACGGACTGGATGTCCTGGGGCTTGACCGCAACGAAAACCACTTCCACTGCTTCAGTCACCGCACTATGGTCAGCAGCCACCTGCACGCGGAGCAGCTCCCGCTCGAACAAAGCCACCCGTTCGCTGCGTACGTCGAAGATATGGATCGTTGCCTCTGGAAAGCGGGCGGATATCGCCTTGGCCAGGGCAAAACCCATATTCCCCCCGCCGATGAATCCTACCTTCTTCACTTCTTCAGATATTCCTTTCCTATTGATGCAAATGTAGTACACGGCCTGGGAAAAGTAAACTTGTATCCCGATGTTTGCTTAATTATTATACGATACTAAAAAATTACTCCCGAATTCAGAATTTTAATTTAACAAGGCTGCGAAGCAGTGATACACTGACCCGGCAAAATAAGGGATGATCGTTTTATCCAGACCTGTGATCAGAGCCAAGCAGGAGTACCGGGTAGACTCCGTCTGGCGAACGCCATTCGGGAAAGGCTTGCTTATTCCTTGACGGCGCCCCCCAATACTCCCTTCCGTAGATACTTCCTGACTATGACGGCGAAAAGCAGAGCCGGAAACGAAATAACCAAAGATCCTGATGTCATGAGCCCGATATCCTCCGCTTCGTAGGCCATAGCCTTGGTGATCTCAACCGGAGCGGTCACTGCATTTGTTCTTGTTAGTACCAAGGCGAAAATGAAGTCATTCCAGGCCATGATGAAACAGAGGATTCCTGTACTGGCCAATCCGGCAACCGCTACAGGTAGTATCACTTTCCAGATCGTTTGCAGTACCGTTGCGCCGTCAACTTCCGCAGCTTCATCCAGTTCCGTCGGGATTTCATCGAAAAACGTCCACATGGACCAAACTACGAGTCCGAGGCTGAAGGTGACATAGATCAGAATCAACCCCAATCTGGTATCAATCAGTCCGATATTTATATAGACCATAAAATAGGGAACGATAAAGACGACAGGGGGGATCATCCGACTGGTTAGTACCAACAATAGAAGCAAATTTTTGTGTTTGAACTTCTTTCTTGAGAAAACATATGCAGCCGGTGTGCCGACTGCAAGGGCGAAAATCGTAGAAAGAGTGGCCACGACGAGGCTGTTTAAAAGACGCTTTGGAAATGCAGTTCCGGCGAACAGACGCTGATAGTTGCTGAAACTAGGTTTGAAGAACCATGATGGAGGGAATTTGAAGGCTTCCACATGACTCTTCATGGATAGTTGGATTACCCAGTATATGGGATAGAAGCTGAGAGAAAGAGCGATCACCACAAGAATGAATATTCCAATGCTTCTATACGCGTTTGTTCTCTGCATCGACTAAAACCCTCTTACGCAGTTTAAGGTTCATGAGGATCGAACATTCACTTTGACGACCTTGGTCATGAAAAGAACGATCAGAATGATTATCAGCAAAATTGCGAAGACCAAAGTTGCACCGTATCCCATCTGATTGTACGCAAACGTAGTGGTAAAGGCATAATAGTTCATCGGCTCCGTAGAGATTCCCGGCCCGCCCGACGTCATCACATACAACACATCGCTGGCTTTCGCAACGGCTACCTCGACCGCGTCTGTCGATGGTGCAAATCGGAGATAAGCAGAGTGCGTTGTGACGCGGGCCAGTGGTATGCAGGCTGGGCCGGCTACTACGAGATGACCCAATATCCGAGGCAACTGAGGAGGATTGAGGCGCATGTCCGCAGGAGGTTACGGGCGCGAATCGTCGACCAGCAAAAGAAGCGCAGGAATCTGTACAAGCTGCTGGTCAAACGAGATATCCCGCGCAGGCGGGCCGCTGCGGTCGCGTTTTCACACAAGAAACGATGGGCACTGTCCCGGACGCGAGCTGTCGAGCGGGCTTTCCCTAATCGATGGTTTATAAAGCATCTGGGGCAGATCGTCCGGTCGGAGGACAAGCTCCCACACTAGTTCAGTGTTGACCGGAGTATCAAGATGGCATGAGGAGCCGTGTACGGACCCGTACGCACGGTTCTGTGGGAGGACGGGGGCTTCGTGGCCCCTCCTACCCGATTATGCGCATTGGAAATGGCAGTCCCTGAAGCCACACGAGGTGGCGAAAGGGAGGCTGTATGTGGCAGTCGCAGTTTAGAAAAGAGACACTGACCGATTCTTGACCGCTCCCTCTTGAGTCTCCTCACTGCCACTCACCCATGAAGGTGATTTGCTTTGATCACAGAGCCGGAAGAGGTCAAGAAAATCCTACGGCATCGGGTGAAGGTCGGTCGACCGCCCCCGGGGCTGGAGCCCAACTACGTGTAATCACTTATCTGTCCCTCTGTCTGCTCCGGGGGCACTCTATCGCTGCAGCTCCTGTCTCCTTCCAGAGGGTCGTTTCTTGAGCACGCACAAGGGCGTGGAGGGTACCCAGAGTAACGACCGACGAAATCTCGTGCCAACAGCAAAGGGGACGCAACGTAATGACTCCGGTCACGACGAAAACTACGGATGCTGAGCGATTCCCCAGTCAACGCCAGTTTTAACCTTTGCTGCTATCACTTATTTAGTGTCTGACCGAAAAGCCGCTAATTGTGTGTGCGGCAATGATTTAAGATTTTCCCACCGAATCGAAGTTTATCATAATTTCTTGGCAATAGCTATTGCGTACTTGGGCAAATTTTGATATAATTCTCTCCATCATAATGAATTAGACTGAGATAATTCTTCGGCTCTGCTGCCGGAATGCTGCGATCTTCGGGAGGGGGACTGATGCGAAAGACCATCGATCCACAGACGAAACTGGGACAAGTCAATATCTCCGAGATCGAGTTCGATCTCAGGTCAAGGGATGAGATTCCAAAGCTTCTCATGGGATTGCAGTACATATACTGCACACCGCAGATCCGAGAACAAGTGTTTCGGATCCTGGAAGAGATGGTACCCACGGGTACGGATGCGAATACCGGCAGGCCGGGTATGCTGTTGTGGAAAATCCTTGTGCTGGGCACCCTACGGCTGAACTGCAACTGGGATTATGACAAAGTGAAAAAGATGGCCGACAATCACCTTACGCTGCGGTTGATGCTCAGGCACAGTGGGTGGGAAGATGAATACCGGTATCCGATCCAGACAATCAAAGACAACGTGTCGCTGTTTAGGCCTGAGATCTTGGATAAGATCAACCAGATTGTTGTGAAGGCCGGACATAATCTGGTTAAAAAAAAACGAAACGCTAAACGCCCGCTGCGATAGCTTTGTCGTAGAGACCGACGTTCATTATCC
>CAZVHJ010000098.1:0-7914 GCA_964627715.1 uncultured Spirochaetaceae bacterium | reverse complement strand
GCGTTTTGGATTATGAGTCATTAACTTGTTATTATTTAAAGTGTAATTAATTATTTGGGCAATGCGGGATTCGAACCCACGGCCTCTGGCTCCGGAGGCCAGCGCTCTATCCAGCTGAGCTAATTGCCCGGGTTGCTTCAAACGTATAGAGAATCCCCGCTATTGTCAATCCATTCTTGCAGCATGAAAAGCCAAGGGGGATTGCCGGTGATGGCATTGCCACCATTGCACCGGTCGTGTAGCAGCGGTCCTGCAGGAGCGGAAGAAACGGTGGTTGTTCCGGCAGTGGATACGGCCGGGATGTTCTCCAGACCTCCTGGTCTCCCGGCTCCCCGCTTCCTGCTCCCCCACGCCTCTGCCTTGACAGAACTAAGCCGTTTTGCCATATTCATCTGCGATCCATGAAATTGAGCAGTAGAAATCGCTCTACCTTCCTGAGTTTTCTATGCTTGGGGTTTCTGATTGGTACACTCGCCTGGGAGGTCCTGGAGCGGATTTTCCTGCAGGTGGGGATCGATCTTGCCCTTGGCATCGGACCGGTTGGATTCGACCTTTCCGTGTTGAGTGTTTTCATAAAGATCAATCCGGGTACGTTTATCGGAATTCTTGGCGGTATCTTCCTCTTCCGATTGATGTAGCCCGAGAACAGATAAAAAGTAAGGCGCGTAGAAGGTATGGAAACCATCATACTGGCCTCCGGATCTCCCCGGCGCCAGGAGCTTCTCAATAGGGTGCGCATCCCCTTCAAGGCATTTCCACCCAGCATAGATGAAAATTTTTCCGATATAGGGAGTGTGGAAGAACGGGTAAAGCGGATTGCTCTTCGTAAGATCGAAACCGTTGTAGGATTGTTCAAACAGGAGTCTCCCCGTTGGCTGCTGGGGTTGGATACGCTGGTGGAGATCGACGGGAATGCGGTCCACAAACCCTCAGGAATCGAAGAGGCCGAAGAGATATTGAAGATGCTTTCCGGTAAGGTTCACCGAGTTCATACTGGTATCGGATTCTTGCCCGCCAAGGGGAAGACGGTGGATCTGAGGAGCGTTTGTACGGAGGTCAAGGTCGCCGAGTTGAGTAACGAGGATATCGAGATGTATCTCGAGACCGGCGAATGGTCAGGGGTCACGGGAGCCTATCGGATCCAAGAACGGGGGGCGTTTTTCATTGAGTGGATCAAGGGTTCCTATAGCAACGTTGTAGGCTTGCCTCTTGAAACATTTTATGGCATTTTAAGGAGTAACAAATACTCCCTGCGCTGATCTGCCGTAGGCAACGCGCCAGGGACGCTATCTTCCGGCGTTCAGTCTCAGATCAACCAGCGCCCACAGATTCGTAGAGGTGTACCGCGTGCAGTGCGGGTTGTGGAGATGAAACGTACGAGAAAAAGAGAAGGAAAGGGGCCCGCCAGGGTCGCCGAGCAAGGAGGACGCATTTGGCAGTCGTCACAATGAAAAATCTGCTTGAGTCGGGTGTGCATTTCGGCCATCAGACCAAGCGCTGGGATCCCCGGATGAAGAAATACATCTTCGCTGAACGCAATGGGATCCACATCATCGATCTACAAAAAACAATTGTATCCATCAGAGAAGCCTTCGAGGCGGTTCGTAAGTCAGTTCTCGATGGCAAATCCGTACTGTTTGTCGGTACCAAAAAGCAAGCTCAGCAGGCGGTGGAACGGGAAGCTCAGCGCTGCGGCATGTTTTATGTGAACAACCGCTGGCTTGGAGGTATGCTTACCAACTTCTCGACAATCAAGAAGTCGCTGCTGCGACTCAAGAAGATCGAGAAGATGGAGGTCGATGGGACATTCGAGAAGTTGACCAAGAAAGAAATCTCCCGTCTGATGAAGGAACGAACGCGACTGGAGAGAAGTCTGGGCGGTATCAAGGAGATGAAAGAACTTCCCGGCGTCGTGTTTGTCATCGACACCCGCAAAGAAGCTATTGCAGTGGCTGAAGCAAAGAGGCTGGGGCTACCCATCGTCGCTATTGTTGATACAAACTGCAATCCCGAAGGAATCGATTATCCGATCCCGGGGAACGATGATGCAATCCGAGCCATTAATCTCTTTACCCAGATCATCGCCAACGCTGTTATCGAAGCTGAGAACGAGGTTGGTCTGGAAATAATCGAGACGCTACAGGACGAAACCAGCGACGAAGATTTTACCTCCTACGTGGACAAGGACGAGATATCTGAGTACGAGAAGTACAAGGATGATGAGGAAAAAAAGGAGGGGATGGAAACTGTGGCTGTTGGAGCTGCCGTCGGGGGAGTAACAGAGGAGCAGGATGAGGCAGGTTTCACAGATAAGGATTATTCCGATTACAATCCCGAAGAGGAAGAAGCCAAAAAGGCCACTGAGCAGAAAGTCCCCGCCCAGCAGGTGGATCTGGCGGATGAACACAATGTAGACGAAGACAAACTATACGATGAGTAGGAGTAAACAGGTGGAAATCAAGGCAACCGATGTGAAAGCCCTGCGCGAAAAAACCGGCGCAGGGATGATGGACTGTAAGAAAGCCCTTGTAGAAGCGAAGGGGGATTTTGCCAAGGCCGAGAAAATACTGAAAGAACTCGGTCTGGCTGCGGCTCAGAAACGAGCCGGCAGAGCGACCAAGGAGGGCCGAATCTTTTCCCGTATCAGTGACGGCAGAGGCGCACTTCTCGAGCTTACCTGCGAGACGGATTTCGTAGCCAAGAATAAGGAGTTCGTGGCTCTGGGCGAGACCCTCTGCGAGCTGGCCGTCACGAAGGGAAGTTCTGCCCAACCGGAGGATTTCACTTCTCAGGTGCAGGACGCTGTTGGCAGAATAAAAGAGAATATTACTCTGCGCCGTCTTAAGGTTTTGGAAGCAGGAGCGAACGATCTGATTATGGACTACATCCATGGGGAAGGAAAGATCGGCGTAATGGTCAAGTTTTCACTCTCCGATTCCCTCCTGAAGGACAACGCCAAGGTTAAAGAGGTGGGTTTTGATCTGACATTACACACAGCAGCCTTCGCCCCTCTGTTCCTCACCAGGGATAAAGTTCCGGGGGAATACCTGAGGGAGCAAGAGGAGATCTTTACCAAGCAAGCTGAAAAACTCGGTAAGCCGGAAAACGTAGTCAAAGGTATTGTCCAGGGAAAGCTGAACAAGCACCTGGCAGAGATCTGTTTCGTCGATCAGCCCTTTGTCAAGGATCATAACCTCAAAGTTTCAAAAGTGCTTGAAGCTTTGAGCAAAGAGATCGGCGGAAAGGTCGAGATAGGCGAGTACCTGTACTACAAGGTAGGAGAAGAGGTCGAGTAGGAAATCAGGGGGTGAACCTGTGTATCGGTACACCTGAGCGGAGGTTCACCGTTCCTATTTAAAGGAGCAGTCCAGATGGAAAGAGTGAACAAGGAAACCGAAGAGAGGATGAAAAAAGCGGTGAAAGCTCTGGAGGATGAGTTTAAAACGATCCGTACAGGCAGGGCATCCGCTGCACTATTTGAGAACATCAGGGTGGACTACTACGACCAGAAGGTTCCCCTGAATCAGGTGGCGACCATCTCGGTGCCCGAGGCTCGTCTGGTTGTAATTCAACCCTGGGATCGCTCCGTTTTGTCAGAAATAGAAAAGGCTATCCAGAAATCGGAACTTTCCGTGAATCCCAACAATGACGGGAAAGTTATTCGTATAAACATTCCTCCTCTGACGGAGGAAAGACGGAAAGAGCTGGCCAAGGTCGCCCGAAATATAGCGGAGAAGAGCAGAATCGCTGTTCGCAATATTCGCCGGGACGCCAATGATGAGCTCAAACAGCTACAGAAGGCTTCTGAAATCAGCGAAGATCAATCCAAGCGGGGACAGGACGATATCCAAAAACTTACCGACAAGTACATCGAAGAGGTGAATGCGATCGTGGAGGCCAAAGAGAAGGAAATAATGGAAATCTGATGACTACAGAAACCTTTGCCCCCCTTCCCCAGCACGTGGGCATCATCATGGATGGGAACGGAAGGTGGGCCCAGCACCAAGGAAAAGCCCGCACCCGAGGGCATCTGGAGGGAGTGAAGGCCGCCAAGCGCATCGTGCGAGCCGCCTTGAAAGCGGGCATACGGTATATCACACTCTATACTTTCTCCACAGAGAACTGGAAACGCACCAGTAAAGAAGTCTCCTATCTCATGTTTCTTATAAAAAACCATCTACGCAGGGAGTTCAAGTTCTACCAAGACAACGAGATTCGTGTCGTTAGCTCCGGTAATACCAGTCGGCTGCCCAAAAACGTCATCCAGGAGCTCGAGAGGGTCACCCGAAAAACCGCCCACTTTAACAGGATGACCCTGAATCTGGCCATCGACTACGGCGGCAGAGACGAGATCCTGCGTGCCGTCAACCGGGCTCTGGAAGAAGGTAAAAACCACGACATCTCTGAGGAAGACATTCGATCCCATCTTGATCACCCGGAAATTCCGAACCCCGACCTGATCATCCGAACGGGGGAAGAATGCCGTATCAGCAATTTTCTGATCTGGCAGATAGCCTACTCCGAGCTGTACTTCAGCTCGAAGATGTGGCCAGACTGGGACGAGGCAGACTTGGCTGAGGCACTCCGGTCGTACGGATGTCGGGAACGCCGCTACGGCGCTCAGAAATCGTCGGAGAAGTCATCGACAGGATCGGGTCACGTAACCGCGGGGATGCGGTAAGTACAGTATCCATTATCATGAGCGGTAATTCCTTCTTGGTGAGAACGGTGAGCGTCGTTGTTGCACTGCCTCTTTTTTTTCTGTTGATCTTCATCCTTCCGCACTACAATCACCTGGTACTAAATATAGCCGCGGTCCTGGTAGCCGCTGTTGGGGCTAAAGAAGTGGAGACACTGCTCACAAAACGGGGGGTCCCGACCTTTGCCTTTCTTTTTCCCTTAGCCGCCTTGATCCCCGCAATTACCTACCTAGAGGTGATAGGCGTTGTTTCCCCCCGGTGGTCCCTGGCGGTCCCTACCGCTTTGGTTATCCTGGTACTGCTGCGTTCCCTCTGGGTGCGGGGTCCACAGGATCTGGCTCCACTGCTTCAGAGGATTTCGACATCACTGTTGGTGCTGATTTATCCAGCTCTGCTCCTGTCCTTCATGGTGCGGCTCAGCGCACTGGAGAACGCCAGCCTGGTATTGTTTTTCTTTTTCAGCATCAACTTCGCCAACGATATTATGGCTTATCTAGTAGGTATGTTTATTGGCCGGGGTACAAAGTTGAACTATCCCATTAGTCCGAACAAATCCGCCCTTGGATTTGCAGCCGGGGTTTTGGCATCGATGGGGATTGCCGTTTTGTTCAAAGCCTTGTTTCCCCGGCTGTTGCCCGTTCGCTACCTGATCACCGTTTTGTTCGGGGCCGCCGTGGGAGTTTTCACAATTGCGGGGGACCTGGTGGAGTCGGCTCTCAAACGTTCGGCTGAAGTCAAGGATTCGGGAGGGATCATTCCCGGCCGGGGAGGGATTCTCGATTCCATCGATTCCTGGCTTCTGACCGCTCCGGTGTTCTACTTTGTCTTTATGCTCATTTCGCGGTAAATTCGAGGCATAGGCGGCGAAGGTTGAACAAAAAAAAAGTCATTGTTCTGGGGAGTACCGGCTCGATAGGAACGAACACTCTCAGTGTAGTTGAAGCATTTGAGTCGCAGTTCGATGTGGTGGCTCTAGGCTGCCGCAGCAGGGTTGGCCGACTCTCTCGACAAGTGCGGGAGTTCTCTCCCCGGGCCGTAGTCCTTACGGGAAATCTCGACGGAGAAGGTGAACGAAGTTTGTCGGAACTGGGTGATGTACGGGTGTATCGGGGAGAGGAGGGGCTGCTCGAAATGATAGCAGAAACGGAGGCAGACCTGGTGGTCAACGGGATCACCGGCTCCCAAGGGCTGCTTCCATCGATGAAAAGCCTGGAGACGGGAAAAAACCTGGCCCTGGCGAACAAAGAGACCATCGTGATGGCCGGCACCCTGGTTACGGACCTGGCCCGCCGAAGCGGTATTTTGTTGTTACCCGTCGACTCGGAACACCACGCGGTCTTCACACTCTTGCATAACCGCAGCAAAGAGGAGGTGCGGGAGATCATTCTCACGGCTTCGGGGGGGGCATTCCGAGATCTCTCCTACGAACAGTTGAAGCATGTGCGACTCGAGGATGCGGTAACACACCCCAACTGGAATATGGGCGCGAAAATAACCGTAGATTCGGCCACGATGGCCAACAAAGGGCTTGAAGTCATCGAAGCTCATTACCTTTTCGATTTCCCCGTTTCAGCGATCAAGGTGTTGATCCATCCGCAGAGTTATGTTCACTCACTGGTTCGTACAACGGATGGTTTCCTATACGCTCAGATCAGCCAGCCGGATATGCGCCTTTCGATTCAGGACGCGCTGACCTATCCTCGACTGCAGCGATCCTGTATAGAACCCTTCGATCTAACGGGCAAGAGTTTGAGCTTCGAGCCGGTGGATTTACGGAAGTATAGGTTGCTCTCCCTGGCCTATGAGGCTGTCAAGCACTCGGGAGGATACGCAATCGCCTACAACGCCGCCAATGAGGTTGCGGTGGAACAGTTCCTGAGCCGGGGGATCTCGTTTTTGGAGATTTCTTCGCTGGTGGAGGAAACCCTGCAGGATGACTGGAGTGGTTCGACGAAGAGGATCGAGGAGATACTCTATGTCGATCAGGAGGCGAGACGGAGAACGGCGGAAATTTTGAAAAAGATGAAAAGGATTGCCTGAAGTGGTAGTAACGATAATTTTTGGAGTCGTTGGTTTTGGTATCATGGTGTTCGTGCATGAGCTTGGGCACTTTATCGCGGCCAAGCGGGTAGGGATCGGAGTTGAAGCGTTTTCCCTGGGTTGGGGGAAGAAGATCGTCGGTTTTGACTACAAAGGCACGAATTACCGGATCTCCATGCTGCCCTTCGGGGGCTACTGCAAGATGAAGGGAGAAGACCCGTATAACCTGCAGGAACAGCGGGAGGATGGTTCCTTCTTCGCCGCTCGTCCATGGAAGCGGATCGTGACTTCCGCCGCCGGACCGGCCGCTAACGTGCTGTTCGCGGTTCTCGTCCTTACCTTGATCTGGTGGATCGGTTTCAATGTGCATACGGATGGAAATCGGATCGTCTTGGCTTCGGATTACAGTCTGGCCGGTTTTTCCGAGCTGCCTCCAGCCACTCAGGCCGGCCTGAAGACCGGAGACAGAATCATCGCCATCGATGGCCAGCCGGTGAATCATTTCCAGGACCTTCTGGAAACTGTGGCCACGTCCCCGAATGAGGAGCTTGTGCTGACGATTCTGCGGGAGGACAGGCAGCTACAGACAACCTTGACACCCGAGTTGGACCTTGAGACGGGGGCGGGCAGGATCGGAGTCTATGCCTGGAGAGATCCCATAGTGGACAAAGTTGTCCCGGGCGGCCCGGCAGCCCTGGCGGGTCTGCAGCGGGCAGATCGGATCGTTGCAGCAGGAGGTAGGCCCGTTCGCCATACCATAGATTTCTATCAATCGCTGGAGGACAGACCGGAAACGCTGGAGATCCGTTATCGAAGAGACGGGTCCGAAACAGATGCGACTCTGGTTCTGGATTATGACGAGCAGGGAATCGCCCAGCTGGGTCTGACGTTTGCCGTGGACGTCTACCCATCCCAGAAGGTTGGACCGATCGGAGCGCTGCGTAAGGGCATCGAGGAGAGCTGGGATACCTTCCTAATCACGGTGAAGGGGATCGGCCTGTTGTTTCAGGGGGTCAACTTGAGAAACGCCGTTGCCGGACCCCTGCGCATCACCTACTATGTCGGTTCGGTAGCCACCAGCGGTTTCAGCATAGGTTTCGCTCAAGGGATGGTGTCCTACTTTCGCTTCCTCTGTCTGTTGAGCATCGTGCTGTTCATCATCAATCTCCTGCCC
>CAZVHJ010000097.1:0-9025 GCA_964627715.1 uncultured Spirochaetaceae bacterium | reverse complement strand
GTCAAGCAACTATTGGGCTGGTGGATCAGTCTCTAACAAATTTGCAAAGGTCTCTCTTCTTTTGTTCGTTTTTCTCGTACCACAACATACCCCATTGCATTTGTTATAATCCTGATAGGGGTGGTCATAGAGATGAAATCCCGGTTAGCTTATCCGATTCTGTCAATGCGGGCGCATTCATTGGTGGTGTAGTTGGCACTTTTTGGGTTCTTGGCAGCTTCCTGCTGTTTTTCTTTTCTTTCCATTTACAGCAGGATAGCCTGCAAAAACAGAAAGAGGACAACCAACGCCAACTTTCCTCCTTTGAAATCGGGAGTTTTGAGGAACATGTGTTTCGTATGTTGGAGTTTCACGAAACTATCGTCGCATCTACTACTCTGGATCGACAAAAACGATTGAAAGGAACCGCTGCGGCCGGCTCACCTCTGCGCCGTCGAGGTCTTGCAGTGTGAGCTTGGGCGGAATTGGCTCATGTACAGGAGGTGGTAGAAGCCGTTTGCCTCGATGAGCTCCGGGTGGGTGCCGCGCTCGACGATCCGACCGTCGTTGACCACCAGGATGATATCCGCCGAGCGGATCGTGCTCAGTCGGTGGGCGATCACGAAGCTCGTACGGTCCTTCATGAGACGAAGCATTGCCTCCTGGATGTGGACCTCCGTTCGGGTGTCCACGCTGCTCGTAGCCTCGTCCAGCACGAGGATCGACGGATCGGCCAGCACAGCCCTGGCGATCGCCAAAAGCTGCCTCTGCCCCCAACTCAAGTTGGTTCCTTCCTCCGAGAGGGGGGTGTCGAATCCCTGAGGAAGATGGCGGATGAACGAGGCGGCGTTGGCCACCTCGGCTGCAGCCTCCACTTCCCCGTCTGTGGCTTCGAGACGGCCATAACGGATGTTCTCCCTCACCGTTGTGGAGAACAGGAAGGTATCCTGGAGTACAATTCCCAGCCCTTTCCTAAGGTCGTCTCTCTGCACCTCCCTGATATCCCTGCCGTCGACCAGGATGATGCCGGAATCGATGTCGTAGAACCGCGTGAGCAGGTTGACAATCGTGGTCTTGCCCGCGCCGGTAGGACCGACCAGGGCGATCATCTGGCCGGGATGCGCCTCGAAGCTCACGTTCTTGAGCACTTGGACTCCCGGTTCGTAGCCGAAGCAGACATCCCTGAACTCAACATGCCCTCGAATGGGCTTCAGGATGGAAGCACCTGCAGCATCCTGGATTTCAGGCGTCTCGTCGATGACCTCGAATACCCGCTCGGCTCCTGCCAGTGCTGATTGAAGCTGGTTGTACATAGTGGCGATCTGGTTCAGGGGCCGGGTAAACTGCCGCGTATAGGTCACGAACGCAGCTACCGTTCCCACGGTGGTCATGCCGTTCACCACCATCCATCCTCCCACTCCGGCCATGACGGCAAATCCGGTGTTGTTCACGAAATTACCGATTGGACCCGCCATCCCCGCGTAGATCTGGGCGCTTATGGCAGAGGTGAGCAGCTTCCGGTTGGCGATGTCGAACGTTTCGGTCGCCTCTTTCTCCCTCCCGTAGGCCTTGACCACGCGTTGGCCCGTCACGGTCTCCTCGATGATGCCGTTTAGTTCGCCCAGGTTCTTTTGCTGGGCCTGGAATCCCTGACGGGTCTTTTTCGCCACCTTGCGGGTGATCAACACCATGAGCGGGAGCGTGATCATGGCCGCCATCGCCATGAGGACGTTGAGAGCCAGCATCATAGCAGCTACTCCGGCGATGGTGAGGACGCTGGCAATAAGCTGGGTCACGCTCTGGGCCAACACATTGCTGATGTTTTCCACGTCGTTGGCTACACGGCTCATGAGCTCACCGCGTGGGTTGCGGTCGAAATAACGAAGGCCGAGGCTCTGGAGCTTGGCAAAGAGATCTCGTCGCAGGTCGCGGAGCGCCGTTTGCGACGCTCTCACCATGAGGATGGTTTGGAGATATGTGATCAGGGAGGCTGCGGTGTAGACAGCCGCCAGCAGCACCGCGATACGGGCGAGGCCGGGAAGATCTCCCGGTATGATGAATCGGTCGATAGCCCGGCCGAGGAGGTAAGGCCCGAAAATGTTGAGGCCTGTGCTGAGCGATACGAACAATGCCACCATGGCCAGGGTGGCGGGGTGCCTAGCCAGGTATCCCCAAAGGCGTCGCGCCGTGCTCTTGATATTCCGGGCTTTGCCGCCGTGAAACATGAAATGCCGGGGGCCTGGACCTATCATGCCGCGGCGTCCCGCGGGGAAACCGCCGGGAGCTGTTTTTGAACGATCACTCACGGTTCATCCTTCCGCCCCCGAGCTGGGAATCGTAGATCTCCCTGTAGATCTCATTCGACCGGAGCAGCTTGCCGTGCTTTCCCTGGCCGGTGAGGCGTCCTTCTTCCAGCACAAGAATATTGTCAGCGGCCAGGACGGTGCTGATGCGCTGGGCTACGATAAAGGTGGTCGCTGTAACCCGCTCAGCCAGGGCCTCCTGGATTCTGGCTTCGGTTTTCACGTCCACGGCGCTCGTGCAGTCATCGAGGATCAGGATCCTGGGATTCATGAGCAGGGCCCGGGCGATGGCCAGCCTCTGCTTCTGCCCTCCGCTCAGGTTGACGCCCCTCTGGCCTATTATCGTTTTGTATCCGTCGGGAAATTGCCGGATGAACTCATCGGCCTGGGCCGCCTGTGCCGCCTCGAGCACCTCTTGCTCCGATGCCGAGCGGCGGCCGTAGCGTATATTGTCCGCGATCGTCCCTGAAAAGAGGATCGCCTCCTGGAGCGCCACAGCCACGAGCCGGCGCAGCTCTTCTTCCTTCATCTCCCGCACATCCACGCCGTCCAGGCTCACCGTTCCCGAGCTCGCCTTGTAGAAGCGGGGGATCAGGTGGATCAGCGTTGATTTTCCGGAGCCGGTGGAGCCGAGGATCGCCACGGTCTGCCCGGGCTCCGCGGTGAAGCTCACCTGCCGGAGCGCCTGATGATTGTCCCCGCCGTAGGAGAAGCTCACGTTGTCGAAAACGACTCTTCCCGTAGGGTGATCGATCCTGCGGGTCCGCCTCCGGTCTCTGATCTTCGGCTTGCTCGCCAGGACCTCCCGGATGCGTTCGGCGGAGGCCATAGCCCGAGAAACTCGGGCGAGTACCATTCCCACCATGAGCAGGGACATGAGGGCGCTTAAGAGGTAGTTGATGAAGGCCATGATTTGGCCCACGGTGACGAAACCCATCTTGACCTGGGCGCCTCCCAGCCAGAGCGTGACCACGATCCCGAGCTGGAGAATGAGCATGTTCAGGGGCATGACGAGGGCTATCAAGTTCATGGCTGAAACGGTCTGGTTCATGAGCGCATCGTTGGCCTCGCCGAAGCGCGCGGTTTCGTGGCTCTGCCGGACGAAGGCCTTGACTAGGCGCACTCCGGCCAGATTCTCCTGCATTACTGTGTTGAGGCCATCCAGCCTTTTCTGCATCTTCGTGAACAGGGGATGGGCCTTGCGCACGACCGCCACGAGGATCAAGGTGAGGAGGGGAATCATGATCAGGAGCAGCAGAGCGAGCCGCGGACTCGTCACGACGGCCAGGATCAGGCTTCCGACCAAAGTCAGGGGAGCGCGCACCATGATCCTCAGCACCATCATGACGAGCTCCTGGACCTGGACGACGTCGTTGGTCAGCACCGTTACCAGGTGGCCGGTCTGCAGCCTGTCCAGATCGGGGAAGGCGAGGGTCTGTACCTTGCGAAAGAGGGCACCTCGCAGGTCCGTTCCCATTTTCTGTGCACTCCTGACCGCGAAGACGCCGCAGCCAATGCCGCCGAAGACGCCCATGAGCGCCACGCCCACCATGAACAGCCCTGTGCGAAGGACCAGGACCATGTCATGCCGGGCGATTCCGATATCCACGATCGTCTGCAGCAGGCGGGGTTGGGTTAAGTCCATGGCGACCTCGAGCACCATGAGCACTGGAGCGATCAGGGCTTCCGCCCAATAGGGGCGGAGATAGAAAAGCAGGCGGCGCAATGGTTTCATGGTATTTCTTGGTGACCCGCGGTCATTTCGAATCTTTCCCGGTGGAAACGGCCGACAGGTTGTCGCGAACCTTGGCAAGCATGATCCCGAGCTGCCGGCGCTCCTCGGGTTTGAATCCCCGGAAAGCTTCGCCTTCCAAGATCCGCAGTGCCTTCAGGGTGCTTTCTTTCACGGCTCGACCGGTCGCTGTGAGGAACACCCGGGAGACCCTCTCGTCCTTTGGATCGGCGCGCCTCTCGACGAACCCGGAGCGCTCCATCCGCTGGATCATCTTAGTCACGGTTGAGGGACGGAGCCTCAAGCTCTTCGCCAGGTCCGTATGGGTCAGCCCTTCGTGCTCCCAGAGCAGCCTGAGCAGGCGCGGCTGGCCTCGGTGTAAGCCCAGGCATTCCAACAGCTCCCGGGCCCTCTCGTGGTGCAGCCGGCAGACCTCCACAAGGAGCATGTCCGTGGATATGTCGTTTTTATGCATTCGACCCGTCTCCCATCAAATCGCCCGCCGTATATTATGCCGGCTATTTTTTGGTCGGCTAATAATATTGAGTGGAGGATGTCGTTGTCAAGAGACTGGGGCGGCGAGGCAGCCGGGTGGGATTTCACGGATTGGTTTTTTGTCATCGATTTTATGAAAAAAATGGTCTATCCAATCAATAACACAAATCCAAAACTGGGAAGATTGACCATATGGAGTTAAGAGAATTCATACTCCAAAGCGAAGAAATCATTTGGTGAGCAAAAACGACATGAGAGCTGCGAGCTGATGGTGGTGCAGATGGACGAAATGATGAGCTCACAAATCCTTGAGGAGAAAAGAGTTACAGGCAGGGAGTCGTTGAAGCAACCCACAGAGTACAAAGAGTGCAACCTAGTGATTGTGGAGAAACACAAGGGGGAAAAGAGAATCGATCGCTGGATCGAGGTCCGCCATGGCCCAATGAAGGACTTTGAAGAGCATGTGCGGCGTACAGGATTGCAGATGGGACAGTTGGTCGCCGAGAAGATCGTATTTTTAGCGGATGGAGCAAGAACGAATTGGGAGATCCAGATGATCAACTTCCCCGAAGCGGTACCGATCCTTGATTCCTATCATGCCAGTGAACAGTCCGGCTTGGGAAGCTGAACGGGCTTCTCCCCAGCTATTTTGTCCCCCAACCACAGAGCTGGACACTTGCAGTATGAAAAATCAATGGGGGTTGCCGGTTATGGAATTCCCACCCCGGCAGCTACTTTCAAGCAGAGTCCGGACAGATCAGGCCCAACCCTTGATCCGCGACACTTGTCTTTAAAAAGAACCGGAAATCCCCAGATACACCCCCAGTGAATGAAAGCCGATGTCCAGATCATCACCATACGGGGTGATCCCCGGGATCCAGCCGCCGAGTTCGTAAAAAGGCTCGTCCTCGGCCACCGCAACCCCGCCGAAGGAATAGCGGTAGGACTTGGTAGCGAAGACTCTTCTATACTGAACATTGAGATAAGCAAGAAGTCTCGGGGATAGGAAATATTCGACCTTGAAGGCTGCGATGGGCCCGTACATCAGGGCGTTTCCCCCTTCGATGACGAAGCTCTTCCGTAGCCAGTAGTCTTCCTTCCCCAGATCACCGGGGAGTGGTACACCAGCGGTAAACGGTCCTATATAAACTGGAACATTGCTGATTTTTATATAGTTGTTATACATGCCAATCAGACCCCCTCCCCCAAAAGAGAGAGTCAGCCTTTTAAGCGGCTGGTACACATAGAACGCTGTTAGGTCCAGATACTTCTGAGAGTATTCGACGGAGTAAATCGGCAAACTGTCATCTGTCAATAAGGGTATTGCATAGTAGGCAGTTAGCCAGGAGGTATTGTCGTAATCCGACGAAGCCGGATCGAAGTCGCCGTACTGAAACTCGGCCCAGGTTACATTCATCGAACCGACGATCTGAAAAAAACGCCAGGGTCGGTAGGAGACCCCTGCCCCTCCGTGAAGGAGCATAGGGAACTCCACAAACGTATCGGAGCGGGGAATGCCGCTCAAAGGGATGTCCGTTCCCGCCAGGGCCTGAAAGCTCAGGCCGTAGCGGGTGACGTACTCGTATCTAAAGGCATACGCTTCGCTGATCATCTCCTCTTTGGGGACAGAGACCGATTGAGCGCCGATAACCACACCCGTCTGGACGTCGATGAGCCGGCCGTTGAGCAGGAAGCTCGTCCCCGATTCGGTGACACTCCCGGCCAACAGGACTCTAGCGCTGGTCAGCTGTCCAACTTCCACCGCCCGGCTGGTGTCGGCCAGATCGGAGAGGGAGAATTCGATCTCCTCGAGAATCTTCCCCAGGTTCTCCCGCTCGGTAAGGATGAAATAGGTGGAATTGGCGATCTCACCGCGGATCAGCCCGTCCACCACTGCTCCGATCTCGTGCTGTTTCGCCAGGGGACTTTCATCCACAAAAGGGACAACAGCCAGGGGAACTTTGAAGAAGACTTCTTCCCGGTACTCCACGTAATCCCTAGAGAGACTGGTCAGCAGGTCGAACACACTCTGATGGATGTCGGCAAACAGCAATGTTCCCAAAACCGCGAACAGAAAAAGCGATACGATGCAGCAACGCATCCATATGGACATAGTTAGCTCCTTTTGCATTCAAGATTGCGGTAAGAATATCCACTGAGACCAAGCCGTTCAAGGATATCCAGAGTCTTCCGGTGATAAGCGACGGGAGGGGGATATGCCATCGGCTCGAATACCAATCGTAAAGGTGATTTGTTTGTCAGAGTCGTGTATACTGCCCGGACACGAGAACGAGGAGAACATACCCGAGCGAACCCGTTGCGGCGGATTGCTCGGATCAAATACAATCGAATACCTTGTACAGGCTCGTGAGGGCTGATGTCGCAAGAAGCCGAGACCAACAGACCGATTGGAGCTCGAACGCAGCAAGGGGGTGAGTATTCTATTCACCCGCACTGCCCCAAGTTCGTTATAATCACGCTGTTATCCAGGACGATGATGGATAGGACTGCTACAAAGACTCCAGAGGACTCTCCACTCCGAGTTTATTTTTCTTTGCAACATGCGTGTAGATCATGGTGGTTGAAACATCCGCATGGCCGAGCAATTCTTGGACAGTGCGAATATCGTAGCCCTTCTCGATAAGGTGCGTGGCGAAGCTGTGGCGCAGTGTATGCACGGAAGCCGGTTTGGCAACACGCGAGCGTACAACGGCCTGGTGAAATGCCTTCTGCAACGTCGTTGGGTATAAATGATGGCGTCGAACGATCCCGGACAACGGATCGATCGAGAGCTTTGGAGAGGGAAACACCCAAAACCATCCCCAAGTCTTGCCCGCAGTGAGGTATTTTCGAGCGAGGGACTGGGGGAGTGCGACCCCTGCCACTGCTTCCCGGCGGTCACGGCAAAACAGGGCCTGTACCTCGCCAAGGTGAACGCGGAGCCTGGAGGAAACTGTGCTCGCCAGCAGGGTCTCCCGGTCCTTATCGCCTTTCCCGGTTCGAATGGTGATGCAGTTCCGGGAGAAATCGACATCCTTGACCCGCAGACCAAGGCACTCACCCAATCGGAGACCGCCTCCGTAGATGATCTGGACCATCAAGAGGTGCGTGCCAGACATCTGGGAGAAAATCGTTTGTATTTCATTCTGAGTCAGAATCAACGGAAGTCTCCTGGGCACACGAGCTGGCACTACCGTTTCAAGATCCATGACCTGAACATCAAGCACGTTCCTGAACAGGAACAGTAAAGCATTGAAGGCCTGTTTCTGTGTGGCTGCGGATACGTGACGTTTCACCGCTAGGTGAGACAGGTAGCATTTCAGGTCATCCTCCGTTAGATCCCGAAGTTCCTTGCCGAGCGAAAAGGTTCTAAACCGATGCATCCATGAAAGGTAGGTCTTCTCGGTTCTGTAGGATAGATGTTTCAGCCTCATGAGGCGAATCAACATCCCATCAAGAGTGTTCCAGCAGATGTTAGCCGCCGGTGTCGTCCGCTGAGGCCCGCGAACGAATGACGGCTGCCGTCTACCGCCTATACGGTTGTAGTACCAGTACAGCCGTAGGGCGTGCCGAGCCTGGCGAACCTGCCAATCCTGGTATCTCCAGCCGAGTAAAGAGAGAAAGGCGGTGAGCCACCGGGATTCGCCAACAGCGTTAGCGGGATTATCTTGGATCCGGTAAGGTTCCGCGCTGTTCGTTCTGCTGGCAAACTCCCGATACATTTCGACCCAACGCAGGTAATGCGGAAGGCGCCGTAAATCAATACGCGCCTTTTCTCGAAGAAAATCGGTAAATGACTGCATAACTCTCTTTCAGACGGACAAATGTCGTTACCATCTAATACAACGACAGATCGTGTAACACTGCTTTAATATGACTGTGAAGTTAATCCGCGACTATTCAGGGTGGAATTTCACTGCTATAGCCTGGTTCGATACAAAACTTGTGAATATAATATGTTATGCTCACGTTGGGAAAAGCTGCCAGAGTAATCGGAAAGAAGTGCTTTTATTCAACGTGCAACGACAAACGAAAATCGTAGGAAACAAGAAATCTGGGTACCCTCCCGCGCTGGGGAGAAATGTCCACAAGTCACTTGTTGGCAATAGGGGGACGATCCTGGATATGGCTGGATTGGACATTGAGCCAGCGCTGCCACCCAACTCCCACCCTAGATCAGTCCTTGATTTGGCCTTCTTGCAGAATAGCATGGTTTCAACCAAGATCTATTTCCCTTGAACATTGATCCACGCAGCTGCCACGCACATCCCTACGCACGATGATCTCAGGCTCTGGCCTTGGAGTTGGGGACACTGTGCAAGAGCTGCCGCCGTGGACATTTCTCCCCTGCCTCCAGGAATGTAAAGGGAACATGGAACGAAGACGTGGTAAGGATGTGCCTCAAGGGAACAATAAGTGAACGGTGAAATCGAGAACGGATCATAACCTGGCGCTGGAATTGACCGCAAGAAATCCTCTGGCAGAGTGTTGGGGAACGTTGTAGAATCCTCGGTAG
>CAZVHJ010000096.1:0-9040 GCA_964627715.1 uncultured Spirochaetaceae bacterium | reverse complement strand
GTCCGGTATGACGGTAGCGATGATGGCCCCAGGTCGACCATAATTAGAATTGCTGGCTGAGCGGCTAGTAGACTGACTACATAACTGTGAACGAGCGTCTGACAGACTGCCTGGGGCACCTGCCGGTTACGGGAGCCTGCAAACAACACCCCCAGCTGCTGGACGGAGGATCAGATTGGGTATTTGGAAAAAGAATATGGAAAGAACTGACAGGGCGATGAGCGGAAAGTTGTGTTGGCAAGGGAAAATCGTCTCTGTCCAGCCGCGAATCCGATTGTTAATCTCTTTTGATCAGTGCAGCCATAGCTATCTCGGGTATTCCTTGCTGGCTAAAGGCAGGACTTCCGGTTCAGAGGAAGAGTTTAAGATCGGTATCGGGAACGCGGCTCAAGCGAAACATCAGTTTCGGGTTGGAAATACAGTCAAAGGCGAATCTCATCCGGTTACAGACTCGAGAGTAGAGCCTGTTGATTACTACAAAACAAGTGGTCTGAACCTCATTGATCGATGGGATGAAAAAGAATCATCCTTTCCTCCATGGATTGGCGTACCGCCTGAGCTTAGTGTGTATAGAGAGCGCGGTCACCAACGCCTCGATGCACGGATGCTGTGAGAATTCACTACTATGAACAGAATGGAATCGAGTGGGAGTATGAAGTGGATATATATGCCGGAGAGATGAAGGTTGTTCGGAAAGGAACCCCTGATTGGGAATTGTACCAGTTCTGAAGGTTTTCATGATACTCTTGATAATAATGTTAGTGCTGACGACATAATGGAGCCAGAAGGAACACCGAAACGTTTCGATAGTTTGAGATTTCTTCTGCGGGAGTATATTCTCTGTGTTCGGATACCTTATAAACCGGTGATATGATTCTCCTCACTAGGAGGTATAAGAATCCTTGAAGGCTTCAAGAATTTTGATCATCTCCTGGGTGAGCTCAGCTTGAGCGTCAAGTTCCTGCTCAATTTTGCTTCTTCCTCCGTAAAGCTTCTCACAGAGTGCAAAGTTGATGAATGCAAACGATTCGTTTTCATCTTCGAAAATAAAGGCGTTCTCACGGTACACTCCGAGCAACTTGCCGATTCGTTTTCATCTTCTTCGTGTATCATCAATCTCTGTTACAAGATGAGACAAGTATTCTTTGGCGATCTTTCTGTACTGTTTGTACCGTTCAATATGGCTGTTATCGTTCATGAGTTCCTCGGCTCCTATGCCTCTTATTCAAGGAGGCCTTGAAACTTACAGCATTTCCGGAAAGGAGCTCTTAACAAAAGCTTTCATTTCTGCAAGCTGTTTTTCATTCTTGCAGTCCTTTTTCCATTCATCCAGAACACGGTGAAAATACTCCCGCGGGGCATCCTCACACCAGTCTTTATACTCAGAATTTGATTCCTTTTGAAACTTACAAATACCTTTCAGGATACCTTTGCAGTAAATCAGCGCAGCTTTGTTCAGGGAAAGACTCTGATATTTCTTCAGTTCACTTTGATATGACTCGAGGGTTTCGCCAAACATTTCCCAGGCTTCGTCTGAAGGATCAACGTATCCGTGTCTCGTACTGCCTGAGCGGTCCCATATTTCCTCTATTTCGATGCTATTCAGGTAGTAAAATATCTCCTCCGCCACTTCATCAATATCTACTTTCTTGAAAAGCTCATCGGCAATTCGCTTCACTTGAAGGACGATCCTCGGATCTTCCGAGACAAGCTCTTTCAGGATCATCTTGGCATCTTCAGCGGTAATCAGGCTTAGCAGCTTATCGATACTTGCTTTCATAATCGATTTACTTCAGCCGTCCGGATTTTGCCGCATCGATCGTTTCATCCAGGAGAATATGAACATCTTCTATCCACTCCATGATCTCATTCGGTGCTTTGGCTTGAGTTGCGATGTTGATGATCAAAAGTAGAGTTCGACGCATCGCATCCAGGTCCCGAACACACTCCCAGCTCATCGCCTCATCAATATGGAACAGGAACCGCTGACGCTGCGGAAAAGGACCACATTCCACTACGATACGTCTTAGATTTTGCCAGGATCCCTGCAGATCGGAGAGAATGGTTTTCACATAACCGGTGGGTTCTTCATAGAAGCTCATGAAACGACTCTAGCATGATGGGGAATTCGATGTAACAGCAATCACCGTATTCATTGAGAGCATTGAGTTCCCACTGGCAGTAAATTGAATTGAACAAATAGAATCAATCTACACCCAGTATCGGGGAATAGTTCAATCAATCGAGCCCTTTCAACCAGCATACCGGCATCCTTCATGATTAAACAATCCTCTACATCTTCTTAAGAATAGAACCCACTATTTGGGCCAAAGATTGCCGCTTCAATCGCCTGCTCGATATCGGGAGTGAGCGACCACTTTGCCTCCCTTTCATACCGCTTTTTGGCGAAAAGCGATTGAGCATCAATAATCTTATCCTGGCTCTGTTCTTCAATAGGTAGATCCAGGAAATAGCCGACAAGCTGGCTTCTCTTTTCCCATTCCTTGAGATCCACTCGTCCTTCTGAATCAAAGGGGACTATGGAACAGTCAATCCAGGCGATGGATTGAGGCTTCCGGTTTTCCACATCAAGCACGACCATGGCACACCGCACTTGCTTATCGGCATACCGGGGAAGACGCTCTTTTGAGTCCTTCCGGTACAACCGCTCGTATCGAGCAAGGGAGATCCGCTGAAGGCTGCCATCTTCATCAACAAAGAAAATGCGAAAACCCATACCCATGGTGCTGCTCCTTCTATCGAAACCGTTCTTTCATCAATTCCAGGGGATCATCGCCTGCTAAACAATATATTTGCAATTGAAGACCCGCAAAACGATCGTCCTTATTCAACCACTCTCCGATCTGCCTGTAGGTGAACGTGGGCACAATATTCATCTGATCCACCACACGATTCACAAGATCGGCTAACATCCCCACTTTCTCTTTCTTCAACATCTTATGGATCTTATCAGCCGCAAGTTCCATCATTGCTTCTGGGGTTATTGCAGGGGTTAGACCACTCGCGTTGTGGGTAGGTATGGAATCAAGGGAAGTCACCCTTCTTTTTATCTTTTGCTCCTCTGAATCGGTCAGGATGACTTCAGTTTTGTCGGCGTATTTGATCTCTCTGTCTTTCTGCAGACAGCAGTACTTATATTTCTTTCCACTTCCGCAAGGACAAGGAGCATTTCTTGGAACCGCTTTCCCCATATATTTCCCCCCAATCTGATTTCCTATATTCTACGGCTTGAATAGAAAATACAAAGCAATAATTTTTCCCTTATATGTTCACATACAGTGTTCAGGTACATGGGTTAGGATAAGTTGTTACCATTTAGACAGTTAATACTTCCGTCTGTTGGTTCATGTCATTCCCACCGCACTCTGCCGATATGTGCAAGAGATCTCACACATCCATCTTACGGCCCTCACCGAGCCCCAACGACAACAACGGTTGCGATAATCGCGAATATGCTTGATACCTCTTTTCGCTCGACCACCTTTTGAATTCTCTGGCCTCGGCGATCTTCCCCAGCCAAACAACGTCTATGATCCGAGTCAGAATTGATCCGATGCCAAGCCCACCGATCAATACCAACAACAATTGTTGCCAGACAGTCAAACCGTTCAACCGTTCCTTTCGTACTGGCGGAGCGCCTCGAAGTGTTGACCCGCTAAGCTGTGCAACTGCATCAACTGGCGGTGAGCAGCTTCCTCCAAGGGATTCAGAGCCAGCCACCGCCGCCCGTAATCAATAGCCTGCTCCTACTGGCCCCATGCCCCATGGATTTCCACCAGCCGCTGGAGGGCGTAGGTCTGCTGGCGGCGAAGGCTCTCCTGCACCATCAGTTGCCAATCCTCAAAGGCAGTACTGTATTTTACATAGAATCCCGAGAGGAACTCTCCACGGTACAGCCCTACAGCGAAAGAGTTTGGCGTACGTTGGCTCGCGTATGCTCTCTGTCCCGCCTGCCGTACAGAAGCTCGAACAGCTCATCGCAGCTGTGTCGGTGCGCTGTCACCGCCAGATATGCGAGGAGGACCAGTACCTTGCGGCGATCTATTTACACGGTGGCGCCGTCAAGGGAAACACGGGGTAACCCAAGGAAGTACAGAGCCAGACGGGACATGATCGCTCCACTGTTAAAAAGGGTATCAGAAGGAGGGAAAAAAATGAATAAGGTCCTCTGAGTAACACTTTCACTCGTACGGGCATTTATCCCGTCTTTAGCCCCTAGGGGAGGAGAAAAACCCAAAGTGGCGGAGTTGAGGATTTGTCCGCATTATAATCTTGCTTATCATTTCCTGTGCCACCTGTTTGAGTGTTTTGTCACCCGGAAGGTCACTCGTTTGAACTCCCAGGAACTCTCCCCGCAACCTACTGGTGGAAAGGAAGGATCTCGTCGGAACGAAAGCCCAACAACCTACCGGCGAGAAAGGAAGCGGCTGCCCTTGATGAAGAAACGCCACGGCGGATCCCTGTACTCCTCGGCGTAGTCGATGTTTACTCGAGCCGAGCTTTGTACCTGCACCTCCCGGCCGTCATCGGCGATCCACAGCTTCGAGCCTGTAACCAGGTCATACCCGTAGAAGCTCAGGTCGACCTCCAACACCCGGCAGAGCTTGCCCGGCCCATTGGCGAGCCGTTCAACCTCGACACCTCCCGGGCCTCTTCTGCTTCTCATGAGTTCGAGACCCGACAGAGGCTCGGCGGCGCGCAGAAGCACCGCCTGGGGCTCCCCTTCCCCGGCTGCAATCACATTGCAGCAGTGGTACATGCCGTAGATGAGATAGATATACAGCAGCCCGCCTTGCCGGTAAAAGACTCCCGTACGCTTCGATTTGCGGTTGCCGTAGGCGTGGCTCGCCTTGTCCTGCGGTCCCATGTAGGCCTCGGTCTCGGTGAGGCGGCAGACCGCTTCCTGCCCTCCAAAGCGTCTGACCAGCAGCTTGCCGACCAGCGAGCGTGCCAGGGTCACTCCGTCGGTGAGGAAGAATTCCCTCCCCAACCTTCGAGCATAACGACCGCCGATTCCCAACTGACTGCCGGTCATAAAAGGGGGCGGCTGAAGTGGCGGATAAGAGGCAGCAGATCCTCCCCGGGCCGGCGCCCCGGGGACTGCTGATCGTCTTCCCAGCGAAACGGATACCTGGAATCGGTTTGCCGGAACAGGATCATGTGGCCTTATACCCATATGAAATCTGGCTGTCAATCAGGTCAATGGGATTCCTGCAACCCCCGACGCAACCGCCGGGCGGTGTCTTGATCGAGCTAACAGGGCGCTAACACAAAGGTAACACAAACGCAAAATCCCGGTGTTACATCAGAAAGATCGTACAATAAAAGGCTGAGCTGGTGCGTCCAGTAGATTGAGGTGTGGACAACATGAAATATCTTTTGATCGTTGGTGTCTTTCATCATTATATTATCAAAATACTTTAGATTTCGCTACCGGGCCTCGGCCTTTAGATGAATCGGATGGAGAGATGAAATGAGAAGGTTGATACTGTCTGTGGGTGTACTGAGCTTCGCGCTGACGAGCCTGCTCTCCGCCATGGAGCTGAATCTGCAGACCGCAATCGCCATGGCCGAGCAGAACAACCGAACCATCCAACTGGCCAAACTGGATGTACAGGCGGCCCAGGCGGAGAAAACAGGCGCCTACGCCACTGCCTTCCCCAAGGTAAGCGCCAGTGCCGGCCTTGAGCATGAGTTTTTGGAACAGGAGGCCGGCGGCTTTCCCGCCTATGAAAACACGTTTCAGGTGGGGGTTGTGCTCGACCAGACACTGTTCGATCTGCGGGTGCTCTACGCCATCACGGCTTCCAGAGCGCTCAACCAGTTCAGTGATTTTCAGTATGAGGCGACCCGCCAGCAGGTTATCACTGGGGTAAAGAAATCCTTTTTTACCGCTCTGCTGGCCAGAGAAGTTTTCCAGGTGGCCCAGAGCTCCGAAGACAGCGCTCACGAGAACTATGAGAACATCAGGGTCAGATTCGCAAGCGGCGTGGTCAGCGAATACGAGCTGCTTCAGGCGGAAGTCAACTGGCGGAATACCGTTCCCGAGCGCATCAAGGCCCGGCGGGACTACGAGCTGGCCTTGAACAGCCTGAAGGTCCTGGTTGGTCTGCGCCAGGAGGAGGAGATTGTGGTGACGGGAACGCTGGCCTCCTATCCGCAGCTGCCGCAAGCCCAGGACTTCGAGGCGGCGGTCCGGCAGCGTCCAGATATTCAGGCCCTGGAATGGCAGAAAAAACTGCAGGAAATCAACCTCCGGGCTCAGCAATCTGCCTTCTATCCTGCCTTGGCCGCCAGGATGAGCTATCTCATCACCTCGGGCTCGGACAAGCTCAGGTGGGAGAACGACTCGGACAGCCTGAGCCTTGGGCTGTTGCTGAGTGTGCCGGTATTTACCGGTGGGAACACCAGGTCCCTGGTCCGAAAAGCTCAGACCGAGGTTGACAAAGTGGCCGTCAGCCTGGCCCAGACCCGGGAGGAGATCCTGGTGGAGATGAGCAATATTCGTTTGCGACTGGAAGAGGCCGGCCAGCGTATCGAGTCGGCTGAGAAGAACGTGAGCGCAGCCCGCCGGGCTTTCGAAATCGCCGAAAGCCGGGTGGAGAACCAGCTGGCCACCCAGGTGGAGCTCAAAGAGATCCGGGTGGCCTTGGGCCTGGCTCAGGTGAACTACTACTCGGCCATTTACGATTACCTCGTCGCCTATTTTGACTGGGAAGAAGCGACCGGTAGGGTCACTTCAGAAGGAATGTAGATGCAGGATGTACCACCTGTCGCGGGGCATGTCCCCGAGGAGTTTAAGAATATGAAAAGAATCGTTTTTTTAACGGCGCCGGCCGCGTTGGCTCTGGCGACGCTGTTCCTGGCTGCCTGTGGCGGCTCGAATCCTCGATCCTCAGGCTCCGATGCCGGCACAAGCAAGGATCCGATTCCGGTCCAGACCAGTGTTCTGGCGCTGCAGTCATTCTCCAGCTACTTGAAAGCGACCGGTACGGTCAAGGCCCGTAACCATATCGATATCGTCGTGGAGGAAGGTGGGCTCCTGCGCCGGATCCTGGTGGACAAGGGCCAGATCGTCGAAGCGGGCAGCACCCTGGCGGTGCTGGAGAACCCGGTGCTGGTTGCCAGCTTCCAGCAGGCCGAGGCCGCCATGAAGCAGGCGGAGCTGGATCACAACAGCAAGAGTGTGCTGTTCGAACAAAAAGCCATTTCCCAAAACGAGTACCTCAACGCCAAATACGCCTTTGATGCAGCCAAAGCCGCCTATACCCTGACTAAATCCCGTTTCGACAAGCTTTCCATCACCGCTCCCATCGGCGGACTGATCAACCGGCGCTATTACGATTTGGGAGCCTACGCCAATCCCATGACCCCGATCTTCGAGCTGATCGACAACGAGCGGCTGCGAATCGAAGCCGGGGTGGCCGAGCGGTTCATGAGTACCATCCAGATCGGCACGCCGGTGGAGATCACCTTCGACGCTTATCCCGGGCTGTTGGTGAAAGCGGAAGTAAGCTACATATCCCACAGCATCGATCCGCAAAACCGTACCTTCGACATCGAGGTAGAAATCCCCAATCCGGAGCAGCGACTGGCCCCGGAGATGATCGCTGATCTCAAGATCCGCCAGCGGGAGTTCGCGAGTCAGATCGTCGTGCCGATAGACTCCTTGATCGAATCCGAGCAGGGCTGGCACGTATTCGTGGAGGAGTCCGGCAGGGCTCACAAGGTCACCGTACGCAAACTGGCCATCTACGAGGACACGGTTCTGGTCGAAGGCCTGCAGGCAGGCCAAAAGCTGATCACGGTGGGCCATCAGAACCTGAGTGACGGTGATCCGGTGGCCGTGACCCATATATAAAGAAAGACCTCGCCATGAAACTTACAAACTTTGCGCTGAAACACCGAACCAGTATTTTTGTGTTGATCTTCATCATCGCCATAGCCGGCCTGGTGTCCTACCTGAACCTACCGCTGGAGAGTTTCCCCGATATCAACCAACCGGTGATCTTTATCGCCGTTCCTTACCCCGGAGTAGCTCCAACCGACATGGAAACCCTGGTGGTCGAACCGATCGAAGACAAGCTGCAGGAGATTACCAAGATCAAGAGGATGAGCTCCGCGGCCAGGGAGGGCTATGCCAGCCTGGTTGTGGAGTTCGAGTCCGAAATCGAGGTCGACGAGGCCCTGAGGCGGGTACGGGTAAAGGTGGATCTGGCCGGACCCGAGCTGCCCGACGATGTGCAGGAACCCATGGTGGAAGAGATCAACTTCGAGAATATCCCCATCATCGTAATCAGCCTGACCGGCGAGCAGTCGCTGGTGCGCTTGAAGCAGTTAGCCGAAGATCTCCAGGATCGTTTCGAGGATATCCCGGGAGTACTGTCCGCTGACATCTCCGGCGGGCTGGAACGGGAGGTCAAGGTCAATGTCGATCCCACCTGGCTGATTCACTACAACCTGGGGGTGGATGACGTGATCTCAGCCATCCAGATGGAAAACCTGACCGTACCCGGCGGCTCAATGGAGAGCGGGGCCCTTAAGTGGACGGTGCGGGTACCCGGGGAGTTCGAGAGCATCGAAGACATACAAAACCTCGTGGTCGATACGGTACAGGGCAGGCCTATTTATGTCCGCGACCTGGCTCAGGTGGAGCTCGGTTTCAAGGATCAGGAGAGCTACTCCCGCTTGAACGGCAGATCCAGTGTCACCATTTCGGTCAAGAAACGCAGCGGCGAGAACATCATCGCCATCACCGACCGGGTCAAGGAGATTCTGACCGAGGAAAGCTCCACCTTCCCGGCGGCTGTCGAATACGAGATCGTTGCCGATTTCAGCGAGGAAATCCACACCATGGTGAGCGACCTGGAGAATAATATCATCGCCGGCATGCTGCTGGTGGTGCTGGTGCTCTACTTCTTCCTGGGCGGCCGAAACGGTCTACTGGTGGGGATCGCCATACCTCTGTCCATGCTGATCAGCTTCGCCGTCTTCAGCCTGTTTGACTACACCCTGAACA
>CAZVHJ010000095.1:0-9080 GCA_964627715.1 uncultured Spirochaetaceae bacterium | reverse complement strand
GACTTGGGTTCGAAGATTCTGGTGCGACAACGCCGTCTGCACCAAACACGTATTGTATATTCCAGAGTAAGGCAGGTTATCCACAGGTAGTAGTAGAGACGGCGTTGTGGATAATTCGCTTTGCTCTTTGACGTATCCTGTATATTCTCCTCGTAAAGAGGTTGAAGAAGGCCACAACATAACGCATCCTATGTTGTATACAACATAGGACTCGGGAGTTCCGCACGCCGGGATCTGTGCGGGGGCGGTTGTGTAACCGGCTGTTCTACCGTGACAGCCAACATAGGGCCGCATGTTTATGCAAACATCAGCGGCCGACTGCATGCTGACTAAATAGCGCTCGCACTTCGAACGAATATCCGGGACCGTTCAACTCCTCCAATTGAACTGAAGCGATCGGCGAAGTCCTCAACGGTTGTTTTATAAAACCAGCATTATTCACCCATGGACGGGTGAATAATGCTGGTAACCAGAGCTGTGGACATCGTGTCCACAACTCTGGGGCGGGGCTGTTTTTTAATTGGGAAAAATGAGCAGGTGTATACCTCAATCTCTTTCTGGAAATAGCCATATTGTAGCAAAATGAAGCTTCGTTGAATCTGTCTCCTTGGTGTGCGCTCCAGGGGATCACTCTGTCCCCGCCGCGTTCCTTGGGCCTCCCAAAAGAGCTGTGTTTCTCGCATTGAGCCCTCGGCCGAATAGTCGGGAAGCCGTTGTCAGGGAATTTGCTTGGCGCTGCCGAGGAAGAGCGGAAGAATTGCCTTGATTGCCTCGATGGTTGCTTAATTCGGAGGCTTACAAGACCGCCGAGACGCGCCGGATCCTTAACGATCATGGAGTAAAGGTGTGTAAAGGTTTCTGGGGTGTGTGGGTGTGATGCAACAAGGGTGTCTTGCCTCTCGCAGCCCATGTCCGTCGGACCGTAGGGATGAGCAGAAAGCCGCTTTCGTCTACGAATGCGAGATAGGCGCCCAACCGACGTGTTTTTTTTGATCTGTGGCCACTGTCTGCTCTTCCACTCTTCGATGGCCGCCTCGTTGCGTTGCGTGGCCCGCCGCCTGAGCCCCTCGCAGAAGAAGCTTCTCCAGACGCCTCTTCTGCGTGAGCGACAACCGACACGGTCGACCTGGCGTTGCTCTGGGGGCAAGAGTTCTGCTTCCCTTACGCTTGACGGCCTGGAACCACCGAACGACGGAACTCAACGACGCATCTGAGGCTTGGGCGACAGCGCGGTATGTCTCGCCTTGCTCCAAGAGCTCGATTGCCCTCCGTCGGCGCTTCTCCAACTGATCCGGGCTTCCTCGTGGTCTCATGACCTACGTGATACCACAAATCCAAATTCGTATCCATTATCCATTACTTTATGAAAGATCAATATTTACAGGACAACCCGGAGGTCGTGCGATCAGAAGATTGGAAGTTGCATGTCAGTCGAACGGGGCAGGAGGTGAGAAAGCTGTACAATTTAAAGGAGAGTATTGGGGAGACTTCCAACCTGATAGACCAGTACCCTGAGATCGCTACAGAACTGGAAGCCAAGACAACAGAAATCCGTACAGATACCGATGACACATTTACTGGTTATGATGGGTAAATTGCCGCCCTGTAGGTAGGGTGGACCATCCTAAACCGCTGACTCAATTCCACCCTTCTCACCCCTATATCGTCGCTATGTACGACATTCCGGACTTCGGGTAAACTATTGCTCCGTAGGGTTGTCATAGAGTGCCAAGGCATTGTGCGAGATCAGCAGGATATGCCATACAGTTGGAGAGAGATGGATACCCCTGTTCACTTCATCCTTCGGTGGGAAGATCCTCGATGGGAGCCAGGGTTTTTAGCCTCTCCATGGAAAGGACTTCACATCCTTGGGCCCAGCGCTCGTACAGTTTCCCCAACTCTTCGGCTTTGGGCTTGTTTTTCTCTTTCAGATCGACCAACTCCGTTCGGTCCTGCTCCATGTTGTACAGCTCCCAGTCTCCAGGATACTTCTTCACCAGCTTCCAGTTCTCCATTCTTATAGCACAGTTGCCCTCGTGTTCCCAGTAAAGTGGTTTTTCCCTGGACCAGTTGTTCCCCCGGAGGGCGGGCATCAAGCTTTCCCCTTCTAGAGGCTGGATCTCTTTTCTGTTAAAGCTCTGCGGGTATTTCACTCCTGAAGCTTCCAGGCACGTGGCCATGATGTCGATGACATGGGTCGGCTCATGAACGAGCCGCTGTTTATCGATCACCGCAGGCCAGTACACGATGAGCGGAGTGGCTATCCCTCCCTCGTGAACCCAGTGCTTGTAGAGCCGAAAGGGTGTATTGCTGGCGTTGGCCCAGGGAAGGTCGTAGCTCATATAGGTGTCCTCGGTACCCGGCATTACCCCCGGAAAATTCCCGGCCAGCACCGAGTTTCCGTTACGCATCGGCCAGAGCACCTTTTGTACGAAACCATCTTCGGATAGAAACTCGGCGCAACCGCCGTTGTCGGAAAGAAACATGATGAGTGTGTTCTCTTCCAGGCCGAGCTCCTGTACGGTGGTCACGATCTTTCCGATACCCTGGTCCATGCGGTCCACCTGAGCTGCATAAACGGCCATCCGCCGGTCTTCCCAGTCCCTGTCCTTGACCTCTTCCCAGGGAGGGGCGCTCTGATCCCTTGGAGAAATCTGCCACTTACAGTCAAGGATCCCGAGCTCGATCAGCCTCTCGTGCCGATCGGTTCGGATTTCATCCCACCCCCTGCGGTATCGGCCTTGGTACCGGGCGATATCCTCCGGCGTAGCATGAAGAGGCCAGTGCGGAGCCGTGTAGGCTACATAGAAAAAGAACGGATTCTCTCTCCTACCGTACTCCCGGATCATGCGGGAGGCCTCCTCGCTGATCGCGTCGGTGTAATAGTACCTCTCGCCCTCCGGCTCGATGAAAGAATCATTTCGCATCAGTGTATGGGGATTGAAGTAATCGCCACAGCCGGCCAGCGTGCCGTAGAAACGCTCAAATCCCCTGGTGGTGGGGATGGGATGCCCCTCATCTCCCGGAGTCCAGGTCGCCGGGTTTTTCGCATCGTAACCCCCGCCTACGTGCCACTTACCGCACATCAACGTACGGTAGCCTCCGGATCGAAGCACTTCGGCGAGGGTAACACAGCGATCGTTCAAGTATCCCTGATACGAAGGGTGGCCGAGGTTGGCCACCATGTGACCCACACCGGTCTGGTGGGGATATAATCCGGTCAAAAGAGAAGCTCGGGAGGGGCAGCAGCGGGCGCAGTTGTAGGTTTGGGTAAAGCTCACCCCGTTTGCCGAAAGCCGATCGATGTTCGGAGTGGCGATCTCCGAACCGTAGCATCCGATGTCGGAATATCCCATATCGTCCGCCAGAATCAGGATGATGTTTGGGCGATTTGCTTTCATCTTCGAGCTCCTTTTTCCTCACATGCTCATAGTTTAGCTTTCCCCATCACGCTGCTCGCTGTTGTACGGCGTTTATCCTTTGATGCCGGTCGTTACGATACCCTGGATGAAGTACCTCTGCACACTGAAAAAGGTGATTACCAGGGGCAAAATGGTGAGGGTGGTGGCCGCCATGAGGAGATTCCACTCCACCGTGGTTTCGGCCTTGAACGCCGTAAGAGCCAGCTGTACCGTTTTCATCTGGTCGCTGTTGATGATGATCAGAGGCCAAGTGAACTCGTTCCAGGTATGGGTGGATTTCAGGGCAATCAGGGTGGCAATGACCGGAGTGCTCAGGGGAACGTAGATCCGAAAAAAGATCCTCACTTTTCCCAGCCCGTCAATCAACGCCGCATCGTCCAAGGTTTTGGGGAAACTGAGGAAAAACTGCCGGAAGAGAAACACGCCAAATGAACCGGCTACATAGGGAGCGATCAACCCCATGTAGCTGTCCAGCCACCCGGTTCCCCCCTGTCCCAATAGGTTGTTCCCTCCGGCCAGGGGGATGTTCTTCAAGATAACGAATACGGGAAGCATGTTGACCTGAGGTGGAATCATGAGCCCGATGAGGGTGATCAAAAAAAGCACGTCTCTTCCCCGAAACCGCAGTCTCGAGAACGCGTAGCCTGCCAGGGAGTTGAAAAGCAGGCTCACGACTACGGTTATCGCGGTTACGTAGATGCTGTTGAAGAAGTACCGGGGCCAGTTGCCCCGGGTCATGGCTTCGGGGAAGTTGCCCCAGATTAGCTTACGCGGGAAAAAGATAAACTGCGGCGCCAGGACCTCTTTCATGGTCTTTAGCGCCGTCAGCAGCATCAGGATGAAGGGGAAGAGCATAAGGAGAGAGAAGAACGCCATCACGATCGTTGCGATCAGCTTCGAAGCGCTCCTATTCATCCTCTCCTCGCCTCAGGCAACCTCGGTATCCACGCCTCGCTGGCCGTATTTGAAAAAGATAAGGGTGAGGAAGGCCACAATCGATAGCACGAAGAATGCCTGGGAGGAGGCGTACCCCATGAGAAAATCCGTAAAGGCTCTGATATAGATCTGGTGGACAACCGTGGTTGTGGAGTTCATAGGTCCTCCATCGGTGAGGATGCGTACCTGCTCGAAGACGTTGAAATTGTTGATCATGCCGGTGACAAACAGAAAAAAGGTGACCGGGCGCAGCATGGGAACGGTGATGCGGAAAAACTTCTGAACCGCCGAGGCTCCATCCACGGTGGCCGCTTCGTATAGATAGCCGGGGATGCTCTGAAGCCCTGCCAGGTAGATCACCATGTAGTATCCGATGTACTTCCAGACGCTCATGATGATAATCGCGGGCAGCGCCCAGGTTACATCGTAAAGCCACAGCTTCCCCTGAATACCGACCAAACCCAACACTTTATTGACAACCCCGTGGGAGGGCTCATACATCCAGAACCAGACCATGGATACCGCCACCATCGAGGTTACGTGGGGCAGGAAAAAGCAGGTCCTGAAAAAACTCTTCCCAAAGATCTTCTGGTTGAGAAATACCGCAACCAGAAGACTCAGAACCATGGTGAAGATCAGAGTGAAAAATGTGTAGACGGCCGTATTCCTCAAAGAAATAAGAAAAAAGCCGTCCGTGAAAAGATTGACGTAGTTTCTTAACCCGATGAAGGCGATAGAACGGAGATTGAACTGGGTGAAGCTCAAAAGCAGGTTGATCAGGATCGGAATGAATATGAAAACCAGAAAAAAAACATAGAATGGGGATATGAGCAGATAGCCTACCGGGTCGTGGTTGATGCTCTTTCGCTGCTTTGAACCGAACATGGCAATGCCTTGGGTCTGGTTTTTTATACCAATCTATGAAAAGAAAAAACAAGCCCGCGGAGCTGGATCCACGGACCCCGGGCAATCGCCCACTATTCGATCTTGAATTTCTTCAGCTCTTCCAGTAGTCCTGCTTCGGCGTCTTTGAGAGCCTGTCCCGCCGACTTTCTTCTGTTCAAAGCCTCCTCATAGGCCACGCTCAGATACTTGTTGGCGATGGTCGTCCAGGGTGTGACTGCCTTGCCCTTACCGTACTGAATATACTCGATCTGAGATTCGTTGAAAGCAGGATCATCCTGGATAAAACGGTCCTGCAAGGACTTGCGAACGGGGGTGATTTTCAGCTCCTGGTAGCGCTTCCACATCTGCTCGTCGGTCATCATAAACTTGATGAACTCCCAGGATTCAGCTTTGACCTTCGAATCCGCACCGATGGTGAACATTCGATAGCCGCAGAAGGAGACCTTTTTCTTCCTCTCGGGGACCGGAATGTAGCCGATCTCGCCCTTGAGCGTGGGGTCGTTCTTGTACATGTTCACCAGTACCGAGGCCAGCAGGAATCCAATCGCTCCGTTGCCTTTGGAGAAAGGATGCTCCATCCACTGCTGCAGATTGTGGGGAATGCTTACGTTTTCGTTGTACAGGTCGGCAACGAAGCGCAAGGCCTCGACAGCGCCGGAATCAGTCCAGGAGGGCTCCAGGTTGATCTCATCGATCACTAGGGAGCCGTTCTGCCTCATCCACGGTTCGATAAACACGGTGGCCGGCGTGCTGGAGGGGATGTCCAGGCCCGCTCTGGTGACATTGCCGCTGTCGTCCCGAACCGTGAGCTTTCTCCCCCAGGTGGCCATCTCTTCCCACGTGGTGGGAGGCTTTTGAGGCTCTGCCGGATCGAGACCGGCCTCTCTGAAGAAATCCTTGCGGTAAGGAACCAGCTTAGGCGCCGGGAAGAATCCCAGGCCGACGGTTTCGCCCTTGTACTTTCCCAGGTCCAGAGCGCTCTGCAGAATATCGCTCTTGTCAGGCCATTTATCGATGTAGGGGTCAAGGACTTCAAATTCGCCACGAGCCCCGCGAGTTCCCATGAACACCAGATAGGCAGAAAAGACATCCGGAAATGTCCCCGCCAGCTTGGCGGCGTTGAGCTTGGAATCGATGTCCTTTGAGTCTGGTGGAAGAACGGTCGGCTCGATTTTAATGCCAGGAGTCGTGGCCTCGAACTCCTTTCCTACATTGTTGAAATACTCCTCCTGACCTGCTCCTCCGGGAAACCAGAAGGTAACAGTCTTTACCTCAACCGCAGCTTCCTTCTGACCGCCACCCCAGGATAAGGCAACCAGCAAAATAAGAAATACTAAGGACAGAACGAATACTTTTTGCATCACAAACCTCCTTAATGAAACGAATTCATCAATTCGAAAAACATCTTAGTATATTTTCTTTAATCTGTCAATAGGTTATTTTATTTAATTTTATAAGTAAGTACAATAACTAATTGATAAACAGAAAATCTTGCTATATAATCACAATAAAATATGCAGAAGAAACAAACAAAACGGGCACTGCGCGAACATAACCGGAAGGCGGTACTGTCACTGCTCAGGAGCTCAGGTCCAATCTCCATTGCTGAGATTTCCGGGAAGATCCATCTGAGCAACAACACGATTACAAAAATAATCGAGTACTACCAAAATCAAAAACTGGTTGTGAATGCAGGAAAGGGGAACTCCAGCTACGAAGGTGGAAAAAGGCCAAATCTCTTTTCCTTCAACCCGGAAGCATTGTTCGCCATCGGCATGCAAATGCATCACGACGAGCACCTTTACGGTGTGCTGACCGATCTGAACGTCACGGTTCGGGAAGAAGTTTCCCTTCCTTTAAAATGGAATACGAACAGTGAGACAGTCTTAGAAATAATCGTCGAAGCCTACCGTCGACTTCTCCAGCGAGGCGGAATCGACAGAACCAAAATAATGGGACTGGCCGTAGGGACGCACGGAGTGGCGGATTCGGGAAAGGGGATCATTATTACCTCTCCGCACAATCCTGTTTGGGGCGAAAATCTACCCTTCAAGGATCTCGTGAAAAGCAGGATACGGGACTCCATTCCCATTCTAATTGACAACCAGATCCGTTTCCAAACGTTTGCCGAGAAATTCCTTGGCAGCGGACAAAACGAGGAATGTATTATTGTAATGCGCTGTGGTTTTGGGGCCATAGCCGGAATCATGCGAGAAAACACCCTTCAAAGGGGAAAGCATTTTCTCGCTGGTTCCATCGGACATATGACCTTGGATCCAAACGATGAACAAGTGTGCATGTGCGGCGGTAGAGGTTGCTTCGAGGTATTGATCGATACGGATAGGGTGGTTCGCGAGGCTCGGGAAGGACTTACACGGAATCGGGATTCCCGCATTTTCTCCGGAACCGATCTTGATAATATTTCGATAGAAGATATTTTCGAGGCTTCGAATTTGGGTGATCCCTTTGCCCGGAATCTAATAGATGAAGTTGCAAAGTGGTTTTCCATTGCAATCAATAATATCATCCTGATGTATGACCCGGATGTTGTGATTATTCAAGGCTTGTATGCCCAAGCTGGAGATTACTTACTCAACACCATCCGAAACAAAGTGAACGATGTGTCCCTTCTGCATATTCCGAGGGCTACCAGGATCGAATACACGCGACTGGGGAAAATGGCAGGTGCCATCGGAGCCGCCGCCTACCTTATCCATGAGCTCTTTCAACAAGGTACGGTGCTAGCGCATACTCCAGGTGAATTCGATCTGCACAGGTAAAGTGATGTGAAACGCCTCGCTTTTCTGCTTTTCTCTCCGTTCTCGGACATACTCGTAATAGCCGCTCACCGAAATATTCCTTCCGCTTCGCTTGATCGCTTGCTCAGATCTTGATCTATCTCCAGCTAGCGAATTTCGTATACTCCTGTACAGGACTCCTTTTCTTTCTCCGATGCTGAATCCCGCTTCGCCGAATTAGCAATCTGTCCACTCCCGGTTCGCTCCGGGGGTTCACTCTGTCCCTGTTGCATTTCCACCACTGCACAAGTGCCGTCTTTCTCGTGTCAGGCCCTCAGTCTAATGGTCCGCCTTCACGATTTGCACCATGTTTCCCTGATGCAGCTCGTGGGAGTGCGGCACAAAGGTTTCGAACTCCTAAATGTCTTGTGAATTTGGGGCGTTGTCTTCCCGCCTCGAATTATAATCTTGCCTATCATTTTTAAAAGAGAGAAAGAAAGAAGGAAGCCACGTAGCTTCCGGCCAGATACAGCACGAAAAGGGCGAGCAGGTACAGCCCGAGCCGCCGGATCCGCAAGACCACGGGCAGCTTAGCGCTCATCGAGCCCGGTGGGGATCTTCACCCTGGTCAGGATCCTGGCCAGGATCTGTCGGGGGTGCACGTTTTCCATCCTGACTTCGGCGGACAGGATCAGCCGGTGGGAAAGCACCGCTGGGGCCATGTCCAGCACGTCCTCGGGAGCCACGAACTCCCGCTCCTGGCGAAAGGCCTCGCCCTGGGCGGCCAGCATCAGGTGCTGGGAGGCCCTGGGGCTCAAGCCGAGCTTTAGGTGGCCGCTGGAGCGGGTCTCATCGTCCTCGACGGGGTAGCCCAAAGAGAAGGAAATCCCGAAGCGGTCCAGCTCGCCTTCCGGGAGGGGAAAGGCACCGAGGAAGCTCATCGGGTTTTGGGTGGCGATGACGAAGAAGGGCTGAGGCAGGCGATGGGTGCGCCCGTCCACGGTCACCGAGTCCTCCTGAATTACCTCGAGCAGGCTCGATTGGGTGCGGGGGCTGGCCCGGTTGATCTCGTCGGCCA
>CAZVHJ010000094.1:0-9404 GCA_964627715.1 uncultured Spirochaetaceae bacterium | reverse complement strand
CCGAGACACCGGCGGCCTGAAGCTCCCTGTAGACCCGATCGAAGGTCTCCTTGCCGTCCTCCACCAGGGCCTGAGGTGTTTCCAGCCCTTGCTCCTTTAGCAGGCGCATGCCGAGGGTGTAGGCCTCGCGGGGATGGGCGGTGACCCATCCCGAGGGATCGGTCTCCGTCTCGGTGATTTCCAGACCGCTATCAGCGGCCAGCCGGAGGAAAGCCCGGGCCGTGTCGGGGCTTTTCAGCAGGTCTTTCAGCTGGACCAGGAACACCGAAAGCGGCGTTAAAGGCACCTCTCTGCCGGCTTCGGCCAGAGCCTGCTCGATTGACTCCAGCAGGATCGTCTCCAGAGAGGTGTCCGAGCGGTAGTCGATCAGGGACACCGCCGCCGGCAGCACCTGCCCTGCGGATTCCCCCGCCCGGCCGAGAGCCTTGTGGGCGGCGGACAGGCGCTTCGCCCCCGTCCGTCCTGAGAGCCAGGTGTAGAGGGCCGCCAGGAAGTGGGATTTCCCCGACCCGAAATCTCCCTGCAGGAAGTACCCCTGGCCTCGCCCCGTGGACAACGCCTCGGCGATTACCGTCAGATGGGCCTTGACTTCGGAAGTGAACACGAAGCTTCCGGCGATCTCCGCCGAGCTGTCTCGTCCCTCCTCCAGGCGGATTACCGTCCGTACCGGCGGGACCTCGATCAGATCACCGATTGTCTTGGAAACGGCGGCCGGGTTCATCCGCGCTCCTCCAGCCTGCGCGTGAGGCCTTTGATGCGTCCGTATAAAGAACGTTCTTCGGGATGCAGCGTGAGCAGCTGGTTGTAGAAGTTGATGGCCCGCTCCAGCTCACCGATCCGCCTGCAGGCTGCGGCGTAGCTGGAGTGCAGGTACTTGTCGGCAGGCTCGCTCTTCAACAGTTCCTCCAGCAGGGGCAGGGCTTCGGGCTCCCGGCCGCTTTTCGCCAGAGTGAAGGCCTTCTTCTTCTGGATCCGGCTCTGCTCCCCTTGCGCGCCAAGGGTTTCGTAGGCCTTCACCGCCTCTTCGGGTCTGCCGGCTCTCCGGCAGAGGGAGGCGTAGATCTCCCGATACACTTGAGGCAGGGAGGGGATGCGGGCCAGCCGGCCGGCCTTTTCCAGGGCCGCCTCCAGGCCGTTGACCCGGACCTCCAGCTCGCTGGACTCCCAGAGGGCCGGCGGGTGGTGAGGCCTGAGCTCGAGCCAGCGCCGGCAGCTCCCAAGAGCGTCGTCATTACGGCCGAGGGCGCTCAAGGCTTTGACCAGCCAGGGAAGGGACTGCTCCTCGGGAAGATTCCAGCCGGAAAGGCGCTCCAAAATCTGCTGCCAGCGCCTCAGTCCGGCCAGGCACTCCAGCAATCCCTTCCGCCCCTGGCGCAGGAGTCGGGGGCTGCGCAGCAGTTCCTCGTAGTGCCCCAGGGCTTCCTCCAGACGCTTCAATCCCAAAAGAGCGTCTGCGGTCGCGGCCACGGCGAAGGGATTGTCGGGGGCCAGGTTCAGAGCCCGCCGTCCCGCCTCCAGGGCCCCCGCGTGGTCACCGGCGCGGCTCAGGGCCCGGGCCTGCTGGGTTAACCAGAACTCTCCCGATTCACGACCCGACTCGGCCTGTTGTTCGGCGAAACGGGCCGCCTCCAGATACTTTCCCTGAGTCAGCAGCTGCCGGTACTCCTGGTAGGACATGGAGACTATTGTAGTACGCAAGCCGTCTAGGCATCAACGCTTCGGTTGCACCCTTTACCCCCTGCTGGACTCCCAATCACATAGCAGAGCCCGCTGGCGCAGAGCGTCCACTTTTAGTGTCGAGGGTGATCGATTATTTCTTTCACCCGAATGAGATCGTCGATTTCGATCCAATAGGTTGCTCCGTCCCGGTATTGTATATTGCCAGAGTCGTTAGGACGATACAAATGACACGAAGCGACAGTTCTCGATCCTCTTTTCAATCGCCAGTGTCCCAAACTCCAAAATCTGGGCATATACCGAGGCGGCGAATGTCTGTATGATTGGCCTGAGGATACGAAATCGTGAGATCGAAAAACGTCGGTAATGGGTTCCGTTGGCTTCGAAGCTTTTTGTTGCTTCCGCTGGTCACTGCCACCGCGGTCCTGCTGAGCCTCTGGATCGCCGTTGGCGATGGAAGTAGGGGCGACACCCTTCCAAATGCCGACGAAGGTTCCTCGACGGCGCGGTCGGCGCACTTGGTCCAGTCCCTGGACCGTCCGCAGGCGGGGATCTTTCTGGTAGCGACCCGGGGACTACGGGATCCCAATTTTTCTCAAACCGTGGTCTTTCTGATCGACTACGACTCCGACGGTGCCTTCGGCTTAATCATTGATCGACCGACTGAACATACCATGGCGGAGCTATGGCCGGAAATCGCCGGTTTGGAAGCCCATTTCGTATACTTCGGCGGACCGATTTTCCCCTATCACCTGCTTTTTCTGATTCGATCGGCCAGCGCGCCCGAAGGAACCCGATGGGTGTTCCAGGGTGTTTACCTCGGTTCGGACGATCTGGTTCTCAAACGCGTTCTTGCCGAGGGGGAAGACGAGTTCCGTGTGTACGCCGGTCATGCCGGCTGGGCGCCGGGGCAGCTGGACAATGAGCTCGCCCGGGGTGACTGGTACATCCTACCGGCGGAGCGGTCGTTCATCTTTCATCAAGAGCCTTCTCAGATTTGGGAAGAGCTCATTCAACGCGTTGACATCCAGGTAGTAAACTTGCGAAAATAACATCAATCCCATGGATCAGAACAGCTTCAGAAGCTTTCAGAACGGCTTGGATGAATCGGAGTACAACGGTTTTCTAGTGGGACTGAGAAACCAGGCCAACCGGAAATCCGACTAGGGTCGGATCGTAATGTCCCCCGAAGAAGTCTGCACTACGACCTTGTGAGTTCCATCGCCCACCGTGCCGACAATCGTGTTCCGGCTCATCTCGCTGCTCGCCCCCGCCAGGGTAACGGGAAACTCACAATAGATGTCTCCCGAAGAGGCTCTGGCTTTCAGGCGAAACTGGGCAGCCTTGGTGAGGGACAGCTTGACATCCCCGGAGCTGCTGCGAACCTCCAGGTCTGCATTAAACTCAAGGTAGCTCAGGGTGATCTCTCCAGACGAGCTGTTCACCTCGGCGCCGCCTTGCAAGTCTTCCACCCGTAGATCACCGCTGGTGCTGGTCAGCTCCGAGTGCTCAGCTTGAAGGTTCTCCGCCTCCTGATCCCCAGAGGAGGATTCCATCGAAACCGCGGCGGCTTGTATGGAGCGAAGCTGTATATCTCCCGAGCTGGTATCGACGGAGAGCTCGGAGAGGTTTTGATCGATGATATTCACATCTCCGGAGCTGGTGCGCACGACCAAACGGTTGCGATACTGTTCCGGCACTCCGATCTCCAAGACGAGATCGTCGGAGTAGAAGCCGAGGACGAAATGTTGGCCGTTCTCCCGTTCCGTGGTGATCTCGAGCAAGTCACCTGTCTGTTCGACGGCCAACGTCGGTATGGCTTCGGATCGACTGGTGTGCACCGTACCGTGCAAATACACTTCGATGCTGCTTCCCTCAGCATCCCCGATGAATACATCGATGCTGCTGGTCTGCGCCTTGATTTCGGCAATTCCCTCCGGTGAGAAGGTTTCTTGCTCATCCACGGTGATGCCGCCCTTCAGCCCCCATGCTCTGTTCATACTTGTTGTGAAAAAGAGTATCGCCGCGATCCCCAGTGACACAACCGCTACGGCGGCGGTGATCAATACAATTTTCTTCAATGTGTCGTTCATGCTTTTGCCTCCTGTTTCTTGATAATTCGTAGGTTGAATTGCACGTACTTGCCTGTAATCTTGAAAAACCACTGGCTGAGTTTCCACATGCCGATCAGAGAGAGCAGACCCAGGGCACTTACTCCGATCGAGGCGGATATCAGAAAGGAAACGCTCAAGCCCTCGAGGGTAATGAAGGCCGGTAGCAGGGGCTGTAGAATGACCGCCAGGATCACCGCTACTCCCGTCACGGCCAGCGAGACCGCTCCTGCCCATAAGCCGATCAGGCCTGCCAGCAGACCGGCGAATACGGGAACGGTGATGATCACGTTGAAAAATCCCAGACTCAACGAGGCGAACACCGCCCGCAGCACATTCGCAGCCCGTCCGCCGCCTCTGCGATCATCCAGAAGACTCTCAATACGGTAAGACTTGCCCAGAATCCTTGGGTTGCCAAGGGATCGAGCGATCTCCTCTTCCTTCTGGCCGTTTTCCATGCCGCTGCGAAAGTGTTCCTCGTAGTCGTAGAGGATATCCTTCTTCTCTGTCTCCGGGATTCCGGAAAGGGAACGCTTCAACTGATTCAAGAATTGTTCCTTGTTCATGCTACCTCCTCCCCTTGAATGAGATTGTTCACGCTGCTCACGAAGTGAGTCCACTCCTGGAGCAGGTCTTCCTTGTAGGTCTGTCCTTTTTCGGTGATCTGGTAGTACTTGCGGGAAGGACCCTCCTCGGATTCCCGCAGGTAGGTGGTGAAGTAACCCTCCTTGGTCAGCCGCCGCAGCAGAGGATAGATCGTGCCTTCGGCGATGTCGATGTTCTCCGAGATGGTGTGCACCAGTTCATAGCCGTAGTAGTCCTGTCGGCAAAGTAGCACCAGAACGCAGAGCTCTAGGACTCCCTTTTTAAATTGAACATTCATAGCTCCTCCATGCTAATTGGGAATTTAAACACTGTATAGTATTGTGCTTTGTTTACTATAAAATAATACATAGTATTAAACAAAGCAAGTATTTTTAGAAAAAAATCGCTTCGCCGATCCGGAGGCCATCCTTGCAGCCTAAAACTGTGAAATAAGTTCTCTACGATCGTGCGTTTCGGTGTTATAATGGTGGAGCTATGAACTCTACCGAAATCTTCGAATCTCTCAGCAAAAAGGGCGCGGACCGGGACGCGATTGCCGGTGAAGTGCTAAAATATCCGGAAACGATTCCCGATCTTCTCGAAGGCCTGAATGCGGAAAAAGCGAATATCAAGTACGGCTCGGAGAAGGTTCTTCGACTGGTCAGCGAAGAGCGACCTGAGCTGATCTATCCCCATTTCGACAGGTTCTTGGAGTTCCTCGAAGGGGAAAACAAGTTCATGAAGTGGGGTGGGATAATGACCATCGCCAATCTGGCGATCGTTGACTCAGAGAAACGGATTGAACAGATATTTGACAGATACTTCGCCCCCATCAATGGTCCGGTGATGGTTACGGCGGCAAACATCACAGGCGGTGCTGCCAAGATTGCTAAGGCAAAACCTGCTTTAACGGAGAGAATTGTAACGGAAATCCTGAAAGTGGAAACGGCGAAGTACCTGATGCACGGAAAGCTGTCCCCGGAGTGCAACAACGTGGTCTGCGGTCGGGCCGTCGATACCTTCACAGAGATCTACGATCAGATCCATGAGAAGAAACGGGTTAGGGATTTTGTCGAGCGTCAACTTCGCAGCTCTCGTCCTGCGGTACGGAAAAAGGCTGAGAAATTCTTTAAAAAACACAACCAGACTCAAGATGGTTGAAAAACAACGTGAGGACACCTGTCGGAGCGCGCGTTCTGGCGGTGCTTCCCGGGCATCAGGGCCCCCGCCACGACGGCTATATCTTCGGTGTTTTCAACAAGACGGAACTCACCCCTTTCGATTCCCTGTCGGATAAGCTGGGCAAGCAGTCGAAAACTGGCGGAGAACGAATCTCGGAGAAATGACCGAACCTTCTCCTGGCGAGCAGCAACTGCATAAAGCTCGAGAGAGAGGGGCATCTCACGAAAGGTACGCCTGGTTTCGGCCGCCATCCAATCGGTAAGCTCACGTACCCGATCGTCCGCCGTTTTCCCGGAGTCTATCATTGCCGGTAGAGGTTCCAGGGCCCGTTGGAAGAAGCGCTCCAGGAGAGCACCGACAAGGGCATCCTTGCTCGGAATGACCAGAGTAGCCTTTATCCGCATGTGGATGGGTGCACAATCTGCGTCGACTCTGGCCGTTACGGATCTGCTGTACGTACCTCCTGAGCTTATCGAAGCACTGGACAGGATATTTCAAATTCCTGTGCCCCATACCGATTGGGGTATCTGATTCTGAGCCCGAGGCTGCTCCTTCAATGGTTCATCCGGCTGACTGTTCGTAAAAAAAGGATGATTTATCTTTAACCGGTACGGGGACGAAAATAACAACGGAGAAGGAGGGGAGCAAAGATGAGACGAATACTCTTTTCGATTCTGACCGTTGGTTTGCTGGTGTTTGTATTTGGGTGTTCCACCAGTATACCCGTTACCGTGACCAAACCGGCGGAGATCAACATGTCCGGAAATCGGGTCATAGCTGTGCTGGATTTCCGCTATCCGGTGAAAGATAAAACCATCACCGGGAAGGATCTCCTCGAATGGGCGATTTTCAAGCTTATCGGGATCGATCTCCCGAAAGAGATGAGCGTGGAGCAAAATTTGGCGGACTATACCACCTCCCAGGTGATCATAACCCTCCTCAACACGGGATATTTCCAGCTGGTGAGTCCTCAAGAGGTTGCACAGGCCATGCACGGAGGGATCAGCAGCGGCACAACAGCCGTGGATATCGGCAAAGCGGTCAAGGCCCAGGCGATCGTCAACGGCGAATTGTATCTACTGGACGCCAAAGATCAGGAGTGGATGGACGAGCGGAAGATCACCGACGCCAACACTGGACAGGAACAGACCGTGTACATGTCGATGATCAAACGCACGGTTTGGGTCGGAATGACATATCAGGTCGTGAACACCGCGACAGGAAACGTGGTCGCCTCCAGATCGTTCCAAAACCAGGCTTCCACTGACAGAGAACTGGAGAACAAGAGGGATCTACCCGACGTAGAGGACATGTACAAGAGATTGGTTGACCAGTTCATGCCGCAGATGGCCAAACAGCTCGCTCCCTATCAGGTCCGGGAGCACCGTACTCTGATGCGGGATAAAACGAAGGATGTCAGGATGGAACAGGCGAACGAGCTGGTGAAGGGAAAGATCTACGACAGTGCGCTCGAGATATTCCTCACCGTGTGGCAGGGAAATGGAAACGTTGCCGCCGGTTACAACGCGGCCATACTCTACGAGGTTACCGGGCAGTTGGATGCGGCGATCGAGCAGATGAAGATTGTGGTGGATGCCACGGCAGACAACAGAGCCATGCGGGAGTACAACCGCCTGTTAATGGAGAAGCAGGAGCAGGAGCGCCTGCGGAAGCAGCAACAGTAAGATATGAAGCAAACCGTTAATTCTTCCATACTCTGGCCGGCCTCATCTATCGGTTCATTGTGCCAGTTGAGGTTCAGCACATTTGTGTGAAATCGTCGAAAATTCTCTTTACTTAATTGCATTTTTACCTTAACATATGTCATAGTGTTTTTTATTTCATGGGGAGGGGACTGATGCTTTTCGAATACCGCAGAAAAAACTCCAAAGAAGAAATCATTCTGACCGATGGGCGTACCAAGGCCGAAGCAGATGCGAAAATACGCGACATGATCAAGCGCAGTGGGGGATTGATCAAAGACTGGTTTCTAGCCTGGTTCTGCTGAGGTTCTTGGCTGAGCCTTGCCCATTTTCTGTTCGCTGCAATTACTTTTATATTGATGATTTACTAAAAGCAGAGATTGGCGACCCCTATCAACCTGTACAGATTCAGCATACTCGGTATATCACTGCGGTGTACAGAAGTGGGCCCGGAACGACCTTGACAGTCTTGGGTGCCGGTGGTACGTTCCCCTTGATACATCCCCATAACTCGTACCGGGGAGCGGTAATACTGTAGTAGAGCGAGGAACCAGAAAAGATGCCTATTTTTGAATACAAGTGCTCCGCCTGCGGAAACGATTTTGAGCTGCTCGTGCGTTCGGATACCAAGATTGCCTGTCCGGAGTGCGGCAGCGCTCAGATCGGTAAGAAGTTGAGCCTCTTCGCTTCCCACGCCAGTCACACCGATAGCGCCGAGCCGGTATGTCACACGGGTACAGGGGGCTGCAATCTGGGTAGATGCGGTTCGGGATTCTGCGGGGTCGAGTAAATTCTGTTCATATATCCTTAAGTATACATATTGGGCAATAGCGCAACAGAGTTACATATGTGTTGATACTCATGCCTCCTCACACTTTTTACCACGAGCGATTGAGTAGGAGATCACCGTGAGCCCTTCCGGTTTTCCACCGGCCAAGGAGTACCTCCGCCAGGAATACCTTGGCCGTATCAACCGGGTCATTGACTTCATTGAGAGTAATATCGATGCCCCCTTGAGCCTGGAAACCCTGGCCCGGGTGGCGAACTTTTCCCCCTTTCATTTTCACAGAATCTTCTCCGCCCTGGTCGGTGAAACTTTGAATAGTTTTATACGCCGGCTCCGAGTGGAAAAAGCGGCCTCCATGCTGATCGATCACCCCAAAGACACGATCACTGAGATCGCCTTGGCCTGCGGATTCTCCAGCCCCGCGGCATTCGCCAGAGCCTTCGCCGAGCGTTTTCGCATGAGCGCCAGTGAGTTCCGCCAGAGGGGGAGGAAACGACTGCCGAGGGCTCGTCTGGGAGATAGCAAGATCGGTAAACAGAAGAGCAAGGCAGGCAAAGCGGATAGCAAGGAAAGAAAAGCGCCGGTCGACTCCTCATACTACATTGATGAAAGAAACATCAATTCAAAGGGGAGGTTAGAGATGACCGTTGAAGTCAAAGAGATGCCGGAGTTGCATGTGGCCTACTGCCGGCACATGGGCTCCTATCATAGGGTGGGGCAGGCCTTCGAAAAGTTGATGCGCTGGGCCGGTCCCCGCGGTCTGTTGCAGTTTCCCAAGACCCAGATGTTGGGTGTCTATCACGACGATCCGGAGATCACCGATCCGTCCAAGCTCCGCTCCAGCGCCTGCATCACAGTTCCGGACGGAACCGTAGTCGATGGAGAGATTGGGGCGATGACCGTCCCAGGGGGTAAATTCGCCGTAGCCCGTTTCCAGATCAGCCCCGAGCAGTTCGGCGAAGCCTGGGATGAGGTCATGGGCAAGTGGATGCCGGAAAGCGGCTATCAGCCCGACGACCGGCCCTGCTACGAGTTGTATCTCAACGACCCCAAAACACATCCGGAGGGGAAGTTCATTCTGGATCTTTGTGTTCCGATCAAGCCGTTGTAAAAGACGAGAAAGGACCCGTTCCGTGGCAATCCAAGAGGCACCGGCGGACGCTCACAACAGCGGGCAGATCATTGACTGGCTACTAGCGGGAGACCCGGTGATTCGCTGGCAGACCCTGAGGGACCTTACAGGGGCTGATCGATCCGCCGTTGACTCCGAGCGTTCCCGGATCGCTGTCGAGGGATGGGGCGCCCGGCTCCTGGCTCTACAGCAGTCCGACGGGCTGTGGGCCGGGGGTTTGTACAGCC
>CAZVHJ010000093.1:0-10907 GCA_964627715.1 uncultured Spirochaetaceae bacterium | reverse complement strand
TCAATCCCGGAGTGGAGGAGGTGGTGAAGATCCTCATCGCCACCAAGCGCAAGCTACAGGAGGGAGACAAGATGGCCGGCCGCCACGGGAACAAAGGAGTAATTGCCCGGGTCCTCCCGGAAGAGGACATGCCCTTCATGGAGGACGGCACACCGGTGGATCTGGTGTTGAATCCCTTAGGCGTGCCATCGCGAATGAATCTCGGTCAGATCATGGAGACCGAGCTGGGCTGGGCAGGAGTGAAGTTGGGAGAGTGGTACGCCACCCCCGTATTCGAATCCGCTTCGAACGAAATGATCGAGGAGAAGCTCAAGGCCGCCGGGCTGCCGGTGAACTCCAAGGTTACACTGTTTGACGGCTTGACCGGCGAGCCTTTCGAGAATCCCGTTACCGTGGGCTATATCTACATGATGAAACTGCATCATCTGGTCGATGACAAGATGCACGCCCGGTCAACGGGTCCATACTCCCTGGTCACCCAGCAGCCCCTGGGAGGAAAGGCGCAGTTCGGCGGGCAGCGGCTCGGGGAGATGGAAGTGTGGGCCCTGGAGGCCTACGGAGCGGCCAACACCCTTCAGGAGTTGCTGACCATCAAGTCGGATGACATGTCGGGGCGGGCCAAGATCTACGAGAGCATTGTGAAAAATGAATCGTTCACCCAGGCCGGTATTCCGGAATCTTTCAACGTTTTAGTGCAGGAGCTGCGCGGTTTAGCCCTGGATGTATCGATCTACGACAACAAGGGCAAGCAAATCGCCCTGACAGAGAGGGATGAGGAACTGATCAATCGGCAGGGAAGCCGTTTCTAATCATATCGCAATCTTCGATTGCAACGGATAAGGAAGATTGCTATGTATTCTTGCAGCTAAAAATCTTGTAATACCAAGATTTTCGGCTGCCATCATAAAAGGGGAGGGATACTTTTATGCGAGAAATGCAGGATTTCGATAGTATTATGATCAAGCTGGCCTCTCCGGACCAGATTCGTGCCTGGTCGTACGGCGAGGTGAAGAAGCCGGAAACGATCAACTACAGAACACTGCGGCCTGAAAAGGACGGCCTGTTTTGCGAACGGATCTTTGGAACCACTAAGGAGTGGGAGTGCTACTGCGGGAAGTTCAAGTCGATCCGTTACAAGGGTGTGATCTGCGACCGTTGTGGAGTCGAAGTAACCCACTTTCGGGTGCGCCGCGAGAGGATGGGCCACATCGAGCTGGCTTCGCCGGTATCCCACATCTGGTACTACCGCTCCGTTCCTTCCCGAATGGGGTTACTCCTTGACCTGGCGATCGTGGCGTTGCGCTCGATCCTGTACTACGAAAAGTACATCGTCATCGATCCCGGCGACACTGATCTGAAGAAGATGCAGCTGCTTTCCGAAGAGGAGTTCCTCGAGAGCCAGGAGCGCTACGGTATGGCCTTCACCGCCGGAATCGGGGCTGAGGCGATCCGCACGCTGCTGGAGAATCTCGACCTGGACGCGCTATCCGCCGAATTGCGCGTGAAGATGCAGGAGAAGGGCCGAAAGAGCGACAAGCGCCTTCTCAAACGTATCGAGATCGTCGAGCAGTTCCGTGATTCGGGAAATCGTCCGGAGTGGATGATTCTGGATGTCATCCCGGTGATTCCACCGGAGCTTCGGCCGATGGTACAGCTGGACGGCGGGCGTTTTGCCACCTCGGATCTGAACGATCTATATCGGCGGGTGATCAACCGGAACAACCGGCTCAAACGTCTGCTGGCGCTGAACGCCCCGGATATCATTATCCGCAACGAGAAGCGAATGCTCCAAGAGGCCGTGGATGCCCTCTTCGACAACTCCAAGAAGAAGCGTGTTGTGAAAGGCGCCGCCAATCGTCCATTGAAATCGCTCTCGGACATGCTCAAAGGAAAACAGGGGCGCTTCCGCCAGAACCTGTTGGGCAAACGTGTCGACTATTCGGGCCGTTCTGTGATCGTTGTCGGACCGGAGCTCAAGCTGCATCAATGCGGACTTCCCACAAAAATGGCCCTTGAGCTGTACAAGCCCTTCATCATGCGGAAGCTGGTGGAGAAGGATGTGGTGTACAATATCAAGAAGGCCAAGACTCTCGTGGAGATGGAGACTCCCGAAGTTTGGGCCGTGCTCGAAGAGGTTGTAACGGAACACCCCGTGTTGTTGAACCGGGCTCCGACCCTGCATAGGCTCGGTATTCAGGCCTTCGAACCGGTGTTGGTGGAAGGCAAGGCGATCAAGCTGCATCCTCTGGTCTGTCACGCTTTCAATGCCGATTTCGACGGCGACCAGATGGCGGTTCACGTCCCCCTGACGCCGGCGGCCCAGATCGAGTGCTGGACGTTGATGCTGTCCTCTCGAAATCTGCTCAATCCGGCCAACGGCTATCCGATCGTCATTCCCACCCAGGACATGGTGTTGGGCATCAATTATCTGACCAGGGAAAAAGCGGGAGCCAAAGGGGAGGGTAAGTACTTCAGCAGTATCGAGGAAGTCTTGATGGCCGTCGATGCTCGCTCGGTGGACTATCAGGCGCTCATCAAAGTAAAGAAGAACGGCGAGTACATGGAAACCACGGCGGGCAGAATCATCCTCAACGAGGAGTTGCCGCCGGAGATCGGGTTTATCAATCAACCCATGGGGGAGAAGGAACTCCGCACGTTGATCGCCTCCTGCTACAAGGAGCACGACTCTGATGTTACAGTTAAGATGCTCGATACGATCAAGGATCTGGGCTTCCGCTACGCCACTCGGTTTGGGGCGACCATTGGTATGGAAGATATCATCATTCCGGAAACCAAGAGAGATCTAATTTCCAGAGCGAATGCTCAGGTAGAGGAGATCCAGAACCAGTACCTGCAGGGACACATCACAAATGAAGAGCGTTACAACCGCGTTGTCGAGGAATGGAGTCAGACCAACGAGCACATTACCAACGAGCTGATGAACGAGCTGCGAAAGGATCGGGGCGGATTCAATCCCGTGCACATGATGGCTTATTCCGGTGCCCGGGGTTCCCGCAGCCAGATACGCCAACTCGGGGGGATGCGAGGTTTGATGGCCAAACCTTCCGGTGAAATCATTGAGCTGCCCATCCGCAGTAACTTCAAAGAAGGACTGTCGGTGATCGAGTTCTTTATCTCTACAAACGGCGCCCGAAAGGGGTTGGCCGATACCGCCCTGAAAACCGCCGATGCGGGATATCTAACCCGCAGGCTGGTGGATATTGCCCAGGATGTTGTGGTCAACGAGGAGGATTGTGGCACGATAAACGGCTTGGAGATGCGTCCGATCAAGGATGGTGAGGAGATCGTGGAGTCTCTGCGTGACCGGATTGTAGGCCGGTTCACTTTAGAGCGGGTTCGTCATCCGATTACAGGAGAGATCATCATCGATGTAAATCAAGAGATAATAGACGAGATCGCTGATCAGATCGAAGCCGCCGGAATCGAGCACGTGCGAATTCGTACGGTGCTGACCTGTGAAGCCCAGCACGGGGTATGCGTGAAATGCTACGGCCGTAACCTGGCGACCAATAGAACCGTCAATATAGGAGAAGCCGTGGGTATCATCGCAGCCCAATCTATCGGGCAGCCCGGCACCCAGCTTACCATGCGGACCTTTCACATCGGTGGAGCGGCCACAAAGATCAGCGAGGAGAACCGAATCTATCTGAGATATCCTGTCTTGGTCGAGAGTATCACAGGGAACACCGTGCTTTTGAAGGACGGGAACCTTCTGTTCACCCGCAAGGGGTATATCATGGTTCACAGAATCCTGCGAACCGTCGAGATAAAGAAAGGAGACCGGGTCCTGGTTGAGGACGGACAGAAGGTATTGAAAGGCGAGGTGGTCCTTCAGCGAAAGGGAGAAAAACTCACAGCGGAGGAGATCGCCTACGTGCATCGGAGCAAGGAGTCCTTGCTGCTGATCGCCCAACCCCAGAGAGTCGACATTCGTAACGGCTCGGAACTGATGGTCTCGCCGGGACAGATCGTCGCGGCGGAGGAGGCTATTGCCTATTTTGATCCCTTCAGCGAGCCGATTATTGCCGAGGCAGAGGGAAAGGTGGTGTTCGAAGATATCGTCCTCGGGACAACCCTCAAAGAAGAGATCAACGAAGACACGGGGAAAATCGAGAAGAAGATCACCGACTACACCGTAGAAACGCTTCAGCCTAGAATCGTTATTCAAGACGATACCGCAGTAGTCGTGGCGACCTACTATCTGCCCGGCAACGCCTATCTCAACGTTGTCGACGGCGAGAGAATAACCTCGGGGCGAATTTTAGCCAAACTTCCGCGGGAAAGTGTAAAGACCCGGGATATTACCGGAGGACTGCCCAGAGTCGGAGAGCTGTTCGAGGCCCGAAAGCCGAAGAATCCGACGGTGCTGGCCAAGGTCAGCGGGAGCGTCAACTTCCGGGGATTGCTCAAGGGCAAGCGGGTTATCGTTGTCGTAGATCCCTATGATAAGGAGTTCAAGCACCTCGTTCCGATGGGGAAGCATCTCCTGGTCCGTGACGGCGATATGGTCGAGGCGGGGGAGCCGTTGTGCGAGGGCAACACGGATCCCCACGACATTCTGCTGATCCTCGGGGAGCAGGCATTGCAGAGCTATCTGGTGAACGAGATTCAAGAGGTCTATCGCTTGCAAGGAGTGAACATCAACGACAAACATATCGGGGTGATCATTCGTCAAATGATGAAAAAGATCGAAATCATGCAGGTGGGGGACACAAACTTTATATTCGGACAGCAGATCGACAGGTACAGATTCAACGAGGAAAACAGAAAGGTCATTCGCGAGGGCGGCCAGCCCGCGATTGCCCGACCGCTGTTGCTTGGAATTACTAAGGCATCGCTGAACATCGATAGCTTTATCTCCGCGGCCTCCTTCCAGGAAACGACCCGGGTGTTGACGAATGCGTCCATCAAGGGAAGTCGGGATCACCTGCATGGGTTGAAGGAAAATGTAATCATTGGTCACCTTATACCCGCTGGAACAGGAATTCGGGCCTACACCGATATCAAACTGCTCGATGAGAATATGGAAGACCTTGACGTCCAGGTGAATAGGATCATCGAAGAGAAGAAACGGGAGAAAGAGCTGGCCGCGATGCTACAGGAAACGGAGTAAAAAATAGACAAGAAACTCTTGATTGTTTCGGGGGTTTCTGCTACTTTCAGCGAGTGAGTTCGATTCCGCAAGGATGAGGGCTCACTGCCCAGAAGAAGGTTCTGGCGCAGGACGGTATAGAAAAAGAATAAAGGCCAACCCTGATCAACCTGATGGAGAAGTAGCTCTGTGGGGTTGACATTTTGTGTCTATATTGTTAGATTCTCACCCGCCCATTTACACAGACGGGTGTTGTCGAGTTTTTGTACACGCAGGAGAGATTTGATGCCAACGATCAACCAGCTTGTCCGCAAAGGCAGGGAAGCTGTACACAAGAAAAACAAAGCCCCGGCTTTACAGTCATGCCCCCAGAAGAGAGGGGTGTGCACCCGGGTTATGACCGTTACCCCCAAGAAACCGAACTCTGCCCTGAGAAAGGTAGCTCGTGTTCGGTTGAGTAACGGAATCGAAGTTACCGCCTACATTCCGGGGATCGGTCACAACCTGCAGGAGCACTCGGTGGTGTTGGTCCGAGGCGGTAGGGTGAAAGATTTGCCCGGCGTGCGTTATCACATCATCCGGGGAGCCAAGGATACCTTGGGTGTCGAAGATCGGCGTAAAGCGCGGTCGAAATACGGAACCAAGCGCCCGAAGGCTTGACGAGGAAGTTCTATGCCTAGAAGAAGAATACCGCCGAAGCGGCCTATTCCACCGGACCCAAAGTACGGCAATCTGAACATTTCCCGACTTGTTGCTCGAATGATGACTCGAGGGAAAAAGTCGGTCGGCTACGGCATCGTGTATGACGCCCTGGACGTCATTAAAAGCAAAGTTGGTAAGGATCCGGTGGAGGTATTTGAAAAAGCCCTCGAAAATGTGAAACCTGTGGTTGAGGTAAAGTCACGAAGAGTCGGGGGTTCAACCTACCAGGTTCCGGTCGAGGTCCGTGAAAGCAGACGTGAAGCTTTGGCTATGCGTTGGGTTATCCAGTATGCCAGAGATCGGCATGGCTCATCGATGAGCGAGAAACTGGGCGCCGAGCTGATCGACGCTTATAATCAGACGGGAGCTGCTTTTAAGAAAAAAGAAGACACTCACCGGATGGCCGAGGCAAACAAGGCGTTTGCCCACTACCGTTGGTAGTTTAGCTGGTCGCCAGAGGTGCTCACCAGAGCATCACGGGACACGAGCGTATGTCCGTTCCGTTCCCGCTCGAGAGGATTCGTAATATCGGAATCACGGCGCATATAGACGCCGGGAAGACGACAACCACGGAGCGAATCCTTTACTACGCAGGCAGAACCCACAAAATGGGGGAAGTGCATGCGGGGGAAGCGGAAATGGATTGGATGGAGCTCGAAAAGGAGCGGGGTATTACCATTACCGCCGCCGCGACTTTTTGTTCCTGGAAGGGCTATCAGATTAACATAATAGATACACCGGGCCATGTAGATTTCACGGCCGAGGTGGAACGATCTTTGAGAGTTTTAGATGGAGTCATAGGCGTTTTTTGTGCCGTCAAAGGGGTAGAGCCTCAGAGCGAAACGGTGTGGAAGCAAGCCAACCGTTATCGGATCCCACGGATCGTCTTCATCAACAAGATGGATCGTATCGGGGCCCGTTTTGAAGCTGTTGTTGAAGAGCTTCACCGTCGTCTCGGGGCCAACGCTACGGCGATTCAATTTCCCATCGGGGTGGAGTCGGATTTCGCCGGAGTGGTGGATCTCATCGGGATGAAAGCGTATTTGTGGGATGAGGATGTTCTAGGCGCCCGCTATCGTGTGGTCGGGCTTCCCGAAGAGTTGTTGGAAAAAGCGGCTGAGATGCGAGGAGCGTTGCTGGAGCGGTTATCGGAAACCGATGATACTTTTCTTGAGGAGTATCTGGAAGGAAAACAACTGACAGAAGGCCGAATCAAGCAGGTCTTGCGGGCTGCAACGCTGAATGGAAAGATCTTTCCCGTGCTCTGCGGAGCCGCTTTTAAGAACAAGGGGATCCAAACACTTCTCGACGCGGTGTTGGATTACCTGCCTTCCCCCGTAGAGACCTCAAGCGTTTCGGCGATACAGCCGAACACGGGGGATTACATAAGCTTGAAGCCGGAGGTAGAGCAGCCTTTTGCGGCCCTGGTGTTTAAGATCATGAGCGACACTTACGTTGGTAAGCTGGCTTATCTTCGAGTGTACAGTGGGGCCTTAAAAGCGGGAAGCACCTTATACAACGCCACGGCAGATCGACGAGAACGGGTACACAGGCTGCTGCGCATGCATGCCAACGATCGAGAACAGGTTGAAAGCGTGCGTGCCGGAGATATCGCGGCGGCTGTGGGCTTGAAGAAGGTAAGCACCGGGGATTCTCTGTGTGATGAGAAGCACCCTGTAATTCTCGAATCGATGGTGTTTCCAGAGCCTGTTGTCTCCATCGCGATAGAGCCTAAGACCAAGGCCGATGCTGAAGGCCTTAGTACTGCGATCAGTAAGCTCCTGGATGAAGATCCTACCTTTCGGATCCGTCATGATCGGGATACGGGTCAGACGATTCTTTCCGGAATGGGAGAGCTTCATTTAGAAATTCTGGTGGAGCGGCTGTTCAGAGAGTACAGGGTAGAAGCGAAGATCGGCAAACCGGAGGTGGCTTACCGAGAAACCATTACGGCCTCTGCAGAGGCGGAAGGGAAGTTCATCAGGCAGAGCGGTGGACGAGGCCAATACGGCCACGTAGTGATGCGGTTTGAACCGCTTCCGACGGGTACTGGATTTCTGTTCGAAAATGAAATAGTAGGCGGCGGCATTCCGAAGGGGTATATTCCCGCTGTTCAGAAGGGAATAGAGGAGGCCAAAGCGAACGGAGTTCTGGTTGGATATCCGATGGTGGATTTTCGAGCCATTCTGCTCGACGGATCGTACCACGAGGTAGACTCCAGCGATATGGCCTTCCGGATCGCCGCCTCAATGGCCTATAAAATTGGGCTTGAAAGAGCCAAACCGACCATCCTGGAACCGATCATGGGTGTGGAGATTTTCACCCCGGAGGAGTATCTGGGGGATCTGATCTCCGACCTCATGGGACGAATGGGAAGGATTGAGGGGATCGAAGATCGGCATGGGGGTAAGGTGGTGAAAGCCGTCGTTGCGCTACGACTTCTGTTCGGGTATACCACCCGACTACGTAGCCTTTCTCAGGGACGAGCCAACCACACCATGCAGTTTTCCTCCTACCAACCGACTCCCCAAACAGTCCAGGATGAGATCGTGCAAAAGGTACGGGGTGATTCTCCGCACCAGTACATTAATTAGGATTTGATTTGCCTATAAGCGCAAGGAGGTTAGCATGGCAAAGGCAAAGTTTGAGAGGACCAAACCCCATATCAATGTTGGGACAATTGGTCACGTGGATCATGGCAAAACGACCCTGACTGCGGCGATTACCATGTATTGTAATGCTAAGCACGGCGACAAGGTGATGAAGTTCGAGGATATCGACAATGCACCGGAAGAGAAGGCGCGGGGTATCACCATCAACACGCGACACGTGGAGTACCAGACCGAGAACAGGCACTACGCCCATGTCGACTGCCCGGGTCACGCCGACTACATCAAGAACATGATCACCGGCGCAGCCCAGATGGACGGGTCCGTCCTGGTTGTATCGGCTCCGGATTCGGTCATGCCCCAGACACGGGAGCATATCCTTCTGGCTCGTCAGGTGGGAGTGCCCGCCATCGTCGTGTTCCTCAACAAAATCGATCAGGTGGATGATCCTGATCTGATCGAGCTGGTCGAGGAAGAGATCCGGGATGTACTGAACGAGTACGAGTTTCCGGGAAATGAGATTCCCATCGTCAAAGGCTCTGCTCTGAAGGCCATGGAAAATCCGGCAGATCCGGAGGCTATGAAGCCTGTGGAAGAGCTGCTTAAGACCATGGATGAGTACTTTCCCCTGCCCGAGCGGCCCATGGACAGACCTTTCCAGATGCCGATCGAGGACGTGTTCTCGATTTCCGGTCGTGGAACCGTGGTCACCGGTAGAATCGAGCGCGGTGTCATCAAGGTCGGGGAAGAGGTGGAAATCGTCGGCATCAAGGACACCCGCAAGACTGTAGTAACCGGTGTCGAGATGTTCAACAAGATCCTGGACGAGGGGCAGGCCGGTGATAACGTCGGTTGTCTTCTCCGGGGTGTCGAGAAAAACGAAGTCCAGAGGGGTCAGGTTTTGGCCAAACCGGGGACAATCACTCCCCACCACAAATTCAAGGCCCAGATCGTCGCCCTTACCAAGGAAGAAGGTGGACGTCACTCACCCTTCTTTTCAGGGTACCGTCCCCAGTTTTACTTCCGGACCACCGACATTACCGGTTCCGTGACTCTTCCGGAGGATCGTCAGATGGTCATGCCCGGAGACAACTGTGAGGTACAGGTGGAGCTGATACACACCATCGCCGTTGAGAAGGGTTTGAGGTTTGCTATTCGTGAAGGCGGGCGCACTGTCGCGGCCGGCGCGGTAACAGACATCATCGAGTAATGGAGGTTGTCGAGCAACCGGAACGCCGGTGCGATAGCTGCCGGGCCTCCGGCCCGCTCGATTTCGGCTGTCCAATTTGCAATGGTTGAACGACAACCTCAATACCTGACAGGACAAGAATTTATGAGCTCTCCCATACGCCGGGGCAGCTTGAGGCGAAGATGTGCACAATGAGCAAGAGCAAGACTAGGATTGTCTGGAGGAAGAATGGCTAAAGAGAGGATTCGAGTTCGTTTGCGGGGATTTGATATCGAGCTGATTGACCAGAGTGCAAAAGCTATAGTTCAAACGGTGCTAAAGGCCGGATCCAAAGTGTCCGGTCCGATCCCTCTGCCAACCCGGATCAACAAATTCACCGTTCTTCGCTCGCCCCATGTGAACAAGAAATCCCGGGAGCAGTTCGAAATGCGGACGCATAAGCGTCTGATCGACATCATCGAACCGACCTCGGCGGTAATGGACGCTTTGATGAAACTCGAACTGCCCGCCGGAGTGGACGTTGAAATCAAACAATGAGGAAAACCATGCTGGGTTTGATTGGTAGAAAAATTGGAATGACGCAGGTCTTCGACGAGCAGGGGACACAGACTCCGGTGACTGTGATCGAGGTGGAACCGAATGTCGTGATAGGGGAGCGGACGCCGGAAAAACACGGTTATTCCGCGGTGGTGCTAGGCTACGGGGTGCGGAGAAAATCGCGGATACGAAAACCCTACGCCGGCCAGTTTCCTGAAAACATAGACCCAAGCCAGTTTCTAACCGAAGTCAAAGATTTCGATGGAGAATACAACCTCGGTGAGAAGATCGGATTGGAGACCTTTGAGGGTGTGCGTTTTGTGGATGTGCGGGGAGTTTCCAAGGGAAAGGGCTATCAGGGGGTCATGAAGCGGCACGGCTTCAGCGGCGGTCCGAGAACTCACGGTTCGCTCGTGCACCGAGAACTCGGATCCACCGGTCTAGCCAGTGGAAAGATGTTTAAGGGTTCAAAGATGCCGGGGCGTATGGGATCGGAGCGTAAGACAGTGCAAAACGTGCGGGTGATTAAAGTTGATCCTCAAGCGGGGGTGCTGCTGGTAAAGGGAGCGGTACCCGGACGGCGAGGCGCAACCCTGTTCGTGGCAAAAGCGAAGAAGAAGTAGAGGATACCATGGTTGTGAAGGTTTATGGCATCGATGGATCTGAACAAAGGGACATCGATCTTGCCGACGAAGTTTTTAACAGATCCGTCAGCACGGGATCGATCTATCATGCCATCCGCAACGAGTTGGCCAAT
>CAZVHJ010000092.1:0-11148 GCA_964627715.1 uncultured Spirochaetaceae bacterium | reverse complement strand
CCGCCCATGCCACCGCCGAAGAAGCTCAGGAAGAGACCCTCAAGATGCTGATGGTCTACAAGAAATTCGCGGAAGAGTATATGGCCCTTCCCGTAATCGCCGGGATCAAGAGCGAGAGCGAGAAGTTCGCCGGGGCGGTGGAGACCTACGCCATCGAGGGGTTGATGCAGGACAAGCGTGCCCTGCAGGCCGGCACCTCCCACAACCTGGGCCAGAACTTCGCCAAGGCCTTCGACGTGACCTTCCAAACCAAGGAGGGAACCCTGGACTACGTGTGGGCCACCTCCTGGGGGGTTTCCACCCGACTGGTGGGCGCCCTGATCATGACCCACTCCGACGACCGGGGCCTGGTTCTGCCTCCGGCATTGGCGCCGGTGCAGGTGATGATCGTGCCGATCTTCAAGAATGAGAACAAGGCCGAGGTCATCGGCTTCGCCCGGAATCTGTTCGAGCGGTTGAAAACGCGGGTCTCGGTCCAGATCGACGAGGATGACCAGAACTCTCCCGGCTGGAAGTTCGCCGAAGCGGAGCTTCAGGGCATCCCGATCCGCATCGAGGTCGGACCCAAGGATATGGAAAAAAACCAGGTCGTTCTGGTACGACGGGACTCCTACCAGAAGATCCCCGTTGCCGTTAACGAAGCAAAGACCCGGGTAACACAGCTTCTCGAGGAGATACAAAACGGTCTCTATCACCGAGCTCTGTCCTTCCGGAAGGAAAACACCCATCAGGCGGAGGACTATCAGAGCTTCAAGAAGCTCATCGAGGAACAGGGCGGCTTCGTCGAGTGCGGCTGGTGCGGCAGTGCCGCCTGTGAAGCGAAGATCAAGGAAGAGACCAAAGCCACCATCCGGGTGCTCCCCATGGGCCGAAACGGACCTGCTGAGAGGAGTTGCATCCTCTGCGGAGAAAAGGCGACCGAGCTTGCCGTGTTTGCCAAAGCCTACTAACCCCAACCTCCTCCATATAATCCCCGTGGCGGTTCTACTGATCGTCCTGACTCTCAGTTTCATGTGTGTGCTGAGCGGTTGTAGCGCGGAAACATCTGAAACGAAACAGACGGAATTCATCAACGGCACCCTGTATCAGCTTCAAAACGGTCGCTTCGATGTACCGCCGAAAGCGGGGCAACCCTCGACGGTCCCTCTCCAATCCTGGACCGTTCAGCAGCGGGTATCCGATATAGTCAACCTGGGGGCAGATGTGTACCTGGGAGTGAACGGCCATGGAATCGCCGAGCTCATCCTGGATGCGGACGGCACGGTCAGTTTCAATTACTTCTACGACCCCCTGATCTTCCGCTACAGGACCTTGACCACCCTGATTCCCGAACCGGGTCCCAACCGGGATTCTCTTCTCTGTCACCTCTACTTCAACAGGATTCTCAACGTGGTCAGCCAGACTGAACTGAAGCTGCAGGGGATCAGCCTGCTGCGACTCACCCCCTCCTCCGGGATTTACGAGTTTTGTACGCCTCCGTATCAGGAGGAGCATCCCGAGTGGGAAGCCGTCGGCTTTGTGCCGGTGACACCCCGGGAGTTCTACCTTCAGTGGAAATACAGCGATCGCAACCGCACCCTGTTCTCCTACTCTCATTTCGATCTGGCCGGTCTGAAGGAGGCGGAGGTCGAGGCGCTTGCCTATAGAAAATCGTACGGGTTCGAGAATGCGCAGGAAACGAGCGTTTTGAGGGTACTCCTGACCGAGGCACGGAGGCTCCTCGATGCGTCCGGAATCAGCACCGCATACCAGCTTCACATCCGCTCTGAGGATCAGCCCCTGCTGCGGCGCTACGAATACCATCCCGACGACTTCACCAGCGCCGAGGAGATTCGCCTCTACACCCTCCCCGGAGTTTATCGGGGCGAGGGTTATCTGCTGCTGCTCCCCGACGGTCTGCTGCTCCAGGGCACCTCAGGTTCCCGCCAGATCCGGCGTTTCCAGCTGCCCCGGCTGCCGGAGGGTTATGTCTACACGGACATGTTGCTGCACGGATCGTACCTGCTTGCCTGCTGGGAACACACGGCATTTACAGATGTCGGAGCAGCAGGAATTTTTTTTTGCCGCGGTTCCTTTAATTCCGTAAGAAGTGTGCTACATTAAGGGGTGGGAATGAGAAAAAAAACCGGTGTTTTTCTCATCGTTTTCATGAGCTTCCTCCTTAGCGGTGTCCCCCTTCCGGCTCTGAACACATTCGAGCTGGACGGGGGACTCATTTTTATCGGCTCAGGCGATCCGCAGAGCGCTCCCAGTCCCATCATTCCGGCGATCGGCATAACCTTTCAGTTTCCGAAGAAGATTTGGATCTTCGATCTCGAATCATCCTTTCTGCTGACAGGCACCTACTACCAGTACGCAAACAACAGGGCCAGCCCGGCCGAGTTGGATTTCCGGGATTTTGCCGTGGTGTGTATTCTTGGAGATTTTCGGCTGGCCTACAGATTCTTGAACCGGAAATCCTTCAGCCTGGGTACGGATTTCGGGCTGTCCGCTTTCCTGCGTATGCCGATTCCCCTGTTTTCCGACGCAGCGCAGGATTTCGGCAACACCCTGCGTTACTTCTACGCCTTCCGCTTTCTCTATCCGGAGACCGGTTTCTTCGGCACGTACAGTATTCTGGAGAATCTCGATCTGAAATTATCGCTGCGGGCTTCCTGGCCCCTCTACCTACTCTGGGACGATGAGGATCTGTCCTTTCCGGAAGGGTTGCTCGTTTCCGGTCTAATCAGCCTGATCTGGCACCTGCCCCCGAAGGAATCTCAGACAAAATCATAGACATCGACCTCCTCCGCGATCTGTTCATGTCTGGCCACGAGCAGGGAGACAAAGGCGGAGGTCAGCACATCCAGGAGCACGCCGAAACTGATCAACAGCGGCGAGATGGGCCTAAGTATCAGGTAACCCTCCTGCAGACCCCTCCCGTAGATGGCACAGAGAGTCGATAGAGCCACATAGGCGCCCAAGCCGGGCACAGTTCCCAAAGTCACGGAGATGAGCAGGGAGAAGAGCAGGGCCCAGAGCACCTGCACAAAGGTGATCTCCAAACTGGAATAGGACTTCAGGACGAGCAAAAAGGTTGCACTGGCCACGAGGACCGTTCCGGCTCGCCCGAAGATGGCGAATAAAGGATATACTGCTGAGCCCACCCGGCGGGGAACCCCCAGGTTTTCCTTTCCGTGCTTGGCCAGCATCACCACCGACAGGTAGTTGTCTCCGCTGAAGAAGGCGGTCAGAGCCGGCGCGATGACACCATACAGCCACCTGTAGGGATTCTGTCTGCCCCCGAGGAAGTACAGCAGAACGGGAAAAATGGCAAAGATGACCAGGGCGCCGTCGATGCCGATGATAATCAGGATCTGTTTGAACAGGGTCAGCTCGTTCTGTTTGATCGTCATCATGAAGTAGGCAGTAATCACGATCATGGCGAAGCCGAACAGTTCGCACAGCAGAGAGTTGATGTGGTAGAAGATCCGGTTCAGGGAATCCGTCAGCTGTACCACCGGGCTGGTGATACGCAGATCGAAGGTCAGGTTCACACCCAGCAGGAAGGCGAAAAACACCACCGGAAGCATGATGCTGCCCGATCCCACCAGAGCTTGAAAGAGATTCTCCGGAAACAAGCCTAGCAGCGTATCTTTGAGGCCGGGAAGCTGAAGCGCCGCCTCCTGCTCTACGATGATGGGAATACGCTCCGGACTGAAGACCAGTACCGTGACCATACCCACGATGACGAGCAGCGCTGTAGAGAGCAGCAGATAGAGGATGATCCTACCGTACACCCGGAAGATCTTCTTCTCCCGTTTGAGCTCGTAGGTGCCCACCACCAGAGCGAAGAACACCAGAGGAAAGACCACGTAGCGGCCGATCTGGATAAAGAGACGGTTGACGTAGGAAAAGAGCTCCATGGCCTTCTCCGTTCCGGGCAGAAAAATCCCCAGCAGGACTCCGAGTGTGCTACCGACCAAAATCTTTATCCAAATTTTCACAGATGCGCCTCCCTGTTGTACAACACCCGACTTTATCCGATTCCCTCCATCTTGGTCAATTGAGGCTGTCCGGAGACGGCGATTGCCTGCATTGATCTGGGTTCAAAATGAGGTATAATCCCTTGTACGGAAGGAGGAGCCGGTGAAAGGCGTGATACTGGCGGCCGGATATGGAAGCCGTTTCCTGCCGGTGACCAAGACGGTGCCCAAAGAGATGCTCCCGCTGATCGACAAACCCTCGATCGATTTCATCATCGAGGAGTTCCTGCAGTCTGGAATCCAGGAGATCCTGGTGGTCACCTCCCGGCGTAAAAAAGCGCTGGAGGACTATCTGGACCGGGAGATCGAGCTGGAATCCCTCTTCAAGAGGCAGGGTGATGAGAGCAAGCTGAAGAAGATCCAGTCTCCACAAGCCCGTATTTTCTTCGTTCGGCAGATGGAGATGCTCGGAACCGGGCAGGCCGTCATGGCCACCCGGCCCTTCATCGGCGAGGAACCTTTTGTCGTGGCCTACCCGGACGACCTGCACTTCGGGAAAGTGCCTCTGGCCAAACAGCTGATGGACACCTACGGGCAGACCGGCTGCAGCGTGTTGGCCACGGTATTCGATCCACCGGAAATCCACCGCTACGGCACCATAGGGATCGCCGAGGACGACCTGCACGTAACCGATCTGGTGGAAAAGGCCCCCCCGGGTACGGAACCGAGCAAAGAGGCCTCCATCGGACGGTTTCTCTACACCCCGGAAATCTTTCCCGCCTTGGAGGCCGGCTGGAAGAAGCACGATTCCAGCAAAGGCGAATATTTCCACACCCCGGCGGTGTGCGCCCTGGCCAGGCAGGGAAAGGTGGTGTTCAAGCGCGTGGAGGGAGAACGCCTGGACACGGGAAAACCGGAGGGGTTCTTCAAATCTCTCCTGCAATATGCCCAGACCGTTCCCGAGCTCAAAGAGGTGTTTGAAAGTTTCGTAGAGGCGCAGCGGTAGGGGAATCAGTAGCCGCCGGAGATCACCAGATTGTCTCAACGGGGGGATAAGTCACCCTACATACCGCCCGGCGATCTCCCGGCAACGCCGGGCTTCCTCCCTCTTGCCCCTCTTCTCACATCCGGTGGCATAGATCCGGCATTTCCGCACCAGCTCCCGGGCGGCCAGATCTCGCTGTTTACCAATGAAGGTACCTGCTTCGAGGTTCAACAGAAGCGCCCTGATCCGGAAAATCTCGATCTGCCCGTATTTCTCGGAGAGCTGGTCCGGATGCCCGCCCCGTTTGATTACCAGGGGCTCATCGATGTAGCCAACCGGATATTTGACCGTGATTCGCAGCCACAGCTCGTAGTCCTCGGCGATCTCCAGATCCTCCCGAAACCCGCCGAACTCCTCGAACAGCTTCCGCCGCATCATCGCCGTCGACGGCCCGATAATGCACTTTTTCAGGGCATCGGGGAAGATATCCCCCGACCGCCTATGCCTCTGCCGGGCCTGAGACACGATCTTCTGCCCCCGCTGCCAGATCTCCCGGGTGTGACAGATCCGGAGCTCCGGGTGTTCCTCGAAGAAGGCGATCTGCCGGGCCAGCTTCTCCGGCTTCCAGAGATCGTCCGAGTCGAGGAAGGCCAAGTACTCTCCTCTGGCTTGCCGCGCCCCCGTGTTGCGTGCCTTTCCCGGCCTGCCGGAGTGAGGTATGTTCAGGTAGCGGAAGGTGTCGGGACGCTCACGAAGCTGTTCCGCGCAGAACTCCTGCGTACCATCGGTAGAGCCGTCATCGACCACGATCAGCTCCATCTGAGGGTAGGTCTGAGCCTGCACAGACAACACCGCCTCCTCCAACAGAGTGAGGCGGTTGTATGTCGGAATGATTGCCGTGGCTCGGAATTCGGATTTCGCATTTCCTGCGGGAAACCGACGCCGTCCCGGATCACTCATGAGCGCCCGATGCGTCAACAATCCCAGGCGCTTACAACGGCGGCAGCTCCAGAATCAGCCAGTCGCTTTCAGTACCCGGATCGAGATACCGGTTGAGATAGTTGTCATTGCCCAGGGGGATCTCCACCGGGTTGGTGGGAACATTCCCAGTGACAGCATCGTCAGACTCATAGGGAAAATCGGAAGTATTAAAGCTCCCCGGGACAACTGGATCAGGAAGAGCTTCTTCCGCGGCCAGTGAAAGCGCCCGTACCGCATAGGGGCCTACGTATCCACTGTCCTTGTCGTAGACTCTGATGTAGTAGATACCACTGCTCAAAGGAGAAATACTCGGGTCATCCGTATCAATGCGCCCCGGGCCTCCACCGATCGGCTCATCTCTTCCCAGTTCCTTCCCCGTTTCATCGTAGAGGATCAAGTCGGTATCGGGGGCACCCCCCAACCATGCCTTGTACGTATCGATCACGATCCGTTCATAGGTGCCCCCATTTCCGTCGCCTCCATTCCCTCCGCCTTTTACAGTAATGGTGATCTCCCCATTCGGAGTGATCGCAGCGGTTCCGATCGTTGTCGTCTCTTTCTCCTTCTCTTCAACCTTTTCAACGTTTCCGCCCTTCCCACTCATTTTGGTGGGGGTAGATTGAGAGAACGAACCGTCAACATGACCCGTGACCAGATAGAGGTCCTTCTCCTTATCGTACTCGGCTTCGAGAACATCGGTCAGATAGATGTCGAAAGACTCTAGAAAGAAAAACTTGAAGCTGTCAAATAGATAAAGAAAGAAATGGACCAACATCGAGTGCCGGTAGCGATATCGGTTTGGAAAATCTTTGTCCGAAGTTTTATTCCATTTGGAGTAATCCTCATTCGGCTCTCCGATGATCCTTGCTCGGGAGAGGTGAAAGTGGCGGTACTTCTTTTCCAAGCGCCAATACACCGCTACCGTCGTGCCTTCCTCGATCGTCCAGGGACCCCCAAAGTCGACACCTCGCGTATTCTCCGCGTATCCGACGAATATGTAGCCCCCTTCACTGTCCGGACCTAGGATGGATTTCAACACATGGTACTGCCAGCCAAAGGATCCATGCATGAGCCATTCAACTTCGCAGGAGTCTCCAGCCTTGGAGTTTTTCTCTCCGGCTTCGTTATACGAAACCGGCCGAATGCTGTCGTCGTACAAGACCTCCCACACGCCGGGGTAACCGTCGGCTCGCCTTCCCAGGATGAGAGCCTTCACAATACCGGAATCGCCGAAGGACTTAACGGCTTCACCTACTCCGCCGTCTACTTGGACGATGTCGACGGCCTCCACGCAGCGGACAATCTCTCCGTCAGGTCCTTCTTCACTAACGATGTCGAAATCATCCCCGTTTTCGTTCACATAAACGCCCTGATCCCGGCTTTTGTCGGTCTTTACCGCCAACTGCACATCCGTCTCTGTTCCGTCCACATTCCCAGGATTCTGAGGCAGGTAACAAGAGGCGAGCACCAGGATCAGCAATCCAAAGACAAGTTTTCCCTGTTTCATCACACACTCCACTCTCGGGTTATTTTGGAACTTTTAGGATAGAAACTTGGCTAAATTATTATATACGATCCGGCTTCCGCCGTCTATTGTCTACTGTTCACGGCAGCACGAGCTTCAGCCAGTCGCTTTCAGTACCCGGATCGAGATACCGGTTGAGATAGTTGTCATTGCCCAGGGGGATCTCCACCGGGTTGGTGGGAACATTCCCAGTGACAGCATCGTCAGACTCATAGGGAAAATCGGAAGTATTAAAGCTCCCCGGGACAACTGGATCAGGAAGAGCTTCTTCCGCGGCCAGTGAAAGCGCCCGTACCGCATAGGGGCCTACGTATCCACTGTCCTTGTCGTAGACTCTGATGTAGTAGATACCACTGCTCAAAGGAGAAATACTCGGGTCATCCGTATCGATGCGCCCCGGTTCTCCACCGATCGGCTCATCTCTGCCCAGCTCCTTCCCCGTTTCATCGTAGAGGATCAAGTCGGTATCGGGAGCTCCCGCGACATATACTTTGTACGTATCGATCACGATCCGCTCGTAGGTTTCCGGTCCATCCGATTCCAATGGACAGGATGAAAATACCAGCGCAGCGAGAGCTGTGATAAGCCAAAGGATCACCTTCATACGCATGACCCAATTCCTCTCTAATCATTGTAGCTCTGTTTGGAAAAATATCAAACTTTTTTATACACTTTCGAAAAAAATAAAAAAATGAGGGAAAACCGGGAAATCTTAATTATTTATTGAAATGGTATATACTTGAGATTGCAAACTTCCTGAGAGTCGAGGAGCAGCATCGTGCGAAGACGGTTGGAAATCCTCATCGCTTTGATAATCACGCTGACAGTGCCGCTCGGCTTTGCCCAAACCGACTATACCTGGGACGACGGCGGAGCAGACAGCAGCTGGTTTACCGCGGCAAACTGGAATCCCAACGGAGTTCCCGATGGAACAATAGGCGACAATGTCACCCTCAGCGCGGGAGACGTGGTGAACATCAATGTCGCCGATGCGACCGTCAACAATTTCACCATGACCGGCGGAACCTTGAGCTCCACGGTTACCGGCCGCCAACTCGAGGTTTATGGGAACGTAACCATCTCGGGGGGAAGCTTTGACACCGACATTGACCTCAACATGCTGAACACCGGAGGGGTCCAGTTGGACGTGGCGGCCACCGTAGGCGGCCTGCTTCAAAACGGCGGTGGTATGATCTATCTCGAGCAGGACCTTACCACCACTCGAAACGTGTATCTCGATGGATCCGGCGGCGGCCTGGATCTCCAAAACCAGGCCGGGACCACCGTATACGACCTCTACATAGGTGGTAACTACAGGAATGGAAACGGAACCTTTGAGGAGCGCACCGGCACGGTGACCATGACCGGGACCGGCACCGTTGACAGCGATGCTTATCCCGGCGGACCTGACTTCTACAATTTCATCGTTACCGGATCGGTCGATACAATTACAGGCATCTTTGTCGACAACAATTGCACCATCAACGGAACTCTGGACACCAGTGATATCGGCCTTATCGTGCTCGGTAATGTAACCGGAACAGGTACTTTGCAGGCGACGGCGGGCGGGGCACAGGATTTAATAACTGTCGGCGGGGATTTTACGCTAACCACATTTACCGCCAACGGCAGCCTGGTGACTTTCGACGGCACCACCGGAGCTACCATAGGGGGTTACACGTTCTACGACCTGGACATCGCCAAGACCGGAGCTGCCGTGACAGCAAGCGCCGGATGGACGGTCACCAACTCTCTGACCCTCACCTCGGGGACTTTCGCCCCCGGCGGTTCGACCCATTACATAGCAGGTGATTGGGATGATACGGCGGTCGTTTTCCAGGCTACCGGAGGAACGATACGCCTTACTTCAACGAATCCCACCATTACCCAAGGGGGGGCAAATTACTTCCGCAATCTCTACCTGGAAAACGGCGCTATCCTGGCTTCGGACATCGACGTCAACCTGGATGTGACTATTGGTGGAGGAACGCTGGACGTAACCAACACCGACTATTGGATATATGTAGGAGATGACTGGATAAACTGGGGCAGCTTCAACGCCCGCAATGGTAGGGTTATCTTCGATACCGGCAACACAGCATGGATTCGCGGAAACACAACTTTTTACCAGTTCTGGTGCACAACCGCCGGAAAAACCTTGGAATTCGACGATGCCTATACCCAAACATTCGCCAACGGCGGTGAGTTCAGAATTACCGGTTCTTCCGGAAATCTGATCAGCCTGCTCAGCGACGCCCCCGGCAGTCAGTGGAGTATCCGCGTGCCGGCTGCAGCCACTGCAACTGTTACCTACGCCCGCGTGCAGGACAGCGATGCCTCTACCGGCAGCACCATCATCCCCGACTTCACCTCCGATCTGGGCAATAATCTCAACTGGGACTTCGCGACCAATGCCAAGATCTTGATTTGGGACGGCTCTTCTGGCACCGATTGGAACACGGCGGCCAACTGGGACCAGGGGTATGTGCCCAACGCGTCCGACGATGTGGTTATTCCCAACGTGGACAACGATCCCGTTTGTACGTCTGACGTGGCAGTTGATGATCTCGACATTACCACCGGTATCCTTGATCTGGTAAACTACAATCTGGCTGTAACCAACATATTGCAGATTTCCTTCGGCGGAACGCTTCAGCTCCAGGGCGGGCAGACGTTTACGGCCGGTTCTATTGACTTTGTGACCGGCAGCGGCACGGTGGAATACACCGGCGCCGGAAGCTATACAGCTGCAGCCGGCGGGCTCAAGGCAGGAGACAATTATTACAATCTTACCTTCACCGTCACCGCCACCGGAACCTGGGAGCTGGACGCTGCCTTGACCGTAAGCAACGATCTAAACATCAACAACGGTGTTTTGGATCTCAACGGTTATTCTCCCCTTACGGTATCGGGACAGTTCAACATCGGTGCTGCCGGAACGTTGAGATTACTCGGCAGCGAAACGGTTTCTTTGCCCTTGACCAGTAATAACGGCACGGTCGATTACGACGGCTCCGGCAACTATACCGCCGGTGCGGGTTTGGCCGCCGGGGATACGTACAACGATCTGATCTTTTCCGGTTCGGGCAGCTGGGATACGGATGCAGCGCTGACGGTGAACGACGATCTGATCATGAACGGCGGCGGCTCCCTGACCGCCGGAGCATTCACGATCTCGATTACCGACCAGCTTGATTTATCGGCTGGAAGCGATCTGACATTAGGCGGCAACATGACCGTTGGGGGCAACCTGATCCTTAACGGTGCAGGCACCACTTTAGATGTATCGGCCGGCAATCACCAGATCACCGCCAGCGGCAGTTGGACCAACACCGGCGCCACCTTCAACGAACAGAACGGATTGGTTTTGTTCGACGGAACCGGCACCGTGTCCGCCGAGACCTTCTGGGACTTTGAAGTGAATACCTTAGCCGGTCCGATCACCACCAACGGCACCCTGGACATTGATGGCGACCTGACTATCATCAGCGGTCGTCTCGATGCTAATACCAACAGCAACAACATTGAACTGGCCGGAAACTGGGACAATGCTACAGGTGAATTCGATGCCGGACCGCTGGTGACCTTCAACGCTACTTCAGGAGGACCCTACACCATCGTGACGGGAGGCACGGCGGCCACCCAGGACTTCAACAACGTGGTGTTTGACGATGCCGGAGGGGGGGCGACCT
>CAZVHJ010000091.1:0-11559 GCA_964627715.1 uncultured Spirochaetaceae bacterium | reverse complement strand
AGGAAACGGCAAATCAGGAGAAAGAGCACGCCAAGCGTTTCTTCAAATTCCTCGAAGGTGGAGATGCCGAAGTTACCGCAGCCTTTCCAGCCGGCGTCATCGGCAGCACCGCTGAGAATCTCAAGGCAGCCGCCGCCGGAGAACACTACGAGTGGACGGATATGTATCCCGGCTTCGCCAAGGTCGCTCGCCAAGAAGGCTTTGACGCCGTAGCCCTGGTCTTCGAAGCAATTTGCGTCTCCGAGAAACAGCATGAGAAGCGTTACAACGACTTGAGGGCTAATGTAGAAGGCGGAAAGGTCTTCAAGAAGGACAAGAAGGTAGTCTGGCGCTGCATCAACTGCGGATACCTTTACGAGGGTGAAGAAGCACCGAAGTCCTGTCCCGCCTGCGCTCACCCCCAGGCTTACTACGAGCTGCTGGCAGAGAACTGGTAGAAGCTACCTCCCTTCTTTGATCTGATTGTACCAGATTGTTACAAGAGGTAAAAAAAGACTCCCCGGGGCTTTCCCTACGAAGCCTGCACGGCTGGCCGCCCCAGGGAGTCTTGTTTATTCCGTCCCTTTGCGATTCACAAATCCAAGCCGAGCTTTTGCAACTTCGGCCTGATCACGAAAGTACAGTATCCGGCATAGGGATTTTTCTCGTAGTAGTCCTGATGATACTTCTCCGCCTCGTAGAAGTCACTCAGGGGCACGATTTCGGTCACAATTGGACCATCGAAGTACGCAGCTGCTTTGGCCTTGGACCGCTCTGCAGTCCGAGCTTGTGCTTCGCTGTTGTAGAGAATGATCGAACGGTACTGGGTTCCAACATCCGCACCTTGGCGGTTGAGAGTGGTCGGATCATGGGCCTTCCAAAATAGATCGAGAATATCCTCGTAGCTGATCACTTCAGGATCAAAATGAACCTGCACAACCTCGGCATGGCCCGTGGTCCCGGTGCAGACCTCCTCGTAGGTCGGATTGGCCTTTTGTCCTCCGGCGTAACCGGATACAACCGATTTTACCCCGTCGATACGTTCATACACCGCCTCGATACACCAGAAACAACCACCGCCTAGAGTGGCCACTTCTGTGCTGTTGTTACTCCCTGCACTCATAGATCTCTCTCCACCCGCAAGGTTCTCTGGAACCGGGCTAAGTCCGTTGAGGGAAATGATCATTGCCGCAAGCAACAAAACCATGACTGCGGAACGAACAATCAGCCGTTTCATATTTTTATCCTCCGGGTTGATTTGTAGTATCAAGATAGTAAATATTATTGATTAAGTAAACAATAAATCGGGTCACACTGATTGGCTCGCCGTTCCCCGACCCAAATCTGCTCAAACGTGATACACTGGTCGGGAACATGAATTCCGCCATGGAAGCTGAGACACCTCCTCGAGCACCCAACTGCCTGCAATGCAGGTATTTCCACGTATCCTGGGATCCCCGGTTTCCCCGGTCCTGCTCGGTGTTCGGCATCAAGAGCAAGAAGCTACCCAGCCATGCCGTTTATGAAGCAACGGGCCGACACTGTCCCGCCTTTCAAAAATCTCCGAAGATTAAAACGTAAGACTTGTTCCCATACCTGCTGTGCTGATAGAATCAGGAAGTCAAAATCCTTCGTTAGTACCAAATGAAACACGGTGTTGGTATGCTAAAGATCCTGGCCAGTGCGGATTATCATCTGGGAATGAAGTTCGCCGGCTACCCGGACGTGCAGGAAGAACTGGCCGAGGCCCGTTTTTTCACCCTTGAGAGGCTCATCGCAACGGCTAATGAACAGGGATGCGCTCTGTTCCTGATCGCCGGTGACCTGTTCGACAGGGTGACCGTCTCTGCTCGAGACATAAAACGCGCCTCGGCTCTGCTGAGCCGCTTCCAGGGACAGTTGGTGGCGGTTCTGCCGGGAAATCACGATTTTTATACCGGGGTCTCCAGCGCTCTGTGGTCCCGTTTCAGCGAGGAAGCGGGGGATCGTATCGTGCTTCTGAGCAAACCCAGGATATACGATCTTGATCACTACGATCTAAATATTCGTTTGTACGCCGGTCCGTGCGATTCTAAACATAGCCAGAGTAACGCTATATCGTGGCTGGAGGAACAGAACACGGCTTGCGAGCCGGCTCAGGATGTGCTGCATATCGGTGTGGCTCATGGGAGCATCGAGGGGATTTCACCGGATGCTCAAGGGTTGTACTTCCCGATGAAACGGGGCCAGCTCGACGATGCCCCCGTAGACCTGTGGATCATCGGGCACACGCACCACACGCACCGACAACATCCTTCCGAAGACAGCGGGATCAAAAACGGCACAGCGACGCCTCCCTTGGTGTTGATACCGGGAACTCCGGAGGCGGATGGATTTGACTGTCGTCACGGCGGAACAGCCTGGATGATCGATGTGGATGAGAAACGGCAGATCCGCATCGAATCCCTGTCCACGGGCACCTACCGCTTCGTTCAAGAAGAGCATAATCTCGAAAGTGCCGATGATATACAGCGCCTCGAAAAAAGGCTTGGGGCTGAAAAAATGGAGAGGACCCTCCTGCGCCTGAAGCTAAGCGGCCGTATTAGTGCCCAGCAGCTTGTCGAGCTTCGTCAGGTCCTCAGAGAGGCTGAAAAATCCATGTTTTTCGCTCAGATCGACGACAGCCTGCTCCTGGAAAGAATCAGTGAACAAACCGTGGAAGCGGAGTTCACCGAGGGGTCCTTCCCCTATCGTTTACTGAAAAACCTGATTGCAGTGGAGGATTTCGAGGCTCTACAGACTGCCTACTCCCTGCTGCAGGAGCAAAAGCGTTGATTCTCGAAACTCTCCAGGTCGCTTCTTTTGGCGCGCTTGTGTCGATGAAGCTCGAGATCGAACCGGGAGCGAATGTGATTCTCGGTCCCAACGAGGCGGGGAAATCGACCCTGCTCAAAGCACTACAACATCTACTATTGACCCCTGTAAACTTGAACAAGCGAAGCTTCCAGCAGTTGATCCAGCCTCTGCTGCCCGTCGGCGGCGGCGACACAATTTCGGCCTCAATACGGTTTCGGGTGGAGGATCAACCCTACCACCTTGAAAAAAGCTGGGGGGCGAGTTCCGCAGTAGAGCTTCGTTTACCCGGCGGCGCTCGAATTACAGAGGAAGCGGCTATCGATGCACGACTCCGAGATCTTCTTCCGGTCAGTCCGGGCACGCTTCGTACCGTATTGTTGACTTTTCAGTCGGGTCTTTCGACCACGATGGAGGAACTACAGGAAAGCAAAGAGACGATATACAGCCTCTCCGACTTGCTTCACCGCAGCGTGCTGGAAACCGACGGTATTTCCGTGGGACGATTCCAGGAGCTACTCGACCAGCGATGCAGCCAGTACCTGAAGCACTGGGACCTGGAACGTCAGCAGCCCGAGAGGAAACGGGGTGTGGATACCCGTTGGTCGCGGGATCGCGGTACGGTTCTCGAAGCCTACTACACCCTCGAAGATTCGGAGAAACACTATGAAGAGGTGAAGGATAAAGAAGTTGTTTTCGGTAAATTGACAGAGCAGTTGGAGGCCTGCACGCGGGAGCTGGCCGAGAAGGAAGGAAATCTCAAGGGTTTTGAAAAAGCAGCAAAAGACGCAGAGGAGCGGAGGGTACTTGAGGTCAAGCTGGAGAATACGGAACTGTCTCTCAAAGACGTTCAGAGCGACTACGAGAATTGGACCAAAGGCCTGCTTCGCCGTGAAGCCTTGGAAAAGGAGCTTCCGGAGCTGCAGAAATCGATACAGGCTCTTGAGCAGGAAAGGGACAGAACTCAGGACTACCTGGAGAAACAAGGCTTGATCGAGCGTTTTGAGCGAATCCGGGCTAAAAGGGAGCAGTGGCAACAGGCGGAAGCCAGATTGAGGGAACTGCTCCCCCTGTCCCGATCCCAGCTGGAACAACTTCAGCACAGCGCCTCGGAAATCGAAAGACTCCGGGCTTCTCTGAAAGCAGGAAACCTTTCACTGACCTTTCGCGCCCACAAGGCGATCGACCTGGTGACGGGAAAAGACATGGAGCCGCCTGCAGAACAGCATCTTGCCAAGGACGAGATTCTGACGATCGAGGCCGCCGGGAAAATTGAGATGCGCCATCCGGACTGGAGTCTTGAAGTCTATTCCGGGAAGGGAGAGTTCAAGGAGATCGCGGACCAATACGATCAAGCTCAGTCCCACCTGCAGCAGCTTCTGGATGAACTAAAGGTCTCCTCGATCCAGGAAGCCGAGACAGCAAGCCAAATCTACGAGGCCCAGCGAAGCGAGACACATACTGCTCGGACCGTATACGAACAGGAACTGGGAAGCGACTCCCTAGAGGCTTTGGAAGAGACGTATCACAACACCTCAGAGCTGCCTCCTTCCCGGGAGTTGAGCCAGGTGCTGGAAGAACTTGCCCGGGAGCGGAGCCGGAGTCGGGAATTCCAGACCGAGTTGGAGAACATCCAAACAAAACTCGACACTATGAGCGCCCGGTATGGCGACAAGGAAACCCTATTTGCTCGGATCGTAGAGCTGGCTGGAACCAGCCGAAAACTGAATGAAAAACTATCCAGCCTCGATCCTCTTCCGAAAGGCTACACCGATGCAGGGTCTCTCATCGAGTATTACAACGGTCTGAAAGAGGAAGTAGAAGCCTTGAGGCGGGAGAGGATACGTCTGGAAAGTGATTGCCGCAACGCTGAAAACTCACTCCCCGACGAATCGAGCGAAGAGGCAAAACGCCGGCTGGAGGAAGCAAGAGAGCAATTTCATCGACAGGTCCAGAAGGCCGAAATCCTGGTGCGGGTCAAAGAAGCCGCCGCAGGCCTGCTCGAGGAGCTGGATGAAGGGGTATACGAACCTTTCACCGCCCTCGTGTCGCAGCACCTAGCTACCTTGACCAATTACAGATACCGAAACGTACCCTCCGGCACATCCCTGCCCGGAGCAGTGGTTCGCAGGGACGGCCGCAGTCTTCCCTACGATTTGCTGTCGGCAGGCACGCAGGACATTTTCGCCCTGGCCATGCGTTTGGCCATGGCGGAGTTCTTTCTCGGCGGCACGGAAGGATTTCTCGTCCTGGACGATCCTCTTGTGGACCTGGACCCGGATAGGCAGCAGCGAGCCGCCGCGGTACTGACGCAGTTCTCCAAGAAACAGCAGCTGGTGATCTTCACCTGCCACCCCGGCCATGCCCAACTACTGACAGGCGCTCATCGGATAGAAATCGCAAATGTCTTAGAGATCTATCCTCGCAGGTGATAATCGTAGGCCAGTTTCATACCGATTCCGGGATTGCCTTCGAGGTAGTCGAGGAGATCGTTTCTCTCAACGGCGAACACCGATAGATGTCCCTTGTATCGGACGGTAAACTCAGCCATCTCGTCCCCGTGGATCCTGTGAATGGCGCCGATGCAGTCTCCCCTTCCCAGGACAGCAACGAGCCGACTTCCCTTGCTGACCTCCGCCTCCCCTTCCCGGATGATGAAGAATTGTTCTAAAGACTTTCCCTCTCTGATCAGCAGCCCCGGTTTTTCGAACTCCTTCGGTACCAGGATCGATTCCAGCCAGGTTTTCTGGTAGGTAGTCAGCCTCTGCAGATAAGGGCTGCCCTCCATGATGTTCCAGGTTTCGATGCTGCGGTTGGCCATCAGTCGGCGGAGGGTTTTCTCGAATTCCGTTCCGTAGATGAAGCTCAAGAATTTGTCCTTTTCAATGGCGTACAGCAGTACATCCGTCTCGGCCACAACATCTGCTGTGCGAGGGACCTCGCTGAGCAGCGCTACTTCGCCAAAATATTCGTAGGTGCCGAGAAGCTTCCTGCCGATCAGTCCTTCATCCTGGATCGAGACATTTCCCGTTCGAATAATGTAGAAGTACCTTCCTACCTCGCCCTTGCGGATGATGTGTTCTCCCTTACCGACCTTGCGGGCTTCGACAATGGTCACAAACTCCTGGGTTTTTTCTACGTTCAGACTTTCAAAGAAATCGAGATGTTTCAGGGCATTCAATATCATGTAGGTCTTTTCGTAGCTCGGAGCCTTGGTCTTGAAATACAGGGTATTCTCGATCCCGAAGGTCGCCAGGGTAAGGCTCGTGTTCTTTAGGAAATCCTTCTTGGCGATATGATAGACCACCGTCTTTTTCTGTATCTTCTTTGGCAGGGAGTTGAGGTAATCGATCGGCGTATGAAGCGGAGCAATTCCCGATTCGTGGTAAATGACGTTGCTGTCCCAGGGGAAGTTTTGCAGCTGCTGGTAGCGCTCACCGTCGATCACCCCCTCATCGAGGAGCTTTTTCTGCAAGACCGGATCACCCTGATGGTCCGAAGAATAGACAAAGGTCTGGTCCTGGAACTTCAAGGTAAAGCCGATGGTGGGTATCGAATGCAGCATATAGAAGAAGTTGAACTGCCCGCCATGCATGAACACAGGCTTGCCGATATACACGGGCCGGAAATCGAACAGACGAACCAGGTAGGAAACAGGTTCCTTGGTCAGGGAAGAGTACTTCTTCAGGAAGCTGCGCATAACCGTCTTGGTGGAGTAGACGGTGATCTTACCCTCTTCCAGGATTTTCTGGAGGGTTCCGGCGTCATGGTCCGCGTGACAGTGAGTCAGGATGATGCTGTCGATCAGCTTTGGATTGACATTAGAAGACTCCAGCCACTCGGTGGAATTGATCGGGGGATCGATCATGATTCCGGCGTGATTCAGCCAGATGATGTAGCCCGACGTATTGGCCGTAGGATCAAAGCCGTGGCTGGGCCCAAGGCAGGTCACGCCGAACAGGGGTGGCTTGTAGGGTTCGGGCAGTCGCTGCCCGATCTGGTACATCGGCTTGCAGGGAATAACCCCCGGAATGTGGGCAGTCTTTTTGTCACCGAAGAAGACCTCGAAATCACCGTTTTGATCGATTTTGATCTTCACCTTGCCCAGAGAAATGCTGCCCTCGTTAAACAACGAGAGGGAAAGAACATCCCGAAAGCGAATCGAGCCACGAAAATAGTCCATCTCGCTACGTAAACCGGGTATATATCCCCCACTCTCGGCGCTCACCACGTCCCCTTCGATATAGAGCTCTTTGGGACCGAACAGAGCCTCCTGCAGGGCTTTCATAAACCTCCCCGCCTGATCTCGAGCACAAATCACACGAGTTTTCTTCTGCTGCAAGAAAAAGTTGTAATAAATGGGAAACTCGAGATCGGCCAGGTTGATGCCCTTCCGCCAGTCAAACAAAGTCCGGGGCAGGACGAAGATCCGTGGAACCGAATTGGGTAGAGCCATGGTGTCTTTGATGGTTTCCGGAGGCGAGCCGAACTGTATGTAACCCTCGGGAGAGTTTACCAAGTACCCACCCCTGGGAAGAGGCGTAACCGTAGCCTCCAGATTTTTGAGCGGTTCCATGTAGCCCCTAATATAGAGCAGCTTGGGTAGTATATCAAGGTAAAAAGCAAAACCTCTGTTTCCGCCGTTATCGTCTTATGAGATGAAAAGCCGCCGCCGAATCCTACCTGTTCTCGGAGCTCTCGCCGCGCTCTGGTACCCGCTGATATCCTGCGCCTGCAGCTTGTACGGGAATTCGCTGCCGCTGACGGTACGGCTGCCCTGTGTCCCCCATCACTGGCAGACGGCATTCCCCAAGCTTCGTTACCGGATCGTCTATCCGATCTCCGACGGGCACGGCTTTGAACAGCTCTTCGTTGAGAAGGGAACACAGCCGGCTATCGAGCTACCCAAGATTCTCCACCTTCCCGTTCTCGCCTACCCGGCAATATCTGGGGAATCCCTCGAATTACCGCCGGCGGGGGGTATCTATCCCACCGACTGCAACACCAAAAGCTCAAGCATCACTCTGAGCTGGGAATCGGGTGCGACTGCGGAAGTGCTGTACCGACTCTGGATCCGCGGAGTGGATTGTTCTTCGATAAATGTACTGAGACTGCGCGCGGAGATGGACGAGCGCTGCCAGGGAGATCCCTGGTCCTTGGATTTAAGCTTGATTTGCTCCCAACTGGCCAGCAGGGATTTTCGGGTAACAGATATTCATCTAGCACCTTGCCGGGATCTGCTTCTCGAGTCGTCTCCCGGCCAGTGGTTCCTCGAATCGCCTTTCAGAGCGCCTGTCGAAGCTGAAGACTATTTGCTTCTCAAGCGTGTGCCTCTGGGAACACACCTTCTCTTCGACGGTGCTACCGGTTCCTGCTTCTTTCTCTTTGTCGACGAAAGCATAGAGCTCCTGTCACTCCGATAGCGGCTCGGTCCTTCACCGCTACACCCTCTCTACCATCCACGTGGGTTCTTCGCCCAGCACCTGAACGTGTATCCTGCGGTTACGAGGGCGATTATCGTGGTCGATCAGGACAATAACCCGCTGCTTAATTACAGATAAAGGATGCGGGCTGAAGTAAGAACCTCCGCTCCCTGCTCGGTGCAGAGGAAGTCATTCTCCAGACGTATACCCCCTTGCTCAGGATCGTAGAGCCCCGGTTCTACGGTGAAAACCATACCATTCGTCAACCGTGGTTTTTCCTGACCGTCGTTTCTTTTTGACCGCCGAAACAGGGGAGCCTCATGGGCATCCAATCCGATCCCGTGCCCTAAGGAATGGGGCATGTGAAATCCTCGGTTTTCAAAGAACTCCTGAACTTGGTTGCCTACCAGGACGGGATCCGCGCCGGGTTCACATAGCGTTAGGGCCAGTTCGTAGGCCTGCTGTACGGCTGTTGCCATGGCTTCCTGCTTGGAGTTGAGAGGACCTCGGGCCACCGTAATGGTAACGTCGCTGGTATAGCCGGCGAAGCGCACCCCGAAATCCAGGATCGAAAACCCTTCAGTTCCAAAACGATCAGAGGTGAAGTTCGGGAAACAATGGATGGCGAAGCTACGCTTCGCAGAAGCGGCCAGGGTATCGAACCCCATACCTTCGGCTCCACGCTTGCGAGCCTCGGCTTCGAGGTACAGGGCCACCTGGACTTCACTGACGATCTCTGCCTCGTCAAGGAGTCCCGGTACCGCTTCAATCAAAGCGTCTGTGATTAGGCAGGCTTGCCGAAGCAACTCTATCTCCTCTGAATCTTTTACCATTCGCATAACGTGAATTGTCTCGTCGATCCCGCTATCCCGACATTCCATTTCCACCTCGGGAAGTGCTTCCTTCAATGCTTTCACCACGGGATAGGAAAGAATCCCCGAAAGCTCGGCTCGTCCTATGTGCCGTTCCTGGAATATCGTTGTAATACACTCAAAAATCGAGCGGCCGTACGTATCGTAAGGGATCAATTTGTCTGCCGTGGCCAACGATCGGGCCATCGGCACATCCCAGGGAACGAGCAGACTCTCTCCTTTGGCAAAGAGAAACAGAAGGGCATCCTCGGGTTGACCACTCAGGTAACGCAGAGACTGATTGCACAGTCCTTCGAAATCGAGGATAACCCCTACATCGAAGTTTTCCGCTCCTAGATAGTCACAGATCTGCTGTTGTCGTGATCGGTACCGGGTAGAATCAATCATTATTCCAAGGCGAGATATTTTAGGCTGATTTCACAACCAAATTGACGAGCTTATCGACAACGACAATCACCTTGTCAGGGTTTCTGCCGGCCAACAACTCCTTGACCCTGAAGTGGTTGAGGGCTCTCTGTTCCAGTTCGGTTTTAGACAGACCAACGGGAAGCTCTTCCCGACCGCGGATCTTGCCGTTGATTTGAAAGACAACCGTCACCATCTCCTCTTTGGCCAGCTCCTCGTCCCAGGCCGGGTATTCCTCGTAGGCTATCGAGGGTTTCTCGCCGAGCTTTTCCCACAGTTCCTCCGCCAAATGAGGGGCGTAGGGAGCAAGCAGCAGAACAAAAGTACGCCACACGCTGCGGTAGAGTTTGCTCTGTTTCCCTACCTCGGTAACGAAAATCATCATCTGGGCAATCGAGGTGTTGAACTGTAGAGTTTCCGTGTCCGTGGAAACTTTGCGGATTGTCTGGTGCAGCACCTTGAGCAGTTTCTGGGGAGGTTCATCATCGCTGATTTCATGCTCCGACAGCCGCCAGATACGGTCGAGAAAACGTTTGATCCCGGCAATACCCTTTGTAGACCAGGGCTTTGCCACCTCGAGGGGACCCATGAACATCTCGTACATCCGCATCGTGTCGGCGCCGTATTTGCAAATAACGTCGTCGGGATTAATCACGTTCCCCAGGCTCTTGGACATCTTCACTCCGCCCTCTCCGAGAATCATGCCCTGGTTCACCAAACGCATGAAAGGTTCATCCGTGTTGACTACTCCGACGTCATAGAGAACCTTGTGCCAGAACCTCGAGTAGAGAAGATGAAGCACCGCATGTTCAGCACCGCCCACGTACAGGTCGACGGGCATCCAGTACTCAAGTTTATCTTTAGCGGCAAAAGAGGTGTCGTTATGGGGATCCAGATAACGCAGGTAGTACCAGCAGGACCCTGCCCACTGGGGCATGGTGTTGGTCTCTCTCTTGGCCGGTCCACCGCAGCGGGGACATTCGGTGTTCACCCAGTCCTCGATAGCGACCAAAGGAGATTCTCCCGTCCCAGTGGGAATGTAGCTCTCCACCTCCGGAAGCTTCAGCGGCAACTCCTCGTAGGGCACCGGAACGATTCCACATTTTTCACAATGCGTCAGAGGAATCGGCTCACCCCAGTAGCGCTGCCGGGAAAAGACCCAGTCCCGAAGCTTGTAGTTGACCGCCCTGCTGCCGAGATTCCGTTCCTCGAGCCACCGGACTATCTTCTCTTTGAACTCTGAAGTACTCAGCCCGTTGAACTGCCCGGAGTTGATAGCGAATCCGTCTTCGACATCCGCTGCTTCCAGCTCATATTCCGTGCCATCCCCGGATACAACTTGAACGATGGGAAGGTCGAATTTCTTGGCGAACTCAAAGTCCCTCTGATCATGAGCGGGAACCGCCATGATCGCCCCTGTACCATAGGAGATGAGAATATAGTCGGATATCCAAACCGGTATCTTTTCGTCGTTCACCGGATTGATCGCATAACCGCCGGTAAATACACCCGTCTTTTCCTTGGCCAGATCGGTACGCTCCAGATCGCTCTTCAGACGGGCCTGATTGATATACTCGTCAACAGCCCGTTTGTGCTCCTGGGTGGTCAGAGTGTCCACCAGAGGATGCTCCGGCGCCAGCACCATGTAGGTCGCACCAAACAATGTATCAGGACGGGTGGTAAATACCTCAATCGTGCCCTCCCCGTCGACTAAGGGGAAATGTACGTTGGCGCCCACGCTCTTGCCGATCCAGTTGCGCTGCATCAGCTTCAGGCTCTCCGACCATTCCAATTTGTCCAAATCAGATAGAAGTCGTTCGGCGTAGGCTGTAATCTTCAGCAACCATTGACGCAAATCCCTGCGTTCAACCTGAGAGTCGCAGCGTTCGCACCTCCCGTCCTTCACCTCTTCGTTGGCCAATCCGGTCAGGCAGGAGGTACACCAGTTGATCGGAACTTGCGCTTCGTAGGCCAGACCCTTCTCCCAGATCTTCAGGAAGATCCACTGGGTCCACTTGTAGTACTCCGGCTCGTGGGTGGAAATCTCC
>CAZVHJ010000090.1:0-11594 GCA_964627715.1 uncultured Spirochaetaceae bacterium | reverse complement strand
ACCTCCGTACCCATGGAAACCACCGCCTCCGCCACACCGGGCACTTTCTTCACCTCGCTCGTTATTAGCATCAAAAAAACCGAGTCGTAGTAGGAGTCCTTTTCCACCAGGACTTTTTTCATCAACTCCTCCAGGCGGCGGTCTCAGCCATGATACTCCTTTTTGCCGCTCTTGATTCCGAAATAGATGCGCTCTGCATTCAGGGGCAGACGAAAATAATCGATGCCTAGAGCGTCATACAAGGCGTTGCCCAGGACTGAAGGAACCGAGATCATCGGGTGCTCGGCCACCCCTCGGGCGCCGTAGGGACCGTCCGTTTGAGGAGTCTCCACAACGTGCTGGGTCATCTTCCGCGGGACGTCCTTGGCGGTAAGGATCTTGTAATCCACAAAACCGGGATTCTCGAACTTGCCGTCCCTTGAGAAACGGAACTCCTCGGTCATAGCGCTCCCCAGTCCCTGAACAACCCCACCGATGATCTGTCCCCGCACCAGAGCCTCGTTCAACACCTTACCTACGTCGAAGGAGGAGGCGACCTGCAGTACCTCCACATCCCCCGTCTCCACGTCCACTTCTATTTCCATACCATGGGCCCCGTAGGTCCAATCCAGAGCCGGCAGACCCTGGCCGGTCTCAGGATCCAGGTTGGTCAACCCCTGGGCAATATAGCGCCCCCGGCCGATCACCGGTCCTCCGACAGCGTTGCCATTGGGATACACGTAGCCGTGGGCCAAGTCCTTGTACTCGATCGCCGTACCCGGTTGGTGGCGGATGAACACACGTTCGTTGCCGCACTCCAACTCCTCTACGGGGCAACGAAGCACCTGGGAGGCTGTCTCCTTGAGCTGCCGCAGGCAGTCCCGGGCCGCCATGATGGTGGCGTTTCCGGACATGAAGGTCCCTTTACTGGCTACGGTCTGCCAGTCGTAGGGTGTGAAGGAGGTGTCGCTGTCCCAGGGGACATTGATCTTTTCCAAGGGAATCTTGAGCTCCTCCGCCGCAATCTGGGCCAGGGTGGTATAGGTGCCCTGCCCGTAGTCCACCAGAGATGTCATGAGGTCCACCGTACCATTCTCGTTGAACTTCAGCACCACCCCGGTGGAGGTGAAGGTTGGCATGGCCGGTGCCTTGTGCAGCAGGGCGATGCCTTTGCCCCTTACCTTGCCGCTTCGCTTCTCCTCTTCTCGTCGCTTTTCGGTTTTGTATCCTTTCCAGCCGATCTCTTTGGCCACGGCCTGCAGGCACTTGTCCACCCGGCCGTGGTGCTCGGTGATCCGCTCCCCGGTGATGGTGACTGAGCCGGGACGCAGGACGTTTCTCATGCGGAACTCCACCGGGTCTAGACCGATCGCTCTGGCCACGATGTCCATGTTCCTCTCGATGCCCCACAGTACCTCCAGGTGCCCGAAGCCCCTATAGGCGGTACCGAAGACCTTGTTTGTGTAGACAACATAGGAGTCAATGGTGCAGTTGGGAACCTCGTAGGGGCCTGCCCCCGAGTAGGCCGCCGCCCGGCCGATGTTGACTCCGTAGTCTGCGTAGGCGCCGGCGTCCCAGTAGTAGCGGACCTGAAGGGCGGTAATCTTTCCGTCCTTCGCCACTCCGGTCTTGAACTCTGAGTACAGACCCTGCCTGGAGGGCATGGTGTTGAACTCCTCCTCCCGAGTCATGGTGAGCTTCACGGGACGCCCACCGGCTTTTCTGGACAGTACGTAGCAGAGAGGTTCCAGGTGAATCCCGGCCTTGCCGCCGAAGCCGCCGCCCACGTAGGGAACCTTTACCCGGATATTCTGGTGGGGGATGCCGAAGCAGATGGAGAAGAGATTGCGCACTGTATAGGGTGATTGGGCCGAGGTCCAGATCTGCACCTTACCGCCGGGCAGTGCCTGGGCGATGCTGACATGGGTCTCGATCGGCACATGCTGTACCGGGGGATTGTAGAAGCGGGTCTCGACAACCGCATCCGCCTCCCGGAACCCCTTCACCGTGTCCCCCTTGCGGATCTTTTGCTGGTGAGGGATGTTGGTCCCGGGTTTGGGGAAAAAGACCCCTTTCATGTAGCCGTAGTGCTCCAGTTCCGGGTGCACTCGGGGGGCGTTTTCTTTCAGAGCCTCTTTGGGATCGAGCACCGGCTGCAGGGACTCCCATTCCACCCTGATCTTTTCGCAGGCCTGTTCGGCGGCCAGCTCACCGTCTGCCGCTACAGCGGCCACCGCCTCTCCCTGGTAACGAGCGTAGTCCTTGGCCAGAATATCCTTGTCCAGGACGTAAAGGCCGACTTTGTAGGATAGCTCCTTGCCTGTTACCACCGCCCGCACCCCGGGCGATTTTTCCGCCTCTCGAGTATCGATCGACTTGATCCGGGCGTAGGCGTAGGGGGAGCGAACGATCTTGGCGTAGAGCATTCCCTGCACCACGAGGTCGTGGGTGAACAGGGCCGAGCCAGTCACCTTCTCCACGCCGTCTCTTCGGGTCACTGCCCTGCCGATGTACCTATAGCTATCGTTAGTTTCTGCCATCTTTATGTGCCCCTCCGGGAGCTCTTTTTCGCTGTTATTACCGCCTCGACGGCTTCCACGATAGGCTCATAACCGGTACAACGGCAGAGGTTGCCGGCGATGGCTTCGACAATTTCCTCGCGAGAAGGATTGGAGTTGCGCTCCAGGAGTTCCTGCGCGCTCATGATCATCCCCGGAGTGCAGAATCCGCACTGGGTGCCGCCGTGCTCGATGAAAGCCGTCTGCAGGGCCGAAAGCTCTCCATCCCGCATCTCCCCTTCTACGGTTCTAACCTGTGCACCATCGGCCTCCGCCGCCAGCACCAGGCAGGAGGCGACGGATTTCCCATTCATGATCACCGTGCAGGCTCCACACTCCCCGATGCCGCAACCCTCCTTGGTGCCGGTAAGCAGCAGCTTCTCCCGCAGGAACTGCAGAAGGGTCATATGAGCAGGAACCGTCTCTCTGTATTCGATGCCGTTCACCGTCACGGTGATTTTCAGGCTGTTGTTCTCTCGTTTCATTCTTCACCCTCCGGAACAGATCTGACGCACCAACCGTTTTACGAAGACCCTGACCATATCCTTGCGGTACTCTTTTGAACTGCGTACATCGTCTATCGGAGAAATAGCCCGGCCGCTGAGCTCCGCTACTCTCTCTGCCAGCTTCTCCGTGTCATTCGTGTCTTTGTACAGGGAATCCAGATCTGAAAGCAGGACCGGAGTAACAGCACAGGCTCCGATGCAGATTCGCAAGACGCCCGTTGGCCTGTACGCCAGACCGGCCATATTGATCAGCGCCAAGTCGTGTCCTTTGATCCTCTGCTTCTTCAGAAACGCCATCTTCCCTTTGGGTAGGCGAGGGATTTCGACCCGCAGCACAAGCTCTCCCTGCTTAAGGGCGGTTTGCTTTACTCCGGTGAGAATCTCGTAGATCGGTAGCCTCCTCTGTCCCTTGACAGTGGCAATCACTACCTCGGCTCCAAGTATATAGAGGGCAGGCGCCATGTCCGCGGCTGGAGAAGCGTTACAGATATTCCCCACGAGGGTCGCCCGGTTGCGCAGCTGGTAGGTGGCGATCGAAAATGCAGCCTCGGAGAGCACCGGCAGGTGCTTACGGACCTGGGCGTTATCGATGAGAACGTTCAGAGAAACGCATGCTCCTATTGTCGCGCCCTTTTGGGGATCAATGGTCAGATCCTCCAGATCTTTGAGACCTTTGATGTCTACCAGCGTTTTCGGCTGTCTCTCCCCGTTTCGCATTTCCACCAGGAGATCGGTTCCGCCGGCAAGAGCTCGGGCGCCATCCGCCTGCAGGGCTTCCAGTGCTTCTTCCAGAGTCCGTGGCTTCAGGTAAGAAAAGTGTTTGATCATCCTCTGGAACCTCCTTGTACAAAAAGTTCTTTCCCCGGATTCCCATCAACAAAATCCTTGTTCTTCTGAGAGCTTGATCCTTATAATTTAGCTCATTTTAAATGGCCCTCTGAAAACTGTCAAATGTCAAAGAATTCTATAATATATCAACTAATGGCTTCTGAGGAAGCTGAAACATTTGTTGCTCGATTTTCTATGTCGAGTATTAACCGGGAATACCGGGTAAATCGCCCTGGAATTAGATTTTTAAGGATCGACTGATTATAATTTTCCGGAAACATATTTGAGATACCATAGTAGACCCGCTAGAGTATCTGTTCCCGATGTTTCCCCATGGGCTGCAGCCCTCGCCACTACATTATACATCCCGCTGAAAGTCGTGGCAGCTGACATTGCCCGCACTGCTTGGATCAGATAGTAAGGAAAATGTCCCTGTAATGCCTGCCACAGAAGCGTCCGGCCGCCGGGGGTAGTTCCGTCAAGCTGTGCCTCTATTTCACGTTTTTTCACTCTGCAGGTAATTAATCCGGGCTCAGTCTTCGATTGTTTTTTCTTTAGATTCCTTTTTTCGAAAAGTATTCTTTCTCCCAGCAGCACCCCGCAAAGAAAATCATCTCCGGAGGGAGTGAACCCAGGCCCCAGTCCGACAAACCCGCACAATCCGGTCAGGGATAGTGGATCGCTCCTAAGGGATATGTTTCTGAGTACCTCTTCTGCCATGGCGGTATGGGCGCTGTCAGTCGAGCCGGGGGAAAGGATAGACAATAACCCTCCTTCCTTTCCTCGAGCGAGCAAGGCCTCTTCCAGAAGCTGGATCGAATTGAGGCCGAAACCCTTAATATCCTCAAAACAAACGATTCCAGGCCACCGTATCGCATTTCTAAATCCAATGATCAAGCCGTCCAGGAACAGTCCATTTTCCTGCAGGTGCACGTCTGTCCCCCGTTTCAGGCAGGCTGCGCTAATACACGGACGTGCTCGTTTGATGCCAAAAAGAACAGGCACCTTGACGCTCAGAGCGGTCATGCCGTCACTGTTTCGCACCAGGGAAACAAACAGTCCGTTTTCGAGTAAGATGTTTACGGCCTCATCATGCAGTGAAGCCACCTTTCCCCCGCTGGACATCTCTGAGAGAAGAATACCGACACTTTGGGCCTCAAAATACCCGTGATTCATTCTATCATTTCTTAAACCAGTGGTTCCTAGCGCTGGTATTTCAGAGCTCGCTCTTTTATCTGTGATCAATCAAATCATACTATAATAAACCACGCTCTGTTCAAGGAGGCAACCTTGTGGAGAAGGGGGTTGATTGCTTCGCAGTCTGCCGGAAAAACTGTGGCCAGGATGAACATTACGAAGATCAGCAAGATAGGCCACAGCACGCCGCCCGTTTCCTGCTTCGACGTGTATTCCGGCATTCGCCTATTGTAATGAGAAAGGCAAAAAGATCAAGTCATATTTCTAACAAAATTTCAATTTAGATTTTAAAATCTTCTTCTTTTGCGCTCGAGGGAAACCCGTATTCGACGGGTGCATTGCGGACCTGAGGCCTTTGAAATTACAGATCTTTGTGATATTATTTGTATAGAGAGATGCAGAGGTTGATCAAACTCCCAGTTTATGTCCTCGTTGCCGGGCTGGTGCTTGGCTCCTGCTCGGACCTGTCCATGTTCACTCCCTCGGTCGAGGAATCCGTCGGCATCAAGATTCTTTCCCTGTCTGAAGGCGATTTTGTACAGGGCGGCGATTCTGTTGATTTCCTTATCCAAACAGAGGATCAGAGCAGCGAACCTGAGCTGCTGGAAATCGCCCTGACTGCTCAATCCGGGCAGAGCGTCTGGAATACCAGCATCACTTCGCCCCTGACCGATGAAGAGTTGGAGCTCCTTCTTCCGGATCTTGAAACAGGACAATACACGATTGAGTTCATCGTACACGGCGAGGAAGGAGTTATTGAAACGGAACAACTCAGCTTCTTCTATATCGCCGGACAGTACGACATTTTGGGAATCACCTCCTACCCGCCGACGATCATGGCCGGGCATGAGTCGGTAATCGAGGCGGATCTACTGTACCCAGCCGGTGCGAATCCCTACATTCGCTGGAGCCAGGACGACACAATTCTGGCGACGGGATCGGTAAGCGAGGGGTTTCAAAGCATCACCTGGTCGGCGCCGAAAGAAGAGGGAGTATATTCTATTCGCGTAGAGATGTTTCCTGTGCCGCCACCGGCGGGCAGAGATTACTCCTTCTCCTCTTCCTTGTCTCTTAGCGCCAGACTATATGTGTCGACGGAGAGCATCTTAACGGAAGACGAACTTGTGCCCGAATACTCCTACTACAGCCTTTTCCATCTCAACGGATCTCTAGCCAACACCGGCGTGCTTGGGACGGAAGCGGTCCAGAAGGAGGCCCGACTGGTCGGAGATGCCGGCTTAAGCACCGAGGGCGGGATTATGGGTTATAAGCTCAAGTCAGGCGGAAGCATCGTCTACCCGCTCAACGTCCTGCCGATTCTTAACGGCAAGCTTCCACCCTGCACCGTGACTTTTAAACTCATCCCCGACGGGGAAAACGAAGATGAGGATCTGCTGTCGATCTCGGATAAAGCTGGGGCGTTCCGATTCCGGATTTTCTTCGATAAAGACGGGCAGCTTATAGCCACCCTGGGCTACAGAGGAACACTCCTGCGCCTTCCCTCGAACATCTACGGTCTGGAGGAGAAGCTGCACTATCGACTTGACCTGTCTTTGGTCCCGCTCGAAGGCGGGCTGCAGGCTCTATGGTTTCTGGACGGCGCGCAAACCGCTTCGGCCGTAGAAGCTCCGCTACCTTCGGATCTACCCGCCGACGGAGAAACTACTATTGCCGGGGAGAACGGGTTTGAGGGGACCATTACCGAGTTTGGAGTGTACTTCCAAGATGAGTTCAACCGCCCCTCTGTTGATCCTGGTATCTATAGGGAAGCAATGACGAGGAAGTACGGGCGGCTCCTCGTACTGGCCGAAGGTTTTGAAGGTTTGTATCTTCCTGATCCGGACAGCTGGCGGCTGGAGCCGGCGGATAAAGCCTACCTTCGGGGCGGCCAGTTGATCCTGGCAAACTCCTCGAGCCTGACTCTGCCGTATTTCGAACTCGGGAAAAAGGACACCGCTTTCACCGTCGAGTTCTTCGGTGAGATCCCACCGGGAAGCACCGTGGCGTTGCAATGGGAAGGGGCTGAGGAGCCATTTCTGGCGGTGGATCCGACTGGAGAGATCCGGTCGGCGAAGGAATCGGAAAAAGCCGAGGAGTTCACACCGCCGGGCACTATTCTCCGTCTGACTCTTTCCCTCGATTCTCTTACCCTGTTCACCGCGACCGATCCGATTCTCTACTCTATAGACGCTCCCGCCGATACCAACACCTGGCTCTCCGTGATCTTACAGAGTCCTGAACCCAAGGGAGAGCTTAAAATCGATACGATTCTCATTGTTCAGGTGCCAAGTTCCTGATTTGTAATAATTTAGCTACAAATTAATTATTTTTATCTTCTCATTAATTAAATTAATTTTTTTATTGTCATACTCAATTATTCTTATTATAATATGAATGTCTGTAAGACACAGGAGGGAATATGAGAAGTAAGAAGCGTATCCTCCACGAATGCCCCCTTTGCAATGGTACCCTTCAAGTGCGGGAATTGTACTGTCCCCACTGTATGATTCGCATACAGGGCGATTTCGAGCCCCCCCAATCGCGGCTGTTGTCCTTGACCAGAAAGGATCTGGAGTTCATCGAACTCTTCGTTCGGCTAAGGGGAAATATCAAAGAGGTGGAGAAAGCCCTCGGAGTATCGTATCCGACGGTTCGAGGCATGCTCGATTCGGTGATCAAGAACCTGGGCTATACGGTAGGCAAGCCGGTGGACGCCAAGAGACGTATCGAAATCATCGAGAAGGTGAGCAAAGGAGAGTTGAGCGCAGAAAAAGCGGCGGAACTGCTGAGGGGTGCTCCTGAGAATGAGGAACCCGGCTTAGATCTGTCCATGAACAGGGAAGGAGAGGAAAGAAAATGACCAGTCCGGAAAAAATGAAGATACTGGAGATGCTCCAGGAAGGAAAGATCAATGCCGAGGAGGCCGCTACCCTTCTCGATGCGTTGGAGGAGGATATCGGGCAGGAAACTTCCTCGGCACCGGGGAAGATCTTGAAGATCAAGGTAAGTGATAAGCAGAGCGGTGCGGTAAAGGTGAATATGGGATTCCCCTTGAGATTCGCCCGCTTCCTAAAAGATCTGATCCCGGCGTCGGAGAGAGCTCGTATCGAGAGCCAAGGGGTCGACTTGGACGCCGTCTTTACTAACCTGGATTCGGGGGTCAGGGGAAAACTGGTGGATGTCGAGGATGAGCGGGACGGCCATCTGATCGAGATCTGGATTGAATAAAGCCGGTCAGAGAAAACGATCGACCTGTCGGCGAATCGCCCGTATATGTTCGGGAGTCGTTCCACAGCAGCCACCCAGGATCGAAATCCCCGCCTCGACGAGTCGAGGGATCCATTTGGCCATGTGCTCCGGGCTCTGTCGAAAAACGGTGATCCCCTTCTCTATCTCGGGAAGCCCTGCATTGGGCTGGATCAGTATCGGCTTATCGCTCAGTTGTCGGAATTCAGCGGCAATCGGCACCATCTGTTCGATTCCGTTCCCGCAGTTGGATCCCAAGACATCAGCGCCGGCTTCTGAAAGCTTTTCGACTGCGGTTTGGCAATCGACTCCCATGAAGGTTCGATAACCCTTCGGGGTGCCGGTAAAGGTCATGGTTGCCATCACCTCGACCGGGAGGGATATTTCCTTGGCCACGGATCTTGCCGCTCGGACTGCACAGACTGCCTCTTCCACGGCAGTCATGGTTTCTATACAGAGGATGCGGACACCGGCTTGCAGGATCGCCCGGATCTGGGTTTCGAAGGCCGCGGTCATCTCCTGCTCCGTTACGCTGCCCAAGGGGGGCAGGAACTCTCCCGTAGGTCCGATGGAGGCGGCTACCAGTTTCTCTCCGGCGCCTTCGAGAGAAAGACGGGCCCCCTCCGCATTTAGTTCCTCCGTCCTGTCCGCTAAGCCGTGACGCTTCAGGGCTAGAGGGGAGCCGCCAAAGGTGTTGGTCAGCACCAGGTCTGCCCCCGCTTCTGCATAAGCCGCAGCTACCGAGCGGATCTTCTCCGGCTCGTCCACGTTCCAGAGCTCCAGGCAGTAGCCCGGCTCCAACCCTTGGGCTTGGAGAAGGGTACCCCAGGCTCCGTCCGCTACCAGGAGTCGCCTGTTCGCAAGTGTGTCGAGTAGTGCCCCCATATCCGCTCCTTGTTAGAGAACAGTATCGGCAAATTTGCTGTCTTCGGCTACCCACAGCCGGAAGGAATTGATATCGGCCACAGATTTTCGATTCCTCCCCAACTTGACAGTGGATCCGATTTTTTATATAAATATATAAAGATATTTTGATATAATTGTCAATATGCCGGCTTTGCCAGAAGCGCTTCGATACTTTAAAACCCTTGGCGACGAAACCCGCCTCCGTTTGTTGAACATTTTGTGTTTTCAAGAGTTCAACGTTCAAGAGTTGATGGAGATACTCGATATGGGGCAGTCCCGAATATCCAGGCACCTAAAACTACTACAAGACAGCGGGATTATCAAATCCAGGCGAGACGGTCTATGGGTATTTTACCGAGCCGTCAACCAAGGTCCGGGTCAACGTTTCACTGAATCCATTCGTTATCTCTTTGAAGAAGATCAGATCTTTGAAAATGATCTGGAAAGAGCTGCGGAGGTACTGCATACCGGGAAGATGCAATCCCGTCGCTTTTTTGACTCCCTTGCTCCCGACTGGGAAGTCATGAAGCGAAGCATTATCGGCGAGTTGGATCTGGTTGGCGAAATCGTTAAACGAGTCCCTTGGACTGACAGTGCGGCTGACCTTGGCTGCGGCAGCGGCGCCCTTCTAGAGGGGATGGCTGAACGAGCACAGACCATTATCGGCGTCGACAGCTCTCGAGAGATGCTTGCTGAGGCAACGCGACGCCTCGAAAATAAGGGAAGAGAATTTGATCTACGGATCGGCGAGCTCGAGCACCTCCCTTTACGGGACCAGGAAGTGGATTCAGCTGTTATCAACCTGGTTCTCCATCATCTGCGTAACCCCAGGGAGGGTTTGCTGGAGGCCCAGCGGATTCTTCAGAATGCAGGGACTCTAATCGTCGTTGATTTCTGCAAGCACGACGAGGAGATCATGCGCAGCCGCTACGGGGACCATTGGCTCGGATTCTCGATCCGGGAGATTGAGCCATGGCTCGAAGAGGCGGGATTCACCATAGAGGAACAGCAGTTATTTCCGGTACGAATGGGGCTGACAGTTTTTCTGTATCGTAGCACCAAGCAAATCGATTCTTGATGACTAAAGTTATTTTGGCGAGCAGTACAGAAGTATAGTTGAGACCGAAGATTGCGATATAGAGAAAGGAAGAAAAAATGAGCGAATTAGCACTTGATCTGCAGCTAATCCACAAGGTTGCCGACCTTGGTTTAGCGGAGTGGGGACGCAAGGAAATCGATCTAGCGGAAAAGGAAATGCCCGGGCTGATGGCGGTGAGGCAAAAGTACGGTACCGATAAACCCCTGCAAGGGCTGAAGGTCATGGGCAGCCTGCACATGACGATCCAAACAGCCGTCCTGATCGAGACCCTCAAGGAACTGGGCGCGGATGTCCGCTGGGCTTCCTGCAACATCTTCTCCACCCAGGATCACGCCGCTGCAGCGGTGGCCGAGGCGGGCTCCGCCGCCGTGTTCGCCTGGAAAGGGGAAAGTCTCCAGGAGTACTGGTGGTGTACCGAGCAAGCGCTGACCTGGCCCGACGGTTCCGGACCCGATCTGATCGTCGATGATGGCGGAGACGCAACCCTGTTCGTACATCAGGGCGTTAAAGTAGAGGAGAATCCCGCGCTGGTCGAGATTGGCGGCTATGATCCTGAAATGGCCATCATCATGGCTCGACTAAAAGAGAGCCTGGCCGGCGATCCTGAACGCTGGCACAAGGTTGCCCGCCAGATCTGCGGCGTTTCCGAGGAAACAACGACTGGGGTGCACAGACTATATCAGATGATGGAGCGGGGGGAACTTCTCTTTCCGGCCATCAATGTCAACGACTCGGTAACTAAATCGAAGTTCGACAACCTGTACGGTTGCCGGGAATCCTTGGCCGACGGCATCAAGCGGGCCACGGATATTATGGTGGCGGGCAAGAAGGTGGTTGTCTGCGGTTATGGCGATGTAGGCAAAGGCTGCGCCCAGTCGATGCGGGGTTTCGGAGCCCAGGTGTACGTCACCGAGGTGGATCCGATCTGTGCTCTCCAGGCAGCTATGGAAGGATTTCCGGTATCTACAATGGAAGAGCTAGCCTCCATAGGAGATATCTTTGTTACGGCAACGGGCTGCTGCAACGTGATTCGGGGGCAACACATGGAGCAGATGAAGGAAGGGGCGATCGTGTGTAACATCGGGCACTTCGACTGCGAGATCGAGATGCGCTACCTCTCCAGCACACCGGCGTGCAAACTCCAGAACATCAAGCCCCAGGTCGACCGCTGGACTCTCCGCTCGGGCCGCTCGATCCTGGTTCTGGCCGAGGGACGTCTCGTGAACCTGGGCTGCGCCACCGGTCATCCCAGTTTTGTCATGAGCGCCAGCTTCA
>CAZVHJ010000089.1:0-12415 GCA_964627715.1 uncultured Spirochaetaceae bacterium | reverse complement strand
TAGAGCGCCGGACTTCGAATCCGTAGGTCGCAGGTTCGAGTCCTGCCGGGCGCGCAATCGTTGTTGGGTATGGCGCCGTCTGCCGGGCGCGCATAAATGGGTTGTTTGGCAACGCAGCGACTCCAATCCGGCGGTTGGCAGGTTGCTTCGAAAATTGGGCCGTTAGCTCAGCTGGTAGAGCAGCAGACTCTTAATCTGCGGGTCGGAGGTTCGATCCCTCCACGGCTCAAATTATTATTACGAAGGATGTCGCTCGAGCGACACGAAAGCCGCGCGGAGTGCGGCTGGAGGATGAGGTCGTGCGAGCGATCTCACTATTCTTGACTTCACCCTCTTCGATTGGGTATCATAGGCGAGAGTGGTGGAATTGGCAGACACGCCAGATTTAGGATCTGGTGCCCGCAAGGGTATAAGGGTTCAAATCCCTTCTCTCGCATGAAAAAACCTTCAGCTGGCGTGACCAACTCCGGGGTGGGATGCCGGCATAACAGGCGGGAATAGCTCAGTGGTAGAGCTCCACCTTGCCAAGGTGGATGTCGCGGGTTCAAATCCCGTTTCCCGCTCTCACGACGCTGCGCGCGCCAGGCGACCTGGAGATCAGAATCCGGGTCGCCTTTTGTTTGCATACCAACCGGAAGGCTCAGACCTGATGAGGGCAAAAACAACGCGTTACTAGGTGAAATCAGTCCCATTGACCCTGCGGGTCTGAAAAGAGGAGAGGGAGAGTTCCGTGATCAAAAGCAAAAAGATAGAAGAGCTGGACAACTCGAGTGTTAAGCTCACCATCAGCGTAAAAAAGGATTTCATTCAGAAACAATACGACGAGCTGGTGGCGGAGTACTGTAAAACCGTCCGTATCGATGGGTTTCGCAAGGGAAGAGTCCCGCCGAATGTGCTGCTGCGCAAGTTCGGCGATGCCATTCTGGGTGAAACGACAGAGCGGATTATACGCAGCAGCCTCGACGAGGTTCTTAAAAAGGTCGAGCAGAAACCGATCGCCACGTCGATCCCTGAAGTTGATACGAAGAAAGATCTTGTGTTGGGCAAGGACTACACCTACTCGGTGACCTTCGACACCTACCCGAAGATCGAACTTCCCGAGTATAAGGGTCAGAGCTTCGAAGAGCTTCAAGTCAAGGTAAGCGATGAAGACATGGATCGGGAGCTCAAGGCGCTTCAGGAACAGAACTCTATCGTGATCGACAAGAAGGACGCTACGGTCCTGAACGGAGATATCGTCAACATCGATTATGCTGAGCTCGACGAAAAGGATGAAGAGACAGCGGCTTCCAAACGGGAAGGATTCGTCTTCGAAGTTGGAAGCGGTTATAACCTTTACAAGATCGACAACGAGTTGGTGGGAATGAAAACCGGAGAGGAAAAGATAATCACCAAGGATTTCGGGGAGGATTTCGAGTACAAGGAACTGGCCGGGAAGTCTGTAAAGCTTAAGGTAAAACTGAACGCGGTCAAGGAGAAACAGCTACCCGAGATAAACGACGAGCTGGCCCAGGATATCAGTGACAAGTACGAGAATCTTGAAGATCTGAAAAAGGACATCCGCGGCAGGCTCCAGGAATACGCGAAGCAGAAGGTCCGGGAGCACAACATCTCCCAGATCCTCGAAAAGATAGCCGATCAGGCCACAGTTCCCCTTCCCAAATCTATGGTGGACAGTGAGGTCGAGGACCAGTGGCGTCGCTTCATCTCTCGTCTTGGGGGAGACGAAAAGCCGGTTCTGCAGCAGTTGGAAACCGAGGGTAGAAGTAAAGAACAGATCCTCAACGAATGGCGCTCCGGAGCAGAGAAAAAGCTCAAGCTGCAGCTGGTTGTGAACGAAATGGTAAAACAGGAGGGCATTGAACTCGAGGAAAAAGATATCGAGGAGCGGATCCGGAAAGAAGCGGATGCTCATAGCATCAGCTTCGAGGAAGCCAAGGAAACGATGAGTCGGAACAACTATTTGGAGTTTCTCAAGTATGACCTGAAGAATGAGAAGCTCTACGATATACTTCTAAAAAGCGGGACCCAGAAAAAAGGCAAAAAGGTGAAATTCCTGGACTTGGTACAGGGAAACTATTAAATTACTGAATATGACAGAAAAAGCAAGCAACCTCGTACCTATCGTTATCGAGCAAACCGGTAGGGGCGAGCGCTCCTATGATATATATTCCCGGCTCCTCAAAGACAGGATCGTATTCATCGACGGTGAAATCGTCGATCTGAACGCCGATCTGGTAGTAGCACAGCTTCTATTTCTTGAGTCCCAAGACCCGGAGAAAGACATCCATCTGTATATCAACTCCCCCGGCGGGACCGTAACAGCCGGACTGGCCATCTACGACACAATCCAGTATATCAAACCGGATATACAGACCATCTGTCTCGGCCAGGCCGCCTCCTTGGGAGCGCTGCTGCTTACCTGCGGAACTCCGGGAAAACGCTTCGTACTGCCCTCCTCCCGCATCCTGATACACCAACCCTGGGGAGGGGTTGCGGGTCAGGCTGCGGACATCGGCATTCAGGCCCGGGAGATCGTACGCATAAAAAAGCTCATCATTCAGTATTTTGCCCGCCACACCGAGAAGAGCGAAGACGTGATTGCTCAGGACCTGGAAAGGGATTACTATATGTCTGCCGACGAAGCGGTTGAGTACAAGCTGGTGGACAAGATTCTGGAACGTCCGAAAAACAATGAGCAAAATAGCAAGAAATGAAGGCCTTAAAGTCTGCTCATTCTGCGGCAAGAGCGCAGACACCGCCCGCCGGCTGATCGCCGGGCCCGGGGTGTACATCTGCGACGAATGCGTAGTCGTCTGCAAGAAGATCCTCGACGAGGAGGACGAGCTTCTCGCTGCTGAGTTCAAGGAGGATATTCCTACTCCCAAAGAGATCAAGGAGTACCTCGACCAGTACGTAATCGGTCAGGAACAGGCCAAGAAAGTCCTCTCCGTAGCGGTATACAATCACTATAAACGAATCGCCATGGGGCACAAGCTGGATCCGGATGTGGAGATGGAGAAATCGAACATCCTGCTGATCGGTCCCACCGGTACGGGAAAGACCCTCCTGGCCCGTACCCTGGCCAAAAAATTGAAAGTTCCCTTCGCCATCGCCGACGCAACCACCCTCACGGAAGCGGGGTACGTCGGTGAGGACGTAGAAAACATCCTGCTCAAACTCATCCAAAATGCCGGCAACAACATCGCCGCGGCGGAAAAAGGCATCGTCTATATCGACGAGATCGACAAGATCTCCAGAAAGATGGAAAACGTCTCTATCACGAGGGATGTATCGGGAGAGGGCGTGCAGCAGGCTCTATTGAAGATCATCGAAGGTACGGTGGCTTCGGTTCCTCCCCAGGGCGGGCGCAAGCACCCCAACCAGGAGATGCTCAAGATCGACACGACCAACATTCTTTTCATCTGCGGCGGAGCCTTTGTCGGACTGGACAATATAGTAGATTCCCGAGTATCGAAGCACCCGATGGGCTTCGGCGCTGATATTAAAGCGACTCACGAACGCGACCTGGTGGAGTTGTACTCCCACCTCCATCCGGACGACCTGATCCGATTCGGCCTGATCCCCGAGTTCGTAGGACGGATGCCCATCAATGTAACCCTGGAGGAGCTGAGTATAGACGTGCTCAAACGCATCATTACCGAACCCCGCAATGCCATCGTCAAGCAGTATCAAGCCGCCATGAAGCTGGACGATGTTGACCTTGTCTTCGAGGATGAAGCCATAGAGGCAATCGCCAAGAAAGCCAGCAATATCAAAACCGGCGCCCGGGGTTTGCGCGCTATCGTGGAGAAGGTGATGGTAGGGATCATGTATGACATCCCTTCTATTAAAGGAAAGAAACGGGTCGTTGTTACTCCGAAAGTTGTCGAAAAATCTGTAGATCCTGAAATCACACTGATAGACGAAAAGAAAACTGCATGAAAATCTTTCCCTCAAGGACTGAGCTCTGCCTCGTACCTTTGCGGGATATGGTCATTTTCCCCAACATGGTGGTTCCCTTCTTCGTTGGCCGAAAGAAGTCTATCCGCGCCGTTCAAGAGGCCATGGGAAAGGGAAAGGTCCTCTTCCTCGCTACCCAGAAGCAGAACAAAGAGGAGGAACCCGGCGAGGAGGATATCTATCCGATAGGAACGGTGGCCCGTATTCTGCAAATGCTCAAACTCCCCGACGGCACGATTCGTCTCCTGGTCGAGGGAAACGAGCGGGCGAACATCGTCCGCTACCTGGAGTCTCAAGCCTACTTTAAAGTTCAAGTGCGGGCTATTCAGGAAAGCCCCAACTTTGACGCCGGCGTGTCTGCTTTGATGCGCACTGTGATCAAGGAGTTTAACCGTTACAACGCTCTGTACAAGAAACTTCCAAAGGAGATCTCGGCGGGAATCGAGAAGGTGGAATCCCCGCACAAGCTGGTCAACATGATCAGCTCCAACATTCCGATCAAAGTGGAGAAGAAGATCGAGCTTCTCTCCCAGGTCGATATTGGACAGCGCCTGGAAAACCTGGCGACAACCCTGGTCATGGAGACCCAGGTACTGGAGATCGAGCAGAAGATCACCTCGAAGGTGCGGAAAAAACTGGAAAAAACCCAGAAGGAGTATTTTCTTCAGGAACAGCTCAAGGAAATCCACAAAGAGCTGGGCACAGACAAGGACGATCCCACCGGGGCCAAGGACCTGGAGACCAAGTTAAAAGACAAGGATCTACCAGAGGAGGTATTTCAAAAGTGCGAGAAAGAGCTGAAACGCCTGGCCAGGATGCAGCCGATTTCCCCCGAATCGGCGGTGCTGCGAACCTACCTGGAGTGGATCGTCGATCTTCCCTGGCAAGAGAGCACGAAGGAGATCCGGGAAATCGAATACGCCCGCAAGATCCTGGACGAGGATCACTACGATCTGAAAAAGGTGAAAGAGCGGGTCCTGGATTTCATAGCCGTACGCCTTTTAAATCAGGACCGGGTCAAGGGTCCAATTCTCTGCTTCGTCGGCCCGCCGGGAACGGGTAAAACCTCTTTAGGTAAATCCGTAGCCCGGGCTCTGGGGCGGAACTTTGTGCGCATCTCCCTAGGAGGCGTGAGGGATGAAGCGGAGATTCGGGGCCACCGCAAGACCTACGTCGGTGCTCTTCCGGGGAAAATTCTCCAGTCGATGAGGAAAGCCGGAAGCCGAAATCCCGTGTTTCTTCTGGACGAGGTGGACAAGATGAGCTCGGATTTTCGAGGCGATCCGGCTTCTGCCCTGCTCGAGGTGCTCGATCCGGAACAGAACTCGACCTTCATGGATCATTACCTGGAAGTACAGTACGATCTTTCCCACGTGATGTTCATCACTACGGCCAACTCGGTGCACAATATCCCCTACCCCTTACGGGACCGTATGGAGATCATCCACATTCCCGGCTACAGCGAATTCGAAAAACTGAAGATAGCCCAGGCTTTCTTGATCCCAAAACAGATCGAACAGAACGGCCTGGGCTGGGCGAAGATCAACTTCCAAGAACCGGCGATCCTCAAGATCATACGCAGCTATACCATGGAATCCGGTGTCCGCAACCTGGAACGACAGATCGCCGCGGTTCTACGCAAGATCGCCCGCAAAGCGGTGAAGAAAGGTGTGCCGCCCGAGGAAGCACCAGGGGAGGGATCCCGAGAGGGGGACTCCCAACGGGCAAAAAACAGCTTCTCCACAACGGTTACCCCAAAACGCGTGGTGGAGTATCTGGGAAATGAATCCTACCAGGAGAAAATGCTCTACCCCAAGGAGAAACCGGGATTGGTCTATGGACTGGCCTGGACCGAGTTGGGAGGCAGGCTCCTGCCTGTGGAAGTCGCCCTGCTGGAGGGCAAGGGTGAGCTTATCCTAACGGGAAGTCTCGGAGAGGTGATGAAGGAAAGTGCCCAGACGTCCCTTTCCTTCCTGCGGGCCAACGCCGATATCCTCGGTGTCAAACCGGATTTCAACAAGAACCGGGATATCCACATTCACGTACCGGAAGGTTCGATCCCCAAGGACGGACCCTCCGCAGGAATTACCATCACCGCAGCCATGCTCTCGGCGCTTCGAGAAACGGCGGTACAGAAGGGCTGCGCCATGACCGGGGAGATCACGCTGACCGGCCGGCTACTTCCCATTGGCGGGATCAAGGAGAAAGTACTTGCGGCCCACCGCAACCGTATGACTGACGTGCTGATGCCCGACATGAACCGCAAAGACATAGAGGAGCTGCCCAGAGAGGTCCGCAGCTCCATGAAGTTCCATTTCGCCGAAACGATTCTCGACGCCCTTCTCATCCTCTTTCCCCAGAGGAAGAGCAAACCTTTCAAGTCTTCCGCCCATGCTGCTTCGTAAACGAAGGTAGCGAAGCCAGCGAACATTACCGGCAGCCTGATCACCGCCCCGAAGGGAATGAGCAAACGCAGTAATGACGGTCAACAGGAGAAGTCCAAGAACGAGAAGCGGAATGAGAAAACCGCTTTAACGGTTTGTTGATCCTGGTTCCGGCCACCCCGCCAATGATTCATATCAGTGGCGGGAACAGACCTCCGCTCCTTATTTCCTATTGATGCTGTTATTCTGTTTGCCTTCCGGTCGGATAGGCCTCTCGCTTCAGCTCACCGGCGATAGCTTTAGCCCAGGAAGTAATGGCATCCCAGTCTCGCGAGTCGCCGAGCGGTGCGTTGACTTTGTTGATCATCCATTTTTCGAGTCCGCTAAGTTTTGCTGTATCCACAGCACCGTTAAAAACAGTGACTTCCCGAGGCCGAATGCGGTCAGCGATCGGCTGCAGAGCCTTGGGGAAGCGCCAGCCATTCGTCAATTGTACCGGATCTCCTTTGCCTGTAGGTCCGCTGGAAAACAGCCACACCAAACGCCCGGCCAGGACTTTCTCGTTGGCCTTCAAGAACCTCGCCGCTTCCTTGCGCCAGCGACCTATGTACACCGCGCTGCCCAAGACTACCGCCCTGTAGGGACTCAGGTCTCTAACCCGATCCGCGTGAAATACGTCGGTAGGAAGACCTGCCTGAACAAGTACTTCGCCTATTTTCTCTGCAATCTCCGCCGTTGCCCCGTACTTGGAAGCATAGGCCACCAACACTTTTGCGTCCATTTCATCCTCCGTTTTGCACAAGGTGCCTCCGCCGTCTCAATAGTCGACCCCTTCGCTTATCGATTTATTTCTTCTGTGTTTCCGAAGGTACTACAGTGCCGTCTCTCTGGAAAGAATACGTCTGATATATATCCACCCCTTTGTAGATTGCCGGGAAGGAGGATTCCATCCATCCGTTGACGGAATCTACCACGGGAGCGGTGTATATCTCACCATCCAGCATATTCAGCCTACCATCGCTGCTTATAAAGTTCCTCTCTTCAATCGAAAAGGCAAGATCAATATGAGGACCGTGTACGGTCACTGCACGTTTACCGTCAAGCTTCTCAACCAGTGCGGACTGTGTTTCGGCGATGTGTTTCCAGGAGGAAATGACCCGGCGTAGAGATCCTTCGGTATTTTGAATCCCGAGATCGGTCGCCAGAGCTGCGGGAACCGAGTTGTACAGTCCGAGCCCAACCTTCGGTGAACCTCCTAACAGAAGTGGTAGGTCCGGCGGGGCCTTCTGTCCCATGCCCATTGGAGGGGAGATGAAATCCAGCACCCAGTGGCTGAACACGAGAAGCCCGACAACGAGGCTGTTGCGCTGGTCCCTGGACAGGAGAAAGGCCAGTGCAAAGCCGAGAAGCGACCACATCGCAGCCATAAACAGGCCGTGACAACATACAGCATACTGCCTCCCTTCTCCAGACTTGCCTTGTTTACTATATCTAACACCAAAAGGCAAAGATATTATTACGGTGTGCATCGAATTGCCTCGATTGTAAACATCTATTAGGACTGGACTCCTGTAATTCAACTACTGCTTGTTCTAGTGATCGCCGAAGCGAGCTGGAGGAGGCGCCCGGCGATCAACACATACCAAATCAACCGAAACGGGGGGAGATCGACAAGGGCACGGCGTAAAGTGACGGTGCGAAGCGGATGATCCCGAATATAGCCAAGAGCAACAGCTCTGAGCCGAGGTTTCTTTGAAAAAGTATGGCAGCAATAAGCGCGGCCGCTCCGCCAACTCTGTACAACAGCTTCCACGCGGAGTCTGCTGTGAATGAAAGCGCTCCGGAAGCGATCCAAACAGCTAATTTCCGGAAGCTGAGTAGCAATGCCGCATCAAGAATTCTTACTGTCGAAACAGGGATTTGTATGCCGGAATGGGGGAATGCTCTCGACTTCACCGGCCAGGGCACTCTTCAAGTAAGCCAGGTAGTGGACACTGAAGTTGTGGGCTTCGAAAACACAATCGATGATCCGAACCCTTGAGCCCGGCAGAGGCTCCAGTAGGTCGATGAGCTTCGCGCTCTTCAATAACTTGTCTGTTCGTACCCGGATGTTGTAGAAATAGTCATTCATGTTCACGAACGGCCGATGCCCCGATTTTTTTCCCAAAGAGAGCATGTCAGACTTAGCGGGTGCATTCATTCTTCTCGCTTGAAAGAAATAATCTGGAAATCCCATCGGATCTAGAATCCAATTATCGATAAAGATCAGCATTTTCAGTACATATCCACGCAGTGGTATTCCATTAAATACGCGGTTCCAGTCGGGCTTTGTGCGAATGAGATCTTCGATGTCCCAAAGTACGTAGTTCAAATGACTGAGAAGAGTTGCCAACGTATTGGTCGTACCGGGAATCTGCCCGCGGACTCGGGTAGAAGTTGGATCCGCCGCAACACCGGTGGGACCGCCGAAAACAGTGCTGGTCCTGAGGTACGTGTCATACTCTCGACGTTTTTCGGGATCGGAGAGAACGCTGTACGCGTTATAGACAACTCTGAAACGGGCTGCCGATTCGGGGTTGTTGTCGTTCCTATCCGGATGGTGCTGCAATGCCGATTTCCTAAACGCGGCCTTGATCTCATCAACGGAGGCCGCCACCGGCAATTCGAGAATCTCGTACAGTGTTGCGCTGTTCATGTCTCTGGTGCGAAAACCTGCAGCTCTCTATGTTTCTTGGCCTCCTCTACGATTGGCCCTCTCACAGCAAAACCGATAGCCAGACCACTTCCTCGTATCACCAGTAACTTATCGCCGATGTTGACTCCATACTTCTGGAGTGTTTCCGGTGGAACAGTGACAGCGCCGTTGCCTAGTGTAATCCAGCAATATTGTTTGCCCTTGTACTCAATGGCCTCTCCGTCAGGCAACCGGAACTGCCCGAGTTCCGGATATTCACCCAACACAATTCTCAGGGCAGACTTTCCTACAGATTCTTCAGATCCCAATCCGAACCCCCCCGACGTCTGGCTGCCGGGCAAAACGATCAGTTTTTCTGAGTCTTTCATGCGGTACTCCTTCACTGCCTCAGGAGGGATCCTGATCCCTCCGGTGTCAGCTACTCGGGACCAACCGAAGGTGTGCTTGCCGCCTTTGACAAGCCGTGGCATTGATCATACTCCTTACCGTGCACACGAACTCGTCTAAATTCTTTAAAGTCTGCTTACTTCCGATCGGAAACTACTTTTTTTCCAGCGCGACTCCTCACAGAATTCCGAAAGCCCAAAGCTACAAAGAAGACCAAGAGAATCATACATACATAAGCATACCAATCGCCCCAACCTGAGTACAGGGTCTTCACTCCCTTCATCGGTAACTCGGTGATCATGGTCCTGTTATCGAGTGTTCGATAGTAGTTCATTTGTGAGAGAACACGCCCTGTATATGAAAGCCATCCACGGCGGCAAGACCAAGAACGACAAGATCGACTCTCACAAGATCGCCGCCCTGCTTCGTAGTGGGATGCTTCCCATGGCCTTGAGTCTATCCTCAAGGCATACGCTCCACTCGGGATTTGCTTCGTCACCGGCTGTACCTTGCTCGCCAGCACGCGGAGCTACAGGCGCACATCCAGAACACCAACACTGAAGTACCACCTGCCGTACTTCGAGAAGCGCATCGATCGTAGCTCCAACCGCGCCGAAATAGGTCTACGCTTCACGGACCCTGTGGTCCGCACCAGTGTGGAGGTGGATGGGGCACTGATGGATGGCCTTCACCAGCAGATCCTCGCCATCGAACGGCAGATCAACGCCCAGGTTCCCGAACACGCACCCGGTAGCCGTTCATCTGCTACGCAGCATCCCTGGTGTAGGAAAAACCTTGGCCTTGGTGATCCTCTTGCGTGATCCACGACATCAACCGCTTTCCTGTGGTGGGAAACTTCATCTCCTACGCACGGCTGGTGAAGTGTACTCATGAATCGGGAGGTAAACGCAAGACTGAAAACAACAACAAAATCGGCAATGTCCATCTGAAATGGGCCTTCAGCGAGGCGCACCTGCCTGTTTCTCAGGCGTAATGAACGGGGAAAGCTCTATCACCAGAGATTGATCAGCAGGTATGGCAAAGCCCTGTCGATCCTCTCATCAGTTACTCGGGCGTAGCGTATACACCATCTTGAAAAGGAGGAGCCCTTTCGATGCCAAGCGGTTTTTTGAAACAGTAGGATAAGAGACGGGACGGGATGCATGAGACCCCGAGCCTAACTGAAACACCCCAGGAGGATGCTCTCTTGCGGTGACCGCTTGCCTGCAGCGATCCGACTGCCATCGCAGCACCGTGGCACGAAACCCTCGAGTCCGTCCGGCATGATTGGTCTTGCATCCCGGCTCCCTTTCTCTTCGATGAGTCTCTCGTGATTCTCTTTTCCGCGGTCTGCCCCGCGTCGATCCGCCGGAATAACTTCAGCCTGTCAGACACAGAGCTCCTCTTTTGATTCGGACGGCAGTCGGGTACCGAATATGTTCTTGGGCGCTCAAGCGACCCGCAACATGTGTTTGGTGCAGACAGCGTTGTCGCACCAGAATCTTCGAACCCAAGTCAGATTCGGGGGAATGGAGAACGATCGTTCATCCTGTGGATCGGCAATGAAACATGTTGTCAGGGAGAGCTTTGTCTCTTGACTCAGGGAGGCCTTATATGTGTTCTATGACGCCATATACGCCATCGTTCTCATTCGATCGTGATACCTCTCCATTCAATCCGATCCTTCTTTGATCACTTTTTCAGCGAATGTATAGAGATCTGTCGCGAACTCCGTGAATTTTTCTATTGTTTCAATTGACGGTATTCCTCCGGGAAGTAAACCAAAATCAGCTGGATAGCGAGATTCAATGTAAACTTGATTTATTGCATCGAGTACGTCTTCGTCTGTTTTTGGATCTACGCCAAGTTCACGGATCAATTCCATGAGCAGCACAAGATTGTGTATTTTGGGCGTTTTCTGATTGCTATGTTCGAGAATAGCTTTAATCGATTTTTCTACGCACTGATGAACATGAAACGCTGCCGCTTGCGTGAGATATTCTTCTTCTCCTAGTTTTTCCGCCGAACGTAAATCAACATAGGCGAAGTGAAGCCATTGTTCAGCTTGCTTTTTCATAGATTACTTTACCGAAATCATGAATTTCCCTCATGAAGGCGTTCATGTTTTCCGTAAGTATTTGATATTCCTTCCGCGTATATATGAGCAGATCAATCGGTATTCTTTTAGCAATATCACGTATTTTCCGTCGTATTTGTATACGGTACTCCAGTCGCTCTTCGTATGTGATAGGCAGGTAATCGGTGTCCATTACGATAAGGAGATCAATGTCACTATCTTCATGAACATATCCATTTGCTACCGAGCCAAAGACGATGATTTTTTGAACATTTTCGTCTTTCAGCGCAAGCAATATTTGCTGCAGAGGCTCTTCAAACGTTTTGACCTTATTCATTGAGATTACTCTACCGCACAGAGTCAATCCTGTCTATTCACGCCAATCTCGTTATCATTGGCGTTTTTCTTCGTGTCATAGAACGCAGAGATAAGCTGCGCCGCCGCATTATACTGTTCATATACGATTACGAAAATGAATGATGACTTTTGGATCGTCTTTAAGGCGTCAGCTTCATCGACATGATACTCATCAAGGCCTCCCCCCGGGAGGTGCGGTATAATTACCGCGACAAAAAAACATCCGCAAGGAGGAAGCCTTATGAGATGCTACTCGCGTCAACATCAATTCTACTGCGGCATCGACCTACACGCAAGATCGATGTATGTCTGCATCCAGGACCAATCCGGCAAGATTCTCTTGCACAGAAACTACCGCACAGGTCCCGATGCTCTTCTGAGAGCCATCGCCCCATACCGCGAAGATCTCGTGGTGGCCGTGGAGTGCATCTTCACCTGGTACTGGATCGCGGATCTATGCAGCCTGCGAAGGAATCGCTTTCGTGCTCGGACACGCCCTGTACATGAAAGCCATCCACGGCGGCAAGACCAAGAACGACAAGGTCGACTCTC
>CAZVHJ010000088.1:12566-12787 GCA_964627715.1 uncultured Spirochaetaceae bacterium | reverse complement strand
GGGCTACTTTCATGTTGTCCAGAACGGTAAGATTGCCGAAAAGGCGGATGTTTTGAAAGGTCCTGGCGATTCCCAGATCCGCCCGGCGATAAGCCGGAAGTCTGGTGATCTCTCGATCCATGAATAAAATTCTGCCCTGATCCACTGGTGTAGCCCCGGTGATCAGGTTGAATACGGTGGTTTTCCCGGCTCCGTTGGGACCGATGATCCCGGTGATCTGG
>CAZVHJ010000088.1:0-12550 GCA_964627715.1 uncultured Spirochaetaceae bacterium | reverse complement strand
TTCCCGCTGGACCATGGAAAAATTTTCGACAGCAACCACTCCACCGAAATGCTTGCTTATCCCTTCAACGTTGAGGATCTTCACGCCTCTACCTCCCGCTCCGCATGGCCTTGAGCTTGGAAGGCAGAAGGGACAGGCCCTGGAAAAGTCCTCCCGGCCGGAAGATGATCACCAGAATCACGACAACCGCCAGCAGGACGTCCCGCCAGACATCGATGAAGCGAAAGAACTCGCCGAAGGAGTAGTAGATCGTAGAGGCGGCGATCACCCCGGCGATCGAGTTCAAGCCGCCGACGAAGGTGATGATTATCAGCCTTCCCGACTCCAGCCAGTTGAACAGATTCGGTTCGATGAACAGGATGTTGAAGGCGTACAGAGCGCCTCCATAGGCGGTGATCGCCGAGCTGATGATAAACACCTTCATCTTATGAGCGTAGACATTGATACCCATCATCGAAGCGGCCAGCTCGTCGTCCCGGATGGCGATGCAGTCGCGGCCGAAGCGTGTACGTTTGAGGCTGTATGTAATGAAGGTAATAATCACGATGGAACCGAGGATCAGGGGCAACCCCACCTTTCTGGGCATTCCGGCCATACCCAAAGCGCCCCCGGTCAGCTGGGCCAGATGCAACAAAGCGGCTCGGACCATCTCACTCAAACCGAAGGTGACCAGAAGGAAGTAGTCACGGCGAAGCCGCAGCGTTGGAATCCCCACCAGAAAACCGAGCACCGCTCCCATGAGCACGGCGAAAACCAGGGCAAGGGGAAAGGGAACGCCGAAGCGCATATAGACGATGGCGGCGGTGTAGGCGCCTATGGATACGAATCCTCCCTGTCCCAGGGAGAACAGTCCGGTCAGACCGGTCATCAGGTACACACCGAGGACCAGGATCGTGTAGAGGCTGGTGATTTCCAGGACTTTCAAGTAAAACATAAGCCGCGCTCCCCCTACGCCTTGACCTCGGCGATCTTGCCGGCGATGCCCTGCGGCCGGATCAGGAGCAGCAGGATGATCGCCCCGTAGATCACGATGGGCGTCAGGGCAGCCCCGATCTCGGCGATCAGCAGGCTCTCCGCCGCACCGAGAATCAGCCCGGCGATCACCCCGCCGAGGATGCTCCCCATACCCCCTATGATCGAGGCGATGATGCCTTTCAGGATTATGCTGCCGATGAAAGGATCAACGGTGAAGGTCATACCGAGGAGGTATCCGGTAATGCCCCCGAGCACTCCGGAGAAAAAGAATGCCACCGAGATCACGAAATCCACATTCACCCCCATCAGGCTGGGGGTTGAGATATCGGAGGAGGCGGCTCGAATGGCAATCCCGATCTTGGTCTTACGGATGACGTAGCTCAACCCGCCTAGAACGACCGCGGAGATGCCCAGCATGAGCAGGTAGGTCTTGGATACGGTCAGATCGCCAAGGTGCAACGCCGTCTCTTTGATGAAGATCGGGTAGGTGTAGTAGTCGCTGCCCAGGGTCACTGCAAAGAACTGCTGAACCAGCATGGCTACGGTGATCGAGTTCACGATCAGCATGGAGATCGGATAGCCTTTGCGCCGGATCGGACGGAATACGAGTCGCTCGATGACTACCGCTGCTAGTCCTCCCAGAATCGCCGTCGCCAGAAAGGTAACGATGAAGTTGGCGACCAGATAGTGGGAGAGAAAAAAGCCGATATAGGCGGTCAACGTAACCACGCCTCCGTGGGAGAAGTTGGAGAATTTGAGCACGTTGAAGATCAAACCGAAGCCCACCGCCATCAGGGCGTATACTCCTCCCAGGGAGATGCCGTTGACGATCTGCTGGAGCAGAATGTTCCAGTTCATGCCGGGAGCCTCCTAAAAACTCCAACCGGGAGCTTGCCTTAAGCCCCCGGTCAGAAAGCACCTCGAGTCTTTCTTGACGATTACGGTTTTTTTGGCACGTACTTCAGCTCGACGGTCTTGATCTGATCGCCTTCGAAACGCAGTACCGACATGGGCAGATCCACCGGTCTGTGGGTCTTGGGATCGATATTGATCGTCCCGATGATGCCCTCGAACTTCCGGGTGGCCTCCATGGCGTCCCGGACTTTTTCCGGATCTGTTGATTTGGCCGCCTTGATCGCCTCGAGGATGAAGCCCACATCGTCGTAGCCGCTGAAGCTGTGCAGCCTAGGTTCCTCCCCCCACTCGGCTTTGTAGGATTCGAAGAACCACTGCGTAGAAGGGTCGTCGAAGGTCATGTTGTTGGGGAAGTAGGACCCGTCCGCCGCCGGCCCGGCTACCTCGTCCATGGGTTTGTACCAGGAGTTGTTGCCGAGGAAGGTGGTCTGCAGACCCAGCTCTCGAGCTTGCTTAACGGCATTGGCGTTCTGAGTCACGTAGTTGGGAATGAACAGCCCATTGGGCTTCAGCTCTCTGATTTTCGTCAGTTGAGCCTTGTAGTCCACGTCTCCCGATTGGAACTCGAGGCTTCCCAGCATCTTCTTTCCTCGCTTGTTCACGTAGTAGGCAAATCCCTTGGCCAGGTACTCGGCATAGGCGTTGCCCTTGTCGTACAGCATGGCAAAGGTGTTCATCCCGAGTTCGTCGATGGCATAGCCGGCGATTACCGCGGCCTGCTGAAAACACGAGGGCTGGAGCAGGAAGAAGTAGGGATTGGCATCGATCGGTGCATCCGGTTTGTCCGGGTTGAATCCGGGCGTGGTGGCCCGCTCATCCATGGCCCGGGCAACCACCGGCACCTTGGTCTGAGCCGCCACCGGGCTAACCGCCAGGGCCGTGTTGGAAATCAGAGAACCGTACACTGCAGCCACCTTGTCCTGTGTCGCCAGGCGGGAGTAGGCCTTGACCGCTTCCGTCGGGCTGAGCTTGCAGTCGTAGAGCACCAGTTCGACCTTACGGCCCATGATGCCGCCGGCCTCGTTGACCTCTTTGATCCGCAGACGGGCCCCCTTCTCGGCGTCGGTACCCCACTGAGCGGTGCCGGCACTGAGATCCGCGTACATGCCGACCTTGATCGGGCCGGTTTCCTCAACTTGCGGGGTGGCAGAGACCAGGCTCGCCGAGCCAAGGATCAGCGCCAGAGCCAGCGGAAGAACAACGATTTTTTTCATATCTTACCTCCTTACAGGTTTTGGTTTCCTCGTTAAGTTTTAATTCTTGGGGATTCATCCTTTCTCCGGACCGCTTAAAGCATATACCATGTCTTCCCGTGCATGCAACCGCTTTCGTCCTTTGGACATGCGGGTCAGCCGCGGTTCAAGACTCAAGCCCCAGGGGCGGATGATTTTCTGCATACCCGCCTGGTTCATGGGAACGGTCAGGGCGACCGCCGTCCCGTCCCGAGCTTCACACAGGTCGGCGAAGGCTGCCTGAACGAGGAGCTCTGCAGCTTCATCGTTACGGGCGATCATCGGCCCCACCTGATGAGCGTTGAATCCCGGCCTGTGCAGCACGAACCCCTCCAGGTTTCCTTCCAAATTATAACAGACAAACCCTCGGCCCGGATTTTGCTTTACCAGCTGATGCAGAAGCGCTTCCCGCACCGCACCGAGAGCACAGGCCTCCAGGGATACGATCGGATCCAGGTCCTTCGCTTCGATACGGCGGAAGTTTAGACCACGGTGGCGATCTTTAGACAGGGCCTTCCTCCAGACCGTGCCCCGGGCCGTTGCGACGAGGAACTCCGGTCGAAAGCCCATGTTCCCGTACAGGGATACTCCGTCTCGGGTAGCGTCGAGCACGATCAGGTTGCAATCCGTATGAACGCTGTGTTCCAGACATCGCTTTATCATCCGTCTGCCCACACCTTGGTGACGGCACTCCTCCTTCACAATGACCATTCCGATCCAACACACTTTGTCAAAAACATAGGCGATGGCTGTCCCCACCAGCTCCTGTCCTCGTACAGCCTTGAAGCTCCCCTCCGGGGACAACAAGAGAAAACGCCGCCAATCTTCAGGTGTCTGGTTCCAACCGAGGGCATTTTTCAGCTCCATAGCTTGGGGAATGTCTGTTTCCGTTAGGGGTCGAATCTCGATGTCCACCTGTGCCCGAGTATTGTGCTGCGGGGTATAGGATGAATTATACCGGAATCCACGGGTACTGCAAGGCATTTCTTACTGTTTTTCTTATCATCGAATCGTATCCCTGGTTCGAGCACCTTGCACCCGACAAGATTAACAACCGCATACCCCGAGTCCGAATAGTACGGAACAGCACCCGCAATCACTTTACATTTGGCTTTGGAAAGGATAAGGTCATTTCATGTCATCGGAAAAAAGGACGGAAACATGGCTGGATTCAAGGTGGTCGTAACCGATGATCGCTACGGCAGCTATGCTGAAGAAACAGCAGTCCTGAAGGAGATCGGGGCTTCGATTGAGGTGCACAACCTGGGCAACGAGACAGAAACTGCCCGGGTCCTGCGGGATGCCGACGGAATCCTGGTAAACTTGCACTCCCTGCCGGCATCCGTGATCCAGGAGCTGCAGAAATGCCGGGTGATCTCCCGCTATGGAGTCGGCTATGACAATGTGAGCGTGGAGGCGGCCACAGCCAAAGGCATCTGGGTTGCCCGGGTTCCCGACTACTGCCTGGAGGATGTCTCTGACCAGGCTCTGGCTCTGCTTCTCGGGTGCGTGCGAAAGGTGGCCTTCAAGGATCGGCGTATACGGGAGGGTGCCTGGAATCTGCATAGGGAACAGCCCAGCTATCGGATCGCCGGAAAGACCCTAGGGCTGGTCGGCTACGGCGCTATCGCCCGAACGCTGCACCGCAAGCTCTCTGGATTCGGATTGGGCCGGGTTCTTGTCTTCGACCCTTACCTCGATCCCAAGAAAATCGAGGAAAACGGCGCGGAATCGGTAAATCTGCGGGCTCTGCTCAAGAACTCGGATTATGTCTCGGTTCATGCCCCCTTAAACGACGAGACGCGGGGATTGATCGGCAGCCGGGAGCTCTCCCTGATGAAACGTACGTCTATGCTCGTAAACACCTCCCGAGGACCTCTTCTGGAGGAGAAGGCGGTAGCCGAAGCCCTTGCCGACGGAAAGATCGCCGCCGCCGGGCTGGATGTCTTCGAGACCGAACCCCTTCCCGCCGACAGTCCCCTACGGCAGCTGGACAACGTAATCCTCTCGGATCACGCCGGCTGGTACAGCGAAGAGTCCGTGGCGGAGTTGAAGACCAAGGCCGCTCAGAATGTTCTGGAGGTGCTCAAAGGGGGCAAGCCGATCTATCCGGTGAATCATCCCACTACCTTCACGGCATCTTAGACGTACGCCGATATTCGTCGAACGAGTTGTCACTATCCGTCGGTGTTCTCATTCAGCAGGTACTTGGCCACAACGGCTTGCAGGGAACAAGAAGCGTCTTTGCCCTGATGTATCAGACGAAGGGTCTGCAGGTCCGACTCCCACATCACATCCCCCGGCGCCACCACGCACACACTGCCCGGCTCGTACTTGGGAAGGAGCCTGTCCTCTTTGAAGTAGTACAACGCTTCGCTCTGCATCGTTGAATAGGCCCGCATGAAGGGAGGAATCTCGTTCGGCTTGAACCAGAGCTTGATCTCCCGCTCCGCTTCATCGTCCGTGGCGGATGCATGAATCAGGTTGTCCATACGCTCGCCGATCTCTTTCCCGCTCTCATCCCGCAGGCTGACGATCGTTCCCAAAGAACGAATACACCCCGGTTTCTGTTCCCTCGCCGAATGAGGATTGGTCGGCCCGGCCACCTCTCGCACCTTTTTCACGGCATCGGGGCCTTGATACACAATGGCGATCACCCGCTGCCGGTGAGGTTTGCCGCCGTAGTGCAAACGGCCGGTGATGTATTCGATCAGGGAAGGATAAAAAACCTTGCCTTGATGTTCCTCGTAATGTACCTCCGCGAGCATCCTGTTGACATGAACCACCTTGGCACCGGCATAGATCAGGCCGGTATGAAATTCGGACAGTTGGGAGAGCACATATCCGGTCAGTGAATTCTTCAATGCATCTGGTTTTATCAGTGCCAGAGTCTGCTCGAGCTCTTTGTTATGCATCTCGCGCCTCCTATCCTACATATTGATGGATTTACTCAGACGGGTGGCGATCAATCCAGCCAGCACGGCGACATCCTCCAGGGGCAGGAAGTTGACGATTTCATCATTGAATAGAATATTGACTTCCGCTGGAAACTCCTCATCCCCGGCGTACAGCACAACTAACCCTCTGATCTTCGGCAGGATATCGAACTGAAAGGAAGCATCCCCGAGCTCCGCCTCTTGCCATTTAAGGTTTCTGCAGGCTTTGCGGAACTCTTCGACGTTTTCCCCAAAGCGCCGGGCGATGCGCTTCGGACCTCGTTTTTGGTAGGCCGGATCGTAAAAGGACGCCCCGGGCAGACTCTTGAAGGCAACCATGCTTCCACGGGTGGGTCTGATTTCCCGGCCTAAGAGATAGTGGAGAATGAGGATCCTCTCGGCCAGAGGCAGATCCACCGGTTGAAACTCGATCCCTCCGTTTTCAGGGATCAGAATCTCTACACGACTCCCGAAGAAGGATACCCGAATCGTGCGGCCGTTCAGCACGGCCCCGGTGCGCCCGCAGAGCTCTTCGAGGTTGCTTGCCCTTATTTCCAAACCGACTCTCTTATAGGCGATTTCGTAAGCGGCTTTCATGCCGCCGGGTTTAGCTTGATTCATCGCTTCCTGCCGATACCACGTTCTGGAACTGTTATAATACGGAACCCCTCTACATGTCACGGGTCAGAGGTTCTATACCTTGATCTGGGAAAGAAAACCGTACTACCCTTTCCGGTATGAATAGTCCACTGCGTATCTACGTGGCCGCGACCCGGCAGAACGATGGAAAAACTTCCACAGCTCTTGGACTGCTCGAGGCGATCAGTGAAATCTACCCCCAGATCGGCTATATCAAACCGGTTGGCCAGCAGGTCAAGCTGATCGGGCAGTACGAGATCGACAAGGACGCCTCCCTGATGAAGGATGTGTTTCAAATCGGCAGTCCTCTCTACGACATGAGTCCGGTGGCCGTGCCCCGAGGCTTTACCGAGGAATATATCCTGCACGGAGACGTGCATCAGCTCAGCGAGCGAATCCGAAAGGCCTACCAACGGGAGAGCGCGGAGCAGCGCTTCGTGGTCATCGAGGGCACCGGGCACGCCGGGGTGGGCTCTGTTCTCGATCTGTGTAACGCTGCTGTGGCTAAAATGCTCGATACACCGGTTCTCATAGTCACCTGTGCGGGAATCGGGCGCCCCATCGACGAGGTCATGCTCAACAAGGCTGTGTTCGACAATTTCGGAGTAAAGGTTCTGGGGGTGATCGTCAACAAGGTGATTCCGGAAAAATACGAGAAGATCAACAAGCTCGTCCGCCTCGGTTTTCAGAAAAAGGGAATCGAAACCTTCGGCGTGATTCCCTTCTACCCACTGCTCTCCAGCCCCACTCTGCGGCAGCTTCTCGAGGACATACGGGGGGAGCTGATCAGCGGTGACGAAAACACCCTTGATGTGCTGGTCAGCAAGATCTTGGTGGGTGCAATGGCTCCCCACGAAGCCTTCGACTACTTCAAAGGGGATGTTCTGCTGATCACTCCGGGAAACAGGGAGGACCTGATCCTGGCCGCCGTCTCCTGCAATGTTCCCGGAGTCCAAGAGGACTACAACGTCCGCGGAATTATCCTGACCTGCGGTATCTGGCCGAACTCGACGGTATTGAAGATCCTCAAGCAGGCCGGAGTCCCCGTATTTCTTGTGGAGGATGACACCTTCACCACGGCGCAGAAAATCACCAACCTGATCGTCAAGATCCGCCCGCAGGACAAGGAAAAGATCGCCACGGTCAAGCAGATGGTCAAAGACTACGTAAACGTGGACGGCTTGATGGAACGCCTGATCGCGGACCGAAAGTAGCGGCATTACCGCTTCTCATCTGCGATCCGGCACACATCCTGCCTTGGTTTGTGTCAGCGGGAGTAGAATTCGACAACCTGCCCGAGATCACACTCCACCGGTATCTCCTCCCTACTGGGAAGACTTACCAGCTGGGCTTTCAGCTCGTCTTTGAAAACCTGGAGATACACGGGGGCAACGGCCTGACTGAAAGCTTCCCGGAAGCAGGCCAGCTTGCGGCTGCCCTCCTTTACCTGTAGAACATCTCCGGATTTCAGTTGAAATCCTGGACTCTTGACCTTGATACCGTTGACCTCGAAATGTTCGTGGCTGACATACTGCCGGGCGGCGTAGATGGTTCTTGCCAGCCCGGCCCGCAGCACGCAGGCATCGAGCCGGGTCTCCAGCATACGGATGAGAATATCACCGGTATTCCCGTGCCTGCTGAGGGCTTTCTTGAAGTAGCCCCGAAGCTGCTTCTCCGGGATATTGTACTGGTAGCGCAGGCGCTGTTTTTCCAGAAGCTGGCGGCCGAAATCGGACATCTGCCGGCGTCGCGAGCGGAAGCGGGGTTCTCCGGGACCCCCTTGCTTTCGTTCCATCACCTTGGCGGCCTTTGGAGTCAATGCGATCCCGACCCGTCGGGAGAGCCTGACCTTGGGCCCTGTATAATTCATAGAGAGTTACTCCTCGTTTAAAGAAAAATGCAGGCTATAAGCTAATAATCGGAGGATGAATCGTCCAGTGGATTCGCACCTAGCTCCTATCCCGCTTCACTGGAGCGGGCCCAGCGGTTGATCCCCGACTCTGTGGCGTACTGGTTGATCTCCTCCAGCTCCTCCGCCGTGAACTCGAGGTTCTTCAGGACGGCGACATTCTCCTCGATCTGCTCGGGTCGGGAGGCTCCGATCAGCACTGTGGTGACCCTGGAATCCCGCAAGCACCAGGTCAAGGCCATCTGAGCCAGAGTTTGTCCCCGCTTCCGGGCGATCCCGTTCAAACCGCGAACCTTAGCTAAATTCTCCTCCCTCAAGAATTCTCTGGGAAGGTAGTGACTCACCTTCACGGCTCGGGAGTCGGTGGGTATGCCGTTGAGATACTTGTCGGTCAGCATCCCCTGGGCCAGGGGAGAGAAGACAATGCAGCCGATCCCCTCGCTTTCCAGCACATCGAGCAAGCCCTGCTCGATCCAGCGGTTGAGCAGCGAGTAGGAAGGTTGATGAATCAGGCAGGGAACCCCCATCTGCCGCAAGACCCGAGAGGCCTCCGCCGTCTTTCGGGCCGAATAGGAGGAGATCCCGGCATAGAGGGCCTTGCCCTGCTGGACCGCCGTGGCCACCGCTCCGAGGGTTTCTTCCAGAGGAGTATCCGGATCGAAGCGGTGGGAGTTACGGTGTCACCGCCGAAATTATTCCACAATCCCAAAGAAAGCGCCGGCAGCTTGAGCCCGCTCCTGCCGCAGCGGTTGTACTTCATGCTATCGTAGCGTTTTGCATCAGGTGTATAGCTCATCCCTGTCCTCCGTTTCTCGAAATTTCTATGTACGGTTCGTACTCGATTGTAACGATTTTCTCTTGTTTGTCATACGGTTCCCGGTGTACCGGTTGCGCCCCAGAATAAATGAGTTTAATCTACAGCCCCTGTCGTGGCATACTAAAGAGCGAGAAGCATCTGGTCCGCCCAACAGCTCCTGCCAGGCTATCCCCGTCTGGAAGCACTGCTGAACGCAACTACGCCGGGGATCGCATCTTTTAAAAAGCACGAAGCGCCGGAAAATCATTTTCTGCGACTCCTCGGCTGGCTCAAAAAGGCCGGATTCGTCGATGCTTCGGTTCAGCCCTTTTTCGGAGGTGTATTTGCACCCTTCGACGAAAGGATGCGTGACGCCCTGCTCGCTCTGGTGCAAATGCGATGGCCTGGAGCGGAAAAGGAGCTGAGCGGGGAGGACCGGCGTCTGTACCTCCGCATCACCGATCCCGCTTCCTCCGAGTTCGTCCTGGACCAGCCTGACTACTACGCCTTCTACACCTACTCCTTGTTTCGGGCGGCGGTTCCGAAGTAGCGGAAAGCGGCTGCAAGTTTTACATCGCAGTGGTGCACTTTACAACAGACCATCGAAGCAGGAGCTCTTCCGTCACCCTAGCAATTTCTGATTATATATTACTTATTAAATAATATATATTGACCTAAACCGTCTTCCCTCTTATCCTATAAATAGAGCGAAAATATGTGAACCCGGAAAAAATATGCGGAGGAAGAAAATGGAGTCAACCCGCGTAACCGAAGGTATATACCGGTTGTCCGCGAATGGTGGCAGCGAAATTCTATTTGAAAGCATGTGGCCGCTTCCCCATGGAGTGGCCATGAACTCCTACATCGTTAAAGGAGATGAATGTGCGATCATCGACGGCGTCTGCGGCTGGGATGGAGTGCCCGAGACCCTGTTTGCCCAACTCGAGGAGATCGAAATAAATGTGAGGGACATCCGCTACGTCATCCTCAATCATCTCGAACCGGATCATACAGGTTGGCTCGAACCCTTTCGAAAGCTCAACAATGATTTCCAGCTGATAGCCAGCAACAAAGGGCTGGATCTGGTTCGATCGTTCTACGGATTCGACAGAAATCTGCGGGCCGTGGGCAACGGCGACCGGATAGATCTGGGCCAGGGCAAGGAGCTTCTCTTCCAAGAAATCCCCAACGTACATTGGCCGGAAACGATCGCCACCTTCGAAACCGGAAGCCGAACTCTCTTCCCCTGCGATCTGTACGGCTCCTTCGGGAGCGTAGGCCGGGAAGCCTATGACGATCGGCTAGATGAACGGCAGCTGGCGTTCTACGAGGAGGAAGCCCTCCGCTACTACTCCAACATCCTGGCCACCTTCTCCACTTCAGTGGGACGGGCAATCGACAAGCTCGACGCCCTGGAGCCGAAGATCATCGCCCCTGCTCACGGGATCGTGTGGAGGGAGAATCCCGGCAGGATCGTACAGCTGTACCGCCGCTTTGTAGGCTACGCCCTCGGCCCTGCACAACCCGAGATCACCGTTATCTGGGGGAGCATGTACGGCATGACCGAGCGAGCTCTCGAGGCGGTTCGCGAAGGCATCCGCTCCGAGGAGGTACCGACCCATTCCTTCCGCGTGCCCCAGGATCACATCTCCCACATCCTGGCCGCAGCCTGGAAATCCGGGGGTATTGTCCTGGCCGCACCGACCTACGAGTACAAACTGTTTCCGCCGGTGGCAGCGGCACTGGATGAGTTGGGGCGGAAAAAGGTCACCGGGAAAAAGGCCTTTCGCTTCGGTTCCTACGGCTGGTCCGGTGGAGCGCAGAAAGAGCTGGAACAGATCATCGAGCGCTATCGAATGAAGTGGGATTTCGTGGAGCCCTACGAGTTCGCCGGCGCCCCGAAGGAGAAGGATCTGGAGGCGCTGAGAGAGCGGGGAGGAGAGTTCGCTGCAGCAGTCAAAGGATCCGGACCTTGACGGGCTGCACCGCTTCTTTCACAATCAGGCATGAGCATAGAGACGAAGCAGTTCGGAAACACGGGACATAGGAGCACGCGCGCTATCTTTGGGGGTGCTGCCCTGGGTGGGGTAAGCCAGGAAGAGGCCGATCACACGCTGGAGGTCCTTCTGGAGTTTGGGATCAACCATCTCGACGTGGCGGCCAGTTACGGCGAGGGAGAGGCGGAGAAGCGGATGGCTCCCTGGATGGTGAAGCACCGAAAGAAGTTTTTTCTGGCTACCAAGACAGGTCAGAGAAGCTACGAAGAGGCACGGGATGAGTTCCATGCCTCACTGGAGCGCCTTCAGGTCGACAGCGTAGACCTGATTCAGTTGCACAACCTGATCGATCCCAAAGAGTGGGAACAGGCGTTGGGTCCCCGCGGAGCTCTGGAAGCACTGATCGAGGCACGAGACCAAGGTCTGACCCGCTTCATCGGAGTGACCGGACACGGGTACACGGCTCCTGGAATGCATACAAAAAGCCTGGAGCGCTTCGACTTTGACTCGGTTCTCCTACCGTACAACATCCTGATGATGCAGAATGGGGAGTACGCGCGCTCTTTCGAGAAGCTCAGACAAAGCTGCCGGGAGAAGAAAGTCGCCCTTCAGACGATAAAGTCCATCGCCCGCAGACCCTGGCAGGGAGAACGCAACCACAGTACCTGGTATCAACCGCTGGAAGACCAGGAGGCGATCAACACCGCAGTAAGCTGGGTGCTGGGAGATCCGGATGTCTTCCTGATCACCGCGGGAGACATCCATCTCCTTCCCCTGGTGCTCGAAGCGGCCAGCCAACCTCGACCCCTACCGACCGAGGAGGCCATGGCGGAGATGTTGCAGAACCGGGAAATGCGGAGGATCTTTCAGGGGACGCAGTTCATCTGGTAGAGAGAACCCCGGCACTGGGGTATAGTCAATTTTGTCGGGTGCTTAGCCGACCTTGAAGCGGTAATCGGGGAGGATCATCGGAGCGCTGCGGCCGTTGTCGATGCCGGCGGCTTCCAATTCCTGGTTATACCTGCGAACGTGCTCCAGGTTGAGCTTCCCCCGGCCATTGCCGACCTTGCTCAGATACTCAACCACCCGCATTCCAGCCCGGCGGCCGAAGACCACGATGTCCAGGAGACTGTTCCCCATCAGGCGGTTGC
>CAZVHJ010000087.1:0-12979 GCA_964627715.1 uncultured Spirochaetaceae bacterium | reverse complement strand
TTGTGAAAAGAGCTTAATCCAGCGGATAAGGGAGTGTTTCGGTAGTAGAATCTAGATTTCGAAGTTAGCGACACTCTCGATTGGGGAGGAGAGGATGTCTCCTGTCTCCCATACTACCCAGAAATTGAAATACCATTTCACAATGATGAATCTTTGTTTCTTGAAATCCTTTACTATTTTAAACATGGTTATGAAAGGACCTGCATGTCTACTTGAATGAAAAGAAAACAGCGATAGATTCGAACAGATAATACTCAAGAGATTATTGAAACCTTTCGAAACAATTCCAGCTGCACCGTCAATCAAATTGTGGAAAGTACGAATATAAGCAGAGCAACCGTGACAGAAATCCTTCAGAACCTGCGGTCTAAAAACGTGGTTCTGGAGAACGGGGTGGGTTCATCTACTCCAGAGGGTGGTAAACCTCCAAAACTCTATATATTTGATCCCGTTTCGTGCTTCGCCATTGGCATGCACCTTTCAACGGATTTTCTGTTCTGAAAACTTGTAGATCTCAATATCAACTCACGTGCCGCTGTCAGGTTCCCAATAAACCTCCATCATGACATTGAAGATCTGCTTTTCAACATACAAAACTGTATCGAAGAATTGATCAGGCAAAGCGGGGTTCGTACCGATAAGATCGTCGGCCTGGGGATGGGAAGCCATGGAGTAACAGACTACGAGCGAGGAGCAATCGTAACCTCGCCTCACAATCCCTCATGGGGCAACGATCTCAATCTTCGGGAATTAATCAGAGATCATATAAAAAACCGCTTTCCTGTGTATGTGGACAATGCAATTCGTTATCGTTTAATTGCAGAGAAATCACTAGGTTTACTAAAGCAAGAAACGGATGGGATAGTTGTTTACTCAGAAGAAGGGCTTATTGCAGGCATACTCGTGGATGGCTCTATAAGGCATGGAGCCCATAATCTTGCAGGTTCCGTGGGACATATGAAGATAAATCCAGGCGATCCGGAGCGATGCGACTGTGGGGGATACGGATGTTTCGAGATGCAGATCAAGCCCGATCGCATAGTGTCACGGACCATTCGGGAACTCCCCGATTACCCTGATTCAGTCCTAAACGAAATTCCTGTATCGGAAGTGTCGATTCATTCGATCTTCAGTGCTTCCAACAATAATGACAAACTGGCAAAGAAGATGATCGGCGAAGCTGCCTCCTGGTTCGCAATCGGCCTGCACAATCTTGTTTTAATCCTGGATCCGAATATCGTTGTTATTCAAAGTATGTACACAGAAGCGGGCAGTTTCTTTCGATCTGAACTTTCAAGCCAGTTGGAGCAAGTCTCATTGATTAAGGCTCCAAGCCATATCCGCTTGGAATATTCAAGCCTTGGTGAGGAAGCGTCATCCCTTGGGGCGGCAACACATGCCGTTTTGCGTACCTTAGGATAATTCAACTCCGCCGTTCACATGCAACGTCGAATCCCCGGCTGTCACGATCCAGATCTCCCCTCCATACACTGCCATCGGCGCGGAGCTTCCTTCCGGCTGGAAGAACAGGGCTCCGTCATGGTTCAGTTCGCGGATCACCCCACGCTGGCCCTCCGGCTGTCCGGCCGTTCAGATGATTTGACCGTTTTGTGATGAGCTCCGTCAACGGCGATGTCGCAGATTCACGATCAATTCGCGGAAGCTCGCGAACAGATTGCGCACGGAGTAGAGGCTCATCAGGATCCCGCTGCCGGGAAGGCAGAGGTAGAGCAGCTTCTTGGGGATCTTGAAGATGGGGGTCCAGTCGTCGGCGCGGGCCGTAAGCCGAAAGCTGTAGACGGTGAATACCAGAAAGAAGCTCAACGAGATCAGATCGAGGATCACCGACAGAAGGTAGCCCCCCGTTCTCCCCTTCAGCTTGGAAGACAGCCAGTCCACGATGAAATGCTCTTTTTCGCGCCAGAGCGCGGCGGCTCCGAAGAAAACCATCCAGGCGAAGCTCCATTCCACGATCTCATCGAACCAGCCGAAGGAGAACTTACGCAGGCCGGATAGCGGCACCACGAAGCGGTTGAGCACGTTACCGGCTAGCAATATCAGGAGGATAACCAGGCAGGCCACGCTGAGGATCCTCAGAGCCAGGCCGACGATGCGGTCAGTGCCCCTGAGAAAGCTGCTAAACGCTCCCATCCTTTTGCGCTCTTTCATACGCGCAGTACCTATTGCAGGAGGTTGGGCAGCCAGAGGCAGAGGGCGGGGAAGTAAGCCATCAGGAGCATGACGGCGAATATCCCCAACATATAGGGCCACATTTCCCTGGCCAGGGAGCCGATGGGTACCTTGCTGACACTGGCCACGGCGTACAAGCACATCCCCACCGGAGGGGAGAGAAGCCCGATCATGGAGGCGAGGGTCATGATGACGCCGAACTGGATGGGATCGATGCCGAAGCGGCCGATCAGGGGCATGAACACGGGGATGGTGATGAGCAGCACGGCGATGCCTTCGAGGAAGCAGCCCAGGATCAGCAGGATGGCGATAATCACCAGCAGCAGGCTGTAGCGGTCGCTGCAAAAGGCGGTTATCCCCATGATCACTGTCTCGGGGATCCTCTGGTGGATGAGTAGCCAGCCGAAGAATCCGGCTGCCGCAATTATAAACAGTACCCGCACGCTTTGCAGGATGGTCTGCCAGAGGATGTTGGGCAAGTCCTTGGGTTTCACCTCCCGGTACACCACCATACCGAGGAACAGGGCGTAGAGGGAGGCGACCACCGCGGCCTCGGTGGGTGTGAACAGGCCCAGAATGATTCCTCCGATGATGATCACCGGCGTACCCAGGGGAAGAAGGGAGTCGGTGAAACTGGAAAGAAGCTCCTTGAAGTCGGCGCGCTTTTCCCGCGGGTAGTTGCGCCTTCTGGAGATGAAGAAGACTGCGACCATCATGGCCAGACCCATGAGCACCCCCGGAGTGAAGCCGGCCAGGAAGAGCTTGCCCACCGACACGCCGGTGATGCTCCCGTAGATGACGAAGGGGATGCTGGGAGGGATGACCGGTCCGATGGTGGAGGAGGCGCAGGTGATAGCCGCTGTGAACTTGCGCTCATACCCGCCGTCGATCATGGCTTTGATCTCGATCAGGCCCAGACCGGCCGCATCCGCCACGGCGGCACCGGACATCCCGGAGAAGATCATGCTGGCCACCACGTTCACCTGGCCGAGCCCGCCCCAGACATGCCCCACCAGGGCCCGGGCCAAGCGAAAGAGCCTGGTCGTGGTTCCGCCCGTGTTCATCAGGTTTCCGGCCAGAATGAAAAAGGGGATGGCCAGGAGGGTGAAGCCCGTGGTGGAGAAGTACATCCGCTGCGCGACCATGGTCAGGATGTTTCCTTCTCCCAGGGCGAGGAAAGTGAGGACGGCCGTGATGCCCATGCTCACCGCTACGGGGACCCCGATAAGTATCAGGCCGATGAGTAGTACGAAGATCGCTACCGTGAGCACCTTGTTGACCCTGTGGGAGAAAAGACAGAGCCGGAAGCGGCCCTGCCTTTCTCCGCTTGAGCTTAGTACTTCTTCACCATCTCGAGGAATTTATCCACGTTCTCCTGACCGGCGTATTCCCCGATCCGCTTGTAGGCGGGTCCCATCAAGGCCTGGAAGTCCGCGATGTCGGGCTGGGTTACGACCATGCCCTCCGCCTTGAGCTTGGTGATCAGGTCGTTCTCTTCCTCCATCAGCTTCTGGCGCATGAAGTTGCCGGCCTTTTGGCTCTCCTCCCGGACGATCGTCTGCTGTTCCGGAGTGAGCATGTCCCAGGTCTTCTTGCTGATTACGTGCACCATAGAGTTGTACACGTGGCGGGTCAGGGCCAGGTACTTCTGGACTTCGTAGAATTTGTTGTGATAAACAACCGAAAGCGGGTTTTCCTCGCCGTCCACGACCCCCTGTTTAAGCGCCATATACAGCTCGTTGAAGGCGATCTTGGTCACCACCGCGCCCAGGGCCTCCATGGCCGCCTGAAGCTGGATCTCGGGAGGTGTGCGCAGCTTCAAGCCCTGCACGTCGGCGGGCGAGTTGATCGGCCGCACGTTGTTGGTAATGTTGCGGAAGCCCCATTCCCAGTTGGATAGAAACACTAATCCCTGTTTGGCCAGGTCAGGAGAAGCCCACTCCATGAAGGGGCCGTCGAGTACCTTGTGAGCGTGCTCGTAGTCCCTGTACACGAAGGGAAGCATCACCACGGCGAATTTCTTGGAGTACTTGTCCAGAGCTCCCTGCGTTGGCAGGCTCATGTCGATGGCGCCGAGGATGTTCTGCTCCAGCAGCTCGGGAGGCGAGCCGAGCTGGTTGTTGGGGTAGACTGCGATCTTGATGGCGCCTGCGGTTCGTTTTTCTACGTTCTCTGCAAACATCTTGGCCGCCAGGTCTCCCGGGTGCCCCTCTGCAGCGTAGTGCCCCAGCTTCATCTCGATAACCTTGGCCGGTGCAGCCTCTTTCTGCCCTCCGGCGAAGCCGTTTAGCTCCGCCAGCAGCAGGACTGCCAAAACCATTACTGCGATCCTTTTCATGCATACCCTCCTTTGGGTTAGCATTGTATAGAAACTCCACGACGTGGAGCTGGTACCCGACTACAGATGATCTTCCTCAGACCGCGGGGAGCTAGGACTGCTGGATGCCTGCCAACGCCACCGCGTCCATGTCGTCGAAGGTCTGGTTTTCGCCTGCCATTCCCCAGACGAAGCTGTAATTCCTCGTGCCCACTCCGGAATGGATGGACCAGCTGGGGGAGATCACCGCCTCTTCGTTGCGCATGATGATATGCCGTGTCTGCCGCGGTTCTCCCATCAGGTGGAAGACCATCGCCTCCTCAGGCATATCGAAGTAGAAGTAAACCTCCATCCTGCGCGCATGAGTATGACAGGGCATGGTGTTCCATACATTACCGGATTTGAGCCGGGTGAAGCCCATGACCAGCTGGCAGCTTTTCACTCCCTGGGGGTGAATGTACTTGAAGATTTCTCTCTGGTTGGCTTCCTCCGCGCTTCCCAGGCGGAGGGGCTCCAGGCCGGCCGCTTCGATTTTTTCGGTCGGGTAGCCGTGATGGGCCGTGGTGCAGTTCAGGTAGAAGCGGGCCGGCGACGATTCCCTGTCGCTGTGGAAGCTCACCGCACCTGCCCCCATACCGATGTACAGCCCGTCCAGGTGTTCGAGGCGGTACTGCGCGCCGTCAACGGCCACCGTTCCCGGCGCTCCGACGTTGATGATGCCCATCTCCCGGCGCTCGAGCAGATGATCGCTCCCGGTTATCGCCTGGCCGCCGGAAAGCTCGAAGGGCCGGCGGGGACAGACACCGCCAATGATGATCCGGTCTATGTGTGTGTAAACAAGCTTGATCTCCCCGGGAACCAGCAGCCGCCCGATATGGAACTCTTTTCTCAGGCCATCGCTGTCCAGGGTTTTGGCGTGCTCGGGATGAATGGCATTTCTGACTTCCATGCCTCTATTCCATCTCGATTCCGTGCTTCTTCATCAACTCGATATAGTCCTCCCGCGGCGGCACAAAGATATCGATGCCCTTGAAACCGGTGGGAGTGCGGCCTCCGTGCTCAACATTCGGCGGGTGAATACAGACATCTCCCGCCTCCATGTGAATCGTTTGACCGCCCACAATATGCTCCTCGGCGCCTTCCAGGATGATGAGAATCTGCTCGGCTTCGTGGGAATGCAGGGAGAACTCGGCCCCAGGAGGCTGTTCGATAAAGCTCAGCAGGAGCCTCTCGCCAAGGAGGAAACGAGTTCCCACCTTGTCGGTAAGGGGGGTCAGGGGAATGTCTTTGATTGTATACACGTACTTTTTTCTCTTACCGACCATTGTTGTTCTCCTTTTTTTGCAGACATCATCATGCCCTAATGATTATCCAAGTTTCATAATGATGTACTAATTTCCGTAATATGAAACTATTTTAAGACACGGGAGCCGAGCTTGTCAAGCATTCTTTTTGTGCTGTTTATGCTGTTCCGCAGTAACAGGGGCCAAGCCGACCGGTTGCGGTCACAGCTTAGCGAGAGAATCGACGATCGCGGTCTGTAGTTCGGATGGGGGTTTTATGCCGTAGCCCATGTGTTGGGAGATACGTTGAGCGGCTTCCATGACATACCGGGACATTTCCTCGATCGTGGAGTAAGCGGAGCTTTTTACCAGCCAGGAAGTGCTGACTGCGGCAATTACCTTTTCGCGGTAGTCGAGTATCGGAGCACCGATGCACTGCTCGTCGAGAGAATACTCCTGGTCGTCGAAGCTCCAACCCCGGCTACGGCAGAGATGGATGTTCTCCTGCAACTCCGACAGGTCTGTGATCGTCTTGGGAGTCAGGGCTTTCAAGGTTTTTCCCGCATAAACGTTTATAATCTCCTGATCGCTCATGCCCATGAGCAGCGCCTTGCCCAGCGAAGTGCAGTGCAGGGGGCGGCGCTGGCCTATGATGGAGTATTTACGCAGACTGTTGAATTGCTCCACTTTGTCGATGTAGACCACTTCGTTATCCTGGAGGATTGCCAGGTATACGGTTTGGGAGGTAAGCTGGGAAAGGCGGTGCAGGTAGGGTTCGGCTTCGGTCTTCAGCTCCAGGTTGTTCAAGTACTGGCTGCACAATTGCAGAAACTCCATTCCCAGCTTGTATGAACCCCGGTTTCCGTTCTGGGTTATGTAGCCGCGGTTCTTCAGGGCGGCAAGAAGCCGGTACACGGTGCTCTTATGCAAGTCCAGCCTATCGGCGATATCGGTGAGGCTGAGACCCCGCCGTGCCTGGGAAAGAAGCTCCAGGATGTCGAATGTCCTGTCCAGGGACTGAACCGTTACCGTTTCACTCATCTAAAAAATGTATCTTGATTCGGTAAGAAAATCAATTGTGTTCGACGGTGGAGAAAAAAGCGAGAAATTTCACCGGTGATAGCACGACTGTCCGACTATAAGTCCAATAGTAGCAACTGATTACAGGAATCGCTAAGTAAATGTATTGGGAAGGCTGAAGAATCATGGGTTGCTGCGACTCTCTTGTTTCAAGGATTAGAACAGGGATATAGGGTCTCCACTGTTGATATAGATGACGCTGGTACTGACAACATTAGTTTCTCAACCCTAAAGAGCACGAAAGAAAAGGGTATAAAATACCGATGTGAACCAGACAGACTGTTTGACACGGTTGTTGCCAAAGCACGGATGCTCTAATGAGAAAGGGGCCACAGGTCAAATATCCGCGAGTGCCTTTGAAATGTCGGAAAGTGCACATTTGGGCTATTTTCTTAGGGTCCGAAATTCGCGCTTCGGCGATTTTGCAGGTGGCTGAACGGCTCATTCGGTGAAATCTAAGGAGGGGCATATTGTGGAGACAAAGGGAATATCCCAGTTGACCGGCCTTGCCGGCGTGTATTATGTCGCCTACGATTTGGTCGTGAGAAACTACCATGCAACGATCACTCTTAGAAATGCCCCATTTGTAGACATTCTTGTTGCGTCAAATGACGGATCAATAATGCTCTCGCTTCAGGTCAAGACTTCAAGATATGCCCATCGTCCAAGGCGCTACGGCTTCGAGGTTAGAGAATGGGACGTCGGTAGTTCTGCCGTGGGCCATTTTAGCGAGAGCTTTTGGTATGCCTTCGTGGATCTGCAAGAGGAACCCAACCTTTCTCGGAATCCAATTGTCTTCTTGGTTCCCTCACTTTGGGTGGGCAACTTCATCAAAGCCGATTTCTCAAGAAAGATGTTCCTACTCAGAAGCCAACTGTGGGAGCTTTGCAGGGAACGATGGGATCTAATTGAAGGATATCTCAGTGGTGATCCAAAGACAAAAGAATGGTGCACTACAATCCCGGAAATGGCAAAACACTGGTAGCCATAAGTGCACAGGCTTCTTTCAAGAAAATGCGGAGGCGGGAGGTGATAGTATGCAAAAAATTGTGGCTGGAGGCGTCACCCGGTAAGAATTTCGAGAAGGGACCCGGTGGCTTATTTTTCCAACCGCCGGAACCGCACATTGGCGATTTTTTCGAAGGTCAGAAATTCGCGCTTCAGCCATTTTACAGGTGGCATAACGGAGTCTTCGGCGACATACCTGCCGGGAGACTCCCAACGACCGAGATTGTTCATTATAGATTCTCGAATTGACAAACGACGCGTAGAAAGACAGAATTGCTACATGAATCAAGAAGGGATTGCTGCACGAGTCAAGAACATAGAACCACTGGCCAGGAAATGGAAAATCAGAGAACTCGCCATATTTGGTTCAGCTTTACGGGACGATTTTTCTAGTCGGAGCGACGTAGATTTACTGGTAGTATTTGAGGACAACGCTCATTTCAGCCTCTTTGATTTTGTAGATCTAAAGGTTGAGCTTGAACAACTGTTTGGGCGTCCGGTCGACCTAGTAGAAAAGGCCGGCCTAACCAATCCCTATCGAAGAGCCGAAATACTGCACACCGCAAAGACGATCTATGCGGCCTGAAACAAGAGACGCTGCCTACCTGTGGGATATGCTTCAGGCAGCAAGAGACATATTGGATTTCATCGCCGATGTATCTTTCGAGCAATTCTCTAAAGACAAAATACAAGATTTGCTGTAGAAAGACAGCTGCTGGCGATCGGGGAAGCGGCTAACCATGTCTCAAAATCATTTCAGAATGAACATGGCGAGATACCCTGGCGGCAGGTAATAGGGCAGAGGAATGTACTCGCTCACGAATACGGAGAAATCCTTGTTAAAAGGATATGGCTTGTCACGAAAGACAATATTCCGAAACTCGTGGAAGTCTTGGAAAAACTGCTCGCGGGAAGGGAAGAATAGCAAACATATTTGCGGCTCCACTCTCTCCAACCAAGTCCGGGTGGGGGTCCGGTTCTGCTGACTCTCGAATCTACCCGCTATTGGCAAACCACCACCCCGTGTGGAACATCGACGCCCTGGCGTTTACTGAGGTCGACTCAGCGCACTGTGGCTGTTTTTCGCAATCCAATGTTTGATCGCTCCTAAATCAAACAATACTCTGCTTCCGATTTTCAGGAAAGGAATGCGACGAGCTGACACCATGCTATAGACAGTAGAGACAGAGATATTCAAGTATTCTGCAATCTGCCTCACGGTTATCATATGTTTCGAAGAGGAATCCACCGGCACAGATGGCGGGGTTGTTTGTTGGCCGGTATCGCCGACGAGCCTCTCAAGAAGCAGGATTATTCGATCCAGCTTTTCCGATATTGCGCCGAGCCCCGGCATTTCGATAGTCATGTTGTGCATTTTAGCACTGCATTTCCTGTCGGTTAAACTTCTTTATAAGGCTCTTGGGTCTTCACCGCACACCCCACAGGCGCAGGGGTGATGAGAGCCGCCCGCTCACTTGTTGGGGTTGCGACAGGCAGACGGCGATTCCTTGCGGGCGAGCCGGGGCTGGGGCAGGATGATTAAGGGAGGAGAGAATGGCTGCCAATTACCTGGAGCAGCTCTTGGCTGAATGGTATGAATATTAGGGCTATTTCATACGCAGGAACGTCTGGGTAGGCAAGAGAGAGAAAGGCGGGTATGAGTGCGAACTGGATATCGTAGCATTCCACCCAGGAAAGAAGCACTTGCTGCAAGTGGAACTATCTTCAGATGCCGACAGTTGGGCCAGAAGAGAAGAGCGTTATGCACGCAAGTTTCTGGCTGGCCGGAAGTACATCCCGGAACTATTCCGGGATTTCGAAGCCCAGGGCCCTATTGACCAGGTCGCCGTGTTCGTATTCGCAAGCAAGCAGAACAGGCAGTCGCTTGCAGGCGGAAGAATAGTCCTTGCCAGCGAAATACTGGTGGACATTCTCAAAGAGCTCCGCTCCTCGTCGATTTTCTCAAGCGCCGTCCACGAGCAGTATCCAATACTTAGGACGCTACAGTTCGTGTGCCAATACCGCGACAAAGTTACGCAAGTGCTCCAGCACGGCTCCGGATAAACTGCACCGGGAGGATACAGCCTTCTTAAGAAGGCAGAAGTGCTGTGGAAGAAGAGTTGGGTTTCAAAAGGATAACTGCCACTAATTTGGAACAAACCTGACGAGATTACTCTGCGGTTTGGTCCCCGTCAGAATTCACCGGATGAACATCCGCACTTGCCGCATATCCTAAGCCCGACACTGCGACAAGATGTGCCAGTTGAAATCCATAGGCTCTTTGAGGCTGCTCGCGGTACTATGGTCTATTCATATTATTTCTATCCACTCAATACACTTGGCATGGAACAACTGTTTCGGATCGGAGAAGCGGCTCTTCGCTGTAAGTGCGTGTCCTTTCGGCAAGCGTGGGTGATTTAGCCTGGGACGAGCCGCCCTGCTGCGGTGGCGCCCGGGTAGTTCCACGGCAACCATTTATCGGGGTGTTCGGCGAGCTCTGAGGCACGCAGTTCGAGCTCAGTCAGATACTCAACCGGATTCGACCCGCAGAGCATACAGGTGTAGATCAGGCTCATGTACAGATCGCCGACAGACGCTCCGTACTGTGTCTTATAGAACAGGCTGTTTTTTCGGTGAAGGATTGCCCGCTTTAACGACCTTTCGAATCGTAATCCTCATCTTAGGATTACGATGCTTATGCTCCGGATTTCAAAATCCTCAGGATCCAGGTAGGTTCTCCGAAGGAGGCGCGAATCATCCCGTTGCGGCCTGAATCCTGAGGATAATGTGTTGCTCATCTGAGCCCGCTCAGCTTCGCCATCATGGTCTCGTCGCCCTCCCAGATAGGCTTTGCTGCCTTCTCTTTCGATGTCTCGACCGACTCTATCGCGTCACGAAGCATCTTGAGGCTCGGCCTGGCATACATTCGCGTCGTTTCCATGTAGGCATGTCCGAGAAGACGAGAGACCAGTGGCAAGCCCACACCATTCTGGTAGAGCTGAGTCGCCCGTGTTCGACGGAACATGTGCGGGTGAACTCGATCCGGAACCGAAGGACAGGAAGACTGCGCCTTTCGCGCGTACTCTCTCACAAACCGTTCCACGTTTCCCTCGGACATCATTCCGACCACGTTCTTGATGACCGTGTAGAACAGGAGATTCGTCTGCGGGCGATCCTTCGTGTGATAGACGGAGATGTAGTGCGATAGGTGCGCCGCTGTCTTGGTCGAAATCGGTACGATGCGCTCCTTACTGCCCTTGCCAGTGACTCGGATGTAAGGGTTCTCCCCGTCGATTGCGACATCGCTGAGCTTGAGTCCCAGCACTTCGGCAAGCCTGGCAGCGCTGTCGTAGAGCAGAATCATCATGGTGCGGTCTCTGAGGCCCATCTTGGTGTTGGGCGGCTGGCGGAGTATCGCCGCCACCGCCTCTTCGGGGATCACGGTCTTCTCGATCTTCGGCACCTTGCACTGCGGGACTCTTCTGACCTCGAGCTCATTCGATTGCAGCGTGATGTCCTTGTCGGCGGCGAACGCGAAGTATGACTTCAGGGCGGCGAGGCGTTGGTTCCGCGTGCTGGGTGCGCTCTTCAGCTGGGCAAGGTAGTCCATGAACCCGAGCACACACTCCCTCGTGCACTCTGCGAATGTGAGCTTCGCAATCGAGATCCCGAGGATGTCGCGGACGTAGCGCCTGAAGAGTGAGAGTGCATCGCGGTAGGACTCGACTGTGTGAGGGCTCCTACCACACTGCTTCGGAAGGTAGACCTGCAGGAACTCATAGGTCATCGAGAAGAAGAGCGGAGCCGACGGATGCTCAGTCTTCATAGATCATCACCTCGGGGATAATCCTCTCAGCCGCAGTGTCGCGGCTGCGCACGATCGGGAAGGCCTGCTCGATGCTATGGTAGTAGTACTGGGTCTCTGAGATGGAGGCATGCCCGAGGTAGCGACTGAGATAGGGCATCATCACAGCGGTACCGACTCCCTTCTCCATCCACTCGTTCATCTTGTCGACGACGAAGGTGTGCCGAAGGCTTTGGACGGTCGGCTTCTTGTCCACCTTCCCGGCAAAGGGAGTCCTGTTCCAGAACTCGCGGAACTTCTTGTCGACGGAGGTCTTCCGAATCGGTCGGTCGAGACGCCACCCGGGGAAGAACCACTCCCGCTCGGGAGCGATCTTCTCCATCGCCTCGTCATAGTCTTTGCACATCCCGATAACCTCATCGTGGAGGTAGACCAGCCGATCCTTGTTGCCTTTGGATTGGAGGACCTTGATCGTTCCCCTCTTGAGGTCGAGGCAGCAGCGGTGCAGGTAGCAGCCTTCAGCAAGGCGCAGACCGCAACAGTAGAAGAGGCGAAACAGAACTCGGTAGGTGGGAACCAACCGCCGAAAGGCGGGTTGTGGCGGCCTGTAGGTATCGACAACGGCAAAGAAGGCTACAAGCTCTGCCCGGGAAAGCACATGCGGCACTTCCACGGTCTCGGAGGCGAAATGCTTGGGGACGTAGGGTTTCTTTCCGAGCGATTGCATGTAGAGAGCGAGTTGCCGGACGAAGGAGACCCGCTGGTTGCGGGTGTTCTTTCTTTCGGTGGGCCGCTGAATCGCCCACTTCATCACTAGATTGCGGGTGATCGTCTCGGCGGTGTGGTTCTCTTCGATACAGAAGAGGTCAAAGGACTCGAGAACGTAGGCTTCGTAGTCATAGGCGTACCCACACGCTTTCTTCTGTTCGATGAGCCCGCTGATGTAAGGGGCAAGGGAGCTACGGTATTCTCTCATTCTACAGGCCCTCCTTGATCTCGATACCGGAGAGTCCGATCCCGCACTGCCGCATCCTCTCTTCGTCGGTGGCAAGATACTCATCCACCGATTCTTCACTGCTGTGTCCCAGCGTCGAGGAGATCGTGGATACCGCGTTACCGGCTTTCAGAAGGTTCGAGGCGAAGGTCCTTCTCGCCACGTGAAGCCCACGCACCTCGGTCTGTGTTGTCTTTCTGCCGAGCACTGTCAACGAGGACTCATAGCAGCAGCGGCGGGAAGCCAATCTTGTGTAGGGGTGCCTCAGTGTGATGAAGACGTTGGGCTCATCACATTCTGGA
>CAZVHJ010000086.1:0-12994 GCA_964627715.1 uncultured Spirochaetaceae bacterium | reverse complement strand
GACCAGAGAAGCAGGGCTGCACCGATAAACGGCCATCCCCCTGCCATGAGGACCATCGTCATGGCAACGGTCCGGGAGGCATGTCCCGAGGGAAAGGAGTGGGGATCGGTTTTTCTGTAGAAGGCGCCCCACTCCCCGGCCGGTCTGCGCCTGCGAAAAGCAAACTTGAGGACCGAGGTGACCAGAACGGAAAGAAAAAAGCCTGCGACGATTGGGATGACGATACTCTGCCAGGAAAAACCGTGCCACCACCACAGGGCAAACAGACAGGGAACGACCACAGCGGAATCGGCGGAATGGGCAATTACCGAAAGGACCGCACGGCTGACGGGGCCGAGGTGAAGTTCCTGGAGCCGGCGGCTGGCCCTGTTGTCGAAACGTTTGAAGGATCGAAGGCTCACAGGCTCGATTATACCCGATACTCAGGGCTCGGAGCAACGAACTTCATTAGTAACCCGCAATTCTCGGCGAGCAGTTTTTCACACAAAAGAGCCGAGGAGCGGTGGAGTCATGAAAATGTCATGACCCAGAATCGGCTGGTGCCTTACCGAAAGGGTGCGTACCTCCAAGAAGATCCAATTGGTGACACTGGCGGCAGGAAAGAGTATCAGTGCTGGGCTCCGCTTTTCTCTAGTAGTGTGACGATATCGCCTTGGTTTTCCTTTTTAGCGAGGCTCAGCGCCGTGGCTCCATCTGCAGCCTGGAGATTAACGTCGGCGCCACGGTCGATCAGAATTCGCACAAGCTCCAGGTTATTGTTGCGCGCCGCCATCATAAGCGGAGTGTATCCCACAGTGCGCCCGGAGGTGGCCGCTTCGTTGACGTCCGCGCCGCGGTCGAGCAGCATGACAGGGATTTCGGTCGTCACAGCGCCACCCAAGACTCCAGAGATACTATGGGTGAACGCCGTCACGCCGTCCTGTGCCCTGATGCCCGGATCGGCTCCGTGTTCCAGCAGCAGATCAGTCATTTCCTTCGACACACGCACTGCCGCCATGAGAGCCGTTATCCCCCTGCTGTCACCGATGTCGGGATCAGCACCCCTGGAGAGAAGAAGCTTCACCATGTCATAGAACCCATAGCTGCAGGCTAGCATAAGCGCCGTGCTGCCGGAGCTCTGATCCTGAGCGTTCACATCCACACCGGTTGTGATCAGGTTCTCCAGTCCTTCAAGGTCTTGGATGAAGACCTTTTCTATGAGTTTCTCCGCGTCGCCCGGAGCGGCCGTGGTAATAGGAGCAGCAAGCATCAGCAGACAGAGAGACACTGCAAGACAGAAAAGATACTTTTTCATCCCCCAAGCTCCCCGGTTAAAACTGGTTAGTAAACAACAGCTATTATCACACAAAATTACCTTGCTGGAAAGATCCCGCTAGCAGCGGGGCGCGAATGTTGACGATTACATCGACGGCGGTGATCCTTGCGCACTTGTATGACCTGGAGTGCAGAGGATTGAAGCATTAATCCCATATTCTGAAAGATCGAACGGTGAGAGAAAATCTGACGGGAGAGAAAAATTGAAGCCGGCTAGTCCTTGAGGGACATGGGATTGCAGAGGTTGTCGTCGCAATCGGCAACCCGTCCGCAGTTGAAGCAGATATACTGTGGGTTTTGCGTCAGCTCTTTGATTTTGTCGAACTGGTCATTGCTGGCCAGAACACACAGATGTCCCTGATGATCACCCTTACACTCTACCTTTTTCATCGCGGCCCTACTATTCCCGTTTCTCCCGAGAAATTCAACCCCTGGAATCGCAGGACCGATCAACCGCGCCCTGCGGATCGACAGACCGGAGATTTCCCACCTCTACTCCGGAGCTCTGGACGTAGAGCGGCCTTCTGAAATGGCGGACAGCCGCGGATAGAGCTCCGCCACACAACCTACAAATATATTTTTTTATATATAACAGATTTTCGACACTGTGGTGTTATATTTAGTAGCATCATGACTGGATAAGTCAGATTAATATGCACACGAGGTTAGAAATGAACAGCAAAAAAAATCCCATTGGTCCTCGGTTGAACCACAGCCGATGATCCAACGTCGAGCATCCCGGCTGATCCTGAGTCTGCTTCTGACAGCAGTTCTGCTTGCAGGTGCAGCCGAAATCTCCTCCGCCCAGGAGGCCGACGAACTGCTGTACGGGCAAGGCGTTGATCTGTACCAAGAAAAGCGGTACGACGAGGCGCTTGAACTCTTCGAAACCATGCACAGCAGCTATCCGGACAGCCGTAAAGGCGATGACGCCCTGTACTACATCGGTCGAATCCACCGACGCGAGGACAGGCCGGAACAGGCTGTCGAAGCTTTTCAATAGATCCTGTCCCTTCCGTCCACAAACCGGCGGGTGGAATCGGGCTACGAGCTCGGTCTTATTCACTACAAGAACAAGGATTATCAGGCCACGGTTGATCTGCTGGAGCCGCTCAAAAAGGATGCAGATCTGGACCACGAGGATGAGGACGTGGTGCGCTTGCTTGGCAGATCGTATTACAACCTGGGTATCCTTTCCAAGAACACGAAAGAGAATGTCCCGGCCCGGCAGTATTTTCTCGATGCCGTGGCGACCTTCGAGATCCTGGTAGATCATTCCCTGTCCGACAAGTCCCGGGCAACGGCCATGACCGGCATCGGCAAATCCTACGATAAGCTCATCGATCTGGCCGACGACGAACAAGAGGCCGGCAGCTACAGGGATCTGGCCATCCAGTGGCTGGAGAAAGCCATTCCCATTGAAGATGAAGACGACGCAGAAGCCCTGAAGCAACTTCTTCTGGAGCTGCATCAGCCGAAAGCGGAGTCAAAGCTCAAAAGCCCCGCGGGCAAAGTGAAGCTGGAAACCTTGGGTGGCGCCACCTCTCTAGATCCTCGGGCCGGATTGAAGCTTTCCGCCGACGCCAGTGTGGCGGCGGCCCTATCTGCAAACCACAGTCTTGAGTTCTATGCTCAATTTGACCACGACGGCTTCGATCTGAAAACCTTCAACTTTCAAGATCCAACAGCCGGGAATTCCAGACTGATTCAGCCCAGCGACCGCATCGAAGCGGGGAGCGTGTGGCACGCAGGAGGTTTGGGTGCTTTATCCTCGGATCTCGCCTTCGAGACGGCGTACCATTTCACCGCCGATCCGGAGGACACCTACTTCAACCTCCAGGTTAAAGAGGACCTGACCTACCGCATCAGCGACCCCTGGAAGCTGACTCTGGATACGACTTTCACCCGGAAGTCCTATCCCAACTATCTGGTCAACGGTAGGGAGCTGGACTATTTGCTGGCCGCTGCCGCCCCCGGTGTCACCTGGTATTTCTCCGATAGCTGGCGAGCAAAATTAGGCTACGAGTGCACCTTGAAACAATACCTCAACGCCAAGTATGACACATCGACTCTCGGTGTGGATTCAAGCAAGAACCGCCGCTACCTGACTCAGGCCGCCGACCTGGAATTAAAAAGGCGGCCCGGTGCGGTATTTCGGCCCTCCGCGGGTTACACCTTCACCTTCAACAAGTCCTATAACTACGATGTCTGGGTGGATGATTCTTCCGGCCCTCCGGGACAATTCGTGACAGGGTATTACGACTACCTGGAACACGAGGTCAACCTGGGCTTAGATTTTGACTGGACCGATCGCTTTCAAACCGATCTGGAGGGTTCGGCCGGCTACCGAAGCTTTCTCAACTATCCAGTGCGGGATGCCTCCAACACCTTCATTGGAGAGCTGCGCCGCGACTGGGATCTAAAGGCGGATCTCCAGATCAGCTACTTGTTCTGGCCGAAAGAAAAAAATCACTTTGCCGACCTGTTCCTAGTGGTTCAGGGCAGCTACGAGCAGGCGATCTCGAATATGCTCTACGAGGAGTTCTTCGATACAAACTATACCTTCATCGGCGCCTTCGCGGGGCTCGTCGTAGAGCTTCCCTAGCCGAGGATTAGGCGTATGGCCTCGATCACGAAAAAACAGATTTTGCAGCTGATTATTTTCGCTCTCCTCGCCGTAATGGCGGGACTGATCGGTTATAAGGTTTTCGTTGTCGGCTACACCTTCGCCGATCTGATCCCTCAAACCAGCTACTCGGTGGAATTAGCCATGAACTTCACGGGCAACGGTGAAGACGTCGTGGTGCGGACCTTTCTCCCTGCAACGGAAAACTCCCAGAAAATCAGCGACGAGCTGGGGAACGCGCCGGGACTGGAGTTCCGTCGCGAGACCACGCCGATGTTCGTTCGAGGACAGTGGAGTCAGTACCAGGCTGTCGGGCCGTACCAGATCCTCTACAGTTTCGATGCCCAGCTCCGGGAGGTACGCTACGATATTCCTTCAAACCTGCGGATCCCTGACAAGGTCAATGACGGGGTGGAGCAATACCTGCAGGCAACCGATGTGATTCAACTCAACCATCCGGTGATCAAGGACCTGGCAGACCGGCTGCTCCCGGCGGATAGACGGGTGTTACCCACGCTCCAATCTATCTACGACTACGTAATGTCCCTGGGCTCAAAACCCTTCAAAGGCACCACCGACACTGTGACCGCCGCCAAGCTCGGTGAGGCCAGCTGCAACGGCAAGAGCCGGCTATTCATCGCCCTGGCCAGGCGTGCCGGCATCCCGTCCCGCCTGGTCGGCGGACTCATCCTTACCCCCGGATCCAAACGTACCTCCCATCAGTGGATCGAAGCCTACGTGGGCGGGCATTGGGTACCTTTCGACGCACTGAACGGGCATTTTGCCGTGCTGCCGGATCACTATCTGACTCTCTACAGAGGTGACGAAGCCCTGTTCGTACACTCACGCAATATCGGTTTCGACTACCGTTTCAACATTCGCAAACGCACCATCGCCAATGACCGGATGGCTGGTTTCCTTGGGGGGCACGCCTTCAACCTCTACCGGACCCTGCAGGCCTTCAAGCGGGTGAACATCTCATTGAATATCCTCCAGTTCCTTCTGGTCATTCCCGTGGGCGTGCTGATCGTGGTGATCTCCCGAAATGTGGTGGGTATCCATACTTTCGGTACCTTCCTCCCCGCCCTGATGGCCATGGCTGTTCGGGAGACCGGGTTGGTAGCTGGCGTGGCTGCCTTTCTCATCATTCTGGCCATCATGATGATTGTGGTTGTACTGACTCTTCTCAGCCTGACCGTCGTCTCCGATCTGCTGCGTATCGACCAGCTCTCCTCAATCGGTGCAGCTTCGCTGTTTCCCATCGCCATTCTGACAATCACCACGGAGCGCTTCGCCTTAACTCTGAGCGAGGAGGGTCTACGCCGCAGTTTGGTCATCCTGGCCCAAATCCTGATCGTGATGAGCTTCTGCTACCTGATGATGAACTCCCTGGCCATTCAGGCCCTGTTATTGGCCTTTCCCGAATTGCTCCTCGGTGTGCTGGCCATGAATCTCTGGTTGGGGTCCTGGACCGGTTTACGAGTCACGGAGATGGTGCGTTTCCGTTCGCTGTACGGCCCCGAGTCAGGAGGGGAACAAAATGCCTGAAGATCCTCGGCCACTTTCCCACATCATGGGGATCAACAGGCGCAACCTCGAGCTGATTTTTCCCCACAACCCTCGGCGCGGCTTCCCCATGGTGGATAACAAGATACGGACAAAGGAACTCCTAAGGAGGCATCGGTATCGCTACTCCAAAGACACTGCGGGTGGTTGGAAATTTCCTGGAGATCGACCGATCCATTCAAGCCCTGAAGGCCGAGTCGTCCTTTGTGATCAAGCCCTCCAGAGGTCGGGCCGGAGGCGGAGTGCTTCTGGTATAGCCTGATCCGCTGGGACAGTGGCGCAGCCCATCAGGTAAATCGGTAACTGACGAACAATTGCGAAAGCATCTGGGGGATATCCTCTTTGGGGTGTATTCCTTTGGGCGGATGGAGGATCAGGCTTTAGCCGAAATACTCGTTGAATAGCACGACTTTTTTCAGTCGATTTATGAAGGCGGCATAGCCGACATCCGCCTGATCCTTTTTCGCGGTCGTCCCGTCATGGCCATGCTGCGGATACCCACCTCGACCTCCGACGGCAAGGCCAATCTGCACCAGGGCGCCATGGGTGTACAGGTTGATCTGGACACGGGGATCACAGGAGGCGGGTTTTGGCGCGGCAGACGGCTAAACAGGCACCCGGATACGAAAGCTCCGATCCGTGGTTTGACGATCCCATTCTGGAAGGAAATACTCGAAGCTTCTCCTAAAGCCGCCGCAGCGGCTCTGGAGACTCTGCAAGCAGGGAAGCTCGAACAGGGAGTAGAGGCACTTCAGGATCTGATGGACCAAGAACCCGGACAGGCTGGGGACCCCCGCTTGCGGCTGGCTCTGGCCCGCGGCCTGATGGATCTCGGCAGGTTGGAGGAGGCCCTCAATGTGCTCGAGCGTACCGAAGAGACGGGGGGGTACGAGGCGGCCTTTCGGTTCAACCGTGGATTGATCTATCAACGCCAGGGCCGGACAGCTCAGGCGGAAGCCGATTACCGGGAAGCTCTGAAACTCCGTCCCACGTACTACGAAGCGGCGTTCAACCTGGGCAGTTTGTATCTTTCTCGAGACGAGAACGGAGAAGCCATCTCCGTGCTCGTCGCCGCAGTGCCTCTCGGCGGCGGGGAGAAACGTTCCCGCACTCTCTACAATCTGGCCATAGCCTATACCCGGGTGGGTATGTATGCCAACGCAGAACAAGCCTACATCGAATCGATAAACCTGGTACCGCAGAATCTGAAGGCCCGGATCAACCTGGCTCAGATATATCGGGAATATCTCGATCGTCCGCTGGAGGCTGAGAAAGTGTACAACGATGTCCTCAAGCTGGACAACCGCTATGCTCCGGCCTATTACGGCCTGGGGATGATGCGACTGCAGGAAGGCGACCGCAGCCAAACCCTGTCGCTGCTGGTAAAAGCGATTGCCTACGATCCGACCCATGATAAGTCACGGAAGCAACTAGCAGCGCTTTTGTTCGAAGAAGGGGACCTGCGGCGGGCCCGGTCTCAGCTCAATTGGATGATCGAAAATTCGAGCGATCTGGCGGGCGCCTACTTCTACCTGGGACGCATTGAATATGCCGAGAAACATCTGGAGAGAGCGGCGGAGAGTTATCGAAACGCCTTCGAGCAGTCCGGAGGGACTCACCTCGAGTCTTTGAACAATCTAGGAATCACCCTGAAAGAGCTGGGAAAAACTTATCAGGCCGAGGAAACCTTCATGAAGGCACTGGAAATTCAACCGGACTACGCCAACGGCTTTTACAACCTCGGTCTTCTCTACCTGGAGGAGGAAAGCTACTCTGAGGCCCAGGCCGCCTTCGAGAGTGCGGTGGCATCGGACCCTGAGTTCGAGGAAGCCTGGTACGATCTCGGCATCGTATACGGCGAACGAGGTTCAGTGTATCAGGCGATCGAAGCGTACGAAACAGCCCTGCGTGTTCAGCCGGCTATGACCAAGGCCAGATTGAACCTTGCGGTCCAGTACAAGAAAACCGACCAAATCCAGAAGGCGGTGGAACAGTACAAGCTGCTTCTTTCGTTAAATCCTTCCTACACTTCGGCGTGGTACAACCTCGCGCTGGCTCAAAAGGAACTCGGCCGGATAGAGGAGGCGGCGACCGCGTACCGCCAGGCCATCGAATTGGAACCTCAGGAAACCATAACCTGTTGGCGCTCCAGCTGCGCAAGCTCAGCCGCCCTGACCGAGCCCTGGAAGAATTGATGACGGTGACCGCTCTTAGTCCCGGGTATCTTACGGCTGGCTTGCTCTCGGGGATCTTCACTCGGACCTGGACAACCACGGCGCAGCCGCTGAAGCCTTTGAGAAGGCTCTGGCTATCGACGGAGAAGATCCTTACACGCACTACGCGTTGGGGAAGGAGTACTATCGGCTGAAACGTTATACCGACGCAGTGAGGGAGTACCAAACGGCTCTGGAAGAGGTTCGGGACAATGCCTGGATCTGGTACCGTCTGGGCAAAGCCCTACAAGCACTCGGCAGGGCGGAAGAATCGGAGCAGGCCTACAATCAGAGCCTTGCTCTCGACCCGGATATGGGACGATTTGTATTTCAGCGTCTCGAGGACTCGGAGGACTCGATCCAGCTTCTTAAGGATATGATCGAGGAGGAGCCCGGCAATCCTGCGGTGTGGCTCAGCCTCGGAGAGTTGTATCGTGAGATCGAAGACTATCACCAGGCGGAAGCCACCCTGGCTGAGGCCTGGCGTCTATTCCCCGACCGGGCAGAGGTGGCCTTTACCTACGGGAAAACGCTCATGTCGGCTGAGAAACTGGAGGATGCATTGGTCCCGCTTCGTTTCGCCGCCACGACTCTGGAAGATCCCCTTGCCGCCTGGAAGGAGCTGGGGGACCTGCATTACGAACTAGGGCAGTACGACCAGGCTGTGGAAGCTTTTACCCGAGCCCGCGTACTCGACCCCGAAGACGGGCGATACTGCACTATCAAAAAGTTCTCGAGATCGACCCACTTCACGAAAGCACGCGTCGAAAACTCGATCGACTCGACTCAATACCCGGCCCGTAGTACCAGCCCCTTGTACTCCTCGATGAAACCGTACGATAAAAAGGACTTCTTGTAGGGACTCTCCCGGGCTGGCAGGTCGTTGATAGTTTCGACCCGAATGCTCTTCCCGGGCTCAACATCCCGGCTGAGTAGATCCCCGAACACTCGGAAATAGCGGGAAATCGAAGGATCCTCAGGGGGTACGTGGATATCTATTTCCTTTCCCCGACTTTTAGATACCACAACCAGCCTGCTGCCATGATATACGAGGTGATGGGACGCCAGCCGCGCCGGCAGCCCGCTCATCTCCAGTCCCAGCCCGCAGGGAGACACGGGATCGAGGGCACAAACCCAGAAAATCTCTTCCTGCGGGAGATCTGTCTCAAAAGAGCGAAGAGCCCGGTGACTGATAAACTGCAGACCCGGAATGCCCTCGAAGAAATATCCGGCCAGGATTTCCCCGGACAACTCCATGACTCTCAGCGTTCGAAACAGCCGGGACCATTGTAGAGGCGGCAGCTCGCGGGCCAGTATTTCTCTGAAAAGGATTCCATAACGCCGTAGAAGCTGACGCACCCGATCTCGAACAAGCTCCTCCTCTTCCAAGGGGTCTGCTTCAACCGCAGCTTCGATCCCGTACCAGCTTCCAGAGAAGGGATGGGATGCTCGCCAGCGGTCATAGCTTTTCCTTGCGGTCCGACCTCTCGCCTTGCTCCTGCCGGTTGAATCGGGCAGACCGCGGAATCCTCCAGCCGTCGCCTTTCTCAGCACCTCGAAGGAGTCCGCCGACAACCTGCCTGTCCAGACGAGCTCCCAGATTGTCTTGGTCGTGTCGGCAGGACTTCTCCCCGAGTGATCCACCAGGTCCCAGAAGGAAAACTTCCCTCGGGGAGAGGGCAGCAGCCCGCGCAGATCCTCCGACCCATCTGTATCTTCGGATTCCAAAAAGAGCTCCAAATCCGAGGAGAAGCAGAAACTGATTCGCTGCTTTCCGCAGCCGAACCACTGCAGCTCGCTGCGCTGCAAGAGTGCATCCAGCCAGGATCCGAAATAGGGCCTCAGCCGGGCGGGAAACAGCTCCTCTTCCCAAAGGCGAACCGGGGCGGGAAAGCCGAACAATTGTTCCAGAATCTGCCTTAGATCTTCCGGGGTACTTTTCCGCTGTTCTCGGGCTTTCCCAACCAGCCCCTGATGTGCAGCCAGAAAGAGGGGTAGATGTTCCAAACTCAGAGCCTTGAAGGAGGGCCGCCCACCTTTGCGGGTCAGGCGGAGCAAGATCTCCAAATTTTCGGCATCGCAAACCTGAAGTTCCGTAGCATTTCGGGTCAGGTGATCTACAACCAGACTTCCACTCTCCACAGATGCATCGAGTACAGCTTCGAGACGAGGGGTCGTCAAGCCTAGACAGCGGCTGATCCAAGCCAGAGGAACCGGTCCGTAGAAACGCAGCCACTCCCCGACCAACGAGGAGAGCCGGAAGACCGCTCCTTCCCCTTCGTGCTCGCCTTCCTTGAGATTATCCCGAACCCAGGCAAGGGAACCCCTGTTGAAGCTCTGCTCATCAACCTCCACCGCCTCGAGCAGTTCGATGCTTTCTCGGTCCGCTCCTCTGCTGAGCGCCCACAAGATCCTGGGCATCAGCTCGAGGGCTGATATCACCCAGTACTCGGCTCCGGGTAAACGATATCGGATCAGTTTCTCTGCGATCCTCTTCTCAATACTCTCCGCTTCCAGCCGGTAATCCCGCTTCATCGCTTCGAGCAGCTCGATCCACTCCGGATCCGATAGGATCAACCTTTCCTTTACCCAGTCGAGGATCTCTTCGGCAGGTGCCGGAGCATATCCCGGAGCGGTGCGCTGCAACTTGAGCTGAAGTCCTGCGGCCAGCTCGGCCGCGATTCGGGGCCGCAAGCGGGAGGAGTAGAGGATCTGCCGAATCACCTCGCCTTGTACCGCCGACACTCTGGTTCCGGGCAACTCATCGCTTTCGTACATATGCTGATTGGTCTGGATCCAGCTGATGTTGTCGGCAAAGGGCGAGGGAAAGTCGGTATGGACTTCACTTCGGCGGATCTGTCCTTGAGCCAGCTCGGAAAGGACAAGTTTGACCGAGGGTAGGTCGAACTCATCCTGCAGACAACTTCGCCAGGTTTCGAGCAGAATGGGAAACTCCGGATAGCCGGCCACCTTTTCGAGGAGCTTTTTGGAGCGCATGCGAGTCAACCAGAAAGGTATCCGTCTGTCCAGATTCGAGCGTGGAATGATCAGGGCTCTCCCGGTGTTCTCCCGGAAACGGGCGCCGAAGAAACCGCTGCCCTCCAGACTCTCCCGCAGCAGTGCCTCAACAGCATTCGGCCGAGCGAGAGAGAGAAGCTCATCGATGGAAAATCTTTCAGGATCGGAGGGGATAATCAACAGGCAATCGTCATCTGCGAGCACCTCGACACCGCTGTTCCGGTGGGTCTTTCGCCAGGCAGCTTCAAGGATCAGAGAGAGGGGATAGTTGACCCGGGCACCCCAGAGGGTGTGGAGGATCACCCGCTGGAGCGCAGCCTGAGCGAGGGGTCCTTTCACGTGCTCGATAAGCAGATGATGGCGGTGAGGCAGCTCGCCTGCGGTCGCCGCCTTTTGTCGTTTGAGAAAAGCAATCAGGGCTTCCGCGGAAGGTTCGTCGAGGAAGTATTCGTTCACGAGAGAATCAACCATCTCCGGATGGTCCAGTTTGTCGTTCCACAGCTCCAGAAACCGACCGACCTTTTCACTGTAGTGAAAATCCCGGCCTGCCTTCTCGGCCCGCCAAAAGGGGGTGATGTTTATCGGTCCGTCCCAGGGGATTACTTCAACGTTCTTCGAGTCGATGCGAACGATCTTCCAGCTCTGGGTACCGAGGTTAAAGGTGTCGCCGACTTTTCGCTCCCATACAAACTCTTCATCGAGCTCTCCGATTTTGGCGGCATTCTGCTGGATACGCAGATCGTAGTATCCTCGATCGGGTATCGTTCCTCCGGACCGATATACCAGAAGCCTCGCTCCCCGCCGGGCTTCAACAGTGTTCTCCAGCCTGTCCCAGGACAGTCGAGGTTTGAGCTCCCGCAGGTATTGATCCGCATAGCGACCGGCCAACATCTCAACGACCAGATCAAAGTGTTTCCGGGGAAGATCGTGATAGGGGCTGCTGGTTCGAACCGTTTCGTACAGCTCATCGACATTCCGGGCCCGCACCCCCGTCATGGCCAGAATGATCTGAGCCAGTAGATCCAGAGGACCCTCCACTGGGTGGACCTCTTCGATATCCTGTTCGGCGATACAGCGGGCCATCAAGGCGGCATTCAGCAGATCCTTCCCATGGGTTGGATAGAGCCAGCCTCGGCTCACCTGTCCGACACCATGACCGGCCCGGCCGATACGTTGTAGGGTAGAGGAGACAGAAAAAGGGGTTTGAACGAGAAGCACCTCGTCGAGCTCTCCGATATCGATACCCAGCTCCAGGGAGCTGGTGGCTACGATGGCAGAGAGCTCTCCGGCCTTAAGCTTCTGCTCCACCACCAGACGGATCTCTTTGGACAGAGAACCATGATGAGCATAGGCGATTTGGACATCCTCCTTTTCGTTTATCAGACGGGCCAGTTTTTCCGCGTGCCTGCGGGTATTCGTAAAGATGAGGGTTGAACGGTTCTTGCGGATTCTGCTCTTGATCTCCTGTACCAGATCGTACCAAAAAGCTTCGCGGGCCGATGTGGCCGGTTGAGATTCCGAGGCACCGCGGGCAACCCCACCGGGGGTGTGAACCCGCAGCTCGAGCTGTTTGGCATGGCTGGATTTCAGGATCGTCACTTCCCGTCTTCGGTACACCGGCTCGCCCTGACTCCGAGCAGCGTCCGACTCGCGGATGAGGGTGTAGCCACCGATCCATTCTGCAACTCTTTCCAATGGCCTTACCGTTGCCGAGAGGGCCACCCGCTGGAACTCCCCCGACAGGAGCACGAGACGCTCCACAGCGGTAATGAGATGGGTTCCTCGCTTGTCCGTGGCAATCGCGTGGATTTCATCGAGGATCACAGTTTCTATCGATCCCAAGTTTTCCCGGGCTCTTGAAGAGCTGACCAGAAGATTCAAGCTTTCCGGGGTGGTGATCAAAATCTCTGGTGGACGGCGAAGCATCTGCTGCCGTTCCCGGGCCGGGGTGTCCCCACTGCGGGTCATGATCCGGATTTCCGGACAGACGAGCCCCTCTGTAGAAAACTTTTCCCGAATCTCCCGAAGCGGATGCACCAGATTGCGGCGGATATCGTTGTTCAGGGCTTTCAAAGGGGAAATGTATAGCACCCGTGTGCTGTCCCGGGACCAGGCACCTGTGACCAGTTGATTGATCGCCCAGAGAAAGGCGCAGAGGGTCTTCCCGCTTCCGGTAGGAGCGGTAAGAAGAACGTGCCCGCCGGAGGCGATGTACGGCCAGGAACGGATCTGGATGTCTGTGGGAGCGGCGTAGGTC
>CAZVHJ010000085.1:0-13462 GCA_964627715.1 uncultured Spirochaetaceae bacterium | reverse complement strand
CTCCGGGAACGGTCATACGGAGTCACAGCGCCTGTATCCGCCTGCAGTACGGGCAGATGTACTTCGAAATTGATCGGTTCGGGCACATCGATAATCAGGCTTTCCAAAGGCAGCTTTCTGCCGAGGAGTTTCTGCACTTCTCTGCCAAGCTCCTCTTCAAAGCCGAGACGGTTATGAACGTCCTGAAGGTGAAGATGCACGCTGTTCTGGGCTTCGAAGGGGACGCTGGCCACCAGCTTGAACAGCCGCCGTTCGGTAACTCGGCGGATCAGGTGGAACGGGGGAAAGGCGTGTTTTTCAGTCAGGGAGGAGAACCCATGATCATCCAGCCAGTACAGGTCCTGCTGTCGAAGCACATTCTCCCTCAGGGCCAGGAGCACGGCTTTCTTGATCATGGCCGTGGCTATGCGCACCGTCTTGTGCCAGTATACGGTCTTGTACATCAGGTATTTGGAAAACAGGATGCTTTCCACGGCGCTCAATCCCTTTTCCGTCACCGCCATACCATCGGAATGAGGCCGGATTTCGGCCAGGACGAAATCAACATCCTGGGTGCCATGGGGAACGCCGCAGAAGTAGGCATCCCGATTTAGATAATCCAACTTATCCGGATCAAGGACTCCCGACAGGAGATTGCGAAAAAAGCTCAACGCCGCCCTCCCCTTATAGGAGAACGTCGGATCGACAATCCCGGCCACCAACTCCGGATCCGTGCCGACCTCTTCCTTTATCAACGTCGAAAGATCCTTCTGCAGAATCCGCTCGGCGGTCAAAGATTCATGGCTGCGGAGCTCGAGATCTTTGAGGGAGTGAGCATAGGGGTAATGGCCAAGGTCATGCAAGAGAGCGGCACATAGGAAGGCCTTCGTACCCTCCAGGGATAGATCCATCGTCAGGGTATGGTCAGGGCTTGAGGATTCAAGCATGGAAGTACCGGCTGAGAAAAGATGAAGCATCATCCGCCGGGACAGGTGGAACACTCCGAGACTGTGGTTCAAGCGGGTATGGGTGGCGCCGGGATATACAAGGTAGGTAGGTCCAAGCTGTTTTATCCAGTTCAATTTTTGAAAAGCTCTGTGCGAAGCAATCTTCAACAGCCCTCGAGACAGGGGGATATTCCGCCATACGGGATCCTTCACCGGCTCGGTGTAATCCCGGATGAGATGATTGAATATATTGGAAATCGAGTCCATGATCGCCCATACTATAATCTAATAGTGACAACTCTTGCAAACCACATGCAGGATCTGCGGTTTGACGAATTCGACGTGATCTGATAGAAAAAAGTGTGAAACGCTGGTCTGTGCTTTTGATTGTCCTACTTCTCTCTTCTGTCTCCTGCGCACGAAAGGATGATCAAACAGAAGCTAAAACTGAACAAACGCCAAGGCCGGCGGCAAGTGACAAATCAGAAGAGGGAGACAAGGGCGAGGTTGTCAGCAAGCGGGAAATCACCCTGACTGAGTCAAAACCTGCAGCACGAGAGCAGCCCGCCGCTGCCGAGCAACCAGAGCAACAGCGATTTCTGACGCTGGAATCCAGTCAAGTATTGCCGGAGGATTTCAAAATCGGACCTCTAGCAAATCTGGTGGGGATCGATCGAAGCACCCAAGAGATGGTTTCCGTAGCAACCCGTTTTCTCAACGGATTACAGGAGGGAACGGTGGCGATAGAAACGCTGCACAACAGTGTGCGTGAGGAGCTGACGGATTCGCTCCATTACTACCTCAATCAAGAACTGATCCCTATCACCTACCGCATCGGCGCCATTACCACACAATCCCAACAAGGAAGTAATCAGAATCCGCCTTCAGGCCAGCAAAGAACGGCTTGGATGAATATCCGCCTGTTCGGGTCCCCCGGTGTATGTGAAGGGGAGCTCTACCTTGAAAACTCCGGAGGAAGGTGGTACATCTCTGATCTCCAGACCAACTTCGAGTTGTTGAAGCGGGCCTATTCCCGAGAGCAGGAAAAGTACTACCCTTCAGCTTACGGATGGGGGATCCAATAGCATGAACCGCGAAGAAGCAATTCAGTTGGTAGACCGGTACGTGCACAGTGACTGGCTGAAGAAGCACAGCCTGGCCACGGCCGCGATCATGGAACGTCTAGCCGGCCGGCTCGGGGGCGATCCCGATACCTGGTGGATCATGGGCATGATCCACGATCTGGATTTTGATATCACCCAGGATCCCGCTGTGCACGGGCGAAAGAGTGAACAGATATTACGGGAGCGCGGTGTAAGCGAAGATATTATCAAAGCCGTTCTGGCCCACAATGCGGACGGATTGGGTCTGGAACGAACCGACCCTCTGGATTACGCCATTACGGCGGCAGAGAGTATTACGGGTTTGATCGTGGCCACGGCTCTGGTTATGCCGGACAGGAAACTCGCCTCGGTCAAATCCGGATCAGTGGTGAAGAGGATGAAGAAAAAAGAGTTCGCCCGCAAAGTCTCGCGGGAGAGTATTATGCTCTGTGAACAGGCAGGATTCACCCTGGAGGAGTTTTCCGCAATAGCCGTGGATGCCATGCAGGACATCGCAGAGGAGCTCGGCCTATGAAGCGCTGTGTCAGGATTATTTGGGTCCTTCTGCTCATTGCTTTCATCGCCCTACCCCTCTGGGCGGATACTCTGCAGGATATCGACAGGGCAGTGGCGGAGTTGGGAGATTTCCTTCTTGGCGTAATCCCCGACGTGGACAACCAGAACCTTACGATCCTCCCCTTTCTTTCAGACGAATATGGAAAGGTTACGTTAGGGGATCGGTTGAAAAGCGAGCTCGAACTCTACCTGGCCGCAGAGTACAGAAAGGTCAGGATCATCCCCCAACCGGAGGGGAGCAAAACCTACACGGTGAGCGGAGAGCTGCAAACCTATCCCGGGAAGGTGCGTATCATCTGTCGCATCACCAAACCGGACGGTTCTCTAGGCGCTGGAACCCGGATCGATATCCCCTCCACACCGGAGCTACTCGGATTGCTCAAGCCTTCGGCAATCGAACAGCCGAGAACCTTCCCATCCCCGAGAGGCGATCAATCTGTGGAAAAGGGCTTTGTCGAACAAGATATGATGCAGGATGATCCTTTCGAGCCGGACGATGCTCAGGGGTTTGAGGTCGAAGTTCCCTCCTTCGGCACCCGGAGCTTCGGACGTTCGATCACTCCCGGAGATATAGACCGATTCAGATTCTATAAAGCCGGTCGGGGAACGGTGGTGATGGAAGCTCAGACCAATATCGATTTACAACTGCTCCTGTATCGGGAGGGTGAGAACATACCCTTTGAAGTCGGCGGTAGCGAAGGCAGCGCCAGCTTGAGGTTGGAAACCTTCTTGGAAGAGGGTTACTACGTAGTTGAGCTGCTGGCTTACGATTTCAGCGTCCGGGGCTCCTACATATTTTCTATTGACTTGACCGGCCGGAGCAATGACGGATTCGAACCGGACAACAGCCTGGCCGAGGCCAAGCCGGTCTTTCCGGACACCCAACAGAACAGGGCTCTGCTTTCTGGTGATCAGGACTGGGTAGAGTTGTCTTTCACCATACCTGCCTTCTACACGGTGTACACCACAGGAGTACAGGTAGACACTCAAATCACTATTTTCACGGATCAAGAGAGAGAAATCCTTGCGGATGATAACAGCGGTATTCAGAATAATGCCTTCATCCCGCTGTTTCTGGGAACTCGTCGGACCTACGCCCGAGTATCCGGAGAAGGCTCGCTGACCAGCGGGAACTACACCTTGGCTTTCGATAGAATCGATCCCATCCAGATCTTCCCGGGAGCAGGCATAGAGGAGTACGGGATTGATGAAAATCCTCTATCCTTCCAGCTCCGCATCATTCAATCGGGTAACTACATTATCCGCAAGCAGGGTGTCCGGGGCGATGCAGGCTCGACAACGGTAGAGCTTTTCAGTCTACCTTCCATGCGACCTGTGATGGGAAAGGATTCCCTTTACTCGCTTTCAGCCGGGGATTATCTTTTTATTGTGAAGAGCGAATGGGCACAGCCTGTACGCTTCTGCATATCCCCAGAGGATGAAGGGGATAACTGTCTGCAGATGATACCGGAGTGAATGAGAATGGGAGCCCGGGTCGGAAGAATCGTAAAGGAGTTCGTCTTCAAGTCCCTGATCGAGCAGAATGTCGAGCTCAATATCCACGGTCAGAGGAAGGAGATGGCCGGATCGGTTCTCGATATCAGGGACGAGTATTTAGAGGTGGAGATCCGCTCCGGGCATCCGGATCTCTTCTCAGTCAATGAGAACGTCCAGGTGTATTTTTTCTTTCAGAATAACTATCACACCTTCGAGTCCGTGATACTGGAAAAAGGCCAGGGCCGGGTCAAGCTGTTTCATCCGGAGGGGGTGTATAAAAACCCACAGCGAAAAAACGAACGGGTGAGAATCTCAGATCGGGCGGAAGTTTTTTTCACGATTAAAGGGCAGAAGGTGGAGCTGAACTTCCCCAGATCCAATCGCTACACCGAGCTGTCGCCGGAGGTTATCAATTCCCGAATCGATTTCGACTATTCCAGCATCAAAAGCCTCTATAAAAACTTTCGGGAAAAAACGATGGATGAGGTAAGCGAAGCCCGCATCGTAATGATGCGGGAGAAGGTGCTGGATAAATATGAAGAAAAAGTCATGGCCGCGACCGGGAAGATGCTGTGGATACCGTCGACAGAGGAGGATTTTCCTACAAGCGATCCGTATCCAGACGAACGCCTGATAACCCGCAGGGATCTGGTCAAGTATGAAGAAGCCCTGGATCGTCCTCCCCACGTGATTACCAGTAAACTGGGGAACATTCTCTATGAGAAGCAGAAAAAGCAGATACACTCTGAGCTGTTCTGCCCCATCCTCTATGATCTGTACCTGGTCGGTTATGTCTACCTGTGCAACAAAGAGGACAGGAAAGAGAAAATATCGAAAGACTTGCTGGAATACACCTACGATTTCTCCAGGGTGCTGGGATACTCTCTGCACCTGACCGGGTATTTCACCTCGGACGACAGCATGGAGCGCAGGTATGAAGCTCCGATCATTGACATCAGCGCTTCCGGACTGCTCTTTGCCCATCCCCGAGCGGATCTATTCGACAACCTGCTTATTCACACCGACATGGAGGTCACGGTTCGTTTTCCAGAGAGAACCATGGTCATCGGTTCCCGCGTACGGCGTAAATTTCAAGACGCCGAAAGATGCTATTTTGGGATTCAGTTTCTCGGAATCAGTCAGGAAGATCTGAACTTTCTCTTCGAAAAGCTGTACGCTAAGCCGTATTCGATAGAAGAGGAAAATAAATGGGAAGGGGGCACGCCTCCACCGCCCCTGGACCTCTTTGGGGAAAAATCCTAGCTTTGAGATTCTTGTTCCTGCTCCTCGGAAGACAGAAGGAACTTAAACTCTTCCTCCGAAACGATCTGTTCCTGGTCACCGGTTGACCCTTTTTGTTTCATGATCATCTCGTTGATACCCGCCAGCTCGGTTTCCCGATTCGACTGGATGCGCTGCAGGAGATCGAAATCCTGTTCCAACGAGCTGGCCAGGGGAAAGCGCTCCTCCAGGATGTCTTCCAGAAGGGCAATTACCTTTGAGTTCAACTTCTGCAGACCCTTGAGGTGGGTGAATCGATCGATCATGAGATGATCCGCCTTCAGAGACTGATAGATGCTCGCCGAGGTCTTGTCGACAAAACGGATGTCCTCGATGATTCTGTCCCTGTACAGGTCCATGTCTATATTCAGCTTCAAACTTGCAGAGATGCCCTTGAAGATAAGGGTGAGGTAGAAAATGTTGTCTTCGTAATTTACCCGTCGTGTCATGGTACCAGCCGTCAATATCGATATCTCTTTGATTTTCGGTCGCTTCGAGCGTAGCCTTGATCTTCCTTCTTCTTGACTTCTGAACGTGTATGTGTTAGTTTATGCTTCGCCTCTTTATCCACTGCCGTCTAGGGGATGGATCATCAAGACCATAGGGAGGAACACATGAGAAACTACGAGGCTGTGCTTATTTTAAAACCGGAAAGCGAGCTTCTTGCCGAAGGCAGGGAGTTCGTAAAAGGTCTTTTCAATGACAACGGCTGCAAGGTTGTCAAAGAAGAGGAGATGGGCGAGAGGGACCTGGCCTACGAGATCAAGAAGAATAGTAAAGGGTTTTACCTCCTCTACGAGATCGAATCTGAACCTGAAAACATCCAAGCCTTCGACAAAGCCCTGAAGCTCCGGGGCGAGATCCTGAAATACCTCTTCGTTCGTAAAGAATAGTAGCACAATAAATACGAATCGGGAGCATGCACAATGGCTGACATCAACCAAGTAGTCCTGGTCGGCAGGCTTACCAGAGACGTGGAGCTGAAATATACAAACACAGGTTTTGCCATAGCTAACCTATCCCTGGCGGTAAACCGCAGGGTAAAAAAAGACGACAACTGGCAGGATGAGGGCAACTTCTTCAACTGCGTCTTGATCGGCAAGCGCGCCGAAGCCCTAGCACAATATCTGGTAAAGGGCAAACAGATAGGCATACAGGGTGAACTGAGGCAGGATCGGTGGGAACAAGCAGGGCAACCTCGAAGCCGGGTTGAAATCTTTGTGACGAACATCCAGCTGTTGGGGGGACGGGTCCCGGACCAAGGTTCTGGAATCTCGCCCAGACAGACAGAAGAGTACACCACACAAGAGATACCTACTGCGGACGACTTCGACGACGACATACCCTTTTAAGTTTTCGTTGATTCGCCAAATCATTTCACAGATATGAACTGTTATTATGATAATAGAAGAAGATATCGCAATCTTCCTTTCAGTTGTGATCGAAGATTGCGATACGATAATCAGGAGGATTCCTAGATGAGCGATGAGAATAGAGTAGAGGATCAGCAACCCAGGGAGAAAGAGATCTCCCAGGAGGAACAATCCAGTGCTCCCGGAGAGGAAGAGGCGAAGAAGAAAAAAAACAAATCTTCTGCTAAAGCCGCAAAGGACGTAGAAACGCTTGAGAAGGAAGCCGCCGAGGAGGAACCGAAAGCGGAAGCGCCTGCGGCGGAGATCAAGGAAGAGGCGGTGAAAGCGGTGGAAACCAAGGAGTCTGAAACCACTGGCCCGGCGGAAGCTTCCGGGGCGAGAACGGCTCAAAGAGAACCGGAAGCCTCAGAACCGAAGAAGGCCGAAGTACCGCGCGGGCAAGAGTCGGAGGAAAAGCAGGAGAGAGCCGAAGATACCGACGACCGTTCAGAACCGAGGGATGACCGACGGCGGGGACGTCCCTACAACCGAGACGACGGTGATTCGCGATCCCGGCGGCCTGCGGGAGGAGGCGGCAGAGGTCGCTACCGAAGCTTCTACAGAAGAAAATACTGTAAGTTCTGCAGCAAAAAGGTGGCGGTCAGTTATCGCGACGCGGACACCCTACGGCGTTTCATCACCGATCGGGGCAAAATATTGCCCCGGCGCATCACCGGAACCTGCCCGAAGCATCAGCGCCAGCTTTCCAGAGCCATTAAACAAGCGAGGATATTAGCACTGCTTCCGTTCGTCGAGAAGTAATGGTGATCGAAGCTATCGTATTTGCCGCCGTATCGACTCTCCTCTACCACTTGGGGATGGGATTTGTTCTGTTCCTCATCCCTCTACAGGTGGTGCTCATCCGGAGAGGCAGAAAAAGCTTCGCTATCAGTCTGGGTCTGGCCTTGACCCTTATTATAGTTGTGAAGCTAATCCTCCTTGGAAGAACGCAGGATCCGGCGGCAGCGCCCTTTCTCCTTGTGGAGATAGCTACCGTGCTCTCTCTCATGGGAGGGCTCGTATTGATCCAGCTACCCGAGCTGAGCTCCGATTTCGAAAGGTATCGTCTTCCCAGAGTTCTGAGGTTGCTGATCACGACCGGTGCGGCCGGAGTGGTGTCGGTACCGGTGATTCTGTATCTGCGAGGAAGCGAAGAGTTCATTTTGAGAATGCAGGAAATTTTTTCGGCCCTTGCTTCAAATCTAAACAGAGCATTCAACGAAGCCGAAGCGTTCAACCTGCTGTCCGGATCGGGGATGTTCCAGGCGGAATCCTTGATGCAGATCAGCAGCACTTTCCTGCTGCGTAGCTTCCTTTTCGACTATTTCCTTCTGCTGACCTTCTCCTGGTGGCTGGGAACGGTTATCGGAGCCCGTTCTGTAGGCAAGAATCACGGGTTAACCCGAATCGTGGATTTCCAGCTGCCCGATACCTATGTCTGGCCCTTGATCGTGAGCTTGGGTCTGGTTTTGGTAACTCTGCTCGTGCCCGTGGAATTCCTGGAAATTCTGGCCTGGAACTCCCTGCTCATTCTGGTGTTCCTCTACGGAGTCGCCGGGCTGGGAATCCTCCGTTTCTTATTGAAGAAGCTCAAGATCCCCACGGGGTTTCGCTGGCTGTTAATCATTGCTATCATTATCCTGGCGATGACCCCACGGATCAATCTGATCATCCTGATCCTGGTTCCAGGATTGGGCGTGTCGGAGACATGGCTGAAATATCGCAGAGAGGAAAGGAGTAAAGTATAACGATATGAAAGTGATCTTAAATCATGACGTCGCGGGTTTGGGTGAAGAGGGGGATGTCCGGGAAGTAGCCACTGGGTATGCCCGCAACTACCTCATCCCGAAGAAGTTCGTCCTTCCTTACACGAAACACAACCTCACTCAGCTCGAGAGCCGTCGAGCGGCGATCGAGCAGCGAAAAGAGGAAAAGCGCCGCGAGGCGATGAGCATCAAGGAGAGGCTGGAGAGCGAAGAGCTCACTTTTACGATGCCTGCGGGAGAAAGCGGAAAGCTGTTCGGTTCGGTGAACAATGCCATGGTGGTTCAGGAACTTGAAAACCGGGGTTACACGATCGAGAAGAAACGGGTCGAGGTTCCGGAACACAATATCCGCATGGTGGGCAACTACACGGTGAAGGTGAAGCTGTACGGTAGTGAAGAAGCGCAGATCAACGTTCTGGTAGAGGCGGCGGAAGAGAAATAAGTACTGCCCATGGCAACGACGGGCTTGAAAGACAAGATCCCTCCCAACAACCAGGATGCCGAGATCGCCACGTTGGGGGCGCTGCTGCTCGACTCCGAAGCTCTCAGCACGGTGATTTACTACCTGAGATCTGAAGATTTCTACAAGACGGCTCACCAACGGATCTACCAGGCCATCCTCAACCTTTTCGACAGAAACGAAGCGATCGATCTGATCACCCTGACGGAGGAGCTGAGCAACGATAATCTCCTGGAAGCCTGCGGAGGTGCGGCCTACGTATCCCGGCTTACCTCTGCCGTCCCTACCAGTGCCAACGTCCGCTACTATGCCCAAATCGTTCAGGACTGCAGTATCCGCCGGCATCTGGCCCGAATTGCCTCCTCAATCGTCTCCGACTCCTACGATGAAGGCCAGGAGGTTCGGCTGATCATCGAAGAGGCGGAGAGACAGATATTCGAAATTACGGACAAGCAGCACACAGGTACTTTTCAACCGGCCAAGGAGATCGTCTCCAAGACCATCGAAGCGATCGAGAAACTCTACCATACCAAAGATGCCTACATCGGGATACCTTCAGGATTTTCTGAGCTTGACATGCTTACCAGCGGGTTTCAGAACTCGGAGTTTATCGTGATCGGAGCAAGGCCTTCTGTAGGAAAAACCGCCCTTGCCCTGACCATGGCGGCAAACATGGCGATTCACAACAAGTTCCCCGTTGGATTCTTTACCCTGGAAATGTCGAGCATGGCTCTGATGCAGAGAATGCTTGCCAGCGAAGCCCGAATCCGTTCCAACAGCCTTCGTTCGGGATTCTTGAAACCGTCGGATTTTCATAAACTGACAGAAGCGGCGAGCAAGATCTACGAGGCTCCGTTGTACGTCGAGGATACACCTTCCCTGCGGCTCTTGGATTTGCGGGCTCTGGCCCGGCGCATGCGCCATCAGTTCAACGTTGCCATTATATTCATCGACTACCTGACTCTGATTACGTCGGAAAACAGGGAACTGCCCCGCCACGAACAGATCGCGGAGATCAGCCGCTCTCTAAAAGCCCTGGCCAGAGAACTGGATATTCCGGTCATCGCTCTGTCCCAGGTGCGGCGGGAAAGCGAAGGCAAGCAACCCAACCTGGCTGATTTGCGGGAATCAGGTTCAATAGAGCAGGATGCGGACGTGGTGATCTTTCTTCACCGGGAACGACTCTCCGCAGATGAGGGGGAGGACCTGCCTCGCAACATAGAGACCGACTTGATAGTAGCCAAACAGAGAAACGGGCCGGTAGGTAGCATGAAAATCGCTTTCATTCCGCAGTATACGAAGTTTGAAAATATGACTAAGGGTATAGATACTTGAGGTATGGTGTTTAAGGATCAGTATGACTTTGAAAGTCTGGTGAACGAAGCTGAGGAGCTGGTGGTCGCCGAGATAGGCCGGCAGCTTCCCGAATATCCGGACCTGTGCACCTGTTCTGAGTGCATCCTGGATATCGCAGCCTATGCTCTGAACAGGGTCCGGCCCCGATATCGAGTATCTCTACTCGACACTGTGTACGTAAACAGCCGAGAGCGCAGCGCCTATCTTCGGGAGATCCGCAGGGCTGTTGCCGATGGCATCCTCAAGGTTAGAACCAATCCTCCCCACGACTGAGGCGAATCCCGCCGGTCGGCGTGAGAGCCGTCCACGATCCATCATCGAAGAGGTGAATATTTAGAAGCAGCCGCCGCGAGCGGATTTCCCACACAGAGATCGAAGAATCCCGATTGAGGGAAAAAATTTTGTCATCATGCACATACAGGGATCGCGGTATCTGTCCGGAAGCTTCGAGAGCTTCGGATTGAGACCCGCTGAACACCCTTACCGATTCATAGCCGACGGTCGTGTACACTCTTCCGGAATCATCCACTGCAAGAGTTGCACCAAGATCCTCACCCTCGAACTGCTGCAGAATCCTGCTCCGTTCGAAGGCAAATCCAGAGTGAACCTTTACAACGGTGCGAACCCTCCCCGCCCTCTCCTCCACTGCCAGACTGTACAGCTCCCCACTACGCCCCGTCCCACTGTAGAGAATGTCGTAGACAAAGAGACTGGGATCCTGTATGGGCACAGTTTCTCCTGTTCGACGATTGATCTGCAGGAGGGGGCCCGCGAAAGTCGATAAGCTCGTTTTTGCACCAATAAGGATATCCCCGAAGGTGAAAATGAGCTTGTTCATCCCGGGGGCATTGTATTCGAAGGTGGTTGAAAAGGTATTCGGGTCCAGGATACGGCAGCGTCCGCTCTCCTCCACCACAACAATACCTTGGCTGGAAACCGTCAGCTGACGGATCGGCGATTCAAATACTACAGGTAAATCCTGGATTCCACCGTACCAGGTGTTGAGCAAGGCCAGCTTACCCTCTTCCGCGCTCTTGCGCCATAGGAGCAGACGTTGACGGTCCAGGTAGGTGATCCCGAGGGATGAGCCGAATGGATTCGGAAAGTGAAGCTCCTGGACTTCCATATCCGCATCCTGCTCGCTGTTATAAGGCCGCAGGAAAAACTCCGAATCAAAGACGGTGATCTCACGAACCGAAGCGATCGTCATGGCGCTTCCGTAAAATGCAAGGTCGAAAATCTCCATCCGCCTGTTTTCCGCTACGCGGGAAACATTTCCCCCAGGTGCGACCACTGAGATACTACCGTCGTACGCGGCCAGGTACAAATCCCGGTCGCTGTAGACGAGGCAGCTTGCTTGCGAAAACTGCGTCTCGAACGCTGTGGTCAGCTCGATCAGATATCTGCCTCCGAAGTACCATTTTTTCACAACCGCGGCGCTTTCGGTTTCCACCACCCCTGAAATTTCATTACCAACCGGAGAAAAATTGAGATCTATGATTCCCGCTACCCGGGTGCTGTCCACAGTCTCTCCGCTCAACACATCTACCAGTACCAACTCCTGTCCCGTAGAGGCGACGATGTAGCGGTTGTTCGGGGAGATGTGTATCTGGTCCAAGTTTGCCGGCGCCCTGACCTGTTTGATCATGCGTCCCGTCCGGATATCCCAATAGGTAATGAATCCGGAGGGCTGGTAGGTCATGATGTTACCTTCGTTTCGGGCTACAGTAAAATAGGAGACAATCCCGAAACCTTTCCCCATGTAGGGCAGGACTCGCCCTGTTTTCGGATTCACAGCGGTCAGGCTTTTGTAATCGGCCTGGCTATAAAACAGATAGTTGCCCTGTGGGGAGTAGGCGAAGTACATCACTTGTTTGGCCGATTCGATGGCAAACAACCGTTGCCCGCGCTGCCAGTCCCAGACTTCCAGGGTACCGGCCTGCAGAGCCTCTCCTACCAGAACAGCGAGATGAGTTTGACTGGGATGAGCCGCAAGCCGCTGGACCGGCCTGTGGGAGATCCGCACTGTCCTGAGAAGTTCCTTCTCCTCTGTGTTCCAAATACGCACCGTTCCGTCTTCTCCGGCACTGAATAACAGATGCCGCCCACCGTCATACACCAGGTCGTTGATCTTACCGAAATGGCTGATATCTATCGGGACCCAACGCTGCTGAGGAGTGAGCAGAGGAGAAGTTATTAGCAGCAGCAGGAAGCACACGATGCGTCGTTTCAATCTGAACCTTCCACATATAAGTTGTTGATCGAGACATAGGGCGCTTTGAGGATCTCGGAAAACGGTTCCTGGCGCTTCTTCTCCTCCAGCTGCGACTCGACTTTGTGTACCGTTTCCATGGGGACTTTCAGGACCCCAACCTCATCCTCCTTCAGGCCTAATACGGAGAACAACACCGTATCCCCCTCCCGTCTGGTGAAAAGGATGCGCACTTCTTTGTCGCCGGAGTAGTCCTCCATGATCTTGCTCAGCAGGTAGTATTTCACAATCTCCACCACCCGGTCGTCAAGATTGTCCCGCTTGATCAGGAACTTCTCCACCAGCTCCTCATATCCGATCGCAACCCGATTCGCCTCGCGAAGACTGTAGGACAGGGCACCCCGAAAATACATCCCGCGGTCCAACTCGGGAATGAAAAAGATACTGTTCTCAGCCTGGGGATCGTCTATGAAAACGGGGAACTCTGGTTTCAGTATCTTACCACAATTCGGACAGCGGATATTGAGGAACTCCCCACTGATGATCGCTTGCTCCACCTCGGGCTCTTTACCCAGGTCGATCGAGACGGGAATATCTGCATCGAAACTATGCTCGCAGAAACAAGTGATTCGGCGCTTCATTCCTCACCTCCCCATGAAAAAGAGGATGTCGCTGAAAGTGACCACCACCGCAATCAGTATGATGAAGGAGAAACTGATCATTTGTATACGGGCAATCACTTTCGGTTGCAGGGGTTTTCTCCGTAGGATTTCTAAAGTAAACACGAGAATCTGCCCGCCGTCCAGACCCGGTATGGGCAGGAGAATGATCATGAACAGCTGTCTCTAAAACACAACAGACGCAGCCGACGAA
>CAZVHJ010000084.1:0-13806 GCA_964627715.1 uncultured Spirochaetaceae bacterium | reverse complement strand
AGAATTCCGATCATAGACTTGTTGAGAGACCCAGTGATCGGGCTAGGGCAAAAAATTGGACACGGAAGCAGCTATTGGCGAAGACCGGAGAAAAAAAGGTGAGTTGCGCCAATTCTCCATCGGAGTTCCACTCGGCCGCAGAGCGGGGCGATAAATCGCACAAGAACCATCTACACCACCTCTCGATTGTCCCTACAGGAAAATCGACTTAAAAGAGTTGCGAACACGGTTCATAATGTGCAATTAATATCACAATTATTCAATCTATTGAAGATATAGAATCAGGTATTTCCCCATCGAAATTGGTGAAATCCCTGACTGCGCACAAGGGAATCAAAACTCAGAATAGTTAGTAAAAGGAATTCTGTTGGAAAAGAAGCCTGATTCTCTTACAAAACAATTCATCATTGAAAATGCCATATACTCTCTTGAATCCTCTTTTCATTATTGGAGAGCCTGGATCTGGCAAAATGTCGTTCTGCTATCAGTATTGGGCGCATGGCCGGCTAAGCATTATCCACATTACTTCAGCGACTTCTGGGACATTTTTTGCGAACGCAAGAAATCCTGGGACAAAGTGTATTTTGTTGTTGAAGCAAACAATATGCCCATTCAATCCGAGGAGTTCGGTGGTTATGTGCGAGAAAACTGGGCTCATCTCCTCGACCGGGAAGACTTCTGTTTATGTATCATCGAGTTCCAGACCATGAAACGTGCGATCTGGAAACCAATCTACAGACTAATCAACGTCCAAAGTAAGATTTATTTATTCAAAGACCATACATCGGCTTTGGAGTGGGTTCAGGAAGACCGTTCGCTGTACAACAGCAAAGCGAAAAATCTGAAGTGTGAAAATGCAATGCCAGAAGAACTGAACCTCGAATGGGTAAGAAAACATGCCCACATTCATCTGATTGGCAAAGATTTACGTTGGTCCATCACTGCATGTCGAAACATCATCATTTTAAAAATCCAAAAACACTGGACTACCCAACATATCAAAGAATATCTGGACCACATATCGGGACTGACATCCCTTCTTCTGGAGAATTGGAACAGAATATTTCTCATATTTGATGTAATCCTCATGGAATTCACCATAAAGGAGGCTCAATGCTTTTTGCAGTTAAATCGGCTGAGAGTTCTAGATCGGGAGGACATGATAATTTGCATCGTGGCAAAAAAGGAATTGATTCGTCTCCTATGGAAACGACTTCTTTCCCAGATTGGGAAACTGAACAGAATCAGAGTGTTTTCTGATTGCGATGCTGCGCTGACCTGGATTCGCCTTGAGATGATCAATCATGTAGAGTATCCGGCGTAACGAAGACATATTGCACGGTGGCTTGGTTGAGCTAAAATGAGAAAGAAGAAAGCGAGATGAAATTGCATAAATCGGGACGGAGCCGATAGGTGGTTTCCAGAAATATCCCCTGACCTCGAGGAATAGTGGAACGGTCTTACAGGTAGTATCCCAATACGGATTTGCCGCTTTCTCCTGGATGGAACCCCCGTGTAGGCTGTGATAGCTGCATCTACTCACCGACTAATATTATTTATTTCGTGCAGGGAGACATGCCTGCTGAATGCCCAGGCTGCGACGCCGATCGAGCGGGCATCAATAGCCAGGGCTTTGCTCACTTTGCCGTTACTTTTTTCCAGTCTGCGAGATACTCATTCTTTTCCAGCGAAACTATGAACCACCCTGCGCCCTCCGATTCATGTTCATACACAAATGTCAGATAGTACTTGCGAATCTCATATCATCCTCTATACTTATGGAGTGAGGATGTACGTACAGATACGCAATAACAGAGATTGTACAAAATCCGGGCAAAAGTAAGAGCTTATAATATTGTCGTTAGTTCATAATTACTGAGGGCAGAGTTAGGACCATTAAGGTGGGAAAATGCGAACGAACGAAGTTACAGTGTATCGTGCTTTAGCCGAACACCTTGACCGTCTACCTGGCGGTTTTCCGCCAAGCGACACAGGAGCAGATATTCGGCTATTGCGAAGGCTTTTTACGCAGGAGGAAGCTATCATAGCAGTTCAGCTTTCAATCGATCGTGAAAGTGCCGCTGAAATTGCATCAAGGGTAGGTATCACGACTGCTGAAGCGGAGATTCATCTCCACACTATGGCCCAAAAAGGTCTTATCCTGCCGATTTATTCGAAAGACAAGCAAACGATATACCAAGCCGTTCCATTTGTCGTTGGGATCTATGAGTTTCAGATTAACAATCTCACAGAGGATTTCCTGACGGAATTGGATGAGTATTATCGGACCAGCAACAAGAACAGGAGACAGAGCAGCATTCCTCAGATGCGGGTGATTCCCAGCTCAGGTCGAATAGAGGTGAACCCGATCGCTTTTCCATATGAAAGAGCAGACGACCTTGTCGATGCTCACAATAGCTATGCTGTTGCCCCATGCATATGCCGGCGCAAAGCCAAGATACAAGGGAAAGGTTGCGATGCTCCTGAGGAAGCCTGCATTCTATTTGGCGAATTTGCCGATTACTACGTCCGAACAGGTCGTGGGCGGCGAGTAGATCGGGATGAGGTCAAAGCGCTTCTGGTAAAGGCTGACAAATCAAGTCTGGTGCTCCAGCCGAGCAACTCCAGGCGAATCATGTTTGTTTGCTGCTGCTGTGGATGTTGCTGTGGGGTTTTAAAAGGTCTTCAGGCTTTGCCGAATCCCGGGGAGGCTGTTGAGAGCCCCTTTCTCGCCCAGCTGTCGCCAGACGATTGCACAGCATGTTGGTCATGCCTTGAACGCTGTCAGATGAACGCTTTGAGCCAAGGGGACAAAACTGTCCATTTGAATTCCGAGAGATGCATTGGCTGTGGTCTTTGCGTATCCACGTGTCCAACTAACGCTCTCGAACTTATACGTCGACCTGGAACCGAAAATCCCGCGATACCAGAGGAACTCAACGACACCTGGCAGGCTATGATACACGCCCGGTCAGCGGGTTGAAGCGTTCCTGTACCGATCGCGGAATACCTGAAGATTGGCATCTTTATTCGCCTTCGTCTCGACATATTGTTGTGTGAGAGAATATTCTTGTGGTCGCTGTATCAATGAGCATTTTGTCGAACGACACAAGACATTACTTGTGTCCCGATCGTGGATGGTGTCTTTTTCCTTTCCTATCAAGCCAAAGACGGAGTTCCACAGCGTCATGGTCCGAACAACGCAGGGCCGTGCTAGGATCTTCAGACAGGATGCTAGGGTAACTGGCGTTGATGTGAAGAATATCCGTCCCCGCAAAGACCCGCCGTACTGCCGGGCTGATGAGAATATGATCGAGGACCTGGCTGTTGCCGTCATAGACATATGTGAACCGCAGTGGCTCGAACACCTTATGGATCACATTGGAAAGCGGCACATCTCCTGCCATTCCCTCCAGGATTGCCAGTGGATGATCTGCAGATTCTCCCGGCTCGCCGAACTGAAAGTCGTTCAGGTCACCGGCAACAACGACTAGAGCCTTGGGATCAGCCTCCAGAAGACCATTCACGAAGTTCCGCACGGCCTGAGCTTGGACTTTCCGCTGGATCTCCGTGATGCGCACGGGAGGCCAATTGATGCCGAACAACGGATCGTCGCCACTCTTGCTCTTGAAATGATTGCCAATAACGGTGATTTCGGTCCCATTGAAGTCAAATACACCGACAAGGGGCTCGCGTCCCGGGCTCGCGCTGGACGGACCGAAAGCATCTTCCACCTCAGGTCCAGACATCTGATAGGCATCGAGTAGAGCCACCGAGTCTGCCTTATAAAGGAAGCCGACTTCGATTCCCCGGACATCGCTTGTCTCAAACGATACGGCTGTATAGCTCGTACCTGCGGCGGCATTGATGCGATCACCCAGTTCTTGCAGGATCTCCTGGTTTTCCACCTCCTGGACGACGAGCAGCTCTGGAAATCCGAGCTCTTCCTGGATGGCAAGGGTGAGCTTGGTCAGCTTCACCTCCAACTCGTCAGGAAATGGTGTGCTGCCTTCATCTTCCTTGTCCGGATTATCTATGAGATCGAAGAGGTTCTCTACGTTGAAGGTTGTGATCGTTACATTTCCATGTTCTCCTGAACGGCGGCTCACTGGCCCCCTGGGAGGCCATTGAGTTTGAACGTCGATTTCTGCAGGCTGCAGCTTGTAATTGCCAAAGGTGTAGTCCACCACCCCGACCAGGCGTTTCACCCAGTCGCCGGGGCGTACGGTGACAGGTTCCTCCAGGCTGCCGTCATCCACCAAGATACGTTCGGGATTGTAGTCGACTTTATTCAAACCGATCTCGCGTATCAGGATCTGTTTGCTCACCGGTTGATAGCCGGAGCCTGGTTTGGCATTCTTGTTGGCAAGCACACAGAACTCACCATACTGCGAGGTTGCAGCCACCACACGCCCGTGTGTCACCAACACAAGCATGCCCTCCAAAGCCTCCCAGAAAGCCACGCCGTCGGGGATGGATTCGTGCGGCAACACTTCGAGAGGAATTGGGTACGGCAGGGGTTGTCCTTGCGCTTCAACAATAATCTCACCGGCCGATACAAGCTCCGTGAGCGGCTGCGACGCTGGACTGCTCGCAGGGGTGTACTCTTGGACCGAGGCGACGATTTCGATGAGGTCGCCGACACTCACGTCACCCGCATCTCCGCCATGATAGACATAGATGCCGTCAGAGGTTGTTGCGTCGCCGTCTCCTGCGGGATCCTGCATCCAGAAACTCCGTCCATCGGAAGTCTCAAGCGTGACCACACCTCGGGTTCTCACAAGTTTACCCTCAAGAGGAGAAGAATCACTGGTACTCTGGATCTCCATGATGGTGACCTCAAGTACCGGAATCAGTTCGTTCTCTGCTTCTGGGGTGTTCAGGGCCTCGTTTGTATCGAACGAGCCGGGAAAGCCGGGAATCCCCGCCCCATCATAGTCGTTTCGCACCCAGTCAGACACGCTGTCTGTATCATGACCATCGGGTATTCGAGAGGCCCCACCGACCGTATACGATACTCCATCAAATCCCTGCAGCAGCACCACCGAAGCGTACGTGTGATCGGAGCTTCCACCGTCATCCACCGCAATATCGTCTACAATGACAGTCCAGGGCGTAGCCTCCAGGATTCCGTCGTTATCGGTGTCCAGATCATCCCCCACAGACCCACTGAAACCTTCAACGAGCAACAGACTGGCGGTGCCGTTCTCAAGCTGGTTATCCAAAAATCCTGTCGTCCAATAACCACTTGCGTCCGTAGTACCGACCGGAAACACACTGTCGACAATTCCGGCTCCGGTAGAATCGCCTTCGATCTCCAGGATCGTCAGGGCGGGATAGTCGGTGTTGGGTTCACCGATAAATTCCACAAACTCATGGGTATCGGTTCCGGTATGATTGAAGATAAACTCGTTGATTAGAGCCGCCTGTCCCGCCTCAGCGAGTGAAACTGCAGCGCTTCTACTCTTAGCGGTCTCCTCCAGGTTCGAGTTGAATGGATTTGAGCAGTTTGACAGTATTAAAGCTGCCGCGATCAGAACCAGTAGAAATATCCGTCTCGTGCTTCGTTTCATCGGTCTCCTCCCTTTTGACGTTTATAGATACGAATCCGGAATCCACGGTCGATCTGAGAATCCACAGGATAAGGCTGTATTCTTTTATACGTCGAAATGAGTCTGCTGTCCAGATAATATGGCAACATGTACAGGACTCCACACTGATATCACTGGATTTGATTTAATCCTTTTCGACAAGGAAATCCTACTGGAAGCAAACATTGACAATAAGACTCCCAGACAAAATAATGGAGTGGTACTGAGTTAAAAACTAAGGGGGAAAATGTAATGCAAAGACATGCAAACGCCATCTGCATCCTGGTTCTGTTTTTCTGTCTGGGAGCGGCAAGTCAGGCCTTCGCCGATTCGGGTGCTGCTGAAAGGGAGATAGGGCGCATCCTCGACCTGTTCGAAAAAGCGTATCTGGAGGAGGATATTGAACTGATGTCCTCGGTGATGTCCGATAGAGGTTATGCCCTCATCATGAAAAGGGGGGACGATCCCTCTACCGTCTTCGTTTTGGGCAAGGCCGAAGGTCTACAAGCGATCTCGCGCCGTTTTGACCAGGTCGACTACCTCGAACACAAACACGTTGATCGCCGGATCAAGGTCAGCGGCCCCATAGCTACCTCCATTAGTACGATCGTGGAAAGGATGGATACAGGTCAATCGATTCGAACCCCGATCTACCACATTTTTGCCAGAGAAGATGAAGGGTGGAGAGTGGTGTTTACTTCGAATCTCCTGTTCACCGACTAGAGAGGTTTCGCGATTGCTCGACAGATTCTCTCTGTCCGCTCCGGGGCGGATAACCAGTTTTATAGAACCGGCTACGTTTCGATGTCTTTCATCCCTGGAGGAAGGGCCCGCAGGATCCGCTTCATTTCCTCATAGAGCTCCAAGAACTCCCGGCGTGACACTTTCATTTCCAGGGCGCTACACTTCTCGAACAGGACCAGCTTGGCCCGTTCATCTTCCAGCTCACCTTCCTGGCGAAACAGCTCTTGCCACGCTTCTCTTCCATAGCGAAAGACTTCCGCCCCCTCCGGCAAATCCCTGACGCGCCTCTTGTCCGCCCGTTTCCCTGAAAATTCGAACACGACTCCAACGATCAAAATCGGCAGTATAATCAGTGCAGCCAGCGAATACATCGAGGTGATCAAGGGGAAAATTGCCGGACCGAACACCTTGTTCAGGAAGGATCCAATAAGGCTTTGATAGCCTTCGATCTCCATCTCTGTGGAGAAGGCGATGCTCAATCCCTTGGCTACATCCGATCCGTATCGGGGAAGTAGAACAAAATCCAGGGTTACGAACAATCCCAGAATGAACACGATGAGGAAGCCGAGCCGCAGCCCGAAGGACAATCCATTCTCGGAGTTGAGGCTCCGCGGTGGCCGGGAAACCAGTAGCCGCTGCTCAAGGACTCTGATAGACAGGAGTTTGGCCGTTCGCTCTATCAGGGAACGTTCGCCGGTATCCCCGAGAAAGAACGTCTTGGGTGTACCCTCCCGCAGGTATACGGCGCAAAATCCCGCCTCTTCCCGGGCATTTGGGTCCTCTAGAAAATGATGTGCTGGAAAGTGATCGCGGCCAAACACCCGCCAGATCCCCTTTCGTGTTTTCAGATCGCAGGGTTCCTTTGGGTAAAGAGTGGTCACTAGCGTCATGGCCTGCTTCCGGGCTTCCACGTTCGAGGGATTGGGTTTTGCCGATTCTCGGACAAGCTGAGCGATATTCCTATTAACCATATTCTTACCGCAGTGATCTCATGCAAGGGGTCATGCGGTGCACACACACGTTCATGTCACTTGCCTCCTGGTTCAAAAGAGCTGCAACACCACCTCATTGCACATCTCGAAGAACTCGGTGGTATCTTCGGCGTCGGCGATGCTCGAGCCAATAATCTCCGCAGTTTCCACACTGATCAGCTTGATATTCAGATAGTAGATCTTCCCCACATAGCTGACACTGCCGATCACGATAATATCCGCCCTGGAGAGCTTTCCGATCTCCACAGCGGTGGCCTCATCGGTAAGATCGCTGGTCTAGAATTCGTACTCCTTGACGATCTTGGCGATGTTCTGCCTGTCCACCACACGTACGATTATATGTTCGCTCACATACACTGTCAAAGTCGTTAATTTGACAAGTCACGGTTAGATACATAAAATTTACTACAAATTAAGGAGGAGATTATGAGAAAAATTCTACCTGCGTTCATTCTCTTCGGTTTGCTGGTCATAGGTTCTGTGGAATCTCAAATTGTTTCGTGGACCCACGTTGTCCGGGCATCCGAATATAGCCGGGCAAAGACGGAGGAGGGTAAGGATTACCTTGTATACACCTATTACGATGAACGGTTCAATACTACCGACTGGTTCGACACGTGGATAGAAGACTGGGTGGAAAAGAGTGGCGCGCTGAAGGTTAGATAGATTTAATTTCTCTGGGCATCTAAATCTATTTTGAGCCCGTTCCTGTTGTCAACCTGGCACCTTATGGTTTTTTGTAGAATCATTTCTGCGATTTAGCCACTGGAGACTTTCTAAAAAGAAGTCACAATGTTTCTTTGTCAATAAACTGCTTGTCGTACAGCTCCCGGTAGATTCCACCCTTCGCCAGAAGTTGCTCGTGCTTTCCCACCTCCACGATTCGTCCCTCCCCAAGGACATAGATCAGATCGGCATTCTGCACCGTGGTCAGGCGATGAGCGATGACAATCGCTGTCCTTCCGGAGAAAAGACGCTCCAACGCCTCCTGGATCAGTATTTCCGTAAGGGTGTCCACGCTGGCGGTAGCCTCGTCGAGGATGAGGATGCGAGGGTCCGCCAGTATTGCCCTGGCAATGCAGACCAGCTGCCTCTGCCCGTTTGAGAGGTTCACGCCCCCTTCCTGTATTTGGGTATCGTAGCCGGTGGGAAGGCGGCTGATGAAGCCGTGGGCATTGGCCGCCTCCGCAGCCCGGAAAACAGCCTCCATGGTGGCCTCTGGAGCTCCAAAACGGATATTGTCGGCAAAATGGTGCCGGTGAACAGGAAGGGGTCCTGCGAAACGAGTCCCATCTGGCTGTGGAGGGATTTTTGAGCGATCTTGCGGATATCGATGTCGTCGATGAGAACAGCGCCGTCTGCGACATCATAGAAACGGACCACCAGATTGGCCATCGTGGTCTTTCCGGCTCCGGTTTGTCCAACCAGGGCAATTGTCCGGCCAGGTTCTATGGTCAGGCTGAAGTCCTGGAGAACGGGAGCGCCGTTGTAGGCGAAGGTCACCTGCCGGAACTCGACTTTTCCCCGAATGTGTGGAAGCTCCACGGCATCGGGGGCATCGCGAATTTCCGGTTCGCTCTCTAGTAGTTCGATCACTTTTTCTCCTCCCGCCATCGACGCCTGCATGGTCGTATAGATCTGGCTGATCTCCCGGATCGGCGTGAAGAAGCGGGTAACGTAGGACAGAAAGGCGATGACCGTTCCGATCGAAATGGTTCCTTTGATGACGGAATACCCCCCAAACCACAGCACGATTCCCATGGCCAGGATGCCCAGAAACTCCACCGCAGGCAGGAATATGAACGCCAAAGATATGGCCTCCACATGGGCATCCCGGTTGTCCCGGTTCACCTGGTCGAATTTTTCCCGGGTGGACTCTTCCTGGGCGAAAGCCTGAATGACCCGCATACCGGTGAGGTTTTCCGCCAGGTCGCCGACCACTGCGGCTACCCGGCTACGGGTTGTGCGGTAGGCGATCTTGGCACGCCGGGAAAACAGCGTGGTCGCCAGGATCATTACAGGCAAAACGGAGAGGGTGACCAGGGCCAGCGCCGGGCTCATGATGATCATCACCGTGACGATGCCTGTCAGCACCAGAGTGTCGCCGATCAGGTTTACCAAGCCGTCCGACAAGAACTGGTTGATGATCTCCACATCGTTGATTACCCTGGAGAGGGTAATGCCGATGATATGGGTGTCGTGGTAGCCCAGGTGCATCCTCTGCAGATGCCGGACAAGATCAGCCCGTAGCGTGTAGAGAACCCTGTGGCCCACCCAGGACAGGATGTACTGCTGTCCGGCGGTGGAGAAAGCGAGGACCAGGAAAGCGATGGCGGTGAGCACAGCGATACGCCCAAGACCTGCCAGATCCCCCTGAGTGATGTGCCTGTCTATAGCGATCTTGATCAGGTAGGGTGTCAGAAGGGTCAGACCGGAGGAGATGAGCATCAAGAAAAATGCCAGCAGCATGCGCTGCCAATGCGGCTCGAGGAACACCAGAAGCCTGAGCAGGGTCTTCATGTTAAAAGATTTTCGCTCCTGCTCCTGGCCCATGGTTCTGATCATATGTCCGGGGCCGTGAAATTGAGTATCTCCGGTACCGATGGTGAAGCTCATATCTCGACCTCTTCTTCCTCACCGTTGTTTCCAACCCTGGTGCCATAGAGCCGGCTTGCCGCCAATTCTTTTGAAGGCACCGTAGATTTCAACTGCCGGTTGTAGATATCGGTATAGATCCCCGACGTTTTGACAAGCTCCCTGTGTGTACCACGGGCTTCAATCTGGCCGTTGTGCAACACCAGTATCAAATCGGCCTTGCGCACGGTGCTCAATCGCTGGGCGATGACGAAGGAGGTCCGCCCGGCCATGAGATTCCCCAGGGCGATCTGAATGAGTCTCTCCGTTTCGGTGTCCACGCTGGCGGTGGCGTCATCGAGGATCAGGATCCTGGGATCGCTCAATATAGCCCGGGCGATGGCAATTCGCTGCTTCTGGCCTCCGGATAGGGTGCGGCCCTGCTCGCCTACGAAGGTGTCGTAACCTTCGGGAAGCTGGCTGATAAAGCGGTGCGCCTGGGCGGCTTCGGCGGCGTTGATGATCTCATCTTCCCTGGCATCGGGAGCCCCGAAGCAGATGTTCTGCCTGATGGTCGTGGCGAAAAGAGTCGTATCCTGCAGAACGATCCCGATCTGGGAGCGCAGCGAATTGAGAGTAACCGCCCTGATATCCGTACCATCGATCAGGATCCGTCCATCGGTAGGATCGTAGAAACGAGGGATCAGGTTGATGATGCTCGATTTTCCTGATCCGGTTGTGCCCAAGATGGCCACCAACTGCCCTGGCTCCGCGTCGAAACTGATTCCCGAGAGCACGGGAAGCTGATGAAAGTAGGAAAAGGAGACCTGTTCGAAGCTCACCTTTCCCCGAATCCCTTTCAATTCCCCGGCACCGGGACGCTCGACTACCTCGGAGCGCGCGTCGAGAATTTCAAAGATCCTCTGGCCGGCAGAAGCGGCCCGTGCCAGCACGGCGATAACCATTCCGAGGCGCCTGATCGGCAGGGTGAGTTGAGACAGGTAGGCGGTAAAGGCGACCATCTCGCCCAGGGTAAGCTGTCCCTGAATGACCAGACGGCCTCCGAACCAGATGACAAAAATCACACCGATGCTGGCGATCATCTGCATGATCGGGATATTGAACGATCGCAGGCGAACCGCACGCCTGGACAGCCGGAACCACTTGCTGTTTTCCAAGTCGAACTTTCTTATTTCCTCCTCCTCCTGGGCAAAGGCCTTTACGACCCGTGCGCCCCGGAGATTTTGCTCGATCCTGGTGGTGATGACAGCTAGCTGCTGCTGTATCCTCAGCGAAAGAGGACGGAAGCGTTTTCCAAAGGAAAAGGCTACAGCGACGGCAAAGGGGGTGCTGATCAAGGCCAAGAGGGCCAACTGAGGGTTCATTGAGAAGAGAATGACAGCCGTACCCAATGAAAGAACGATCCCTTCCATCATCCGCTGGAGCGCCCGGCCGGTGAGGAAGCGTATTCTCTCCACATCCTGAATCGTCCGGGAGAGAAGCTCTCCGGTTTCCGTTTTGTCGTGGTAGGAAAAGGAGAGGGCCGCCAGCTTGGCGTGGATTGCTTTTCGTATCGAATAGGCCACTCCCTGAGAGACGATTTCCAACGACCGGCCTTCAACGAAGGTGAGTACGCCCTTGATAAGAGCGACTCCGATGAGCACCAGCACCGAGTAGGTAATGATGCGAAGATTGCCGGTCTCGATGCCGTGGTCGACGACCCAGCGGATGAACTGAGGAGTCAGCAGGGTCAGACCGCTGATGATGAAAAAGAAGGTGTAGCTGAGAACAACAAGCCTCCAGGAGGGGTGAAGAAACGCAAAGCAGCGGGCGTAGATTTTCAGGGAACGGGTTTTGAATCGTGACGATGACCAACCAGAATTAGCTCGCATAAGCTATGTTCCCGTTTCAGACACCAGGAATTATTGCCGATCTCCTGTACGACTCCAGATGCTTCATTCTTTCCTATTTATCTGATTAGGTCCGAATCCTATCCGAATTCGTCCAGGACAGCCTTGGACTCGATCATGACCTCCCAGGGCTGATTCTCGATCACCGCGTCAATGTTCCACCCCTGGAAAATTTGAAGAAAAGTTCGGAAATCGATCGGGCTGGCAGCCAGGGATATACTACCATGTGGTTTGCCCTTTATAACACCGCTTACGGGAACTTGTCTAAATAGATATAAGGGCTTAGGGCAGGACCCTGGCAATCACCATTAAACAAACTGACAATATCGGATTTAATCGTCCGATTGGCATACTAAGTATGAAAGCAGCCCATCCAATAATGACCAGGGCGGTATTAATAATATCGGTTTTGTAGAGCACTTTTCTTGCCATAGCAATCCTCCTTCGCAGCATTCTAAATACTTCGATTAGGTAATTGCTAAGGCTACCCTGCTCCACACTGCTGCGTCGTGCCCTAAACCCTCATATAAAAATATATAGCTCGTTGCTCTATCATTTAAATTCAGTACAAGGAAAACATGAATTTTTAGGCCTTGTGGCATTACTCAGAAGTGATTCTCATGTCAAAATGGCATCTGGCGATAGTCCCTCGATCTGAAGTTTGCGGACGTGCGTAAAAATCACGAAGGTCACCAGTTGCTACGGCCATCTATGTCGATGTTGAAATCAAGATGAAGATTCCGCCACGCCTTCCGCAGCTCCTTTTGGATCCGGAAATAGGAATCCAGCAGCGGGTGACGGTGCTGCAAATCCGAGCGTTTGCTCTCGACGGTAAAGCCTTCCGCTCCGATGGTTTCCCGCAAACTCAAATAGTCATCAAGCAACTCGAAGGCCAATCGCAAGGCCTCGAGGCGCCCGGCGGAGATCCGGTTGACGTGCCGCCATACTACTCGCCGCCAGACCTCGGAAGCGTACTCAGAAGGACTTTCAGGCGGATCCGGGGGCGGAAGTAGGTCATTTCTGCCACCTTTCATTTTTTATAGCCCTTACGTCTTTTCTGGCATCTCAAAAGCGTGTGTTGGCACACAGTCTATGCGGGGGCTTATTCTTTTTAAGGGGGGGTCTTATTTCTATGTACATATTCGCCGATATTCATCATTGACCGTCACAAGCTGTCCTCCGGCCACTGATCCAATGAGAACATAGCAATTCCGGATTATCACCGAGGGCAGCTCTTTTGTTTCCGAACCCCCCGTTTTCCTTCACTGTTTTTCGAATGTGACAACTCCTTACCATCGCCTGCCAATTGCTCCTGTCCCAGAACAGTTTCGGATCTCCGCGGTGCAGGACAACATGATCGACTACCTCAGACTTCAGCTTTCTCCCTAAGATCCTGCACGCATCACATTCACAGTAGGGATGCTCAAGTAAAAACTTCTTGCTTTCGATCCGCCATTTATGTCCGTATCCTCGCTTGGCCGCAGTGGACCGATACCGATCAGAGATATGTGTCTCACCAGCATGGAGTTCACAATATCGTTCGTGCATCAGGTTTGGGCAGCCATGATGTTTACATGGTCTCTGCGCTTTGTACGGCATGTCAACCTTCCGCTATAAAATCCCCGGCAGATGCGCGAAGGAGAAATGTACCGCCGGGGTTGAGCCTGTTTTCCGAGCCGCCGGCTGGGACACGACGCCCGAAGTCCCCGGCCAGGGGACGGGCACCTTTCCGCCGAAAATCATAAAGAGCCTGCGAGATGCCAACGCAGTCAGCTTTTCCCCCGATCCTGCTGTTGACAAATCGTGAAGGATCAGGCTTCCCAGCCGCAGGAGGAAAGCCGGAACCTACCGGCTTTATTTCTTCAGCTTCCCATGCAACAGATCACTATGCTGCTGCATCAACTCAAACTGGCTGGGCGGATCTGCCTTCTTTGGCTTCTCGGAATCCATGCCAGCGAGAATACCGCGCAAGGGAGTTTCCCATTCACTACAGTA
>CAZVHJ010000083.1:0-13991 GCA_964627715.1 uncultured Spirochaetaceae bacterium | reverse complement strand
ACAACAATCTGGGTAAATTCTCAACTTTTGGCAAGAGCAGCGAGGGCTTCCACACTTACAGGCTGTGTTACTAAACATCCGGAAGAAGCAGAGATTGATTCTGATACCAGCCGTCCGGTTGGGAAGATAGTTTTCGAGTTTGGACAGGAGGACAAGAGCGATCGTGAATTCTGCCGTACTGGATTAATGGGAATTACCGAATATCGTTGTCGGATTGGGGTTGATTGTTCAACTGAAGCTTTCCCAGCGTATCTCAACCGAGCAGGGTATACCGGATATGATGACGGCGGTGTGGAACGCATCACTATCATTTTCAGGCTGGATGAAACCTACAACAATTTCATATTGCGCTTGGCCAGAGGGGGCAACGAGACAACAGTGGTGAAAGTCGATCGGAAAAGAACGTACTTTGTGACGAACACGATGCTTGGAAGCGGCGAAGGCTTTCGCGTTGGCGTGTGCAATCTGAAGCTCGGTACGCTCAATAGAGGTAGGCACAGTATCGAGCTGACTGTAGCAAACGATGGAAAAGGTAACGCGACCTACCAATGGGACGCTCTGGCACTTATTGCCAAGAGACGCTGAGGTTAATCGATAGCAATTCCAGTATTTTTCTTCTTTTCAACATTCCAATTTTCCATATACAATAGAGAATAGAAGATGGTGGGCGGTCATTAGTTTCGCAATAAAAAAGCACCCATCTCGTTACTGCAGTAGGTCGTCATCTCATCTTATTTTCCCACTTGATCAGGGATGATCGAATGTCCAGGTTGGTACTGTATCTTCTAGGACCACCTCGATTTCAGCTCGACGAGGCTGCCATCTCGATTCCGCGGCGTAAGGTTGCCGCTCTCCTGATATATCTGGCTGTTACAGCCAAAGCTCACAACCGGGAAGTGCTAATAGATCTTTTATTTCCCAAACAGTCCCGCTCGCGGGCACGGGCGGACTTCAGAAACACCCTTTCAATTCTCAAGAAGAGTATTGGGAATAACCGGCTTGAAACTGACGGTTCGATAATTTATCTCAATGTGGACGATGACCTATGGGTCGACGTTCATGAGTTCCGCAATTTGATAGCGAGCGAGCGGGGATGTCCTGGGACCACACCGCTCCAGGAACGAATAGATATGCTCAACGCCGCGGCTCGCCTTTACGGGGGTGATTTTCTTTCCGGCTTTTATCTCAGCGACAGTGCCAGATTCGACGAATGGCAGTTCCTAGAGCAAGAGGGCTTGCGAAGAGATTACGCATCCGTACTTCAGCAGCTGGTGATGCTGCTCGAGAAGCAGGGAGATTTCGAGACAGCCATAAATTACGGGCGAAACAGGCTCACTTTGGATCCCCTTGAGGAAGCAGTGCATCGAGAGCTCATCCGAATGTATGCGGCTGCTGGACATCGTACCCTGGCGCTGCGGCAGTACGAGCAGTGCAGGTCGATCTTGGAAAAGGAGTTGGGAGAAGATCCGGAGGAGGAGACAAAGGAACTTGCGGAAGCAATTCGTTCCAATCGATATGCTCGAAGTAGGAGATCCCCCCTGGAAGATCATCGCAACAACCTCCCCGTAGAGCCGCTGTCTTTCGTTGGCCGGGAAACGGAATTGTCAAGATTGATCGATATTTTGAACAAGGAGGAAGTACGAATCCTAACATTGACCGGTGCCGGTGGTACAGGCAAGACAAGATTGGCAGTGGAAGCGGCTACTCGACTGGTCGATAGATTCGAACATGGAGTTTTTTTTGTAGACATCCTCAGGGCACGGACACCGGCAGAGTTGATTCCAGTTGTCGCCAGGGTGTTGGAAGTACGAGAGCCGATTGGTCACGGGAGTAATTTGCTCGACGTCGTTAGAGGCTACCTGAGAAACAGACGGGTGCTCCTACTGCTGGATAATTTTGAGCACCTTTGTCGCGCTGCGAGCCAGGTTGCAGACCTGGTATCCACCAATCCAGGTCTGAAAGTACTGGTTACCAGCCGTGAACGCCTGCACATCAAGGGCGAGCTGGAACTGCAGATTCCTCCATTGAAAATCCCGAAGGTCGGGGATGATCGAGATGTGCAATCACTAACTAAGGTAGAAGCGGTGCGTCTGTTTGCTCAACGGGCCGTTGCTGTTAATCCCAATTTTTCTCTTACAGACAGAAACGCTACAACCGTCGTCGAGATTTGCCGACAGCTCGACGGCTTGCCTCTGGCGATTGAGCTTGCCGCTTCTCGGTTGAACATACTCTCTTCCCACGACTTGGTGCAAAAGCTCACGGACAGATTTGGAATTCTAAGAGAATGTTCGAACACCCGACCGGTGCGGCATCAGACCCTTGGCGCAGCGATAGCCTGGAGTTATGACCTGCTCGAAGAGCATGAGAAGAGGTTGTTCACTTGCCTTTCAGTGTTTTCCGCGGGATGCAGCTTCCAGGCGGTTGAGCAGGTCTGCGGAACTATGGATCCGGGTAGTGAGCCCAACCTTCTCGATACCCTGGCTTCTCTGGTCGACAAAAGCCTCGTCAGACAGGAAATCGTAGACGGGGAGAGCCGTTTCTCAATGCTCGAGACCATCAGGGAGTATGCCCGGGCCCGCTTGAGGGAAAGTGTCGAAGCCGCGGAAGTACAAAAGTGTCACGCTAACTATTTCCTGAGCCTGGCTTTGGAAGCGGAGCCTGAACTGCACGGTTCCGATCAGCTGAGCTGGCTCGACAACTTGGAGCGGGAAAACAGCAACCTGCACACGGCGTTGTCCTGGTTTCTGAATAGGAGACAGCTCAGGAGAGCGCTCCAACTGGCGATTTCTCTGAAGTGGTTCTGGTACAGATACGGGCATTTCAGCGATGGTCAACGTTGGTTGGAGCAAGTACTTAATACGTCTGCCTCTACGAAATATCCGGTACTTCGGGCCAAAGCACTGAACGCTCTTGGCTGGATGCTGTTCATTCAGGGTGAATGGTCGAAGGCTCGTGAACTGTATCATCAGAGTTTGCAGCTGTTTCGCGATCACGGTGATCGCGCGGGGGAAGGGGCCATGCTTTCGGACCTGGGAGTGGTAGAACGGTGGTTGGGAGACCGATCCGTAGGAGACCGCTACTGTGCTCAGGCGGTCGAGATCGCCCGGGAAGTCGGGGACCCGCTGCAGATCTCACTCGCTCTGATTTGGGCTTTTGCTACCACCGGCGGGATTTTTGAAGGGTATTCGCCTAAAGCAGAACTTGAAGAGGCGGTGGAAATTTCCCGCAGACTGGGGAATTTGTGGGGTGTATCTCACGGACTGAACGGACTGGGAGATCTGTTTCGAGCAACGAAAAAGTACATCGAAGCGCGACCTAGATACGAAGAAGCCCTCAGAGGTTTCCAAAAGCTAAAAGACAAGTGGATGACCGCCTGGACCTTGGAAGGCCTAGGAACTACGATGTCCCATCTTGGAGATTTCTCCAGCGCCAGCAGATATTTGAAGCAAGGTCTATCGCTATTCCAGGGTCTAGGGGACAGAGGCAATACCGAATTTATGCTCTTCAGATTGGGAATGGCGGCGCGGGCTGCCGGACATCATGAGCAGGCGGCTCGTATACTGGGAGCGTGCCAAGCGCTGCGCCGTGTTGCTGAAGGAAACACTGTTGCCGGTGCCGGGAAAAATGAGAAGGAATTAGAAAAAGCTTTCAGTGAATACGAGCAAGACTATCCGGAAGAGTGGTCCACAGGACAAGTCATGTCTTTTGCGCAAGCCGTTGTGTACACCCTGAATAAGTGATAGGGAAAACCTATAATCTTAGTCGGACAGGCAAGCCGCCGAAATCCCCAGCCACGGGACGATTGAGGCAACTCGTCCGCTTATCCTCGGCCGCCGTAGAGCCAATCCGGTGACAGCCGTGCCTCCTGGCTACTACACCGAGTACTCCAAGCGAGAAACACGACTCTTTGGAAGCCCAAGCAAAGATGCGGGGACATGCTAATCCCCCGGAGCCAAGACGAAGGGGACAGATTGACCATTACACGAAGCTCTATTCCAGCCCCGGTCGGGATCGGCTGAGCGTCGCAATGGCGCTCCGTCCTGGCTGGGCCTCAACGGCCGATCATCAAGCGGAGTAGGATCTTACGAACCGTTGTCATTACACGGGAAGATCAGATTCCTTTTTTCCCCGCTCCTTCCTGGACTGTGGACACGATGTCCACAGTCCAGGTTGCCAGCTCAGATTAAACGTCCATGTTTAATCTGAGCTGGTTTTTTGTTTCTGATTGTGTTGTTGAACTATCGGATCAGGCCAATTCGCAGCGAGCTGTATTGGCTATGCCGGCGCTCTTCCGGCAAACCGGCAGTCGATATCCCACAATGGGTGCGGGTTTGCCAATACTCAATGAATCTGAAAAGAGTCTTCTTTGGGACTGTTGCATATACAGCATAGATACTGTATATTTGCATGGTGACAGGACATGAGCTGATCAAGTTATTAAGAAAGCATGGATGGCAACTTGATAGAATTACTGGTTCACATCACATAATAGAAGCAGGAAAAAACACTCACTGTACCTGTTCACAGGAATAAAGATATTCCGAAAGGACCGCTAAATAGGATTTTGAAGGAGGCAGGATTGAAATGATCACCTATCCAGCCCTTTTCGAATACGACGAAGAGGAAAAAGTCTACAACGTTCGATTTCCAGATCTTCCTGGCTGTTTGACATATGGGGAAACGATTGATGAAGCTACGTCTATGGCGAAAGAAGCATTGACCGGTTATCTCCAGTCCGTAGATGCGAGAAAGATGAGGCTCCCGGATCCGTCAAAACTCAAGGGCGATGAAGTGATTTATATTGAGCCTGAAACTCCGGTAGCATTTGCCATTTGGTTACGAAAACAGCGGGAAGCTTTGGGACTGTCTCAATCTGATGTTGCCAAGAAGCTTGGAATAAAGTATCAGACCTATCAAAGAATTGAGAGTCCATCGAAAACTAATCCAACATTGAGGACGATTATAAGAGTCGAAAAGGTCTTCAATCAAAAACTGGTTAAAGTTTAAAGAGATTGGTTTACACTCGAAATCGAGGCGCTCTTTCAACCGTCATGTTGCATAAGGCCGGGGTACTTTTGCGGAAAACCTGTTTCCTGGGAATATAGATTGTTTTCGCCTTATTTACGGTATTGACAATGTACATACATAATAGTATACTTTAACTGTGATTTTCGAATGGGATTCCAACAAGAACTCAGAGAACATCGAGAAACATGGAATCTCGTTCGAGTTTTGGGGATCGGGTCCCGGCTTATGAAGTCCGCGATCCCCGTCTGTGGCGGATAGAGGCCGGTCATCAGGGAAGCACGGCTGGGGCAGCAACGGGCGGAGTTGTACATCCCCTCGAACCGGACGCCCTGCAGGGCGAGGTCGTCGATATTCGGGGTCTTCTACTCACCTCCATAGCATGCCAAGTCGGAATAACCGAGATCATCAAACAGGACAAATATGATATTTGGCTTATCTCTAAATCTGCTCATCTGATCGTTTGCATCGACCGTCCTGACGCCTGGTAGCTTCACGGTCCTTCCCGCGACGCCCCTTTTTTGTCTGCTGCCGCCTTTTTCCATATGCGTTGACTGCACGAAGTGCCTCCACGGACAGTTTAGGGATCCGGTCGAAGGTGAACAGTCCGTTGGTTTCCTCCCCTACATCGTAGAGTTGGGTATAACAATAGCCGCAGAAAATGTCGCCTTCAACGATATCTCGGGTGTACTCCCGAATCAGCTCCAACTGGGACTTATCGGAGTCGGTGAAGTACCAACCAAACCCGCCATACTCTGACACCAACCAGGGAGCTCCCTCATGGCCATTGTTCGTCAAGAAAACGGTGCGGGTTTTGTGGCCGATTTGCTTGAATAGATAGAAGAATTTCACACCTAGAATCGAAAAACGGTAGAGTATTTTATGATCCCGAGCCCCAAGCTTTCGATAGAAGGCCCGAGCCTTTTCCGCAGATCTCAAATAGTGATGAACATCGACGATGTCGGTGCGCACGTGCTCCCAGCCGCTGTTGTCGATCACCGGGCGGGTTCCGTCAAGGTTTTTAAGGAAAGCCACCATGTCCAACAAGAAAGTCCTAGCACGGCTTCGCTTTGAAAACATATTGTGCATGCCCCAGGATTCGTTGAACAGAACCCAGAAGATACCAGACGGGTGCTGCCCGTCCCGTTCGTACACCTCCCTTAGCTCCTGCAGAAACTGTGTCTCTACTGCTTTCCTGTAGCTGTAAAACGAAGGAATTTCGTACGATGTGAGCAAACCATGGCGATCGCAGAGGTAGTGGAAGTAGGGATCTTCGATCTTTTGATGGATTCGTATGCCGTTGTACCCCGAATCCAACACCCGGCGAATATCCTGTTCCATGACCTCGTAGTGCAGCGGTGTATAAATACCCTCCGGGTAGTACCCTTGTACCAACACGAATCTGAGGTAGATTGATTTTCCGTTGATGAATAGGCCGCTGCGGTTCCAGGTGATCTGCCGCACTCCGAAGTAACTCTCCACTGTGTCCAGAATCTTGCCTGACTCATCTCGCAAGGTGTAGGTCACGGCATATAAAGCCGGATCATCGGGGCTCCACGGCTGCAACTCGATTTCCGCAAACGGCAGGATTTTTTTTACAACCCCTTCGGTTGGCTTATCGACCAATTCGAAGGAATATTCCGCTCCCTTTTCACTGCGGATATTTGCCTCCAGCTTGACCGCTGCTTCGCGCTCCCCGGCAGAATTCAACGCTGAAGCCCCTGCTATCTGAAAGGAAAAGCGAAGCACTCGTTCCTGAAAACCCGGGGTTATTCGACAGGATCGAATATAGAGTTGACCGGTCTCTTCGATCCAAACAGATTGCCAAAGTCCGGCAATCCCGCTGTACCAAACGGAGAAGGGTTTGTGTTTGTAGGTTTGTTTGCCTCGGATTTGAAATTTTTTACGGGAATCGACCACCCGAATCACCACCTCATTGTCCGTCTCCTGAACGAGTTCGGTAATCTCATATGAAAAAGAGGTATACCCCCCCGAATGGATTCCGAGATGTTTGCCGTTGAGGGCTACCTCCGCCCGATAGTCGCAGGCACCTATGTGGAGGAAATAGCGTCTCCCGGCTTTCCTGCTTAGAGCGAAGCGTTTTCGATAGACAAAAGATCCGTTTGGAGGCCAGGGAACCCGCGACGCGGTGCTTCCGACAGGAAAAGGAACCACAATATCGTTACGATGGCCCCTGTGCTCCAACAGCCACTCCCCATCCAGGGAAGTCCACTGCCTCCGAGCCCAGTCGGGGCGGGGATGTTCGACATAGATGAAGGGATCTACTAGATATCGTGATTCCAAGTACTCACCCTTTGAGGCCGGTCATTGCGATGCCTTTAACGATATGTTCCCGAAATACCAGGAAGGCAATGATCTGGGGGAGGGAAGCAATCACCGCTCCGGCCATGATCAGAGAGTACTCCGTGCCGTACACTCCCTGGAAATTGGCAATACCCACGGTGATTGTATATTTGACGGTTTCTGAAGCTACGATCAAAGGCCACAGAAAGTCGTTCCAGGCCTGGATGAATGAAAGGATCAAGACGGTGACCAGAGCGGCTTTACCAAGGGGCAGGATTATACTCCAGAATTGAATAAATCGTCCGGCACCATCGATTACCGCGGCCTCTTCCAGCTCATACGGAATGCCTTCGAAGAACTGTTTTAGAATGAACACGCCGATCGGCAGGGCTAGACGCGGCAGAATCATGGCCGTCAGGGTGTTGATCAACCCAAGAGCATTGAAATGAAGGTAGAGAGGGATGACCAAAACCTGGAAAGGAACCATCATTCCCGACAGGACAACCCAAAAGATCACATTTCGACCCGGGAAGCGGATCCGGGCCAATGCATAGGCAATTGTGGCGTCCACCAAAACGGTGAAGATCATCGTTGCCAGGGAAACGATAATGGAATTGAGCATCCAGTTGCCGATTCGGGTGCTGCTGAGCGCATCGATGTAATTCTCGATTGTGGGGGGCTTGTTGAAAATTGTCAGCGTCCTGGTGACGACATCCTGTTCGAGTTTCAAGGAAGTGACGATGAGCCAGAATACAGGAAAGACCCACGCCACGATAATCAAGGTAATGAAGAAGTGGAGCAGGATCTTTTTCACTTCCCCTTCCCCGACAATACCCGAAACTGAACCAAGGAAACCAGCAAAATAATTATGAACAGGACATAGGCCATAGCCGAAGCGTAGCCCATTGTGTAATAGCTGAATCCCGACTCATAGATGTACTGGATCAGTACCCGGGTGGAACCGTAGGGCCCACCACCGGTCATCACGTACACCTGTCCAAAGACTTTGAAGGAGGCGATGACCTGAAGAACGAAGACGAGGATGATGGTGGGACGCAACAGCGGGATGGTAATTCGAAACAGGACCTGCACCTTGTTCGCCCCGTCGATATAAGCCGATTCATGCAAGGCATCGGGGATCTGCTTGATCCCGGCAGAGAACAGAACCATGTTGAACCCGGCTGTCCACCAGAGAGTCGCCAGGGCGATGGATTTCATGGCAAACCTCTCGTCTGTAAGCCAGCCTATGAGTTCGCCCCCAAGCAGGGACCAGAGCTGATTGAACAGCCCGTAGTTCTTCTGGAACAACCAGGCCCACAAAGAAGCAACCACGGTTATGGAGAATATGTAGGGAAGAAAGAAAAAGTTCTCCGCCGTCTTACGCAGCGGGAACCTGGAGGTGACGATGAGGGCCATGAGAAAACCGACAACAATGATCGTCGGGGTTGTCAGCAAAACGAACTCGATCGTATGCCACAGAGACGTGAAGAATTTTTCGTCCTGAAAGAGCCGTAAATAATTACGGAATCCGACAAATACGCGTTCGGATAGAATATCCCATCTGTGAAAGCTGATGATAAAACCGAAGATTATCGGGAATATCAGGAACCATACATACACCAGGAGAAAAGGCAGAGAGAAAAGCAGTCCATGCTGTAGGTTTTGTCTCCTGGTGTACATACTGGATCACTTATTATACAGGTCAGAGGCTGAACAGCAACAACAATGCCCCAGCCTCTAACCTTGATTTGGCAGCTATTGGGCGCTCAGAATATCGTTGACCTTTTTCTCCATTTCGGCTAGGGCTTCTTTGATATTCTGATCCTTGGCTACGGCGAACTCCAACATGTCCGACATGTCTGCATAGACCTGGCCCCACTGTGCGCTCCTGGGCGCAGGGAAAGAATAGGCGGCGGCATCGGCGTAGTCCTTCCTGTGGGGAAGGGCCTTGAACTCCGCCTTTTGGGTCACGGACTTGCGGGTCGGGATGTGGCCGGCTTTGGCCCACAGCTCTCCATGGGCGGTCATCCAGAGAATAAATTCCGTGGCAGCCATCAGCCGCTCCTCGTTCTTCTCCTTCTGAACAGCCAGAGCCAGGGTATGAGAACCGGACCAGGCGGCGTGTTTGCCGAATATGGCCGGGAACTGGCCGGTCCCGAAGTTCAATCCCTGCTGTTGTTCAAATAGTCCGGTAGCCCACACCCCGTTGATATGGATTCCGGCATTCCCCAGCTTGAAATCGGCCACAGAAGAATCATAGTCGTAACCGCTTGGGGTGATCTTGTAATCCTGGACCATAGCGATCAGGCAATTCAGCGCCTCTTCACCCTTGGCATTATTGAAGTTGGCTCTTTTCACATCCCTCGTCAGAAGCGAGCCGTCCTGCTGCTCCAACAGCGACATGAACATCCTGGTCAACGTATAGGCCTTGTACTTGGCCGTGGTGTTGTCCGCCGCTACCCCGACCGCGCCGGTGGCATTTTGGATCTTCTGCGCCGCGGCCACAAAGTCATCCCGGGCTTCGGGAATCGTACCCAAACCGGCCTGTGCGGCCAGATCCTTGTTGTAGTACATGATCAAAGGGTGCACATCCAAAGGCAGGCTGTAGATCTTTCCATCGAACTTGCAGGGCTCCAGCGTTGCTGGATAGAAATCGTTGAGATCCGCATTCAGCTGCTTCAAGAAAGGATCCATCTCGTATAAGACACCCTTGGGAACGTACTCGAACAGACGATTTCGGTGCACCACGACGACATCCGGTGCGGTCTTGGCGGTCAAGGCCGTGATCAGCTTGGTGTAGTAGTCCGTATGCTTGACAGTATCGGTCTGCATCACGATGTCCGGATTGGTTCGATTGAACTCCTGAACCATGGCATCGAAGAACTCACCGTCGCCGCCGGTGAAGAGGGACCAGAAATTTATGTGGATCGGTCCTTCTTCCTTAGATTCCTGCGCACCCGTGGCAAGTGCCAACGCAGAAACCGCGAGCAATACCACACTCAGCATTGCCAGCTTTTTCATTTCAATCCTCCTTGCAGAGATTTTATCTATACCCCAACGGGGTAGTTTGCTTCACTCGTGGTCTCCCGGAGCACAAGCCGGGACTCCAACAGAACCTGCCTGTAGGGAATCTCCGGATCCCGGATATGTTTCAACAACTCCTCTACGGAAACGACGCCGAGCTTGTGCTTCGGGATATCCACTGTGCTCAGGCTGTAGTAGGTGAACTGGGATACATTCAGGTTGTCGTAGCCTATGATCTCAACCTCCGACGGGATCTTGATGCCATGCTCTTTGAGCGCACGCATGGCCCCGATGGCGACCAGATCGTTAAAGGCAACGATCGCAGTGAAATGCGTGCTTTTCTGCAAGACCTTGCTTATCGCCATGTATCCCCCGTACAGGTGCCCATCGGTTTCTACCATCAGCTCTCGTTCGATATCCAAACCGATAGCTTTTAATACCCGCTTGGAACCTTCGATCCGGTCGATTGAGCTGCTGATGGAAGGGGGGCCGGTCAGAAAGAGAATGTCTGTGTGCTGTTTCTTTAAGAGGTACTCTACAACCCTCTGGGAAGCTGCACCGTCATCGGTCATTACTGAATGATCCTTCAATCCGGGCAGCCAGCGGCCGACAAGGATGAAGGGTTTGGGAAGCTGAGCAAGCTCCTGTGCCTCCGTTTCCGGGGCCGGCATGACAAGCAAACCATCGACTTGTCGACTGAGGAGCACCTCCAGCGCTTCCCGCTGCTGCTTTACCTCCTCCTCCGTGTTGATCAGCAAGATGTGAAAGCCATGGCGTCGGGCACCGTCTTCGATTCCCATTATCACCTCGGCGAAATAGGGATTCGATGAATCAGCGGAAACTACCCCGATTGTATTCGTCTTCCTGGAACGCAGGCTTCCTGCCAACGTATTTGGAATATAGCCGAGTTCCCGGGCTGCTGCCCTGATGAGATCTTTCGTGCTCGGCTTGACATCGGGTTTGTCTTGGAGCGCCCTGGAAACAGTATTGATAGAGTAACCGGTTTGCTTTGCAATTTCCTTGATCGTTACTTTCATAATATGAACGTTCATATTTTAAGCTATTTTCTAATAGATGTCAAAGGAAATTTCGAAAATTTTGCGTTAAATTTGAGCTAAAATGGGTAAATTTAGGGTATAAATAGCATTAATCTCATATGAACGTTCATATTATGGTAATCAACTGCATCTTATTCCCCATTTACCCACTATTACTCACGAAAAAAAAGGCTGGGTCCAAGATTTTCGCCCATCTCGACCCAGACATTCTATCCGCACGTAGGAATAGAGCTTGTCCGCGCTTAATTGCAGCTCTGCGCTCTTGCCGAACACCTCCGTTATGACTCGCCCGTTCCAACCAATAAAGCGAATACTGATCGCGTTCCTTGTATCCACCCGAATGGTTTGGCTGTCTCTGCTCAACTCGACGATTTCTACCCCGTAATAATAGTAGAAGTTACCACGTTTTAAAGCACGAAAGATATCATTCGGTGCTCCGGTTGCCGCCCGGACAAAATTTCCGCAGCCCTTCAAGTGACTCAATTTGTGTACATCCTGATTGGCGAAACCCAGCACCCGTTTCCCCGAGCTCAACAGCCGGTCCCATATATCCGTTGCCAGGGGTGATCCGGGATCATCCTCGGTTCCGACATTGTAGATTTTGATGCCGTCATAGTAATTGGCACGCTGCAAATAGTCGACCGAATAGTGACCCGAAGGTCCCCATTTGGGATGGTTGAGAATTACAAGACAGCCGCTGTCGGCATTCTTCTTCACGAGGGTTCGGTGATCCCAGTTTGAATGGTAGCGAATCCTCTCTTTTTCGAAATGGATGACGTTCGTGTGAAAGCGGTAGTTGAAGTCCGCTTCAAGTCCTTCAAAAACCACCAGGTTAGATCGAGGATGAACGCTGGCACTGACGAGGTTGTGGTCCGTTATGGCGACGAAGCGATAATCCGTCGACTCGAAATGAAGGAGAAGAACATCTTCGGGAAGTTCCCTGTCTCTGCTCGATACGGTATGAAGATGCAAATCCCCCCTTGTGCCACGATCCCTCAGTTTGACGATAGGGATTTTTCCAATCTATTTCCGATTCACAGTGACTAATGGAAGCCTCGTGACGCCCATGGACCTTAGCTTTCCAGTTTTGAGAAGCGACTCTCCTACGGTCCATCATAGTACTCTGGGAGCTGAAGGGAAAGATCAAGGGGCTGGGTGAAATCGGATGTCGTAGAAGCCCTGTACATCGAAGACCTGAGTCCCGGTCAGATCATCAGGGGTGTCAGGATCGACAATCCATTTGCGACAGCCGGTCAAGAGCCCGAAGCTTCATGATATCAGGATAGCAAATTTCGCGCAGGGTCGTGAAATTACGCCGGTTGGTTTTTTAGTGGATAATGAAGCAAGGCGGGGCGCAAGCCATACTCAGGAGGAAACATGAAAGTACTGCTTGTCGGTTCAGGCGCTGTGGGCGAGGCGATCGCCGTGCTTGCCAGGCAAATCGACTCGAAGGGGAAGTGGCTCGAGGGCATGGTGGTCAGCGACTACAACATCAGTAGGGCAGAGGAGGTCGCGTCCAAAACCGGTGATGCGCGGTTCGTACCGCAGCGGGTGGATGCCGGCAACCAGAGTGAGATCGTCGGCCTGTGCAAAAAACACGACGCCGATTTCATCATGAACGCCTGCGCCCCCAATTTCAAGTGATAGGAAGACCTATAATCTGAGCTGGGCAGGCAAGTCGCCGAAATTGGCAACCACGGGACGATCGAGGCAACTCTTCCGCTCATTCTTGGTCGCGCCGAGCAAATCCCGTGACAGCTCGCATCGGCGAGCCGCATCGACTGCAGGTCAAGGGGTCAACTTCGTACACCTGAGTGATGAGCCTAGCACAGGTGGAGCGACTTTCTTGATCAGACACAGTCGATTCTTCATGGAATGGTTGTATCGACTCAGAGGAAGAGCTGGAACAGTGGCAATCCCTCAAGGGCGTGAAAACCGTGCTGACTGTGGATCCCGGCGGCGAGAGCGCAGACTGGAAGGGAGAGGTCGGGTTTGTCCCGGAGGTGCTGGAGCGACTCAACCCCGGCCGCAAGAATACAACGGTGATCACCTGCGGGCCGCCGATCATGATCCGCTACGTCCTGGCGGCCCTGGACAAGTTGGGCTTCGATCCGGAAGCGGTGATCACCACCCTGGAGATGAAGATGAAGTGCGGACTGGGACAATGCGGGCGCTGCAACGTGGGCCCCCTCTACGTCTGCAATGACGGCCCGGTGTTTACCTACGCACAGATCCGGGAGTTCGTGGAGCAGATTATCTAGAGAGAAGGATATCCGAACGGAGGAAGGGTACAAACCATGGCGAAACCGATAAAAACCGGAGTGAAAGATCCGGTGACTGAAGGGGACAAGTCGCAGCCGACCACGACCTCAGAGGCAGCCGAGCCTGGCGAGGAGGGGGTGAAGAAACTGATCCCCATCTACATCATGGGTAAGGAATACCTGGTTCCCGAAACCGTTACCATCCTCAAGGCCTTCGAGTACTCCGGCTACCGCTTCATCCGGGGATGCGGCTGCCGCGGCGGGATCTGCGGGGCCTGCGCAACGGTGTACCGCACCGCCGGGGACTATCGCATCAAGG
>CAZVHJ010000082.1:0-14873 GCA_964627715.1 uncultured Spirochaetaceae bacterium | reverse complement strand
TACTCGGGACGAATTGATGGCGGCACGAAATTGATGAGCAGAGTCAATAAGCCTTTGAATGAAAATACAGGGAAGAGGAGAAGAAGATGAACAAGGTAAGAGCAATCGAAGCCGAACAGATTCGCACTGATTTGCCTGAGTTCTCAATCGGGGATACGTTGAAAGTATATTACAAGATTATCGAAGGAAAGAATGAACGAGTTCAGGTGTATGAAGGCCTCTGTATCGCGATCAAACGCTCCGGGATTCGCAGGACATTCAAGGTACGGAAGATCTCCTATGGAGTTGGAGTTGAGAGAACCTTTCCAATAAACTCACCGAGAATCCAGAATATCGAGATCAGCCGAAGAGGAAGGGTGCGCAGAGCCAAACTGTACTATATACGCGATCGGGTCGGGAAGTCTGCGAAAGTTGCCGAGCTGATTCAGAAGAAGCCGATAAAAGAGAGCACAGAGAAAAAGACCTGATATTGTAGGGAGAGATGCTGCCAACCCCTATTGACATTAAGCTCGACCTTATCGCCAGATCGGAGCTTCGCTTGCGACCTGGCGATTTTGTTTCCATAAAGGTAATCAAACACCTTACTGGGAATAAGTGGGCCGTGGGGATCCACGGCCGGGTGATCCCCGCATTCTCGAAGGTAGAGCTGACCCCGGGACAGCGGTTGCGAGCTCTGGTGACGATCGAACAAGGCCGGATTACCTTGAAAATGACCGCGGAGCAGCCCACCTCGATTCAAGATCTGCTTGTCCGTCAAGGGATGCAGCCGGACAAGATTATGGAGCAGATCTTGACCAGTTTTCTGCGCAGCGGATTAGCGGTGGAACCTGAGCGTCTGCATCAGGTGCGCCGGCTGTTGGAAAAGATGAAGCTCGACCCTAAGAAGTTCTCTCGTATCATCGCTCTCATCCTTGAAAAGGGGATCGATCCACGATCCCGATCTTTAGTACGGCTGTTATCCCTGCTCGGATACGGGGAACAGGAGTCGGGGAAAAAGGAGGGCAGGAAGCGGAGGATGCCCCCGGATCAGAAAAGCTTGATGCAGCAACTGAGGTCGGCGATTGAAGAGCCGGCAAGTGCGGAGGGCAGTAGCCTTCAGGTTTTCAACCATCTGCGGGGTTCCGAGGCAAGCTGGGTCATTGTTCCCTTTGACTACACCTACGGATCCTCCGGCCGTATCTACGGCAGCCTGCGCCTGCGCTACGACCCCTGGCGAAAACAGACCGATCGTCTGATCGTAGTGGCTCGAACCGATGCGGGGAGCAAATGGTCTTTCGTGCTGCAAAAGAGCCCGGAGGACGAACTTGAACTGTCAATCTTCGCTGATCCCTTTGAGGTGCGACGCAAAGTGAAGGCGGAAGTGGAAGGTTTACAGCTAAAATTACAAAACCTCGGCGTAAAAATTGACGATACTATACGTGAAGACGAAAACTTCGATGGCTTCACAATGCCCTGGGAGGAGCTTTCCTATCGTAACGTAGATACGGTACACTGACTCAAGTCCGATGGAAAAAGCGGCGGCTATACAGTACACAGAAGATCTTCCTGCTCCGATCGTTCTTGCCAAGGGTAAGGGTTTGCTGGCGAAGCGGATCAAGGAGATCGCCCTGGAACAGGGCATTCAGATCATAGACCAGCCGGAGTTGGCAGACGCTCTGGTCGAACTTCCCCTCGGAAGTCTGATTCCCGAGGAGTTTTACAGAATCGTTGCCGAGATCCTGGTATTCGTACGAAGGGTATCTGGCTGATGAGGACGGTTCGTAGAGGTTGATGGACGCATGAAAACGATAAAGGTGAGCAATTTGCATCCGGGAATGAAGTTCGACCAGCCGGTCTTTATTGAAGGTGATAATGTCCTCGTTCCTGCGGGGGTGGCGATCAAAGAAAAGGATATAGAGCGTCTGAGTCGTTGGGATATCGAAGAAGTCTTCACCGAAGGAAACGAGATCGTCGAGGCGGCGGCAGAGGCGGCGGCGAAGCTCAAGGAGTCGCCTACCTGGCTGCCTCCGAGGGAAGAGAAATATCTTAAAATCTACCGGAGTGCTGTCGAGAAGGTGGATGCCATCTTCCAGGACATTGTCGACGGGACCTATCTAAACCACGAACCCATCGATTCTGTGGTCAAAGAGATGCTGGATGTTCTGCGGCAAAGCAAGAATGAGATGATTCAGTTGATACTGCTCGGCGAGTGGGTGGAGAGGCGACTTTCCGTCAGCGCCGTCAACTGTATGATTGTTTCTGCCGTGATCGGCAACACCATGAGACTCGCATCTCATAGACTGCTCCAGCTGGCAACAGGAGCGCTGATGCACGACGTGGGAATGCTGAAGGTTGAAAAGGGTATTCTGGAGAAACAGGGTAAGCTATCAAGCGAGGAGCTGACGCAGATCCGGACGCATCCAGTGATGGGCTACCAGATCATCTCCAAAGAAATGAAGTACCCGGAAGAAATCGCCCTGGTGGCTTTACAGCACCACGAACACTGGGACGGCCGGGGATATCCTCGAAGCCTGAAGGGGGAGGACATCACCCTATTCGCCAGAATTGTAACGGTGGCTGATGCCTACGAGGCCATGGTGAGCGAGCGCCCATACAGAAACTCGATGATCGGGTATTCCGCCATGAAGAATGTTCTTAGCGACAATGGCCGGCATTTTGACCCCCAGGTTCTCAAGGCGTTTCTTGAAAGTATGGGAGTCTTTCCGATTGGCAGTATCGTGCAGCTCAACAACTCGAGCATCGGTCGGGTGAGTGAAAACCACGCCGAAGCTCCCCTACGTCCCAAGGTGGAACTTCTTATCGATGAGTTTGGAACCCAAATCGAAGGAACAGAGATTCTTGATCTGCTGAGCAAAAAAAATCTCTTTATTGTTAAAGCGATCGACCCCAAGATGATTGGGGAAGGGGAGGAATGAGTACTTGGCAAAAGGGTCGGGAAGGAGAGAAGAGAGCGGAGAGATTCCTCTGCGAGCGCGGATACAAGGTTGTAGCACGAAATTTCCGCAGCAGGCGAGGTGAGATCGATATAGTTGTAGAAAAAGGCGATAGAATTGTGTTTGTAGAAGTAAAGAACTGGGATTATCTGGATACCGCAGATTTGGGGTACTCCATCGATCGGCGCAAGCAGCAGAGGATATATGAAACCTCTCGGTATTTCATACATTCACATCCGGAGTTTGGGCAGCGGCGGATTTGTTTTGATGTGATTCTGGTATCCCGAAAGACTCCAAGGGTCATTCATTATGAGAACGCCTTCAGCGCTGCGGGCTGAGAAGCGGGTAACGTCGTGGTTAGAATAGCGAAAAAAACAGACCCGAGGCGGCTCGCCGAGCTGAAGAAGAAAATCAATGACGAGAAGTACCTCGCCCTTGCCATCAGCAAGATCGCCCAAGATCTGACCCAGAACATCCACAGAGAGGACTGATCGCTGTGAGCCAGCACAACAAATCCAAGCCCAAACACAGGCGAAGAGGCAATCGGCGACCGAACAAGCCGGAGATCGACTTTCCTCCGTGTCCGCTCTGTCAGAAAGCCGTGCGGGATCTTGCATCTGCGATTACCCATAAAGAGAGCGGCGATCCGGCTCATTTTGACTGTATCCTCAAAACGCTGCGCAGCGTTCACGCCGTTCAGCAGAACGAGAAGATATGCTACCTCGGAAAAGGCAGCTTCGGAATCGTGCAGTTCAGACAAAACTCGGGTCCCATGCGTTTTTTAATACGTAAACGCATTCAGTACGAAGACACCGAACCGGTGCCGGAATGGCGACAGAAGCCGGCGGTCGATCTCTCCCTCCGTTAACCGGCTTTCTCTTTTCCCATTAGATCACGACGGTATACCTCGATTTGTGACATTGCCAGCTCTGTAGCTACGGGATATAATTTCTCCCGTACCTGCTCAGAATCAGGGAGTTGCTATTATGTCTCTAAAATACGCCCTTCTAGGACTTCTCGCCGAAAGCCCTAAATACGGATACGAGATCAAACAACAGTTTGAAGGCACTCTTGGTAATGTCTGGTCTGTCTCTTATGGACAGCTGTACCCCACCTTGCGCCGTCTTTCAGAAGTCGGCTGGGTTACAAAAAAAACCGCTCCGGGGAAAAAAGCTGCGGAGAAGAACATCTACTCCATTACTGCGAAGGGGAAGAAGAGGCTCGACGAGTGGTTGTTGAAACCACTGCGCACCAATTACCGTGTCAAGGATGAGTTCACCCTGAAGTTCTTGTTTTTCGATAAGATCCCCAAAGAGAAAGTGCTCAACTATCTCAAGTCGCAGCAGAAAAAAACGATCATGCAAAAGGAAACCTTCCAGCGCACACTTGTTTCCATTCGGGAGGAGATCAACTTTTTCCTGCAGGCAATTATCAGGAAAGGGATTATCCACCTCGAAGCGGAGAACCAATGGCTTGATGAGGTGATAAACGACCTACAGGCTGAAGGACAGTAGCCGCCGAAACCCTTCAGACTACTGGTATTCTTTCAAGACCTCGAGGGTTTGCAGCGCCTTGCGTCTGACCGTCTTGATGTAGTTGCCCTGCGCAATCCGAACCAGTGTCCGGGCCAAATCGGTATAGGCCGAGCCTTCCAAAGCGCCGTTGTTTGCCTCGACGATTTTTTCCACAGCCAGACAGACAGCGTAGGCCAGATTGTTGTCCGGCATCTGTGGATCTTCGTTCTCCAGCGTATACAGGAGAGCCCGGACCACCTCATTACCGTCATTCATGCCGATGATTCCGAGGGCATAGGCCGCTTCAGCCTTGACCATCGGCTCATCGTCAATCAGCAGTATCGATACCAGGGCGTTCTTCGATTTTTCACCCCCCAGGCGCCCGAGCAGGTTCGCCGCACGGCGTCGTACTTCGGGATAATAATTGATCAACCGGGCGGATTCCCGAATACGCCGGGCTGTTCCTTCCATACCCAGGTATTCGAGAACGAACTCTACCTTATCGGGGTCGTCGATATCTCCCTCTTCGATCATGGTTTCGATCTCGCCCAGAACATCGAGCTTGATCTCCCGGCTGTCCGAGAAGGCTTTCTCACTTAAGATCTGGAATTCGATATCTCGAAGGTACAACTCTTCCACCGTCAGTTCACGTTCCGTGCTCTGAGCACCAAGCATGGATCCTACTGCAATGCTGCCGAATACTACAAATGCTAAGATTGCTTTTCCCTTCATCCTCGTCTCCACTCCCTATTAATATATACTACCACACTCCTATTTTCCAGTCGCCATTTTCACGGACAAGTAAATAGAGAAGCGCCTTGGTGTTCTTTATCATTGCGAAGGCCCGAACCTGACTTTCATCGATAAACTCGATTTCGTCCAATTGCGCCTGGGTCCTGCTTGGGACTACAACATAGGTGAAATAATCCCGCAGACTGCTCAGGCGTACATTGCTCTTTTTCAGCAGGGGCTGTTCGGACTGTTGTTTCAAATACTTCGGGTCGCTGGTCCTTTCTATGTAATCTTCCGACAGAAACGTCAGCCAGGTATCGTAATCCTCATTTCGAATGATTTCGTTCAAATTGCGGATAAACACCTCGATTTCGTCGAAGGTCTTTGAATAGACCTCTTCGGTGACGACAAACTCCTCTGCCTCGGGTTGTGGCTCCGGCTCGATCTGTTTGCTTTCAGCTTCCTCGACGGCCTGCACGGGTTGCTCCGGCGGTTCCTCCTCCACTGGAGGCGCAAACAACATACAGGAGCATAGAACAACGCTCGAGGCAATGATGGGAAACAGAATTTTCATCTGTATCACCATTTTATAATTTTCGTCCTCTACAGTCAAAATCTTTCACATTTATTGACCTGGATCCATGATTATGACTACACTATCGGCTATGAAAGTGATATATCCGGGCTCCTTTGATCCGCCGACGAACGGCCACTTCGATATCATGAATCGGGCTGCGGCGATATTCGAGCAGCTCGAAGTAGTGATTGCAGACAATCCCCAGAAGAAGTACTTATTCAGCGCCGATGAGCGTTTTGAGATGATTACAACAATGGTCGCCGAGTTTCCCAACGTGCAGGTAACGATCTGGCGTGGCCTTATCGTAGATTTCGCCGAGAAGATCGGTGCCAAAGTGATACTTCGGGGGGTGCGAGCGCTCTCTGATTTCGATTATGAATTCGAGCTTTCCATGATGAACAGGGCTCTTAACCCTAATATCGAGACTCTGTTCATGACGACGGACCAGAAGTATTTTGTCCTCCGGTCCTCTGGGATCAAGGAGGTGGCCATCTTCGGCGGAGATATCTCGGAGATGGTGCCACCGGTTGTGAAGAAGAAACTGTTAGCTCGGGTCAAACAGCCGGATAAGTAGGCCGGGTGCGAAGGGTTGACAGAGCGTTTCCAATGCGTTATTTTTCACTCACTTCACCCTTGAAAATAAATATAGGTATATTTACATGGCAGTACCAAAAGGCAAAATTTCGAAGACTCGGTCCAGAAAACGCAAGGCGCAGACGATGCGCTTGAGTGTCCCGACGATGATTGAATGCAGCAACTGCGGAAACAGAGTGCTACTCCATAGAGTCTGTCCGAAGTGCGGATTCTACCGGGGGAAACAAATACTTGAGCCGGAAGAACTGGCTTAAGCCAACACCATTGAGGAGGGAGAAAAATGGCTGACGATCTATTCGAAAAAATGAAGAAGCTGATCGCCGATCGTTTGGAAATTGAGGAATCAAAAATCACTCTCGATTCTTCATTCCGTCAAGATCTGGGTGCGGATAGCCTGGATACCTACGAGCTCGTGTATGCCATTGAAGAGGAACTTGGCATCACCATTCCTGATGAGAAAGCGAACGAGTTCAACACGGTACGGGACGCACTCGATTTCATAAAATCTGAGCTGGACAAAAAATAACCTGACAGAGGTGACATTATCCCTGAAGGATCTACCCTTCACAGCTCCTGTTCCCAGCGGGGAACGAAAAAAGGAGCTGCAGCTTTTTCAAAAACATGCACAAATAAGGTTCAAGAGCCTTGCGCTCTTGAACCTTGCTTTTTCTCATCGTTCCTTCGCGAATGAGCAGGCTGATGGAGTCGACAACAACGAAAAACTGGAGTTTTTCGGCGACTCTGTTCTCGGACTGGTGGTGAGCGAGTATTTGGTGACTGCCCTACCGGACAAGACTGAAGGAGACATGGCAAAGATCAAATCCCACGTGGTAAGCGAGGAAAGCCTGGCGGAACTTGGTAGAATCCTGCGCTTGGACAACTTTATCCTAATTGGCAAGGGAGAAGAGTACTCCGGAGGGCGGTCAAAAAAGGCTTTGATTGCCGATGCCATGGAAGCTATTATCGGCGCCTACTATCTGGATTCGGGATTCAAGGCAGTCAGGACCTTTATACGCAATCTTATTATACCTCAGATTGATAAAGTTCTCGAGGATCGTCATAGGAAGGACTACAAAACTCTGCTTCAGGAATACGTGCAGAAGCGTTTCAAGAGCTATCCCCGCTACCGGATCGTCCATCGAAAGGGTCCGGATCACAATCGAACCTTCTGGATCGAAGTCGCTATCGGGAAGCGGACCTATGGTCCCGGTACAGGAAAAAACAAAAAAGAAGCGGAGCAACAGGCCGCCGGAATCGCCTACAAGGCACTGGTGGAGAGGCAAAAAGGTCGCCGACAATAGACCTACCTGGGCTGCCGAGGCGCACCAAGGCGTCAGCCTCAACTGCCAGCGCTAATCAGCGAGCCGGCTTTCGTAGAATTTTCCAGCAATTTTTAATAAAGTTTCCCGATCGTTTTGTCTCGGGTCATCGAGGACGCTCTCCAGCAGGACGTTTAGAATGATCCCTACTTTGGGACCGCGGGGTATCTGCAGCTCTCGGATTATGTCATCTCCGTTAACCGCCAGATCCTTGAGGGACAGAGCCTTATCCTTGGCCAGCACCTCCTCGATGCGCTTCTCAAGAGCCAGCAGCGAACCGGAGACGAATCGCTTGCCAACGATCGCGAGCTGATCCGCCCGGCGCAAGGAAAGGATATCCGGTATATTCTGCTCTCCAACTCTGGAAACGAATCGCCGTGCCGCCGCGTCCGTCCACTGATCTTCGTAGTGGAACATATGCTGTCGCACCAGATGGCCGACCCGTTTGATGATAGGATTCGAGAACCGTAGACGGCGAAGGATCTTCTCGGCGAGCTCCGCCGATCGCTGTTCGTGCAGGTAAAAGCTCACCTCCCCGTCAGGACTGGTTTGCAGGGTTTCTGGCTTACCCAGATCGTGAAACAGGGCTGCCAGGCGCACCGTCAGGTTGTACCGGGGCGCAGCATCGCAGGTGTACAGCAGGTGATGATACACGTCATACTGGTGAAGATCTCCCTGCTTCACGTTTTGACAGGCGATGAGTTCAGGGATGATAAGCCGCAGCAGTCCACAGCTGTCGAGCAGGGAGAATCCCACTGAAGGGATTTGCGCCTCCAGCAGCCTCACCAGTTCGTCCCGTATCCGTTCAGCCGATACCATTTTCACAGTATCGATGCTACGGGAGATGCCGGCGAAAGTATCGTCTTCAATCTCGAAGCGAAACTGGGCCGCAAATCGACAGGCTCGGATGGGTCGCAGGCCGTCCTCCCGGAATCGCTGTAGCGGATCGCCGATTGCCCTGATGATACCCGCTTTCAAATCCCTTCGACCGTCGTGGGGGTCAAGAAGGTGGTGGCTAAGCAAATCGTAAGCTATGGCGTTGATCGTGAAATCTCGTCGTTTGAGGTCCTCTTCGATCGACGGGGTGAAGATCACAGAATCGGGCCGGCGGCCGTCCTGGTAGTCCCGGTCGATACGAAAGGTGGTAACTTCAAAACGTGTCCCTTTGAACAGAACCGTCACGGTGCCGTGTTTGATTCCCGTAGGGATGACCCGGCGAAAAATTCTGATCACGTCCCCGGGCAGGGCATCCGTTGCGATATCGAAATCCTGCACCTTACGCCCGAGGAGCATATCCCGCACCGCGCCGCCGACCAGGTAGCACTGAAACCCGGCTTCAGAAAAAAAAGAGGAAAAATCTTTGACAACCCGAGGGACTCGAAACATTGCCGATATTCGTGCAAATGGTGACCCGAAGCGTGATACGCTGTCAAGGAGCAGTGTCCGCTTCCTCATGATCTACGAAAAAAAGGCCGTCCCGCAAAGGGGAACGGCCCTTTTGGTACCTGCGCCGGAGAAAGGCGCTTTCTTTTAGCTGCCTTATCGCAACAGTTCGAGTACCGTCTGCGGCTTGATGTTGGCTTGGGCAAGCATGGCCATCGAAGACTGGACCAGGATCTGGTTCTTCACGAAGCTGACCATCTGCTCGGCCATGTCCGTATCCCGGATACGGGACTCGGAAGCCTGCAGGTTTTCGGCGCCCACGGCCAGGCCCTTCATCGCGTACTCCAGACGGTTCTGGTACGCTCCCATATCGGCCCGTTGCTTGTTTACCAGCTTCAGGGCTTCGTCCACCATCCCGATCGTCATATTGGCACGGTCGGGAGAGGAGATCGATATGAAGGTAGCCGTGTGCGGGGGTCCGTTGGGATTCTGCAAACCCAACCCTTGAGCGGTCATCGTACCGATGTACAACCGCTCGCGCTGGTCCATGTTTGCCCCGATGTGCAGCCACATGCTGGCTGTAACGACGTTTTCGCCGGTAAACCGGGCGAAGCGTCCGGTCAGAAGGTTCATTCCGTTGAATTGGGCGTGGGAGGCGATGCGGTTCACCTCGTCGATCATGGCGGAGACCTCTACCTGGATCTGCATCCGGTCCTCGTCGGAATAGATTCCGTTGGCAGCCTGGACAGCCAGCTCGCGGATTCGCTGCAGGATGTCCGATGTCTCCTGGAGATAGCCCTCCGCGGTCTGGATGAAAGAAATGCCGTCCAAGGCATTTTTCTCAGCCCGCTGGAGACCCCGGATCTGCGAGCGCATCTTTTCGGATACGGCCAGCCCGGAGGCGTCGTCTCCGGCGCGGTTGATCCGCATTCCGGATGACAGCTTCTCCATGTCCTTGTCGATTGCCCAAGAATTGAACTTTTCCTGACGGTGGGCAAAGAGGGCACTCATGTTGTGATTAATGATCATTCAATCCTCCTTGATTGAATATTTTCCCGGACGTCCCTGTCCGGGCCCCAGGCGTGCCGACCCAGGGTGAAGATCGAGCTTGTTGAATGCGAAATCTTGGCTTCCCACTTCAAAGCTCGAACTTCCTGTTTTACTAGTCGGAAGTTTTAAAAAATTTCAAAGCAGTTTCTTAAGCGACAATAAGTTTTTCTGTTGATCATGTAGCTCAAAGGAGATAAGATTTGCCTCAACATGACAGAGGGTGTCGGCTTACTGCTGATTGGGGGGGAAGGTCCGGAACGCGGGCTGTTGGAGCCGATCCTTGGCACGATCACTTTCACCATTGCCGCCGATTCTGGGTTTGATCTGGCCAGAAAATTGGCTCTGATGCCGGATCTCCTGGTGGGGGATCTGGATTCCGTGCAGCTTTCGAAAGAACTCAGCGGTTTTTCGGAAAACAGAATCCGGCGCTATCCGCGGGAAAAAAACGAAACCGACGCCGAGATCGGCCTGCGGATTCTCTGGGAAATGGGGTACCAGCGCACGGTTGTGGCCGGCGGGGGGGGCGGCAGGCTCGATCATCTACTAGGGCTAGTTGCCCTGTTCCAACGGGAAAAGCACCCGACCGCATGGTATACTTCGAGAGAGCAGATCCAAGTTGTGGAGGGGACACAGATCATTACGGATTGCTTAGGCCAAACCGTCTCGTTCTTCCCCTTGGGGGGACCCGTTACAGGCTTATCTTCTCAAGGTTTGAAATGGTCCCTTGATGGCTTGGAGTGGGATTGCGGGGAGTTAGGCCTGAGCAATGTTTTCAGTGAGGATCCTTGTACAGTTTCGGTGAAACAGGGCAGGCTGTTGATGGTACGAATGCTGGTAGGGGAGGAAGATGCTCGAAAAAACCAAGCTTGAAGAGATCTCTTCCGAGCTTCCTGAAAGAGAACGTCGTGAGCTTCTCGCTCGGATCACCCGTTCTCTGGGAAAGGAGGGTCAGGGGGAGTACAGTCGAATCGAGCTCAAGCAGGAGGAACGGGACAGACTGCTGGCCGAGGAGATGCAGAACCTTTCTCCCTGGGTTCGCTTCCTGCTTTGGCTGAAAGGCCTTTTCAGCGGTAAATCAAAACCAGATTTGTTCGTCGACCTGAAGATCAAACAGCTGAAGCGGGGCATTCGCCACAAGAGCTCCGGGCTGACGGGATTCGAGACCCGCGATCTTTCTCCCAAGTTTGCCCAACAGATCTTTGATCTGTACTATGCCTCTGTCCCGCTGCGGGAGATGTTCCAGGCTTTCCACACGGATCAGCACTTCCGCAACCAGGCCGTTACCCGTCTGTACGATACCAAGCTCCCCGATGCAAAAACGAAGCTCGAAGACTTTCTTCCTGTTGAGGACATGGAGCAAATCTTTCACGACACAGGCAGCGAAGAGGAGGTGCGCAAGCGGTTGCTCCGCAAATTCAACGACTATGTCAAGCGCATTCCCGGCAAGCTGGTTCGACAGTTGGAGGAGGGGATCAAGCCTCTGACTCATCTGAAGAACCTCGTGCTCTTTCCGTATGCAGGTACCTTTCGCCATTTCAACTATCAACCCACACCAGGAGTATTGGAGGAGAAGTATCCCTTCTTCACCAGCGCGCCGGCCATGCTCATGCTGGATCAGTTAGAGCGCCTCTGGTACGCAGTGAATCTGGCCACCAAACTGGGCGGCGAATGGTTCTGCCACGAGGAGTTGTTCTCCTACTTCCTCGAGGAGAGCCTGGACAGTGAGGAGGAAGGGGAGGTTGTTGATCTGGACAGGATACAGGAGGAGATCTTCGAGCTGACAAACGCTCTTGTTCAGCTGGTAGATACTGCAAACGAGTTCATTAAAAAAATTCCCACTCTCGACCTGATCCGCTACTTTCGAAAAGATCCCTACTACAAACTCGTTTTTGCCACACCCAGTTTTCATACCAAGCCCTTATACATCAATGGACTAAGGGAACGGGTCCTCGGTCAGCTGGAAGAGAGAATCATCGCCGTGAAGAAGAACGTTATCGAGGCGAAGATCAAGGAGATCTTCAAATCCGATCAGCTATACGAGATGTTCTACTATGTCGAGACTCCGAGCTTCGATTACGAAACCCTTGAACTGCCCTATTTCAGCTATACGAAATCGGTGAAGATTCTGTACAACTATCTGGCCAGGATCTACAAGGGCTACATTCAGGAAACCCTGCAGATCGTCAACACCTATATCGTCTCGGGAAATCGGATTATCCAGACCAGGTTAAACCAGTACGCCGCTGGACTGGAAGAACTGGAAGCCAAATTGGTGCTCTTCGATCGTTCCCTGGCCCCGGATGAAGATGACGGCAAAACCCTCTTGCGACTTCGCCATCGCCTGGCCACCGACCTCACTCAACAGAAGCTCTATCGCGGTTTTGTGCTTCAAAAGAATCGAGAAGCCCGAGAGCTTATCAATCAGGGGATGGAGTATCTGGTCGGCATCAAGCGTGTATACGACGATCTGCTGTCAAGCCCGATGGAGAGCGTCAAGTCGGTACTGAAAACGCTGCATTTCTATAAGGGGAAAAATCAAACCCTATCGACTCTGCTTCGTTTGACTTCCGATCTGGTTGCCGATTTTCAGGATCTTCTCAATCAACTGGTTGCTCTGGAAAAGGATTCCTGATAGGGTTCTGTTCTACTGTTTCCCGGATGCGGCGGGCCGTTTCCCAGGGTTCCTCCACCAAGACACGTTTCCCGGCTATGAGATCGGCAATTCCCGTCTCGTGGGGATAGCGGGGAATCAGGTGCAGGTGGAGGTGATCGATGGAAGCACCGGCGGAGTGGCCCATGTTGTAGCCGATGTTGTAACCCACCGGCCGATGGACCATATCAGCAATATCGAGAAAATAGCGGGTCAGCTCGTTCAATCGCTGCTCTTCCTCGGGAGTGTAGTTCCTGATATCCTCGATGTGGCGTGCTGGGAAGATCAGTAAGTGCCCGGGATTGTACGGATAGAGATTCACCGTCACGATAAACAGTTTATCTCTATGTACAGACAGGTCGATAACCGAGGGATGCCGGTCACGAATCAAACAGAGGATACACCCGTCAGGTTTCGGCCCTTTTATGTAGGCGTACTTCTGGAAATTGAAAAAATAATCTTTCGTCAAAGGTTATTCGGCTTCCGAAAACTCCAGGATCGTATTCAAGTCGAATTCGGGAATTGTGATCACCTCGTCCCCTGAAAGCTTCTGGACATACATCGCCTTCAATAAAATCGGGTACTCGTTTAAAAGCTTCCCGTACTCTCTCAGTGCTTCCAGGGTTTGCCGTTCTCGATCCCTGGCGTTCTCCGCACGAACCTGTTCTTCCGCCAGCCTGGCTACGGCTTCGTCCCGCGAGCGATCCCTGATTGCTACCAGCTCTCTATACGACTGCCGTGCCAACTCGTACAACTCGAGATCCGGCACACTCACCGTCTCGGTGCGCAGACTCAAGATCTTCAAGTCGGAAAACTCACGGGCAAGCGCCCGTTCCAGCTGCTGATCAAGCGTTGCACTTGGGGCAAGATCGCTCTGAACCTCCTTCAAGCTGCTCATGACTCGGTTGGAGATTTGTTCAGCCTTTGCTTTGTAAAAATCATCCAGTGCTTCAGGGGATAACTTCTCTTCTGCGACAAGAGCGGGCAGGCTCTCCGGGGCGATCCCAAACTGAATCGTAATGTTGCCGCTGAGAGAGAAATCAGGATTTTCCGGGAGAATCGAGGAATATAGCTGTCCGGATGGCAGGCTTCCCTCGAAAGAAACATCCAGAGTACGGGGATGGAGATCAAAGATATACAGAGTCATGTTTGTGGGAATCAGACGCTCCCATCGCCAGCTGAACTCTCCGGGACGAATCACTTGGTCGTCGTATCCGCCGGTTTTCGTAAACACTACAGCGTAATTTTCCGGCGGCAGAAGGATCTGAACCCAGCCGAAGTAAAAGGCGGTCCCCGCCAGTACTACAAGAATCACCAGGATGATTAGGAATGCTTTCATCGTCTTTCCTTCCCTACACATATTACGTAAAATGTTCGAAATTGCAAGCCGATCCTCCTTATACTAGAGGGTAGTGCATATATCGGCAGGAGGTCGCCCTTGAGACGAAGCCGGGGACAGATTTTTCTTCTCTCCTCTTTGTACTGGTTGGTTGCCAGAGGGGTAGTATTCTTTTTTATCTTCTCCCTCCTCCTCTTCCTCCTCTACCTGCTCGGGAATTTTCAGGAGTTTCTCGATTCGACGCAGATTTTCCTGATAAAGCTGCTCAAGATCAGTCTGTTGACCGAGGTTTTTCTCGGCGTCCTGTACATTCTGCTGGTATTTGTTCTGCGACGGCAGCGTAGGCACTACCTGAAGTTGATCTTCTGTTCTCTTTCTGTTGTGATTTCCTACCTGCTGTTGCTGGCTTTTTCCTTTCTCTCCGCCTGGTTCCAGTTGTAACCCCGATCACCAGGCAGATGCCGGGCTTCGTTGACAGATTTTCTTCGGCGTTGCTATACTCGGATCATTCTCAAGCGAGATGGAATGGCACGGGATGGTAGGACAATGGTGAACAATTTTGTGTTGCAGATGCCCCAGGGTATTTTCTTCGGACCGGGAGAGTGGAAAAAACTTCCGGAACTGTTGCCCCGTTTTGGACGGCGGGTCCTTGTCTTCAGCGGACAACGCTGGTTCTCCGAGTCCGGATGGCAGGACAGATTCCGCGAAGTACTTGCCTCCTTCGACGTGCTCTCCCTCCGGGGCCCGGGAGGGGAGCCGGAGGTTGAGAGTAGGATTGGGCG
>CAZVHJ010000081.1:0-15296 GCA_964627715.1 uncultured Spirochaetaceae bacterium | reverse complement strand
TAAAAATCGATAATCATGCCATACCGACGTTGTCTGCCAAAATGAGAATTGCTGTCGCATCGGCCAGACTCTTGATCTCCTCCATCAACTGAACCGCGGTTTCATCATCGTATACCTCGTAGTAGTGACCATCCGCAATGGCACCGATGGAAAGATAGGATGTGTACATATACGATGCTCCCAACGCACCCACTGCGCTGAGAGCCTCTTCCTGAGCAAAAGCGCCAATCACGAAAAAACTCAACAATACCAGTATGATCAGCAATTTCTTCATCTCCCGCCCTCCTTGACTCTCAAGATATCCTATACCATAGATTGCTTTTCGGTTTTTTCACATCTATAAAAACCAAACCAATCCTGCACTGCTTACCCGCCCAAAAGATCACCGTGGTTTTCCAATCTGAAACACATAGGTCACTCCAACTGTAAGCTCGTAGATCAGTTTGTGTACACCCGGCTGGGGACGAAATATCTTGGGTTCCAGCACAACCTCCTCCACCAAATCGAGTTCGTTGAACACACCGCCAAACCGCAGTTTTGTGTAGAACTCCCACTGCTTCCACGGAAATTTAGCCGCCACCGTGGCCGTAATCGTATGCTCCAGAACCGGATCGTCGAGCAGCAGGGTTTTTTTGCTCGTATCTGCCACGTCGTCGTATTCAAACCAGGGATTGGCCGGCGACTTGCTGCCTGAGATCACGTATTCCAGCCCTGCGGTAAAGTCTATCCCGGAGAACGTGTTGGCGTAGTCTACCAGGAAAGCCAGATTGTTCTCGCCGTACTTGTAGCCGATGTAGTTATCGACGTAATCCAGTGTCAGCGTGGGCCCGTCCTCAAGATCATACTCAACTGCCGGGTAATAGGTATATTGATAGGGATTGTTTAGTTCGTATGCCTGGAAGGTGTACTTCGTCGCACCGGCATGATAAAAACCCAACCTCCCAAAAGGGAACTCGTAATACCCGCCGAGGGACCAGGCCCACTTCTGGGGGATCTGGCGGTCGCTGCCAAACTCATCCCGTAGAAACTCCGGAATCAGGAAATCCAGGCTGATATCATCCACCAGCCACTGAGCGTACAGGTAATAGAGTGGTTTTCGCCAATCGATAAAAAGTCCCATTATGATGTTGTCGTTGGTGTCCTGGGACCAGGGTTTGCCCGGTTCTCGAAACAACTGCCCGAAGGTATGGGGTATCGGACTTAAGAAATACTCCTCGTCGAAGTAGTAATCGAAGTAGATCACGAAATCCTGAAATCCAAAACGAACGTCTCCGAATTGCAGCGCGAAGAGTTTGTAGTTCGCGCCTCGATCCGGATAACCGTGCAACGAGCGAGTATTCAGGCCGATCCAACGGCTTTCATACATAAAAGGGCCGCCGTTGAAGGTAATTTCAGCAAGCACTGCGGGAAGATCCATCGAGGAGATGAATAGAGAGTAGGGGGAATCGATGAAGTCTCTATGGAAAAACCGGCCGGCTCGCAGGGTTAAATGATTGAAGTCGAACAGGAGCCCACCCTCATTGATGTAGAAATAGCGGCCGAGCCAGTACTCCACACCGGGAGAATATTTTTCATCGTTGCGGAATGACAAATCCGCGATCAAATGAAAGAAGTCGTAGTCATAGCGAAAAACGGAGTTTAGGTTTTCGTAGATGCGTGGTTCTCCATCGAGCACGCTGGGGGCCAGGTTCAGCTCCCCCGTAACGCTCCACTTAATCGGGCTCGACGGTTCCTCACCGAAAGCAGAAATGGCTGTAAAGAGAATTATTATTGCAGCTACTATACTTTTTTTCATGGTTACTCCGCAGGGCATAGTGCGCCGGTTCAGGCAAAAAATCACCTCTAAGAAGGTATCACAATCTTCCGTTGTTTCCAGCAGCGAAAAGACATGAAATCGAAGGTGATCCTGCTAGCTCGTGAAAGGGTGTAAAGAAAACCCCGATGCCGTTGGTTGTTTTTGAAAGCTAAAGGCCTCGGGGAGTCGCTTCAACCTACCAATCGATCCGAATCGGCGAGCCGCCGGTTTTTTTCAGGCTCTGGTAGTAGCTCGCGTTCTGTGTTAGCTCTTCCTTCTGAGCTTTTTCCAGGTCTTTAAACAGTTTATCTATCTGAACCGCCATATTGTGGTACTCTGCGTTCCTCTTTTTGATCGACGTTGTTTCGAAGTTCTTCGAATACTCTTCGTAGGGGATGGGTTTGGCGAAGGTGAGAAAATACAGCGTATCTGAAAAGATCGTGTATGGATAAACATCTCCCTTGGAATCTTTATAGTATTTGAATATTCTTTTCCCCTCTTCTATCATTGCGAGTACCGGACAGATATCAGCTTTAGCCTGATGAGCAATCCTGATGGCCCCTGTCTCCGGTCCCACCTCTTTACCAAAATCCACGCCGTAGCCGTACATCGAGCACAACAGCGGTTTTCCGCTCTCGACCAACTCCTTGGCTTCCTGTACTGCCTGCCGCGGCCTATTGTAGTTCAGTTTGATAAAACCGGCGCCTTTGAAAATCCGGCCAACGATCGGGTGGACATAGGGTCCTTCGGCGATTATGAAGTAGAGGTTTCGTTTTGCCGAATGTATCAATAAGGGAACGTCGTAGGTCGTGGGATGGGGACCGACGTACACCCGCCGCCTGTTTTGAGCGGATTCGATGTGTTCAAGACCGGACACGATGACCCGGCAGTGCCGCCGGACCCATATGTCTGAATAGATTTTCAGGATGTTGAAAAAGAATTTATCACTTATCATCTAGACTCCGGTACATGTTGTATAGATCATGCAGGTATTTCACAGAATATCCAGTACAGTAGCCGCTTTAAGCAGCAGGTGTCACCGCAAAGGCCTCGGTTTCCCGTAGCGTCCCCGGCCGATGGCTAGCACTGCCGGAAGAACAAGAACGGTCCCAAGGGCGGTAGCCGTTAATGTGATGATGACCAGCATACCGAAATATACGATGGGTTTAAACAGCCCGAATCCCAGAATGAGCAATCCCCCGTCGATTGCCAACGTGGTCAGGACAATGGGCCGTCCGGTGATGTTCATGGTCTTTGTGATTGCGGTGTAGATATCTTGGTTTCCTCCGGCCCATTGTTTGCGGAATTGGATAAGAAAATGAATGGAGTCATCCACTCCAACCCCGATGGCAATACTTGACACCATAATGGTGAGGACATCAAGAGGTATTTTCGTCAAAACGATAAAAAACACGTTGAGCATAATCCCGGTCAGCAGTGGTATGATGGCATAGAGCCCGTAAAGAATCGATCTAAAGCCCACCGCTGTTATGCAGATGATAAGCAGGGTCGCGATCACCATGGAGCGGATTGCATCCCTCCGGAGCATATCGGATAGGGGAAGATATCTGAGCAAGGGGCCCCACCGGGTGATCTGTATTTCAGGAGGGATGTAGTTCTCCTGCAGATCATCCAGATCCCGGAGGACGCCCCGGAGACCGATTTCATCGATAAAGCTCTGATTGCGGCTGTCGTATATTCTGAGCATTACAGTGATGCTCGAAAAATCTTCATTCGTCAGCAGTCCCAGCATACGACTGGCTTCCTCTGAAGCAGCGAACACCTTGAAATATCTGGAAAGCAGGAGTGTTAGACCGCGGGATTCCGGGATTTCACGGGTCCCGTACATCACCTGGTTCGCATATTCAAGGTACTGGACAAACGAAGCGAGGTAGCAGATATCGGGATTTTCTTTGAGCCTGCTCTCAAATTGGGACAGCATGTGCAACACATCCGTCTGCAGGAAATAGTTCTTTTCATTGTCTGGAGCGGTCAGGGTGACAGCGATCTCCTCGAACCCTCCTATCTTTTCTGCGAAGAATCGCATATCTCGGATGACTCGAGCTCTATCGGGAAAATAACTGATCGCGTCGGTGTTGTACTCGATTTTACTGAATGCGAATATCGATAACCCCAGGATAACGAATACGAGGACTATGACGACGGCTCTGTAGCGGACGACCGCACCGCTCAGTTTTGTCAGGATACGGGTTAACGTGCCTTTGACCACCTGTCGGGTTTGTTTGGCCTTGGGTTGCTTCAACCGGTACAGCACTGCTGGAAAGAAGAACAGGGACAGAACAGCACAGGAGAAGATCCCGAAGCTCGTGGAGATGGCGAACTCCCTGGTTTGCTTCACACTGACGGAAAGCAAACTCAGCAGCCCGGCGATCGTCGTCGCGGAGGCGAGCAGAATGGTCTTGTTTACATGGGCGATCGCCCCGCCGATCCAGCGTCTATCGTCACCGTTGTCTTTGGCTTCTCTGTAGTACTGGTTTAGTATGTGAATGCTGTAGGAGCTGCCGAGTGCAAGCACGAGGGGCGGAATGATCACGCTCATCAGGGTCAGGGTGAAGCCGATCAGAGTCATGAATCCTATGCACCAAATCGTGCCCATCAGAACCACGAGAAGAGGCAGCAACACCGAACGTTTCGCCCGAAAACCGAGGTAGAAAATGATTAGGATTACGATAGAAACCAGGAGCAGGAGCGTTGACAGATCCCGCAGCAGGTAGGTCTTGGTCGTGTGCATGAACGGAATCGTACCGGTAACATGCGTACGATAGTACGGACGCAGGCCGATCAAAATATGGTCGATTTCTTTCATCAGCTCGGAATAGTTTTCCGTACTTTCTGTGGGGAAAAACGCGCAGAGAGCCGTTCGATCTTTCGACACAACGAAGTTGGCGGCGAAAGGCGTGTTGACCAGGTTCGCCTTAAACGCCTGTAGTTCCTCTTCTGTTTCCGGATTCCGGCCGTTTGGGGACATCGGCTGCAGAGACAGCCGTGCTCCGTCTTTCTGAAAGGAGATTAAATTGAACGGTGTGATGCCTTCCTTGATCTCGGGAAACTCTTCCAGTTTCCCAATGGCCTCTGCAAAGGCGGATAGTCCGGCCAGAGTAAACGGATCTTCCGCCTCTACGGCGATCACCAGGTAGTTCTCTTCAACCGCGCCGTTTCCGTGCTGTTTCATCAAAGCGATGATTTTGTCGTCGTCGGGCAACAGGCTCTCCAAATTCGGATTCACCTTGATGTTGATCATGGAAATACCAAACAGCAACGTGATGATCCCAAAGGCAATGATTACTGCCCGGGAATGGTCATGGATGTACTGAAGAAGCCTATTGATGATCGGCTTGGCGGTGTGCATCTGTTTTTGATCGTTTCCTTGGACGATAAGATCTCAATTCTGCGCTACTGATAGAGTGGGGGGCGTTCAATTTCGATGTATGATAATAAATTAGCGGACTTCTAACAACTATCTATTCCTCCCGGGACGATTCCTGCATCTCCCGGGGCGGAATCCCGAACCCCGTCGTGATTTGGCGCTCCTCTGTCTTCTTCTCTGTTTCTTCCATCCTCTTCTTCTGATAGTAGTCCAATTTTTGCGAAATTTCCTCGAGTTTGTGCTGAAGCCTGTTGATTTGACGCTCCAGGCGATTTTTCTCCGCGACCAGCTGTTCAAAGGGATCGGTGGGTCTCGGTGTGACTGTCCGCAGATACTCCCGCTTGACCATGTCCGGGCTCATATTCTCCAGCAGGGCCTTCTCCGCCTCTTTGCGGGTATCCGGATCGGATATCCGGACCAGGGTCTTCATGTTCTCATAGCCCAGGCGGGGATCGATATCCAGCAGCTTGGTCTTCATGATCGTGTTGGCGCTGGTCCTGGGGATCCGCAGCACCCGATCCAGATAATCGGTGAAGCTGGTGTGGTGTTTCTCGCAGAGCTTCTGAGCCTGGATCAACAGGTCTCCCAGCTCCTTCATCAGCTCACCGTTCACAGAGAGGATCTTCTCCCGGATTCTACGGGTCAGCTCGTCGAAGTCCTCGATTACCTCAAAGGGATTGCTGTAGATGCCTTGCCGTTCCGCGTCGTAGAGAAGACCGTGGAACAGACTCCAGAACTCCCCTGTGTGAGCTTTGATGGAGATCGGTACGGGAGAACCGGTGAACTGGAGGTGATGGGCGTACTCGTGGATGGCCGTATACATCAGTTCGTTGTCACTGCTGAAGTTCTTGTTGTGAAGCACCAGCTCCCTGGTTTCCGACTTGTACAGGCCGTTTACCTTTTTGCTCTTTTTCCCGGAAAGAACCACTTCGAAATACTCGTCGGTATCCCGGATTTGCAGAAGCTTGTCCTTGATTTGATCGCTGTTCACCGGTTTCCTCTTGTCTTGTGTTTGCCAACAGGGATAGTCTACGCCTTCACCGCATCCTTATTCAGCGCCCCGTTTCGATCCACTATGGCACAAACGTGCTGATTTGAGTAGGGGATTGCAGTCCTTCACCGAAAATCAACAGATTGCCCCTGGCGCCATATGGGATTATACTCGGTACTGAAAGATGGCAAATCGATTCTTGGATTGGTTGAAGCAGGCGGATGCAGATCTTCGCCACGCAATCCACGCGCTGGACAGTGGTGATTACGAGTTGAACCTAATCGAATGTGCAAAACTGCTGGACAAACACTATATTCTCACACGATATCCGAACGGATTCGATTCCGGCGCACCGACGGATTTCTACACCAAAACGGAGGGAAACGCTGCAATTACCTGCGCGAACGAAATCATTGAGTACTGTAGAAATAAAATCAACAAAACCTGAACGCATTCAGCATGCAGTTCATGAGTACTGTGACCGGCTTTTTCAGCATTTTCCGGAAGTTCGAGAAGTGCTATGGTTTGGGTCGTGGGTTTCAGGGATACCAACCCCGGGAAGCGACGTCGATCTTTGCCTGATACTTGACAGATCAGACCTTCCGTTTAGAGACCGGATCTCAAGATACTTACCAAACGGATTTCCCGTTGGAGTTGATATCTTTGCCTATACGCAGGAGGAACTCCGGCGGCTCATGATGGAAAGACCCGAGTGGTATCAGACTATCATGAAAGGTAGAGTGTTCAAACCCAGCGTTAGAGATCGAAAGCTGAAGAAGTAGAGGTACCATTCGCCGGATCAGTTGTCTAACTGTGCAGCAATTGCCTTCAGTTTCTGTAAGAACTCTTTGTGGGCTTTCTTGAATGTCGCTAAGGTAGGATCGAGCCGCTGCTGGACAAGCTCAATCCGTTTGGGATCCAATTCGGATTGGTAGATGTTTCGAAATACATGTCGAAATGAACGCAATTCATCGATCCTGGCGGCAAGGTCACGGTTGAGCAGCGCCGGTCGTACTCCTTCGATATCGAGTCTCATGTGTTCAATCAAATCCCTGTGCCAAGAAAGAGGATCCAAGGAGTTTTCGAAGAACTTCGAAATACGCAGTAAGTAGTTTTCAAGCAAATTATAGATGTTATGGATCGTATACCCTAAAGACGCCCAATCGAGCTCCTCTGAGCCACTTTGCTCAACTCGCTGCCGCGCCCTTTCGTTTTTTTGTTTCAGAGTTTTAAGCAGATCCAAATCTGAATCGAGCTCTGCCACGAGTCGAAGCAGATCACTTTTTTTTCTTTTCATATAAAATTTTCCCGTATTTCTCGATCGACGCCTTTATGGGGTCGGCTACACGATCCAGATCGACAACATCGACACGGAAGGAGCTTTTCAAGCCGCAGCTGACGAGCTGCAGATACTTCTCCGAGCGCACCGCCAGATCGATGTCGAAATCAATTGAAAAGACGTTGCCTTCAGCAAGGGATCCGAACAGCACGATCGTTTCTATGCCAGGATCAATCTCAAGGAATTGAGCCACCAACATTCGGACTTCCTCATGAGCTGCCCGGATTTTTTCTCTTATCCTCTGCTCCTCAAGCTTGTTTTCCCGCTTCAAGTTTGCGGCGATCCGTGCAATCTTTTCCTCGTCCGTTTGGATACCCACGGTGATTCTTACCCCTTTACAAGAGACCAAACTCAGTATACCACAAGGTATCAATCTATTGCACTGCAAGCCTCCATAACCTCATAACCGGATTACTTATTGCCTAAGGTGTGCTTCTCTCCTATTATGAAATACGAACCTAGACACCCGAAGAAAGGAAGAGGGCCGTGATAGAAGTAAACAACACAGCGTTTCGCAGCATGTTCCGGGAGTACGACCTGCGGGGGCGGGTGAACGAGGAGGAGTTGAACGTCGAGTCCGTCCAGCGGATCGCCCATGCCTTCGGCATCTACCTCAAGAAGCGGAAGATCCACAGCACGGTGATCGGCTACGACAATCGCAAGACCTCTTTGGATTTCAAGAATGCCGCCGCCACGGGTCTGCTTTCCGCAGGCTGCAATGTCATCGACATCGGTATGACCCTGAGCCCGGTACTCTACTTCGCCCAGCACCACTACCACTGCCCGGGAGGCGTGATGGTTACGGCCAGCCACAATCCGGACGACTGGAGCGGCATGAAGCTGAGCGATGGACTGTCTCGAACACTGGGGCCGGCGGAGATGAAGGAGCTGTTTCAACTGGTTGTTTCCGGAGAGCATGTTCGGAGCAACGGAAAATACGAAAGCAGGGATGTACGCTCCGCCTATATCGATCGGCTCACCTACGGAGTAAAGCTGGCAAGGCCGCTAAAGGTCGTGGTGGAATGCGGAAACGGTGGGGCAGGGGTGTTTGCCTACGAGATCCTGCAGCGAATCGGCTGCCTCACTTTTCAGTTGTACTGCGACCCGGACACCTCCTACCCCAACTATTTTCCCAATCCGTCGAACCTGAAGGCCCGCAAACGCCTGCGGGAGATGGTGACCCACCCCTACATCCAGGCGGATATCGGTTTGGGTTTCGACGGCGACGGGGACCGGATCGGCGTGCAGGACGGGCAGGGAAGGGACGTTTGGAGCGATGTGATGCTGATCTTTCTGGCCCGCCAGATGCTCGCTCAAAAGCCGGGCTCTCATATTGTGTTCGACGTGAAGTGTACCCAGGCCTTGATCGAGGAGATCGAATCAAACGGGGGCAAGCCGGTGATGTGGAAGACCGGCCACTCCCACATCAAGGCCAAGCTGCACGAGCTGAACGCAGAGCTGGCCGGGGAGCGCAGCGGCCACATCTTCTTCAACGAAGGCTACTATGGATTTGACGACGCCCTGTACGCCGCCGTTCGGTTGCTCGAATATATCGCCTCCCAGAAGCAGAGCTTTGCCGAACTGCTGGAAACGGTTCCCAAGTATGTGACCTCGCCTGAGATCGCCGCTCACTGCCCCGATGAAGTGAAGTACCGGGTTGCGGAGGAACTGGTGGGGGAGTTCAAAAAGGAGTATGGGGATAAGGTGATCGATATCAATGGCGCCCGGGTGGTGTTCGATGATGGCTGGGGTCTGGTCCGGGCTTCCTCGAACCTTCCCGAGCTGGTGATCATCTTCGAGGCCAAGACTGAAGAGCGGGTGCGGGAGATCCGGGAGCTCTTTCGTGACAAAATCCTCGCCCATCCCGAAGTGTCTCCGAAGTGGGAGAACGATATCTATGCCTGAAAGAGCAAACCGATATGAGCCGGGGGATCATGTTCGGCGGAATGACTGTGGCAGGGTAGGTAGTCGAATATGAATACCTTCGGACAGACCTTCCGGGTTACCACCTTCGGAGAATCCCACGGCCCGGCCATCGGGGCTGTGATCGATGGTTGTCCCGCCGGGATAGAGATTGCGACGGAGGAGATCCAGGCCGAGCTGGACCTGCGCAAACCCGGGCAGAGCGATCTGACCACTTCCCGCAAAGAGCTGGACCGGGTGGAGATCCTCTCCGGCGTGTTTGAGGGCAAGACCCTCGGCACCCCGATCGCCCTGATCATCTTCAACCGGGACATGCGGCCCTACGACTACTCGAAGCTCAAGGATTTGTACCGTCCGGGCCACGCCGACTACACCTACCAGATGAAGTACGGCCGCAGAGATTATCGAGGCGGCGGGCGCTCCTCCGGGCGGGAGACCGCAGCCCGGGTCGCCGCCGGGGCGGTAGCGCGGAAGCTGCTCGGCGAAAAGGGGATTTTCGTTGTGACCTTCGCCCGCATGATCGGCGGTGTCTGGCTGGATGAGTCAGAGCCGAAGATTAGCGATGTCGTATCGGCCCCGGCGGTGGATGCGAAGCAGCTTGCAAAGCTCCGGGCAAGCATCTACGTTTCCAAGGTGCGCTGTTCCCACCGGAAAACCGCCAAAGCCATGGAAGAAGCGATCAAACAGGCTGGAGAGGAGCAGGATTCTGTCGGCGGCATCGTGGAGGTCCGGGCCTATGGAGTACCTCCCGGCTTGGGCGATCCTGTGTTTGGAAAAATTGACGCTTGCATCGCCCAGGCCGTGCTCTCACTGGGAGCGGTCAAGGGGATCGAGTTTGGAGAGGGTTTCCGGCTGGCCGGGATGCGGGGAAGCCAAGCCAACGATCTGTTTACCAATGCACCGGATGGCACCGTACTTCCCGGGACGAATCGCGCCGGGGGTATGGCCGGGGGAATCAGCACGGGCTTACCAATCATCTGCCGGGCTGCAGTCAAACCCACCGCTTCGATCGGCAAGGTTCAGAACACGGTGGATGCTCAGGGCAGGTTGATCGAGCTGACCATCGAAGGCAGGCACGATCCCTGCATTGTGATTCGCCTGGTTCCTGTGGTCGAGCATATGGTCAACCTGGTGCTGATCGACCTGTATCTGACCCAGCAGGCGCAGCAGAACTGGAAGTGACGGCCAGGGTCCGGGATTCAACTACGGGACCAGGCAGACCGGTTGGTGGGCCTCGCTGATCCACCGGAGCTCCATTGCAAATAAAACGAAAATTCGGTGACACGATTGGGGGTTTGAATCATTATATTAATAAATAGTGAATCAAATCGTGATAGGAGCAGAGAATGGGAGATATCGTTCCGCGTAACCAGCTGGTAAAACAAGGTGTTCAAGGAATTGCCGGGATCGGCGGCGGCATTGGTTTGCTGATCCTCAAAGCCATCGCCTCAGCAGGATTTGTACCGGGTTTGATTGCCGGAGGAATCGTCGCGATCTCCGGCCTGGTTATCGCCTCCTCCAAAGAAGATCGTACCGCGGGAATGATTGCGCTGGGCGCCGGAGCAGCCACGATCGTGGCTTCGATCCCCGTTATCGGTCCCGTTGTCGGCTGGCTGATGCCCGTGGCCGGAATCGGTCTGATCATCGCCGGCGGCATCTCTTTGTTCAGATTCCTGCGTAACCTGCGCCGGAGAAGTCAATAGCAAGCTAGAATTCCATCTCATCGTGAAATTTGCTCGACCCCTTTGAAGCAGTAAGCTCGATCTCCCCGTTGTACGGGGTATGAAGGAGCTCAGCCACCCCCATGACAGATTTTTTCATTCGGTATTTTCCCAGGAGGAACATGCCCGAGACCTCCTCCGTAATGTCCTACCCAACTCGATTCTCAGGATGCTCGATCTATCTTCGCTCGAGATTTCCAGGGAGAGTTATATCGATGAGAAACTCGCCATGTATCAGTCGGATATTCTGATTCGCACAAAGATTTGTGCCAGCCCGGTTCTCGTCTATATTCTTGTCGAGCACAAGTCCTATCCATACAGATGGACGATGCTGAGACTGCTGGCCTATATGGTGCGGATCTGGGAGAAAGAACGTGCCCAAAACAAGAGGCGGAAAAAGCTGCCGCCGATCATTCCCGTGATCTTCTACCATGGATCCAGACAGTGGAAACCTCCGTTGGATTTCTCATCCTACGTCGAGCTTGGGGAAGAACTTGGGTCCTACATCCCGGGTTTCCGAGCAGTGATGTTCAACCTCCAACAGTTCGGGGACACGGATCTTCATGGTGCGGTTCTCTTCCGAGCCACGATGAAAATTTTCAAATATGCCATTACACGACTGCGTCCCCATCTCAGTGAGATCCTGCAGGAAGTGTCGACACTCCCATTTGATGAGAGGCACAAGGCTTTCCTGAAAGTACTGCTTGAGTATATAATACAAGTAGGAAAGGATATCGAGCCAAGTGACGTGGAGGAGGAGCTTCGGAGGGCAGGTTTGGAGGACACGAGGGAGGTTTATATGACACTGGCGGAACAGTTTATAGCTAAAGGGAAAAACGAGGGTAAGCTTGAGGGCAAGCTTGAAGGACAGATCCTGGCGAAACAACAGGTGTTTTTGCGCCTGCTCGAGAAGAAATTCGGTCCTGTCGAAGTTGCCTGCAAAGATAGAATTAACAGCTGCGGGGATAGAGAGCGGCTGGACCGGGCGATCGATCTGCTCTTGGACGCTAACACAATAGATCAAGTCCTCCAGCCCTTTAAGTGAGGGATCGGGCACCGGCATTATTTGTAAACCCAGCATTTCCTCTACAACATAGACCCGGCAAAACCTCACCCATATAAACGTACCCTTGACCAACCCACCCGCCTAGCGTAGCCTTCGCACATGCTTACCCTGACCCTGCCTCTTTCCGGGATTGATGTATGGGTTCCCGGCATTGTCCTGCTGGGGCTTCTGATCGGATTTCTCATCGGGCTGTTCGGGGTAGGAGGAGGATTCCTGCTCACTCCTTTGCTCAAGGTGGTGTTCGGCATTCCTTATCCCATCGCCGTAGGAAGCAGTCTGCTGCAAATCTTTATCAACAGCTGTATCGCCGCCTTCCGGCACTGGCGAAACCAGAACGTGGACATCAAGCTCGGTCTGATCCTGGCTGCCGGAGCCGTGGCCGGGACCGAGGTCGGAGTACGCATCCTGATCCTGCTTCAGCGAAGTGCTCCGGTCCTGATCAACAACCGCCCCTTCTCTCCAGTGGACCTTGTTCTGAACATCCTGTTTTTCAGCTTACTTTCTGGTGTGGCTGTCTTCATTCTCTTCGAGACTTCCCGCGGCTCGGGGACTCAGGAGGTAAGCACCGCCATTTCCCGCTGGCTGCGTGCGCTCCGCCTGCGCCCGACCCTCTTCTTTCCTCGCAGCCAGATCGTCTCCTACAGCCTGTGGATCCCCCTGTTTCTTGCCTTCTTTGTCGGTGTGCTGACCGGTCTGATGGGTGTGGGCGGGGGATTCGTAAATTTTCCCCTGCTGATCTATGTGATCGGTGTGCCGACCCACATCGCCGTGGGCACCAGCGTGTTTCAGATTCTCCTGGCCAGCGGCTACGGCGCATCCCGACACGTTTTTCTAGGCAATGTAGAAATCGTTCTAGTGGTTCTCCTCTTTGCCGGCTCCTTCGCCGGTGTCCAGCTGGGCGTGAAAGCCTCCCAGGTTCTTGGCGGCCGCAGCATCCGTCGCTATTTCGCCCTGGTGGTGGCTCAGGGGGTTGTCCTGATCGTCTGGGATTTGATCCGGCAGATCTTTTTTTAGTACACTTCCCGTTTGCATAAGAATGCCGTACTTTTATCGTTAGTAATGCGCGCATACTCCACTGATTCCCTTGTTAAAAGCGGCGATTAGTCCCAAAGTAGCGATCTTTTTCCATTTAATCGTCTAAACAGAGGGAAAGAAGATATGACCGTTTTTTCGTATTTCAATTCCCTGCTTTCGAATCCTCGCCAATTGCCTCCGGAGACGGGTGTTGGCTCGGGCCGTTGCGCATTGTTTCCTTTGCCTGCTTCCCGACAGCATGTATCCACCCAGGGCTGATATGCATACCAACGTCCGGCTTGGAAACTCCCAAGTGGTTCGAACTACCAGACGGCGGAACAGATCGAAATCGAGAAAGTTATCGTCGTAGTCGACTTCGATTTTTACCCGCTCCACTTTTTCTTTGCAGCAAAGGTCGAGGCAATCGTCGAATGAACAGGCGGTACCTTTGAGCAGGTAGCGTAAGGTTTTCATCATGTCTCCCGCTTAACGATATAATCGATATTCTCGATAGAATAAATAGAGTATAAAGAAAAATAAAAATGATCCTAAACGAGTTGGTCAAAGGTTATATTCTCCAATCTATTCGATACGAAATCTCGAATCTCCTTGAAAACATCGATCAGCTTCGTGCTCCGTTCGATCGGGGTGTGCTCGTAGAAATATTCGCTTACCGAGTATACCGGAGCCAATGCTCCGTCCATAAGCCGGAGTATCTCCGCAACGGATATGCGATCCGGGGCTTTGGCTAAACGGTACCCTCCATCCGCCCCTTTGCGGCTGGACACGTATCCGCTTCGATTAAGGGTTAACAAAATTTGCTCAAGATACTTTTTTGGTATTTTTTTTCGAGCGGCGATTTCGGAGATCTTGCAGAGGCCTTTAGTGTGATGCTCCGTCAGATCTAGCAGGGCGAGGCATGCATACTCGCTCTTTACCGTTAGTCTCACGACAGACTCTTTCAGTTCCTAAATTTCTACTAAGTAGATAGACTTTATATAATAAATTACCATTGTTGTCAATAAGGTAGAGAAGGATTTAACAAATTGTGGTATGAGATTCCCCACTGTGTAACGAACCAATCCAAAGCCGGTGTAGCCCTGATTGTCTGGGATTTGATCCGGCGGATCTTTTTTTGGTACACTTTCTCTAAAGACTTAGGCGATCGCACAATTCTATGTCCAAAGAAATGACCCGGAATAAAACCTACTGGCTCGAAACCTACGGTTGTCAGATGAACAAGGCCGAATCGGGCTTTCTCGAATACGAGCTTCAGGAGAGGGGCTGGCTGAGAGCCGGTAGCCCGGCCGAAGCGCAGGTCGTGGTTCTGAACACCTGTTCGGTGCGCAAGACCGCCGAGGATCGCATCTGGGGCCGCCTGGGCTTCTTCAAGGCGGAGAAAAAACGCCATGCCTTTCGCTTGGTTCTGATGGGCTGCATGAGCGAGCGGCTGAAACAGGAGATCCTTGACGATGCACCCCAGGTCGATCTCCTGGTGGGCAACTTCCAAAAACACAAGTTGGCGGATGTGCTCGAACACGGGGACGAGGCGCCTGTGGATGATCGGTCCTCCAACCGTCGATCTCCGCACCGGCAATCCGCCTACCAGGAAGCCCATCTAATCGACCCCGGGGAGTACCGCTTTGCCGGGCGTCATTCCCTGCCGGGTTTCCAGGCCTTTCTGCCGATCATGCACGGCTGCGACAACTTCTGCACCTACTGCATTGTGCCCTACGTCCGCGGTTCTGAGGTATCCCGCAGCTCCGAGAGCATCATCGAAGAAATCCGCAGGCTCCAAACCCCGACTGATGACCCTGCAGGGCAGGTGGTGCGGGAAATTACCCTGCTGGGGCAAAACGTCAACTCCTACAGCTACCGGGAAGGAGATCGGACAATCGTCAGCTTTCCGGAGCTGCTGCGCCGGATTATTCCCGTGCTTCAGGACAAGACCTGGCTACGCTTTCTCACCTCCCACCCCAAAGACATGAGCGTAGGGCTGATTGAGCTGATTGCCGCAGAGACAGCTCTGTGCCGGCATATCCACCTGCCGGTGCAGCAC
>CAZVHJ010000080.1:0-15561 GCA_964627715.1 uncultured Spirochaetaceae bacterium | reverse complement strand
ATGGCGTGACCGGCGATGGCCATGGCCTCGATCACGCTGTGCGGGTCTCCCTCCAAAACGCTGCGGTCCATGAACGCTCCTGGGTCACCCTCATCAGCGTTGCAGAGCACGTACTTCACTTCTTCGGGAGATCTGCGGCAGAGCTCCCACTTCAGGCCAGTAGGAAAGCCTGCACCGCCGCGACCGCGCAGGCCTGAACGCTTGATCTCATTGATCACCTCTTCCGGTTTCATCTCGGTAAGAGCCTTGGCCAGGGCCTGGTAACCGTCCCGGGCGATATATTCCTCGATACGCAGGGGGTCGATCAGACCGCAGTTTCGCAGCACGATCTTCACCTGCTTGCGGAAGAAGGACAACTCCTGTAGCCGTGGAGTTACCTGTCCAGCGGCTCCCGCTTCTGCGGCCAGCTCCGGAACCACCCTGCCTTTGAGAAGGTGCTCCTCAACGATTTCCTGGGCATTTTTAGGCTTGAGGTTCTGGTAAAGTACGCCGTCTGGGTAGATTACAGCCACCGGTCCGGCAGCGCAGGGGCCGAGACAGCCTGTCTCGATAACCCGGATCTCTCCGTTCAGGCCGAAACGGTCTATCGCCTCCTTGAAGGCGGTGGAAAGCTCCAGGGCTCCCGAGGCTACACAGCCGGCACCGGTACATATCAATACGTTACTTCGGGAACGATTCATTGTCTTATTCCTCCAAGATGTATTCCTGAACAGGTTTGCCCTTCAGGACGTGGCTGGCGACGATCTCCCGGGCCTTATCCCGGGTCAGGCGGACGTACAGGTATTCCATTCCAGTCTGGTCGCTGAAAGTGAGCATGGGCTCCTGATCGCACAAACCTAAACAACCGGACTGGTGTAAGGTGACGTTCTCCACGCTCGCAGCAGCCAGCTGTTCGGTGAGCTCGGCCATAATGTTCCGTGCCCCCGCTGCGATACCGCAGGTGCCCATGTGTACGGTGATGCGGATCTCCTTGGGACCGCTGCGTACATCCACCTCGCCCCTGGCTTGATCCCGGAGCTTTTTCAGGTCTTCCGGGCTCTTAATCTTGACGCTCATACTGTAGCCTCCTTGATAACGCTTTCACGGTTACGATACTCCTCGAGGATGGTACGGATTCGTTGAGGTTTGACCCGCTGGTGCACCTCCTCATTGATCATGATCGTAGGGGCAAGGCCGCAGGCCCCGAAGCAGCGTGCCACCTCGAGGCTGAATAGCCGGTCCTCTGTTGTGCCTCCGACGTCGATCTTCAGCTCCTGCTTGAGGTTGTCCAGTACCCGCTTGCCCCCGCGGACGTAGCAGGCGGTGCCCAAGCAGACTCGGATCAGGTGCTTGCCCCGAGGAACAGTGGAGAAGAAAGAATAGAAACCCACCACTCCGGCTACCTCGCTGTACGATTTACCCAAACGCAGGGCAATACGCTTCAGAGCTCCTTGGGGCAGATAACCGAAGATCCCCTGGGTGATTTGAAGCACGGGAATCAGTGCGCCGGGCTTCCCCTGATACTCCTCCAGGACCTCCTCCAGCCTGGAGAACAGCTCCTCATCGGAAATGGTCTCCCCGCAGCAGGTATCTACCTTTGCGGGTTTAGCTGAAATTTCAGCTTGGTTATTCATGCCTTACTCCTTGATCTTGAGGGCTTCAACGCCCTCTTTTATTTGCTCATAGAATTTTCTGGCCACGGTGAACCGATTGATCGCGATCCCTGAGGATTCTCTCTTTCCCTGGAGAACCAGCTCCCGTGAGACCTCTCTGCTCAAAATCATCTGTTCCCGCTCTCCCGTCTTCAGGCGGCAGCGCAGCTCGATGTCCGGATTAAAGGCCACCACCGAAGAGAGGGTGGAGGCCAGATCCCCGAGAGGATTGCGATCTATGTGGGCCAGGCGAAGCGTTGCCCGCACGGCCAGTCCACCGAGAAGAGACCGCTCGAGGGTGAGCTCGCCCCCAGCCTGCTCGATCCGGAAACGAAACAAGCTCAAACCCAGACCGATCTTCTTCCCTTTCTTGGTCGTATAGAAGGGATCCATGGCCTGCTCCACAGGTACGCTCAAACCCGGACCGTTGTCCTCCACGGTAATGCGCATCTGGTCCCATGCGGGTTCTATGGCGATCTCCACAGCCACTACCGAGGCGCCCGCGGTAACCGCGTTTTCGATCAGATCAAGAATGTGCAGGGCGAGCTCACGCAATCTGGCACCTCCTTGAGCCGATTCCCTGGATGGCCAGGACCAGCTCGGCAAAACAGGGCTCGCAAACCATGAAGGCCGTACAGGAGGAGGCGATGTCTTCCAAGAAATGACTGTCCGAGGAACTGATCAGGGGAAGACCGTACTGCCGGAACTCCTCCATCCGACCCTGGGCCGCTCCGGCCGAAGAGATCTCCGCCGCGGAGAACAGGGGCGTTTCAGGGAAGAATCCGAGCTGTCCCGGGACGCTGAAGGCCCGGCGGTCCACATGAGCAGCCACGGCCATTCCACCGTGCCGGCGGATCAAGGTCACCGCTTCGCTGAGTGAGTATCCGCTCGCCACGGTGAGAGGCCGCTGCTCCGTACCGGTTTGTCTGTCTGCAGCATCAAGGATCCACTGCCCGTAATCGGGGTTCTTCCCGACCGGATTCAACGTTTGCTCTGCCGATTTTGGCTGCGGCAGGCTATCCAGTACGCACTTGCTGACAGCAAGAGCACTTGTGAGCGCCGGGAACAGACCCAGGACGTGGACCTCTTCCCGGGTTGTCACCTCGATCCCGGGAATCACTTTGAGAGCGCTGCCGGTTTCCCTTTCCGCCGCTTCGGCTACGGCAGATACGTTGGCTGCACTGTTGTGGTCACAGATAGCGATCATTTTCAAACCTCTCTGCCGGCAGGTGCGTACAATGTTCTGCGGCAGCATCTGCCTCGAAGCGCAGGGAGACAACGCTGTGTGGATATGAAGGTCCGCCAGGAGCACCGTCATTCATGCCGCCCCCTGATCCCCAAAGCGTAAAGCTTGCCGGCCACATCGAAGGTGCTCTCTTTTGTGGTGAAAAGGGGTATGCCCTCCTCAACCGCCTTACCTAGTACAGCCTCCTCTGGAACCATACCGGAGGTGAAAATCACCGCCGCCTGCATGGCATGCATAGCCACGGCAATAACATTGAGGTGTACCTGGATCGTCAGCAGCACCCCCCCTGCCGGGGCATTGGCTAGAACATCGCTGAGAAGATCCGAAGCATGAGCCTGGGTAATCTCGACCTGTTCCCGATATGCCAGTGCAGGGGTCAGAGGTTGGAGGCCGAGCTTGGTGGTGATTTGTTTCATGTTCATGATTCTCCTCTTCCTCGTAAAACGACGCATTCCAAACCGCGATTACGATCCAGCACGATATCCTCAGCCAGAGATGAGCAGGTGGGGGCTCCGCAGGCGCCGCAGTCCCGTCCCGGCAGGCTGGCGGCTAGCTCGTCGATGCGTGCCAATTTTTCGATCGCTTTGCTCATATCCAGATCGAGTCGCATCCCCGTACGGGCCAGATAGGGGCTTTTTACCGGCGCAATACTCACCTGTTTCCGACGTCCAAGCCGTGAGGCTGACCAGCGTTTCTTGGCCATGAAGGGATTCTCCTTGAACAGAGGCGTGCCGTAACAGCCGTATATGCAGCAGCTGAGCTCGATTATCTGGAAATCCCCCGCCAGTCCTTTTTCTGTTTTCTCCAGGATATCTATCACGTTTTCCATCCCCCACGCTTCCAGGACAGCCGGGTCTTGATTGCCGGTTTGAGGTAGACGTGCGCTCATTTTCTGCTCGCTCTTGTAGGTTTCGGTCTGAGCCTTTAAATGGGGCAGAATCCGTGCTGATAGCTCGGCGGGGCTGATAATCTGCAGGCGGCCGGAGAGGTCGGCTTGGGTGAGCAGGGTATACTGGCTGGGACAGGCGGCGACAAAGGTTGCTGACTGCAGATCATAAGCTTCAACAGCCGCTTCGATCGGCGTCATAAAAGGTGCGATTTGGGCGATCAGGGAGGGAAACTGACTCTCAATAAGACTTACGACGGCCGGGCAGATGGGAGAGATTATCGGGAACGTTTTCTGCTCGACGGCGTAGCGCCTCACAGTCCGGCGCAGCTCTTCTTCCCACTCTTCGGTGAAACGGATGTCTTTGAATCCCAGGCTAAGCAGCACCGTCATTACCATTCGGGGTGGAATCTTCAATCCAAACTGGGTGAGAAAAGCCCGGGGGATGACAAGGGTGTCCTGAAGTTCTTCGGCGACTGTTTGCTGGGGCGGTTTTTTGGGGTCTGGATCCTGAATCCTGAAGACGCCCCGCCTGCAGGCTGCGATACAGGCTGTGCATTCGATACACAGTGCCGCTAAGATGCGTGGTTCCTGATTCCATATCCTGATGGCTCTCGTCGGGCAGGCTTTGAGACAGTCGAGACAGCCGTTGCAGAGCTCCGAGGTGACGGATAGACAGTGGCCGGTGAGCTCTCCCGAAGGCTGCGTTTTAAGATAGATCATAGCGCGTACCCGCGTTCCCTTCCCCACCTGGGAGTCGACCTCGAACACGTCACTTGCTTTCTTGATATTGGGAAGGCCCATACCCGCGCCGAAACCGAGCTGCCTCGCCTCCGCAGAGGCCGTGGAATACCCCGGTTTCATGGCCAGGGCGAGGTCGGCAATGCCTGGACCTTCGTCGACTACTTCCATGCTGAATCGATTGTGGTCAAACCTGACCCAGAGATTTCCCTTCCAGGCGTGGATTACCACGTTCATCTCCGCTTCATAGGCGGCGATCATGATTCGCCGCATGATCTGCCCATCGACTCCGATGCGCTTCAGCTGTTCCTTTAGCGTACGGGAAGCGGATCCGGCGGTTGTGAAATTACCGCCCGTGATCGCAAAACAGCTGGTGATCATGGCCGGTAGGGATTTTTCCTGTAAAGCCGACGGTGCAGGCGGCCGCAGGCCTCGAACATGTCGAACGGGCAGACCAGCACCGCCGTTTCACCCCTGGCAGCCGCCTCCAGCAGGCCAGGATCGGGATGGACCCCATCCACCAGGCAGAGCGCCGGGCAGTCCACTAGCTCAGCCACGCAGGCAAGCTGAGTGTTGGTCAGGCTGGTCACGAGCAATGTTGCCGGTCCGCCATGTTCGAGCAGCGCGCTCATCTTGTCGCTGGCAAACACGTGAGTGATCTCGGTCCGCTCGTTCCTGCCGGGCTGCAGTATTTGGGCATCGATTACCTCAATCAGCTCCTCGAGTTTCATCGGATCACTGCTTCCTCCTATACCATACAGCAAGTACTGTGCCAAACGCAGGCCAAGTCCTGGCGGGGTGAGGAAAGACTCAAGCAGCCGTGACTGTGATCAGAGTCGATATACTTCGAGTCCTGCAAGGGAGATTGTCATTATTTCTTTACAGATGAATAAGATACGAGTCGATACTGTTGGTGAAACGTCCGGGAGATTCGGATTCAAGGCATGAGAAGGTGAGAGAGGCTAGGCTCCCCTATCTGTGATCTATCGGATGATCGATTTTCGATGGGTCCAGGTCTCCCATGGGAGATCTGTGCACAGCGGATGTGACCGGTCTATCGGTGCTCCTCCCGTTTCAGCCCATATTTCTTGATACGCTCATAGAGGGCTCGACGGGAGACGCCCAAAGCCTGGTAAGTGGGATTGATCTGCCCTTTGTGTTCTCTCAGAGCGGCCTCGATCACAGCCTTTTCGGTTCGCTCCATTTCTTCCCGTAGACGTCCGGAGGCAGGGGGCAGGGACAGCAGGCGGCTCGAGTCAAAATTGAGATCCGGTACAAAGTCGCCAGCCACGCCCTGATGAGATGTTATCAGCATACGCTCTACAGCGTTTTTCAGCTCCCGAACGTTTCCGGGCCAGGCATGGGTCAAAAGGTCTCCCAGGGTTTTTTCCGGTATTTGCGGAATGGTGGCCCCGATCCTGTTTGCACTCAGGCGGATGAAGTGAGTAATGAGCAGCGGGATGTCTTCTCGACGATCCCTTAATGGGGGTACCACGATGGAAAGCACCATAATCCGGTGAAAGAAATCCTCCCGAATGGTGCCCCGCTGCACCTCCTCCTGGAGATTCACATTGGAAGCGGAGATGAGCCGGATATCCACCTTTTTTGGCTTGTCGCTTCCCAGGGGCTCCACGATCCCATCATCCAGAACGCGGAGCAGCTGTACCTGGGCGCGTTCCGAGATCGTTTCGATTTCGTCGAGCAGCAGCGTTCCTCCCGAAGCAGTGACCAGCTTTCCATCCCTCTCGGCCAGCGCTCCTGTGAAGGAGCCCCGGGCATGACCAAACAGCTCGCTTTCCAGCATGCTCTCCGGCAGCGCTCCGGCGTTTACAGGAACGAAGGGGCCTTGGCAACGGGCGCTCTGGGCATGGATCGCCCGGGCAACCAGCTCCTTCCCTACCCCTGTTTCCCCCATGATGAGAACCGGGGCGTCGCTCCTGGCGGCTACGTCGATGAGCTCATACACATCCTGCATCTCCCGGCTGCGGCCTACCATGCCGAAACGGCCATCCTCCTCTGGGGAGAGAAGGTTGAGCCGCCGCCGTAACTCCCGGCTCTCCAGGCGAAGTTCCATCTGCTCGATGGCTTTATCTATGTAGGCCAGAAGCACGTCATCGTCGAATGGCTTCTCCAGAAAGTCGAAGGCCCCCGCTTTCAGGCAGCGGACCGCCATGGGGATGTCACCGTGACCGGTGATCATTAGAACCGGTGTCAGGAGCCGGCGACGAACTACTTCAGCCAGAAACTGCTCTCCATCCATTCCAGGCATCTTGATGTCGGTGATGATGCACTTGGCGCTCTCCAGCCCTGTCCAGCTCAGAGCCGTTTCAGCTGAGCTGAACACCTCGACCTTGAACCTGCGCAGCCGCAGCATCTGGGCGATGGAAAGGCGGGCCGCTTCATCGTCATCGATCACAACAATGCCGACAACCTCTCGTGGGTTACCATCAGCCATGGTTTTCTCGTTCTTCCTCCTCTTCCGGCTTCTGCTGGATAACAGGCAGGCGAATTGTGAAGGTGGCGCCTTTTCCACTCTCTCCTCGGGCTTCGATGCTTCCCCCGTGATCTTTGATAATCGTGTTGGAAATGGAAAGACCCAGACCCGTGCCGTGACCGCTTTTCTTCGTGGTGAAAAAGGGTACGAACAGCTTCCGTGCTTCCTCCTCAGAGAAGCCCTTGCCCGTGTCGCTGATCTCTACGACCACGAATCGTTCATCTCCGGGCTCTCTGAAGGAATGAATGCTGAGCCGCCGAATCGACGGCTCCTCCATGGCCTGGCGGGCGTTGGTGAGCACATTGAGAAAGACCTGGGCCAGCCGCGTTCGGTCCCCCCGTACATCGGGAAGATTCTCCGCCAGTTGGAGCTTAACCTCCACACCAGAGAGTTTCATCTGAGGTGTAAGGAACTCGACGGTTTCTCGAATCACGCTGTTGATGGCAAGGCGGGCGAAGTGGCGCTCCTCCTTTCGGGTCAGCTCATGCATCTCGTTGATGATCTTGGCGGCTCTATCCACCTGCTCGGAGATCAGTCGCAGATTCCCCTTCACCTCCTCCTCGCTGCCTACTCCCTTTTCTATCATGTAGAAGGCGTTGCGAGCGTAGTTACGTATCCCGGTGAGGGGCTGGTTCAGCTCGTGGGAGATTGCTGCCGCCATCTCCCCGAGCTCGGCCAACCGGGTGGAGTGCTCCAGCTGCTCTTCCTGTTTTTTTGCCAGCTCGGCGAGCTCCCTGCGCCCGGCTTCTGCCTCCTGCTGGGCTCTTGTTTCAGCCTGCTCCCGGTCCTTGAGAGAGCCGATGAAAAAGGATACCAGACCGAAGAAAGCGATTCTGGCCGCATCATTCCAGATGCCACCCACGCTGATCCCGAAAAGGTGGAAGGAAAAAACCAGGATCGCCAGTAGTAGGGCGACCAGCATGCCGCGCCGTCCCCACCACATGCAAGCCAGAGCGATGGGTATATACATGAAGTGGGTATAGATAATGTCTGTGTGCAGCACCAGACGAAAATATAGAGCTGTCCCAACGGAGATTAAGATGAGGAGAATAAGGATTGTCAATTTCAATGTTTTGTTTATGATCTAATTATAGGCCGAACTGAACCTCGGTCAATCGTCCCTTCAGCTTGATCTCACCAAGGCGCCGATGGTAGAATGATCGCACTGTGAAGGATATTCTGCGCCTGCCTGTGCTTTTTGTCTTTTTCTTTGTGCTTCTGTTTCTCTTTTTCTTCGGTTTGAGCCTTCTTGCTCTGTGGGGCAGCGTATATTCTGAGGGTCGGGAGATAGCCCTTCAGGTGGTCGAAGCTCGTTTGCTCCAGACTCTTTTGAACGTGCTCCCCGCCGCGGTCCTGGTGTCTTTGGTTTTTCTTCTGGCCCGTATAGCGAAGAATCCGGGAAGTCGCTTTCTTTCTCTGATTATCCCTCCGGCAGGGGCTTTCGTGCTTTTGGCCTTCGGCTACCAGATCCTTGCGGGGCTGGGTCCTGCTGAAGGAGCTCCACCCGGTGTAGTTGAACCCACGCCCCATCGCTATCTGATTCCGGGAGTCTTCAATGCAACGGAAAGCAAAGTGGTCTATTTCGAAGACCTCGAGGAGCGGAGAATCGGCTCTGTTGTGCTCGCGGAAGGAGGGAGCTCCGACCAGAAACTGCTGTATTTTCCCCAGGGCCAGGTGGCAGTTGGGGACGATTCGGTAATCCTGCGTATGGCGGGGTACACCCTGGAGATGGACCCTGAACCCGTGTACGCCGGCATGTTCGCTGAGGATCCGATCCTGCGGCGTTTTTTTACCGACCTCGATTTTCTCAACCGGGAGCTGAAATTGATGTTCCAGCGCTCTTTGCCTGCATTTTATTTCACTGTCCTTGCTCTGGTGATTTCCTTCTACGGTAGTGGGTTGTTTTTCCGCTTCACCCGTTGGCATTTGCTGAACGCTGCGTTGACCCTTCTGGCGCTCAGGGGGTTTTTGGCCCTGTTCCGATTCATGAAAGAAGGCGTGGTCTTTGAGCTGGACAAAGTCTTGAGAAATCCTCAGGCGCTCCAGTTCCTGCCGGAACTGGTACTTCTAATCCTCGGTGGGCTGCTGCTCATCCTCGATATTCTCTTTGTGCCCTTCAATCGGTGGGAAGAGGAGTGACCGGTGCGCAGGCAGATGGTCCAGGATCCCTTTTCGATTCTCTTTGTTTTTTACCTGCTCGCCTTTGGAGGATTCTTCTTTTATTCGATATTCACCTTTCCCAGATATCTGGCGGCCTTTCAGTGGCCCTTTGTCTGGACAAACGCCTTTCTGCTCTTCATGCAGTACTGTATTCCGGTGACTGTCGCCGCTGTAGCCGTTGCCTACTCACTACTGCCTACAGCAGAGACCATCCGGGTCCGTTCGGGCAGTCAGCCTTTCTCCAGGTTGGTGACCTCTCATCTGGCGACCTTCATCACGTTGACCATCGTGTACACGGTACTCATGCTCGGGCTTTATCCGATGTCTCAGCGAAACATGGAGCGTTTTTCATCCCTCACTCTTCAGGCCCAGGCATTCAGGAATATGGCGGAAGAGGCGATGGAAACGGGAAACCGGGAGACCGCCTTGCTCAATTATCAACGCTACCTGGCCATCGACAAGGGAAACAGGGCGATCATGGAGTTGGTGAACGACATGCAGATGGAGATCATAGCTGAAGTTCCTGAGGAGAGACAGGAAGCTGCGAGTGATCTCGAATCGATGCGGATCAAAGATCTGGCCGAAGGGAAAGAGCCTTATGAGCTTTTCGAAATGGCTGAGGGATTCTACGAGCAGGAGGACTACTTTTCTGCGCACTACTACGCCAGGTTGGCATTTCAGATCGACCCCAACCGACGGGACGCCCAGCGTCTTGCCGCCCGGGCTCAGGAGATGATTTCCAGCAAGGACCTAAGCATGTTGAAAGCCGAGGAGAAACAGCTGTTTGAGCGTAAGCGGGAAGGGTATGAGTACTTTGCGAACGCGGAGTACTTCAAAGCCTTTCACATCTTCCGTGAGCTTCGGGATAACTACCCAAACGATGCCGATGTAATCAGCTACCTGCAGAAGAGCCAGGATCGATTGAGCAAAGAAACCTTCTTCCTCGACGAAGCAAAAGAGATCGATACCCTACCGGGTTCTACGGAGCTGTTGTTCATTAATCACAGAGAGGAAGGCGAACGGGAGATCGTGTATCTGGGAAAACTGGCAGGTATGGAGGCGGGTATATTCTGCAAGGATATCGAGGTGATGCGTTTCAACCCGCAAGGGTTGCGCTATCACTACTATGCAGAATACGGGAGGTTGCGGGACGGAAGGATCAACCTGCACGGGATTGACAGGAGCTCTGCCGGCGGAGAATCCTTGCCTCGCTATCTCTCCGGAGCGATACGGCTCCGTGCGGAGAGTCCGCCCAATATGCTGACCCTGACTCCCGCCCTGGAACAGCTTCCCAGCCTGAAAGCGGGTAAAGTAGCTTCGGCTGCAGCTGCGAGCATTGAGTTCTTTTCTCTATGGCAGGTGCGCAGCCAAATCGAAAGGTTCGGATACTTGGAATCGTTTATATCGGAGGAGATCCTCAGAAGAATCCTCCTGCCCTTCAGCTTTCTTGTGCTCTGTCTCCTGTCAGTGGCGATTGGCTGGCGTTTTCAGGCTCGCCTTTATGGTCGTCCCCACTGGATCCTGTTCGTGCTTACGCCACTGTTTCCGCTGGTGGCTGTATTCATAACCGCCCTGTACTTCAGTGCGCAGCGAATCATACTGGCCTTTGTGCTGCTGCGGTTGGGTTTTTCCCTTTCTTTAATTGTTTTTCTTGTTCTTCAAGGGCTCTTGCTGCTGGTAACCATGATTGTTTTGGCCGGTCAAAGAACGGAATAGGCTGATGGCATTTAAAGGAAAGTTGATCGGAGCCCTGCTCGGATCTTTGGCCGGTCCAATGGGAACGATCTTGGGCGGGCTCATTGGTCACCTCTACGACCGGGCTACCGAAGAACGGGCGGCAACCGGGCGAATCGGCGGAGGGTCGCGGGTTTTTCAGGATTCCATCTCTGCAGCCCAGGTGGATTTCCTGACCTCCTTGATCGGGCTGTCCATTGCCGTGGCTAATGCGGATCGGCACGTTCGGGTTTCCCAGATCGACGCTCTCAAGGCTTTCTTCATGCAAAGCTTTCCCTACTCCGAGGACGATCAGAGGATTATCCAAGGAATCATTGATGAAACCTTCCTCAAACGGGATCGATTGGATATAGATGCCCTGGCCAGCTACTATCGGGTGACTTCCAGCCAAGCGGGAAGACTGCTTCTGCTGCGTCTGCTGTTCAAGATTGCAGACGCTGATCGGCAGGGGATTTCCGAAGCGGAAGAGCGGGTGATTCGGCACATCGCGGAAAACCTTCGTATCGACGCCGCATCGTATCAGAGCATCGCGGCGGAGTTCAAGTACGAGAATGGTCGAGCCTACCGGATCCTGGGTGTCAGTCCCGATGCCAGTAACGAGCAGATCCGCAACGCCTTCCGGAAGCTGGCCGCCCAGTATCATCCGGATACTGTAGCCAATCTGGGCGATGAGTTCACGAAGGTCGCTGAAGAGAAGTTCAAGCTGATCAATGAAGCGTACGCGGAGATTCGTTCGCAGCGGGGTTTCTAGACAGAGACTTTTGATTTCCCCGATCCGTCAGAGATCCGCTCTATATGAGCACCCAGATTCTTCAGCCGTTGGGAGAGATTCTCATAGCCCCGTTCTATCTGGTATACATTGCCAATAGTACTTTTGCCCTCGGCACACAGCGCTGCGATGACCATGGCCATGCCGGCGCGGACATCCGGGGACACCAGCTCGGCACCCTTTAAGCGGCTGGGTCCGCTGACAACCGCCCGGTGGGGATCGCAGAGGATGATGCGGGCTCCCATTCCTATCAGCTTATCCACGAAGAACATCCGGGACTCAAACATCTTTTCGTAGACCAGGATCGTTCCTTCCACTTGAGTCGCTGTGACCAGAGCTATGGAGATGAGGTCCGGTGGAAAACCAGGCCAGGGGGCGTCATCGATCTTGGGGATCATTCCTCCGATATCGGGAATGACTTTCAGTTCCTGACCTGCTGGGACACGGATCGTATCGCCTTCGGTCTCCCAGTGGATCCCCAGCCTGCTAAAGGCGATCTTGGTCATTCGCAAGAACTGGGGTGCTGCGTCTTCGATCTCCAGCTCGCTGCGGGTAACCGCGGCCAGGCCGATCAACGATCCCACCTCCATGAAATCTGTCGAGATTTTGAATTCCGTGGCTCCCAACCGTTTTACCCCTTCGATATGGAGGATATTGGAGCCGATACCGCTGACGCGCGCACCCATGCCATTGAGCATGTGGCAGAGATCTTGGACATGGGGTTCCGAGGCTGCATTCTGGATAACCGTGGTGCCCTCGGATAGAACTGCAGCCATAATGGCATTTTCCGTTGCCGTGACCGAAGCTTCGTCCAGGAACAGATCCGCTCCGACCAGCTTGTTGACCTGCAGACTGAATACTCCGTCCACTTCGACCCGGGCTCCCAATTCCTTGAAAGCCAGGAAATGGGTGTCCAGCCGTCGCCGGCCGATAACGTCCCCTCCAGGAGGAGGTAGGGTGACCTTTCCGCAGCGGGATAGCAGAGGTCCGGCAAAGAGGATGGAGGCGCGTATTTGTTTGGCCATCTCGAGAGGGATAGCGCATTTCTTGATGTTCTGGGTTTTAAAACGATAGATATGCTTACCCACTCTCTGCACACTTGATCCGAGGGTCTTTAGGATCCCGATCATGACCTCCACATCTTCGATGTCGGGAACATTCTTGAGAACTACTTCTTCATCGCTAAGGAGAGTGGCGGCCAGACAGGGCAAAGCTGCATTTTTGTTGCCGCTGGGCCGGATCTTGCCGTTGAGCGGGTGACTTCCTTCGATGAGATATTTGTACATGGTCCAGGCTTCACTGTAAATGGATGGTTACCCCCTGTCAATCGAGGGCGGGGGCGAAGGCGAACTGCCGGTCTTTGAATGGGTTTGTAGACATGTAGAGGCGGGCTTTGGCGATATAGGAAGTCCCGTTCATGTCGATCATCCGGTAGGTAATGGCGAAGTACGATCCGTCCTTATCCTCGCTGGTGAAAGGGTCCTCAAAGACCGGTGGGAAGACGACCTCCCGGAGGGTCGGGAATCCCTGCAAACCCTGTTCTTCCAGTCCTAAAGTACGGATCAGGATCTGATCGTCCGTCAATCCGTTTCTCCTCAGATTTTTGACGGTGAAAGGATCTATCAGGAAATTCACAGCATCCCTGATATCTCCGATAAGAAGCAGCTCTGTCGCCGAGGCGAGAAAGGTATTCAGATTCCGTACAATGTTCTTAGTTTGATATTCGATGAAATCCCGGCCGTTCCAGCGGTGCCAGGTCAGAAAGGTTTCGAATCCTGTACCTTCCTCTATGGCCTTTTCTTTCACAAACAGATCGATCATTCCGTCTTTGTCGATATCTTCAAGCCGGTATTGGGTGGAAAGGGTCTCTACAAGACTACGTCGGACCCGGGGCAGACCGCTGGCATTATCGAATACTAGCAGCTCCACATCTCGTCCCTCCACCGTTTGAAACGATACGGTGATGATGACTGGAAGGGATCGGTTGTTGTACAGGGTAGTTCTCCGCAAGTGTTCAAACACGTATCGTTCGCCGAGGTCGAGGACCTTGAGGCGACGAAAGTTTCCTTGTTTGTTGGCGAACAACAGAAGGGAGAACGCCACCGGGGTGCTGTCCTCCTGAAACAGTCTGGAGGAATCACCGAGCCGGGCTGCCTCATCGATTCCCTGGGACGGAATTCCCAAGGAGAAGCATTCCGGATGCTGATCTCTATCCAGATCGTGGAGAATGATCGGAATACGTCCCCGTACGGTCAGAGGTTGAAGATCGTCAGGATACAACCTCGATATCTGCCTCACGGCTTCGTAGTAGCTGATCTCCGGAGGCGATGGTTCCTCTGTGGGTTTTACATCCTCGGCTTCCGTTTCATCCGGAGCGGGGAGGCTGGTTTGCGGAGCTTCTTCCTGAGTCTCGGGGGGCTGCACCGGAGGCTGTTCCGGAGTTCTACCCTGCAGGCAACCGCTGATCAGAAGGATGATGAGTAACAATGATACTGTGAAATATCTTCCCATCGTCTGGGAAAAATAGTAGCCTGGATTGCCGAGGATTTCTATATAGACAGGAAAAAAATCTGGATCAGGCTAAAGCCCTGGTTAGATCAAGATTGAGGGAGATGATGTCCTGAATATCGTAATCACTCTTGAGCAGTTCAACGTTCGTAGGAGTCTTTTCCTCAACTCGGCTTACGCATCTTTGAAGAGAATCCAGTTTTGCCAGTACAACATCAGTATCCATGGGCAAACCTCTTTGCCTTGGCCTTGAGAATCATTTGATAATTCAGGCTGTCCCGCAACCGGCCAGCCAGGATCTCCCCTCTTGGCTTGATGCAAATATGGCCTAAGCTAACCTTGGCGCAACACCGGTAAGGAGTGGCTCGAGCAACCCTGCCTTACCTCGATCTCTCCCTACCTCTTGCTCGGCCCTTCCGTCTTTTATGCCAGTACCAGTATTTCCGGACTCCTGTACTTGACGATCTTGGCGAGGTTGGTCGCTATGCGGATCAGCAGAAACTCACCCCGCACCTTCACCAATCCCCTCAAGTGGTGTTGCCTCCAGCCCTTGTTCTTCTGATCATCACCATGAACCGGTTCCGAGGCCCCTTGTCGTTTCATGTAGGTTTCTCGCCCCGCATCGCTGGACAGCTTCTCCCGCATACTGTCGCGAAAGGGCTCTCGGGAGTCGATCTGGATTGTTCTCTTTTTACCTCGCGTGCAACGATCATGGGATGGACAGCCCTCGCAGGCGGTGCCTTCGTAGATGTGTACCTGGTGGCCGTCCTCATAGCTCACCGTTCTTTGGTAGTTCATCGGGTGACCTTCGGGACAGCGCAGGCCCCCATCCTCCTGCCGTTCAAACCGATCCGGAGGATACTTTGCCGGCTCTTTCTCCGGATCCTTCGCCGCTTCATACCGTTTGTCTGGCAGGTAGAAATCTTCACTGCGCTGTTCTTCCACCCTCTGTAGCGTTTCATAGTCGCAGAATCCACTGTCCGCCATAACCTTCTCGTGTTCCCCGCCGGTATTCTCTTTTGCCGCATCCACCAGCGGCAACAGGTCTTTCGGCTCATCCCCATTTTGGGTGCTCTGTACCGCACACACCACCCCATATTTCAGGTCCACCGCCGATTGATGATTGTAGCTGGGAACAATCCGCCGGTTCTTGTGCCTCATCACCGGCGCATCCTCATCACTCATGTTCAACCGCTTCTCTTCCTCTCCCAACGCTTCCAGCTTCTTCGCAAAACCCTCTAACTGCCGGGCTTTGTTCTCCAGGCGCTCCAGCCGCCGTTGCTGCACTTCCGCGGTGAAGTTCTGCTCATCCACCTCCTTTTCCACCAGCCTCTGCATCGCCTGGCGGACTTTCCCATACTCCTTCCTCAACCCTTTCAGGTTCTTGCTGCG
>CAZVHJ010000079.1:0-16519 GCA_964627715.1 uncultured Spirochaetaceae bacterium | reverse complement strand
CCCTTCTCTTGCCCTGATAATTGGTGAAGCTGGTAGCCCGGCAAGTTCATATCCGAAGGCCGCACAGATGCATCAAGTCTATCTAGGATACGTGCCAATTTGGAAGCATGGCCCGGGTTGATGTCTCTTTTATTTCCTGTTTCATAATACTCGTGCAGTCCTTTATGCCGAAACAACTTTATCATTTATACGATGAATATATATGTGTAACCCGTTACGTGTCAATACTCATTATTAACTGTGACTTCTGGTATGTCCCCCACGGGTGTGGGTTGGTCAAAATATCGGATTTGGGGTAAACGGAGCCAATTCAACAAAGGCGGATAGTCACAACAATCAATATTGCGGCGGGATACCTTTGCGAAGACGATACTATCCCATGTATTTGCCAACAAGATTTCACATTGCTTTTGGGAGACGAAGTACTAATTCAAAACTCAGCGGACGGGCAGTCAATATCCTCTGCTTGTAGATCGCCTGTCGCCCGCCATGCGATCGCTCGGCAGCCGCCACAGAATTGTCGATTGGCGCATATACCGCATCGCCCTTTCAAGTCGTTGCAGTCTGTCCAAACACGGCTGAAGAGCTGACTTTTTTCCAAGATGACCCGAAACGGCTGTTCAATGATATTACCCACCTTGAAGTATGCATCTTGCAAGTGCGAACAAGGGTAAACATCGCCGTTCCATGCGATAATGACGAATCGTTCCCCCATCGCACACCCAGCCACGCCCCTTGCTGTCAACTCAGCTTCGGTCAGATCATAGAACAGGTAGGAGAAAGCGCAATCCACCGTCAACTGCGTCTCTTCAAACAGAGGCTCCAAGCGATTCATTTGCCGAAGCAAAGACAGAGAGTCCTGCGCAGATAGGGCGTTGGCAGCGTACCACTGCCCGTTGTGCGGCGCCGGTTTGGGGCGAACCAGTGTCACCGTGGAGGGCCGCAAAGCGACAAGCCAGCGCAAGATCCTCTCGATCTTCCGGACGTTGCGCCTGGTGACGATGATATTGAAACCAAAAGGAACGTCTTCCGCCCGGAGCAAAGCCGCTTTTTCTGCCAACATGTCATGGTATATAGAAACGGCATCGTTTAAGGAAAGTCGCACCTCCCCAAGTGCGTCATGGATTTGGACAACCAGCCGTTCTGTCAGCAGCCATCCGTTCGTGGTTACGTTGCAGCGTAGGGCGCCCTGTTGCTGAGCATACTGGACGATGGGTACAAAAGACGGCGACATTAACGGTTCGCCGCCGCCCAACGCCAGTTGGAAGACGCCGAGATCGGCAAGCTCGTCCACGAGCCTCATAAACCGCTCATAGGGCAGCGGACCTTCATCCTTTGACTGCAGGCTGACATAGCAAGAGGGACACCTCAGGTTGCAGAGGTTGTTGAGTTGAAGATGAACGCTCTCCGGAGCAATGGGAACCGTTTGCGGATCGGAGAGTATCCCGGCAAGGCTAGTAAGGAGCGAGTTCGGCTCGCCTTTTACCTGAGTGACAAAGCCGTACTCTTGCAGCGGGCGTATTACTCGTTCTAATTCGGCCAAAGTGATATTACGGTCGAACCGCTCGACGAAGCGCTGTCGGAGTTGTCGCGTCTCAAACGGGAACGCCAACCAACACAAAACGGCGAAGGCTTCTTCATCCAATTCAACGGTCGCCGCCTGCTCCGGCAGGAACGCCGCTCCGCCAAAGGCAGTTCGCCTCAATCGTACGCTCGATTTGCGCTGATAAGCTCGCTCTCAACCCTTGAGCATTAACCTCCCCTCAAATTGGCTCCAAGATAGCCCGCAGGATCTCGGCTGCTGCCGACAACCCTTGGTTGTCTGGCACTTTGTTGTCTCGGCAGTACGCCGCCCAAACCTTTAAGGCATCGATTCCCCCCGCATACAGCTCCTCGCGGATGTCTATGGCAAGCTCTGCCATTCCTTCCATAATGTGTTCCCCGAATTTACCATAACAGGCATCATAGTCCAGATGGCAGCCTTCCAGCCGAAGGCGAAGCCGCTTCCCTATTTTCTCGAAAGTCAGGGTCGCTTCACCTCCCTCCTCTTGGTGCTCCATTACCCTCTTGGCGTTGGTGAGCCTGTTGATATCCAACATGATGCTCATGCTCCACCAGTCGTAGCTTTCCTGGACTTCCACATCGTAATGATGGAGAAACTTCTTTCGCCGATCTTCCCCCAGATCAGCGAAATCACCGTGATAGGTAATCTCCGCTGTGTGTGCTCTGACATCGACATGGCTACTCAGTTTGCTAACAATAGCCCGTGCCTCCTTGGTCAGCGGCTTGGGTGAGTAGAACAAGTAATTCGTGGAGCTGTGGTCGGCAATTATCTGTCGCCGATAACTCAAGATTTTCATGACGCCGTACCTCCGCGTTAAGCTTATTATATCAGCTCGATCTTGTGCTGCTAACTCAGTCAGAGGTTTGTAATTTCCACAGCAAACCTCTCCACGGCCGTTGAGATATACTCGAACGATCAAATCCTCGTTGATCATCAAAAAAACTGGGATGCAAATTTCGCCTGCGAGTGTAGCTTAGCGGAAAAGGGCTGCAAATATCCCCCCGGGGTGAACTTTTACGAATAACCGGAGGGAGCTTCGCCGGAGTGGTGTTCTTCGACATTCAGAGGGTGTATTTCTCCCGCGATCGTGAAAAACCCACTATCGCGGCAAAAGGCGAACCTGTACCGTAGTACACCAGCAGATCGTACTCGAGCTAAATCTTCAGCTCCGCCGCTTTGGGTTTTTCTCCCCAGGGGCTAAAGATGGGGATACCTACCTGAACGAAGCCACGCGTAGTCGCAAGGCTGCTGTCACCTTTTATTGTTTGCACACGTTGTACTTTAAAAGACAGCAACGAGGTTCACGTGTCGATCCGGTATTATCTCCAACATGATCCCGGCAAATACAGTGCTTTATCGCTTTCCCGAGGAATCATCGGGTCAACTCTTATAGCGGGAATACGAATCAAAACCTACGACGGTCAGGATGATAATCCCCTTGATCAGGTACTGGATGTACACCTGTATGCCTAGTAGGTTGAACATGTTGCTGACCACGTTCAGAAGCAGTACCCCAACCAAAGTGCCGATCACGCTACCCTCTCCGCCGGATACGCTAGTGCCGCCAATCACCGTGGAGGCGATGGCATCCAGCTCATAGCCCTGCCCAGCCAGGGGTGTGGCCGAAAACAAGCGGGATGCATAGATAATTCCCGCCAGGGCTGCCATTAATCCGCCTATCACGAAAGTCATGATGTGGTAGAAATCAACCGGAACGCCGGACAGGCGAGCGGCTTCTTTATTTCCCCCGACGGCACAGGAGTAGCGACCCAGTTTTGTCTTGCGCAGTATGTACTGCCAGAAAACAACCATTACGATGAAGATGATAATCGGGAAAGGAATCGGTCCAAGGTAACCGGAGCCAATAAACTTGAAGCTTTCAGCACTGCCCATGATCGGGTAGCCCCGAGTATACAGATAAGTTAAACCTCGAAGGATCGTCATCATTCCCAAAGTAGTAATGATTGCAACGATATGGACTTTCGCGGTAAGCACCCCGTTAATGATTCCGACCACCACTCCCACCCCCAATACGAGGACCATTACCAAAGGCCAGGGCATGAAACGCTGCAAGTCCAGTGTCATGGCAGCAGCAAGGGCCAGAAGGGAACCTACACAGATGTCAAAGCCCCCGCCAATGATGACGAAGGTGGTTCCTATAGCCATCACTCCCACAATAGAGCTTTGTCTCAGGATGTTGAGGATGTTGCGAGCGGAGAGGAAGTTGGGCGTAACAATCGAAATCACGATACTGATGATCAAGAAGCCGATCATCATTCCGTATTTTTTTATGGACACTTTTCTTACTTTCCCCCAAAGCTGTGCTGTTACGATCGTCGACTCTTTCATGTATCGCTTCCCTCCAGGAGTGTATGCATAATCTCTTTCTGGCTGACACCTCGGGTATATTTACCAACAAGACGGCCGTTTCGCATGATTAATATTCTGTCAGAGATTTGAACGATCTCAGGAACCTCGGCGGAGATGAACAGCACACTGGTTCCCTGGTTCGCCAAACTCCTCATAATGCGGTGTACCTCCGCCTTCGAGCCCACGTCGATTCCCCGCGTGGGTTCATCCAGGATCAGAATACGGGGATTTCCCAACAGCCACTTGGCGATGACTACTTTCTGCTGGTTTCCCCCGCTGAGATTTTTGGCCCTTTGATCCGGGCTGGAGATTTTGATACCGAGCCTTTTCACCATTTCCTCACATGCGGCCAGCTCCTTTTCCTGACTCAACAGAGGGCCCCTGGTCATTTTACCAAGGCTGGGTAAAGTGATGTTCTTGTATATCTCCATCTCCAGCAGCAAGCCCTGATTCTTTCGGTCCTCCGGGATCATTCCTATCCCGCGGGAAACCGCATCCACTGGGCTATTAATGAGAACCGGCTTGCCTGATAGATAGATCCTTCCGCCATCCGGCTTGTCGGCGCCGAAGATCAACCGTGCAAGCTCGGTTTTTCCTGCTCCGAGAACACCGGTAATTCCAAGAATTTCCCCCCGAAACGACGTGAACGACACGTCTTCAACAGCACCGGCACGGTGCAGACCTTCCACGCGCAGAGCTTCTTCAAGGTTAATTTGTTTCTTTCCCTGGAATGCAGCCCCGTTGCTCAAAGCCTCCTGCCCGATCATCATGTGGACAATGTCCTCGATGTCAACCTCCCCGATATGTACGGTCCCGACCTTCTGGCCGTCCCGCAGCACCGTGCTCCGGTCACTGATTTCGAATACCTCCTCGAGGTAGTGGGTGATATATAGCAGGGTAATTCCTTTCCGCTTCAGATCCTTGATGATCTTGAATAGATGGCGTATCTCTGACTCCGACAGAGAATCGGTAGGCTCATCCATGATAAGAAAGGAAGCTTCGTGAACCATGGCTTTCAGAATTTCGGTCATTTTCTGTTCAGCCACGCTCAGTTCCCGGACCTGCTTGTGGGGTGGGAGTTGGAAACCGAGCCTGTCGGATACTCTCCTGAACTCCTTGAGAATTTTTTTCCCGTCAATAACTCCCGGAAACGTTCGCGTAGGTTCCAAACCAAGAAAAACATTCTCGAGAACCGTGAGCTGAGGTATCAGGCTGGTTTCCTGATGGATAATGCTTATCCCGCGCCTATAGGCGTCGGCGGGAGAGTTGAACTCACTCACTTGTCCGTCGAAGATTATGGTACCGGCATCCTGAGGATAGACTCCGGCGATGATCTTCACCAAGGTAGTCTTCCCCGCTCCGTTTTCACCTAAAAGCGCATGGATCTCGCCTCTGTGAATCTCCAGATCGACGTCACTCAAAGCTTGTACACCGGGGAAGGCTTTGCTGACACTGCTGATCGTGAGAATCCTATCGGGGTTGATCGCGAGACCCTCCATCAGCGGCGATTTCGAACCCGGCGGGCCAAGTACTGTAGATTTTCATCAGGGATATAGAGCAGGTTCCAAGACGCGATCACGCCGGAAACCCAATCCGGCAGACTCTCGAGGTAGCGCTCGAGGGTGTCGATCCGGATATCAATACCAAAGCCGGGGTGACGAACAGCTTCTACACCTTGATAGATCCGCACATTTCGCGCGGTTGAAAGGTATTTTATCGTTTCCAGCTCCCCCGTCACGATCGATTCTGGAACTCCGGCGCCGAGCAGCTGTTTATTCGCATGGGGAAGGTCCCAGCCAAGGGTATTGCTCAAGAATTTGAGTGCATCTACCTCGTTAAGATCGCAGCAGAGGGTGCTCAAGGCTTCACCCAGGCAGCTCAACTCCAAAGGCAGTCCGGCTGGACCTACAGCGTGGCAGTAGCTCATTGGTTTGATCCAGTCACAGCAGGAACTCAAGGATTCATAATCCTGCCCCACCATGCCGGCGAGGGAGGGGCTGAATAGATCCAAGCCTACACTCAAACCCCGGCTTCTTGCGTATTCGCTGAATCTTCCAACCACCCGTTGGATGGAGCTCTTGCGGAATCGTACCAATTCTTCCAAATCCGATGTTGTGTAGAATGCCTCCAGATGTTGCCAGACAGGCAGATTGTCAGGACGCCATGTTGACAGGAAATCGATTAACTCCTGAACTCGGGAACGTAAGCTCTCAAGATCGATACCTGTTTGAGAGGCAAACCTCTGCCGGCAGTGATCACAGAAACAGGTATAGAGGGTTTCAAAGCCGTTGACAAAAGAGGGGTATCGGATTCTGTCCAGCATGACCCCGTCGAGATCCAAGTTGTCCATGAGGGATCGGTAGAGGGTGAAGATCCTGTCCACGGTCGAATCATTATTAGGGCAGATGAATAGAAACTCTTCCTCATTGGAACCCAGCAGTCCCCATCGACCGATCCAGCCGTTTCCCCGCTGCCCTTCGGCCGTAACTACCAGGTCCTTTTCCTTGATTTCATAGCCGTAGGTGTCGGCAAGAAGGGGCAGCCAAAGGTAAGGTTGAACTCCCCAATCTCGACAGATTTTAATGATCCGAGCCAGGACCTTCAGCTCTGCATCTGCCCAGATCATCAGCGCGTTCAGGCAGCCGGACTCGGCAACTCGAGGGATTCGTTCTTCGATGGTCCGGAACAGATCGCCGTTTAGCACACCTTCACCGTTGTGTATGACGATCTGACTGCCGATCCAGATATCACCCATAGAAAGTCAGTACCCGACCCTCTGAGAGTCGGGTACCTTTGTCTCCGTGTTTTTTTGCGCCTATCGTAGTTTAGAGTTCCGGCTCGATATCGTCTACATTGTCTTTGGAGATGATATATACGTCGATTTCGACGAATTCAGGAACCTTTTCACCCTTCAGATAATTAGCAGCGGTTTCAACCGCGATGTACCCTGTGTCAAAAATCGAGTAATTGGAGGTCATATCCACCATCCCCTCTTTGATGTAGGGAACCAGCTCCTTGGAGAACTCCAAGCCGGTGACGTAGACCTTGTCAGGGTAGCCGGCTTCTTTCAACGCCACTGCGGCGGCTGAAGCTGCAGCGTGCCAATGGGTAGTCACCAGATCCACCTTCTGGCCGGTCTGGAGGAACGCCTCCATAGCCGCGAGCGCACCCTCTTTTGTCCAGCCGGGAATACCCTGGCTGTACACGATTTTCCAGTTCGGATGTTTGGCTACCACTTCCTTGAATCCTTGGGTGCGCATCCGCTGGGGTGGTGTTCCCGGGGTGCCCTCGATCAACACGATGTTGGCGGGTCGATCCCCCATGAGTTCTTCAGCCATTTTCCCCAACAGCCGGCCTATGTTGACTTCATTCGTACCGACGAAAGAGACGACGCCGTCGAAGCGGCCGTCTGGATTGGGACCTATGACATTGGTAAAGGTCATCAGCGGGATGCCCGCCTCCTGGCAGACTCCGACCGCCGGGATCAGAGCTTCGTTATCCGCCGTACACAGCAGGATCAGATCTACTCCTTTGGCGGCGAAATTCTCTACCTGGGCCAGTTGCTTTCCCGCATCCCATTCCGCATCGGCGTAGGTGATCTTCAGGTTCAGATCGGCGGCTGCTTTGTCCATGCCCGCACGCTCCACACTGAAGAACTCTACCGATCCCGGAAAGGATACGGCGATCTCTGGGATCTTTTCGCCTTCCGTCTTTCCTGCGCCGAACAGCAAGGATGCACTGAGCAGCAGGGCCAGCGCCACTGTCAACAAGACGAGTCGTTTCATAGAAACCTCCTTAGGTATTGGATAATTGGTCACTTTAAAGGAAGCAAATAATGTGCCATTATTGAAAGTGCACGTGTAATAATTCTATGTCAGAGAAACAATAATCATGATCAGAATATACCCTCCAGCCGCGGATGTCGTGTTGGGAAGGTTTCGCCCCGTTCTACCCTCCCGGATGGGCATCTTCTTGCACATTCTGATCGCAAGCTAGGTTTTGCGATTTGTTGGTCTCCAGGGAAACGAAGGGAAAGCGCAGGGAGAAGCGACTGCCCTTGCCGGGAGTGCTGCTGCAGGTGATCATCCCACGGTGTAGCTCCACGATATGCTGACAGATCGACAGGCCCAGCCCGGCGTTGTGTTTATCCGTCTTGGTACTGAAAAAAGGATCGAATATCTTCTCTTGGATTTCTTTTGGGATACCGCATCCGTTGTCACTAAGGGCAACTTCAATATATCCTTCCTCCTGAAACGCCTTGATCATAACGGCGATTTTTCCCTGTCCCGATACGGCTTCAATGCTGTTGATCAAGAGATTCATGAAGAGCTGCCTCAATGTATTTTCGTCTCCGAAGATTCGGCTCAGCCCGCCGGAAACTCGCCGATCAACCTTGATCTTTTTCTCTTTCAGCTTGTGCTCAAGCAGTAGGAGTACGTCATCCAGGATTTCTGCAGGGTTGACTTGCCGATAGGCTAGTTCCCCCGATTTTGAAAATGAAAGCAAGTTGGCTACGATTCTACTGATCCTGTCCACTTCTCTTTCGATCTTCGTTAGTTTGGTTCGCCCGTCCCAATCCAAACTCTTCTGCTTCAGCAGCTCAACGTAGTTGTGTACGATCCCCAACGGGTTGTTGATCTCGTGGGCAACTCCGGCTGCTAGCTTGGCGATGGAAGCGATTTTCTCGCTTCTTAGCAGATATTCGCGCATGTAACGGTCCTGCGAGATGTCCTCCAATAGGATGATCGTGCCCAAGAATGTATAGTCCTCGTCTCGAAAGGGTAGTACGCTGATCCGGACGGTCTTTTCCTCACCGTAGGACAACTCCTGCATCAGCAGCTCTTCCCTGTCACGGATGTGTCGAAGTATCTCCTCTATGTCGTCTACAGGCTTGTCGGCGATCAACCTCTCGAAAGGTTGGTTTATCAAAGCGGAATGAGATTCGGGATCTTCCAATTCCAGGATCTTGCGAGCGGCAAAGTTGATCAGATAGAGATCGCCTTCTTTGTCCAGGATGATCACCCCGACAGGGATATTTTTGATAATGTCTTCGTTGTAGGTCTTTAAATAATATAGCTCACGATTTTCCCGATTCAGCTCCTCTCGACTCAAAAAGAACGAATAGGTCATCTTGATGAGTTTCACTCGATCCAGGTCCTTGATGCTCTCCGTGTCCATCTTTCGGCCTTCATTGAGGATTGTAACACGGTCGGCAAAGGCGAAAATCTCATCCATATTATGGCTGATATAGATAATGCTCTTCCCTGCTTTCTTCAAGGAGAGCACGAGAGGATAGATCCGTTCCATCTCCTCCGGTGTAAGTTTGCTGGAAAGCTCATCCAATATGAGGATATCCGGGTCAAAGGAAAGCACCCGAGCGAGTTCCACCATGTGCTGTTCCACCATGGAAAGTCGATGCACGGGCACAGTAATATCGAAGTTGAAATGGAGTTGCTCCAATAAGGCTTCAGTCTTACGTTGCAAATCACGATAGTCGATGCTCAGATACCAGGTGTTTTTCATTCGCCCGGCAAATATATTCTCCATAGCATTCAGGGATGGAATGATATTGAGGTGTTGATAGACCATGGCGATACGGCTCCGCATAGCCGTTTTAGGGGTTAGATATTCGATTGGTTTCCCATATAGAAGGATCTCACCTCTATCTTTCCGTTCCGCTCCACTCAACAACTTGACCAGAGATGATTTCCCCGCCCGGTGGGCGCCCACTAAAGCGTGGATTTCACCCCTCCTGAGATCGAAATCTACTCCTTTTAGGGCCTCAGTATCCCCATAAGACAGGTGGATATCCTGCATCTGCACCAGCGATTCGGTCGCTGTGTTCATCCCAGACCCAGTTTCTTCATTTTATTGTACAAAGTTTTTCGATGGATCTTGAGCCGCTCCGCCGCTTTGTACTTGACTCCGTCGCTGAGTGCCAAGGCTTCGAGAATTTTCTCTCTGCTCAGCTCATCGAAGTATTCCTCCAAGCCGCCACTGCGCTCCCTGACCACAAGACCACGATACTGAGCGGGCAGCAACTCTACATCCAGTTGCTCCTGATTTTCCGCCGCAAAAATGCTGGAACGCTCGAGGCAGTTACGAAGCTCCCGCACATTGCCGGGCCAGTCGTGATGCATGAAGATTTCAGTAACATGCGGAGATAGGGACTGCAACCGCTTGTTATATATGCGATTGAACAATGTCAGAAAATAGTCCGTCAAAACCTGGATGTCTTCCCTCCGCTCTCGAAGGGGAGGAAGATGGATGATGACCACGGACAGCCGATAGAACAAGTCTTCCCGAAAGTGGTTCTCTCGAATCAGCCCGCCGATATCCTGGTTGGTTGCTGAAATAATGCGGACATCCGTGCTGATTGTTTCACTACCGCCGAGGCGTTGAATCTCCCCGTCCTGAAGAACCCTTAGGAGTTTTGGCTGTATCTTTAAGCTCATATCACCGATTTCATCGAGGAAGATCGAGCCCCCGTTGGCTATCTCGAACTTTCCCAGCCTCTGCTCGACCGCGTCGGTGAACGAACCACGTTCGTGACCGAATAATTCGCTTTCAAGCAATGTTTCCGGCAAAGAAGCGCAATTCACCTTAATAAACGATCTGTCCTTGCGGTTGCTTTGATCGTGCAGAGCACAAGCGACCAACTCTTTTCCCGTACCGCTTTCCCCGGTCAGGAGGACCGGTGCATCCGTGGGTGCAACCTGGGCGATTTCTCTCTGGATTCGCGCCATTTCCGAGCTGCGGCTCACGATCGTGTAATCACGTGCGGCCGTATCTGAACGGTGAACCTTGGCTACTCGACCGATTTCTCTCAGAAGCTCTGCGGTATTAATCGGTTTCATATAGAAGTTCAGGGCTCCATACTTCATGGCCAGCACCGCGCTTTCGACGGAAGTGTAACCGCTGATCATGATGATTGGGACACGATTGTTTTTTTCCTTGATACTCTTTAGCAAGTCGATTCCCGAAATCTTTGGCATGCGTACGTCCATGATGATCAGGTCGATGCTATCGCCGGACAGAAGGACGGGAACCTGGCTTGGGTCTACCGTGTATAAGGCCCGATAGCCGCCGGAACTGAGAATCTCCGAGAGGGAGATGCACATCTCTTTCTCGTCGTCCACAACCAGGATGCTGAATTTTTTCATGATTCCGTTCGTCTTAATTCTTCCACATCGAAGCCCTGGTCGAAGTACAGCTTTTTCGGTGCAGCTAAACCGGAAGGTTCATATTCCCAGGGCATATCCTCGCCAGCATACACAGAGTCTGTTAGAATGGGAAGCCGCGATCGTCGCCAGATGGCGGAAAGTTTCGATGTTCGAGTCGCGTACCCGAAGGTGTTCCTTCTTATTCTCGATACTCTGTGTACCGCCCGGGTGGACCATCAGGATCGTGGCTCCTACAGCCGGACCGAGGAGGTGGGAACGTGACAGGCCAATATCAAGCCGCATCGAAGCCAGGAAATTAAGCAAGAGTTGGGAATCATAGACCCAGATCCAGTCCGGAAGCAGGAGGGGAGGATCATGAAAATCGTATTTATCGGGGCAGGCAGCTTCACTTTCACCCGGCAGCTGGTAAACGACATACTTACTTTTCCCCTCTTACGGGATTCGACGATCACCTTGATGGATGTCGATCGGGAGAAGCTACATTACATCTTTCGGGCTGTGAAGCGGATTGTCGCCGAAGGCGGGCATCCAGCCAAGGTTGAAGCTACAGAGGATCGACGAGAAGCTCTTAAGAAAGCCGAGGCGGTCATCTGCACGATTCTGAGCGGTGGGGTCGATGTGTGGCGTCACGACATCGAAATCCCAAAGAAATATGGTGTCGATGTTAGCGTAGGCGATACGCGAGGTCCGTCCGGCATCTTTCGTGCGCTGCGCACGATCCCGGTCATGCTTTCAATTTGCAGGGACATGGAGGAGCTCTGTCCGAAAGCTATTCTGCTCAACTATACCAATCCGATGGCAATGCTCTGCCGGGCAATGCAGCAGCAGTCCGCCCTCCAGGTAACCGGGCTGTGCCACAGTGTCCAGGGTACGGCCTTTATGCTGGCCGAGTGGATCGGTGCGTCGCGGGAAGAGATCTCCTATGTCTGCGCCGGAATCAACCATATGGCCTTCTATCTACGGTTTCTGTGGAAGGACAAGGACGCCTATCCACTTATTCGGGAGGCCGTGAAAAAACCGGAGTTCTACCGGCAGGAAGTCGTTCGCAACGAGATATTTCTACATCTGGGTTACTACGTTACCGAGTCCAGCGCTCACAGCTCAGAATACAACTGGTGGTTCCGAAAGCGGCCGGATCTGATTGAGAAATACTGCCACCAGGGTGGAGGTGAGAATCCGGGATACTACGGCTATACACTGAAAAGGTATCTCTCCCTGCAGAAGAGCTGGCGGGAGGAAATTCAATCCTGGCTCGACAATAAGAAGCCTCTGGATCTCCAGCGAGGTGAAGAATACTCATCCTGCATCCTCAACGCCTGGGCCGGAGGAGAGCCCTATAAGTTCAACGGCAATGTAGCCAACACGGGACTCATCCCCAACCTGGCTCACAATGCTTGTGTCGAAGTGCCGGTGTATGCCGACCGGCAGGGGTTCCACTCGATCTACGTCGGTAGCCTTCCGCCCCAGTGTGCCGCCCTGGTCGGTCACACGGTCAATGTAGAGGAGATGGCCGTGCAGGGATGCCTGAGTGGAGACCCGAATCTAGTTTTCCAAGCAGTCTGCTACGATCCTCTGACCGCGGCGGTGCTCTCTCTGGCGGAGATCCGGGAGATGGTAAACGAGATGTTTGAACTAAACAGGGAAAACCTTCCCAGCTTCAAGCACTTCAAAGTGTAATATCTTGATCTGACAAACCTTCGTTACCGCTGCCCGCTGTCTCAACGGTGTGGCCCTCCTTCTCCAATATCATTCGGAGCACCTCGACGATCATCTTGCTGAGTGGCAGACCAAGGCCGGAACCACTGCTCTTTGTGGTGAAATATGGATCGAATACTCTCTGTAGATGATCCTCTCGGATGCCCTCACCGTTGTCCCTGATGGTGATTTCAACCCTGTCTGTACGACTTGCCGTGGAGATCCACAAGGCGCCGTGCTCGGAGATCGCCTCGATACCGTTGAGAGCGATGCCGGAAGCGCCAGCACGACCGGAGGTTCCGCGGTCAATCCCTGCGGAAACAGAAAAAAAAGGCATACCCAGCAGAGGAGGCGGAGAATCAATCGAGTTATTGGGAAAGCCGCGCACGGAAGCTTATGGCGATGTCTTGTTCTGAAAATACTACCTACTTTCGATTTCCTTGAGTTTTGTACGCATTTCCTGGATGTGCCGGGCCGGATACACTCCGGTGGGGCAAACCCGGCTGCACTCCAGGGCACGTTCGCACTTCCAGACGCCGCGATCGCCCGCCGCGATCTCCAGCAACCGCGCCTCTTTTTCCGGACGATTGGCTCGCTCCCGGTTGAGCCCCGCTAAGACCGCAGGACCGAGAAAATCCTCCACCGGGCAGGCGGACACGCAGGCCTCGCACTCGATGCAGTTCTCCAGGCGGGAAAAGCCGGGCAGATCCTCCGGCGGCGTTGATCCGGGCTGCCACTCGCTCCGCCGCAGAGTCTGCCAGCCCGAAGGATACTCCCGGAAAAAATCAACGGAGTCCACCATCAGATCTCCCACCGGTTTCAGTTTTCTCAAGGGTTCCACGGTCACGATCTCGGAATCGAGGTCTTTCACCCGGGTCATGCAGGCCAGACGTTCCCTGCCGTTGATCCGGCAGGCGCAAGTCCCGCAGGACCCGTGATGGCAGGAGTGGCGATACATCAGACTCGGGTCCCCTCCGCGAAGCCGTTCGAGCACATCCAGAACACTCGTGGCCTCGTCCACCGGAATTTTTGTTTCTTCGAAGTGGGCCAAGTCAGGATCTTCGGCGCGAAAACGAAAGACCCGGAAGGTAATCATCGTCTGGCTCATTCGATTCGTTCTCCCGGCTCGCTATCCACTCCCGGTGCAAGTGCCGTCTGCCAGTAGAAGCTGCGAGCCGGCGGAAGGGGCTTTACCACGGTGCGACAGACGGCCCGGATCCCCAGCTGTTCGCAGGCGCGATCCGCCGTGATCTCCGCCATAGCCCTGAGTGTGGTCGCCTTTCCTCCGATGATCGATAGAAAACGCTCCACTCCGTCGGAATCTCGGTGATCGATCAAAGCAAAATCCCGGCTCAAGGTACGCAGCCCCGCCTCGCCACCGGCCTCACCGACCAGAGGTCGAACTGCCGACCAGGCGGTATGAAAGGGAGCGTCTTTGAACACCGGCACCATCTCTGCTGCCAGGTGCAGCAATTTTTCCACATCCTGGGCGGGAACGTCGATGATGTCCGGGTCTTCGGCAAGCCGCTGGGTGGAGCCGATTATGGAAAGATTTCGCTGGGGCACGATGATGTCGCCGTCTCCCGCCGGATGGAGACGGCTGATCACCATGTTGGTCAGCCGGCCTTTCACCGCCGCCATAGCGCCTGGAGAGGGGCTGACCGCAATGTCGATCCCCGCCATGCCGGCGATTCTGTTCGCCCAGGCACCTGTCGCATTAATCACCAGATCGGCCTCCAGGTCGTATTCCTTCCGAGAATGGTAATCCCGAATCCGAACCCCGGTCACCCGGGATTGTGCTCCTACTCCGATGCCGGTGGATAGCTTCAGGCCGATGACTTCGCAGAAGCTGCGGATGTCCGCACCGTTTTTTCTGGCGGAGGCGAAGAACTGAAGGGCAAGCCGCCAGGCGTCCATGCTGCCGTCGGGCACCTGCACGGCCAGGCGGAGCTTCGGATTCAGATTCGGTTCCATAGCCAGAGCTTGTTTGGCCGTCAGCAGGCGGGTTGGAATACCACAGGCCTCACAGGCGGGAAGAAAGATGTCGCCGTACTGCTCATCCTCCGTAGTGATGGCCACAAACAGACCGTAGTTGAACTCGATGGAAGCGGGGGCGATCCGCCGGAGGATCTTACTCTCCTCCATGCATTCCCGGCCGATCTCGGTGTCATGAACCGCGTAACGGGCTCCGCAGTGAAGCTGTCCGTGGTGCCTGCCGGTAGTCCCGGAGGTAAGCTCTCCCGTTCCAGCCCGTTTTGGATTTCTCGACGAGCCGTTTTCTCTCGTGGTGTGAGTATAGGGAATATCGCCCCCTTTCTCAATCGGTAAAAAAGTTATCATTGTGCTATGAAATCGAAAAAAGCTTGCGGGAAATTCGCCTGTTGCTTACAATAGAAAGTGAGACCAAACAATAGGAGGTATTTATGAAACGCTGGGTCTTACACATCATTCTTTGTGTTCTTCTGCTGCTCCCCGGTCTACTGTTCGCAGCGGGGTCCCAGGAGCCGCCGGAGATCACCGGTCCGGTCAGCGTAGACATGTGGCACGCCATGGGCGGAGCAAGGATTCAGTTGATCGAGGGGATCGTCCAGGATTTCATGGATCAGAATCCCAACATCAACGTGGTGGTTCAGTACACCGGCTCCTACAATGACACCCTGAACAAGACCATCGCCGCGGCCAAGGCGGGCAACGCCCCTCACGTGTTCCACCTCTACGAGATCGGCACCCTTGGTATGGCCAACAGCGGCATGGTGGTACCGATCGACGATCTCTCCAAGTGGGAGACGATCGATTGGGACGCCTTCTTCTCTCCCGTGGGCACCTATTACACCATCAGCGGCGTCCACTACTCCATGCCCTTCAACTCCTCCACGCCCCTGCTGTACTACAACAAGAGCTTCTTCAAGCAGGTCGGGCTGCCCGACAAGGCGCCGGCTACCTTTGACGATGTCATCGAGTACTCGAAGAAGCTGAAAGGCTCCGGCCTCGGACTCAAAGGCGCGATCACCTGGAACCTTCATGACTGGTACTTCGAAGAGTTCCACTGCATCATGGATGCGCCCTTCGTGAACAAGGACAATGGCCGCAAGGGGGAGTTTCCCACCGAGGTGCTGTTCAACCGTGAACCCGGGCAGAAGATCCTCGAGTGGTGGACCGGCATGGAGCGGGACGGCTACTTCCTCGACGTGGGAGGACCCGGCTGGGACAACCACCGTGCGGCCCTCGGCTCCGGAACGGTGGCCATGATCATGTCCTCCACCTCGGATGTGAACCAGCTGACCGGCCTGTTGAAGGGCAACGGCTGGGAGATGGGAACCGGCTACGTGCCGAAGCCCGCAGGCGCCAAGGGAGGGGTGACCATCGGCGGCGGTACGCTCTGGCTTTCGACCGGGCATCCCGATGCCGAGACCTTCGCCGCCTTCAAGCTGGTCAAGTATATATCCGGGGACGATGCCCAGATGAAGTGGCACAAGGGCACCGGCTACTTCGCCGTGCGCAAGACGGCCATGGAAAAGCTTCAATCCGAAGGATGGTTCAGGGACAATCCCAACTTCCTCACCGCCTTCAACCAACTGCTGGAGACCCCTTACACGGTCAACACCGCCGGCGCCCTGATCGGCGTGTTTCCCGAGGTCAGGGCTCTAGTGGAGACGGCCGTCCAGAAGGTCTACGCCGGGGATGCCACGGTGAAGCAGGCCCTGGA
>CAZVHJ010000078.1:0-16775 GCA_964627715.1 uncultured Spirochaetaceae bacterium | reverse complement strand
CCGGGATGAATCGATCCTGTTCCTGGAGGGGGACGCGATCAACGACGAGGTTCTGGTGGAGGCGGGGATCGAGAAAGCCTCAGGGCTGATCGCCGCCCTTCCCGATGATGAGGCCAACGTCTTCGTGGTACTCACCGCCCGGCAGCTCAATCCTCATCTGCTCATCGTCAGCCAGGCCACCGAGGAGAGGAGCACCCGCAAGCTAATCAAGGCCGGAGCGAACCGGGTCATCTCACCAAAGAAAATCGCCGGCCGGCGCATGGCCGCCCTGGTCCTGAGGCCGAGTCTGCTCAACTTTCTCGATGTGATCGTCGAGGGCGGCGAGCTGGACATGCGGATCGAGGAAGTGAGGCTGGCCTCCGGTTCCCCCTTGATCGACAAGACCCTCAAAGAGGCGGGAATCGGTCAGCATACCGGGGCGATCATCGTGGGCATCAATGCCCCGGACGGAAAAATGCGGATCAACCCATCGGCGACCTCTACCCTGTCTTCAGTGATTCTCGGCGAGGGGGATGTGCTCATCACGTTGGGAAACGAGGATCAGCTCAAACGACTGCGGGAGTTCGTGCGTAAAGGCCGCTGAAACTCCTCCCTCAATCCACACTGCGCAGAAACACAGGAGCAATGAGGTTTTCCACCGGGGCGTAGTTGTCGGTCAGGATACCCTCCCCGTTGCGAAGCCTCAGATCGGCAAGCAGCTCGCCGGACAGGCGATAGCCGATCCTACCGCCCGCCTCCAAGTACAGTACATCCGCACCGTCCCCGATGGGCTGAGAGGCGGCCACGATGACAAAGGTAGCCCTCCGCCGGGGGGAAAAGCCCGCGTCGGCGTACACCGCGGTATAAGGAAAAACACTTCCTAATGTATTCAGGTAGGCATTGAGGAATCTGCCGTGATCGAAGATATCGATGCAGTTGGCCATGAATATACCTTCTGGAGCGAGGATCGCCGCTACCTGGCGGGTGAACTCCACTGTAGTGAGATGGTAGGGGATGGAGTAGGAGTTGAAGGCGTCGAGATAGATGATATCGAATCGGCCGCTTCCCTGGACGGAGGCGACGTAGTTGCGGGCGTCGGCAACCATCTGCGCGATCGAAGAATCTTGGGTCAGGTCGAAGAATTCCCGGGCCACCTCGAACACCTCAGGATCAATCTCCACGACTTCGTTTTCACTACCCGGGTAGTTGCGCTCCAGATAGAGGGGAAACACGCACCCCCCGGCACCCAGAGTCAGAGTACGAAAAGCGGCGGCCTTTGCCTGAGCTGCATGCGCCCGTTCGACCGCCACCTGACGGGTAAGCACGGCAAATATCTGTTCGTACTGATAGAGCAGGTCATCCGGGACAGCCGGATCGTAGCGGTTGTGAATCAGGGCGTCCTGGATGAGAATGCGCTCTGTTCTATTTCCACGAAACACATCCCGAACCTCGATGTGGGAGTAGCGGGAATCGCTGCGGTACAGCACGGTGCTGCCCTCGGCTTGAGGATACAGCAGGCTTTCCGCAGAGCCGCTGAGTTGGAACAGGATCAGGGACACGAGGATGATCAGGATCCAGCTCAGACTAACCGCCCGATGGCGCCCGGTCAGCAGGGCGAGCAGGGCAAGGAGCGAACCCACCACAACCACGATGGTGGTGATCCCCAACAGGGGAATGAGCAGATACCCCGATAGAAAAGTACCGACGATGCTGCCGATGGCCGAAACGGCGTAAATGCTGCCGACCGTGTTTCCCACTCGATCGCTCTGTTCGAGAGCGTATTTGGCCATGACCGGAGATACCGTTCCCAGAGAAGTCGAGGGCAGAAAAAACAGCACCAAAATCAACAGGAGGGAGCGGAACGCCACGGCGGCGGTGACCGTTGTAAAGGCGCCCCGGTCCATAATACGGAAGAGAAGCAGATCGAGCACCAGGACAAGAAATGTGAGTAACGAGGCGATCAGGAGCAGAATGGTGATGATGCTCCTTGGTGAAAATCTGTCCGCCAAACGGCCGCCGATGAAATTGCCCAGGCTGATACCTCCCAGGACCACGCCGATGATCCCCGTCCAGGTGTACAGAGAGCTGCCAAAGTATTTCGAGATCAGACGGCTGGCGACCAGCTCGATGATCATGACGCCCATGCTGCTGACAAACACCACCAGATGGGGGAGGCAGCGCCGTAGGGTTTTCATTCCGTCCAATCCAGCACGACCTTTCCCGACATTCCGGAGCGCATCACTTCGAATCCTTTCTCAAACTCACTATAGTGGAAGCGGTGGGTAATGATCGGGGCGATATCCAATCCCGTCTGGATCATCATGGTCATCTTGTACCAGGTTTCGTACATCTCCCGACCGTAGATCCCCTTGATGGTCAGACTGTTGAACACCACCAGATCCCAATCCACGGAGGTGTGCGGGGGGAGGATTCCCAGCAGAGCGATTTTTCCGCCATGACACATGTTTACCAGCATCTCGTTGAAGGCCTCGGCGGAGCCTGACATCTCCAAACCCACGTCGTAGCCCTCCTTCATGCCCAACTCCTTCTGGGTCAATGCGACGGACTGTTCCGGCGCTTTCACCAGCTTGGTAGCACCCATGCGCGCCGCCAACTCCAGCCGGTACGGGTTGAGATCGCTCACTGTCACATAACGGGCACCGGCGTGTTTGACGATGGCTGTGGCCATCATGCCGATGGGCCCGGCGCCGGTGATCAGCACGTCCTCACCGAGAACGTCGAAGGATAGGGCTGAATGGGTGGCGTTTCCCAGAGGATCGAAACAGGAGAGCACCTCCATGGAGATGCGGGGATCGGCGTGCCAGACATTGGTCTGTGGGATGCACAGATACTCGGCAAAACAGCCGGGTCGATCGACGCCGACCCCGCTTGTGCTGGCACAGAGGTGCCTGCGCCCGGCCAGACAGTTGCGGCAGTGGCCGCAGACCAGATGCCCTTCACCGCTGACCACATCCCCGGGATAGAAATCCTTGACCAGATCACCCACCGCCTCGACGGTCCCGGCAAACTCATGCCCGATGACCATGGGAACCGGAACGTGCTTCTCTGACCAGGCATCCCAGTTGTAGATATGCACGTCCGTACCGCAGATCGAGGCCTTGTGGATCTTGACCAGAACATCGGTCAGCCCGACCTTCGGTTCAGGAACCTCCTCCAGCCAAAGCCCGGGCTGCGCATATTTCTTTACCAGCGCCTTCATGCCCGAAGTACTGGGAGATTACAGCGCCAGAAGATCAAAGCTCGGATCCTTCAGTTGATCCGGGTTCACCGATTTTCCCGTCTCGAGCAGCTGTCCGAGTCGAATGAGCTCCCGGGCCCGGCCCACACTGGCCGCAGCTCTCAAGGTCCCGCCGAAATAGAAACCGGCCAGGAAGGTCTTGTCATTCACATCCCCCCGAAACACCACGTGGTCAAACCTCGGCGCGTGGCCGATGTAGCGTAGGGAGCTGCCGTATTGTCGAGTCCAGAAGAAGGGCACCTCTCGGTAGCTGTCCTTGGCGCCGAGCATACAGCGGGCCGCGTGCATGCCCTGACGGCCTGCTTCCACCCAGTGCTCCACCCGGCGGAGCTCTCCCGTACGCTCGTCGGGAACCAGGGCAATATCTCCCGCCGCGAAGATACCCTCGGCGGCCGTCTCCAGCCGGCCGTCCACCGGCACAGCGCCCTCTTTCACCAGTCCGCTGCTCTCGAGGAACTCCACGGCCGGCCGGATTCCCACTCCAATGATCACACAATCCGCTTTCAGGCGGCTACCGTCGGCCAGGAGAACCTCACTGACCTTATCCTGTCCCACGAACTCCTTCACGATCTGACCGAGATGGAAGGTGACCCCGTTCTCCTCGTGGGTCTTCTTGATCCGTCGGCCGATCTGTTCGCCAAACACGCCAGCCAGCGGCACCGCCTCCGGTGCGACCACGTGGACATCGAGCTCCCGCGTGCGCAGGGAGCAGGCGACCTCCAGACCAATAAAGCTGGCTCCTACGATCACAACGGTTTTGGCCTGCTCCAGGGAGGCAAGGATAGCCTCGGCATCCTCGCGGGTACGCAGCAGGAAGCAGCCCGGTTTGTCCGCCCCGGGCAGGTTGAGGCTCCGGGGCGTCCCCCCGGTGGCCAGCAGGATCCTATCGGCCTTCATCGTGGTACTGTCGGCGAAGGTCACGCTGCGGTTAGATGGATCCACGGAGGTAACGAGCTTCTCGGTCATCACTTCGATGTTCAAACGGTCGTAAAACTTCTGTCCCCGCAGGGGAAGCCACTTGGCAGGCGCTTCGCCCGACAACAGATCCTTGGACAGCATGGGCCGGTCGTAAGGTCCGTAGGGCTCGCCGGTCACCATCACGATCCGGCCGGCAAAACCCTCCCGGCGCAGGGTCTCCGCCGCCGAGTTGCCCGCCGCTCCGGCTCCCACGATCAGGAAGGTACGGCTATCTTCCCCCTCGGGCATCGGGATCGTTCCTTTACCGACCTGGCGTATCCATACCTGCCCGTTCTCTAGCTTGGTTTCGTAGGAGGGAAGGTTGTTGAGGCCCGGCGGGGCGGCCAGACGCCCGTCCCGAAGGTCGAAGCGGGCGTTATGCCAGGGACAGGTCACGATGTGTCCGATGACAAGGCCGTCGCTCAGGGGAGCGTGGTAGTGGCTGCACTCGTTCCCGCAGGCGTAGATTTTTCCTCCAGAGCGGACGAGCAGTACCTTCTTCTCCTCCACCTCAACAACAGAGGGATCTCCCTCTTTCAGCTCGCTATCCGCAAGTGCTTTGATCCAGCCGTTGTTCTCCATTGTGTCTCCTCACTATCTGCGGGCCCTGGAGGTGACCGCACCCAGAACCAGGCCGAGTCCGGCCCCAACCGCCCCGCAGATCAGAATGTTTCGGCGTATCTTATTGATTCCCGTGACCGATTTCACCAGATCATCGAGCACGTTTTTCGATGGGGTGACCAATGCCTGGATGCTCACATACCCGCTCGAGGTCCGGGCAAAGATCAGGTAACCCACGGCCAGGCCGATGATCCCGACGATAATCAGCAGTAGTATGATTCTTTTCATGATTGGTCTCCTTAAAGGTGGTCTTTCATATAGGTATACAGCTTGGCATCGAGGATACGCCTGTCCCTCTCACATTCTGATAGAAAGCTCCCGAACTCTTCAGGCCGGATCGTCAAGACCCGAATTCGCTCCGAACCCTCGAGTCGCGGCCCGGCCACCGGCTCCTCCCCGACCCGCATGTATACCATATGTACAATTTCCGTTGAAAGACCGGCGGTGGTGCTGACTCCCGGTCCGACGTAGACCACCTCCCCTGTATAACCGGTCTCTTCGGCGAGCTCCCGGCGGGCGGTCTGCTCCGGCGTCTCCCCCGGATCGATCAGGCCGGCGGGAAACTCGTAGATTTCGGCTTCAAAGGGAATCCTGAACTGCTCGATGAAGACAAGGGAGCCGCTTCGCTCCGTAGTGGCCACGATGACTGCAGCTTTCCGCTGTTCCCGACGTTCGATGTAAGTCCAGCGCGCCTCTCTGCCTCTTGTGTCGAGGTAGCTCTTCTCCTTTAGCAGGGTCCAGGTCTGCTCATGCAGCACCCGCTCGTCCAAGATCCGCATCGATGCGCTACCCGACGTGCTGGACTAGATGCTCGAAGGTTTTGTAGACCAGACGGTAAACATCCTGGAAGGCATCCGCCGCCTTCTGGGCCTGCTCCAGTGTGAAAAACTCGTAGGGAGCACCGTCGGGTAAGGCGTAGGGATAGCGGGTGGGGATGTAGAGAACGTCGAGCTCGGCGCAGGGCCTGCCGAGGATCGAGTAGTTGTTGTCGTAACGCTCGCAGGATCGAGCGAGCTTGTAGGTGGAATGACCGGCAACGATCCGCTCGCCCTGCAGTATCAGATAGGCCTTAAGAACCTTCTCGGCGGCCTGCTGAAACAGAAAGCAGGAAATCTCGAAATCTCCGGCCCGGGCGTTCCTCTCGGCGGTCTTGCTATCCTTGGCCCCCTGCAGATACCACCTCAGGGCTTCTCGTTCGTTATTGTTCATACACTACCCTTCCCTCCTTGAGTATCTGGCCGACGAGTGGATGCTCTTTGTCTCGCAGGGCATCGAACTCCCCCTCTGTGAATACGTACGGATCTACAGCTACCTCGGTAAAGGCGACACTCTGTTTCAGCTCGGCGGCCCGGTACAACCAGCTCTTGGAAGGCCACTCCTCGAGAGGCCTCTCATCACTGTAGGCGACAATGACGCAGAGATTGAGATCGCTGTGTTCGTGGGCGTCTCCCCTGGCGTAGGAGCCGAAAATCAGGATCCTGCGGACGCGGAAAGTGTCAGTTATTTTCTGGACGATTTCCTGGAGCTGGTCTTCACTAACCATAGGCTTTCACAACCAGTGTAGCCGTATTTGCCAAAGGTGTCAAAAGATCTCAGGCCGGGGCGAAGCGGCAATATCCCGCGGCCCGGCGGACCGGGGCTCTGTCAGCTTTCCTCAGATCCCGAACTGGGTTTGAAGTCTAGAGATACAGAGTTGATGCAGTAGCGCAGGCCCGTAGGTTCGGGGCCGTCGAGAAATACATGACCAAGGTGGCCGCCGCAGCCGGCACAGAGGTACAGTCCCTTTTCCTTGCTGTTGTGGTATTTACCCGTAAAGGCTCGCTCCGTACCCTTGCGTCGCAACACTTCGTACCGCTCAGGGCTCAAGGTTTTTTTCCACTCTGCGTCCTTTCGTTTGTCCGAATCGTTCCTTCTCATAATCTTAGCTCCGCTCCTGCCAGAAAAAACCACACCGGGGCGAATATCAATATCCTTCTCTTGCTTTTCATGTGTATTACTCCTCTCCACTAGAGAGTGTCCACGAGTACCAATGATTACCGAAAAAATAAGGATTTTTCAGAGGGAATGCAAATTCCAGAGGATTATATCCGGTCGGGGCCCGGATGCCGCTACAACCCGTACCTGCGGGCGCAGTCTTCGAGAAAGCGCTTGGCCGCCAGGAACTTCTCCTTCAAGTCCGGCAGCTGCTCAAGATCAACCGAAAAGTACACGTCGAAACCTCTGAGTTTGAAAAGCCGGAAAACTTCTTCCCAGTCTACCGTACCGTCTCCAGGCACGAGATGCCGGTTGTCCCTGCCGTCGTTATCGGCGATATGCACATATTTCATATGCCGGCCCAGCTTCTCGATGCTCAGGGGAATCAGCTCTTTCTGGGCGTACTGGTGCCCGATATCGAGGATCACGCCGAGGTTGTCGTCATTGACCTGTTCGATCATCCGCAGCATGGCGTCGCTGTTGGCTACGATTTCTCCCACCCGCGGCTCTACTAAAAGACCGACTCCGTTCTCCTTGGCAATCCGAGTACAGCGACTGACCGCGTCGATAAAGGATTCCCAAAACCGCTGCCAGTCGAACCTGTCGGGAATCCTGACCCGGAACTCCTGCCCGTATACCAGATCATCCGTGGGAACGACACCCTTCTGGACCTCAAGCGGAGGGAAATAGCTGTCGATCCAGGTGTAGGGGCTGCCCAGGTACGCCGCTGTTTCAACGCCTCTTTCAAAGTAGGAGAAGGCTTTCCCCCGGATCTTTTGTTCCATGCTGATCACGTCGGGGAGGAGTACGGCGAAGTTGGCCAGCTTCAATCCCTCGCCGTCGCAGATCTTTTTAATCTCTTCGCGCTGATCGATCACCTGGTCGAGATTGTCGTACCCGATCCCCTCGGCTTCCACATACTCGAAGCCCATCTCCTTCATCTCTCGGATAGCTTTCAGGACATTCTTAATCGCCGGGGGAAAGCCGTACTGCCCGATGGCGTACATCCAGGCACAAACGATTTTCATGAGTTTGCTCCTTCTTTTCTTTCAGCAACAGGCGCTAACGGCGGAACTCGTCGTCGAGCTCGTCGGTCTTGCGGTGGAAGACCTTGCGGCGGGGCTCATCGGAAGGAGCCGTGGCCAGCCAGGCGTCGACAATCTCTTTAGCCAGCCCTTCGCCGGTATAGCGCATGGACAGCACCAGGACATTGGCGTTGTTGGCCAGCTTCGCGATCTGAGCGGAATATACATCTACGCATAGTGCGGCCCGGCTTCCCGGGATCTTGTTGGCGACGATCGTCACTCCCGTGCCCGTGGTACAGAAACACAGCCCCTGCTCGCATTGCCCCGAGGCGACTTTTTCCGCAACCGCCCGGGCGGCATCCACGTAGTCCGCCTTCTGACCGGCCAGGGCGGCGCAGCGGACCAGCTCGATTCCCTTTTCTTCAAGGTATTCGCTGATTGCCTCAGTGATGTGGACCACACTGTCACTTCCTATTGCCATTTTCACAACTCTTGCCTTCTTTTCCCACCTCTATTTTTCAAAGGTTTTTCACACGGTAATAAACGGCGACCTTCTCCGTCGCCCGAATCATGCCATCGATATCCTCGGTTGAATAAAACTCACTGATGTTCAAGTTAAAGGTCTGTTCAAAGGCCAGCTCTGCCCTAGGACACAATCCCTTCGGGTAGGCGACATCGGAGCTGAGATCTTGAGAGACAAAGGGAAACTCACTGCCCGGAAACGCGCTTCGATTCTGAAAAATATCGTACAGATAGGTCGCCATTCCGCCGGTTATCTTGTTCGGCTCGGCGGGAATGCCTTCAGCTTCGAGGGCTTCACAGAACTGGGCAACCGTGGCCCGGATCACCTGAGGATCGAGCCGGACAACGAGCAGGAAAAAGGAATGCTCGCTGCCCTCGGGTACTTTCTGGGGAATCACACCGGGAATCGATTCCAACCCGCGGATCAACCTCATGCCCAATAAGTTACGTCGCTCCACGATCCCGGCGATCTTGTCCAGCTGCGCCTTGGCCACGGCTCCCTGAAGCTCGGTCATCTGATAGTTCGGTGCCAGGAAGTAGGGATTGCGCTTGCGCCCGTCCCTGAAGTAGCACTTGTCGATAAACAGCTTAACCAGTTCTTCCAGATCGTCCCTGTTTGTCAGCACCATACCCCCGGAGCCGGATGTGATCAGCTTGAAGTGATTGAGGCTGAAAGTAGAGATGTCTCCGAAGGTACCGCAGAGCTGTCCCCCGTAATGGGTGTGCCAGGCCTGGGCGCAGTCCTCTACGAGGGGAAGACCGTGTTTCTCGGCGATTGCTTTCAGCTCGTCAATTTCCGCGGGCAGTCCGGCATGATGAACCGCTACTATGGCGCCGGTTTTATTGTTGATCAACTTCCCGACTTCGACCGGATCCAGGTTGTAAGTTTCCGGATCTATATCAGCGAAGCGGGGGATGAGACATTGGTAGAGGATCCCTGTGATCGTACCCATATCAGTAATGGCGGAAGTAATTATCTCTTTGCCCGGAGGCATCTGTAGGGATCCCAGAGCGATATGCACCGCCGCTGTCCCGGAGGAACAACCGTTGCAGTGTTTCATTCCGTACATAGCCCGCATCCTGGCTTCCATCTCCCGTACCTTGGTTCCGAAGACGTAGAATAGAATATCGCTGTCCAGGACTTCCAGGACTTCCTTCTTTTCCTCCTCGCCGAATCTCTTGCCGTCTCCAAAGGGTGTTGTTTTTGTTTTAGGACCACCAAATAAGGCGAGCTTTTCCATACACTTCTCCTCTCGTTATACATCACGGGATTGCCCCGCCCATGGTGCGGCTAGAACTTCAACCCGGTCGTGGCTATACCTTTGATGATAAATTTCTGCACAAACAGATAAACAACGATCGTGGGAACCGTTGCGATCGAAGCGGCCGCCATCAGAGGTCCGAAGCTGATCCTGTAGGGATCCTTGAAGAAAGCAATCCCGACGGGTAGAGTGCGCAGCCTCTCCGAATTGATAACGATCACCGGCCAGAGAAAATCGTTCCAGGAATCGATAAACAGAATCAGCGCCACCGTCGCCATCACACTCTTTACCAGGGGAGCGATGATGGTCGCGACGATACGAATCTCCCCAGCCCCGTCGATGCGGGCCGCATCAATCAGATCCACGGGCATCCCTTTGATCGTCTGACGCATGAAGAAAACACCGAAGGCGCTGGCGAAATTGGGCGCCAAAATTCCGGGAAAAGTATCGATCCAGTGAAATCGGGCCATGAGAATGTACAGGGATACCGAGGTCACCTGGATGGGAACCATCAGCGTGCTCAGGATCAGAATAAAGAGGAAGTTCTGCAGAGGAAATCGATACACGGCAAAAGCGTAGCCGGCGAACAGCCCGAACCCGATCGAGCAGGATACCGAGATTACCGCTACGATCAGACTGTTGCGGTAGTACAGCAGAAAAGGCGCCTGATCGGTCGCCGCTTGGAAGTGCTCCAACGTCGGGGGCCGGGGCCACCACTTTGGGGGGAAGGCAATGAGGTTTTCGGGGATCTGGAAAGAGGTGACGATCATCCAGTAGAAGGGCATCACCATCAGGATACCGAAGCCAGCGAGAACCAGATAGAGGAGGGATTTCGCAGTGATCTTTCCGGCATTCTCGAGGCTCATCAGTAGGTCACCTCCCATCGCCTGCTGGCGGTATACTGAACGACCGTGATAATCATGATAAGGAGAAACAGGACGAAGGCCATGGAGGCGGCATAGCCGAAGCGGTAATGCAGAAAGGCCATTTCATACAGCTCCAGAACGACTACTGTACTCGCCTTGGCGGGTCCACCGGCTGTCAGCACAAAGACCTGGTCAAATACCTTGAGGGCGAGAATCGTGTTATAGATCACGACGAACACGATCGTGGGGGCCAGAAGGGGGATGGTGATACGGAAGAATTTGGCCAGCGGTCCCGCGCCGTCGATTGTTGCGGCCTCGTAGAAGGCATCGGGTATGTTCTGCAAGCCTGCAATAAAAATGACCATGTTGTAGCCGAGGTATTTCCAGATGCTGAAGATGATGATGCTGCCGAGCGCTTCCTTCGAGGAGGTCAGCCAGTGTCTTGCGGGAAGCCCGAGTAGCTTGAGGATCATGTTGAACAGCCCGAATTTGGGATCGTACAGGTAGCTCCACACAACCGCCGCTGCTACAGTCGCGGTGATAAAGGGAACAAAGTACACGGCCTTGAAGATGCCGGCGAGCTTCATCTTGGAGGAGAACATCGAGGCCAGAACCATGCCGATGAACACGCTGAACACCACGATATAGAAGGTGTAGATAAACGTATTGGCGATAGCCCGGATGAAATCCGTCTCCTGCAGCAGCAGTGCGAAGTTCTTCAGACCGACCCAATCGTATTTCTTGGCCACGATGTTAACCTTAAAAAAGCTGAACGCGAGGGTCTGAATCGATGGATACACCCGAAACAGCCCGAAAAAAACGAGCACCGGAGAGATAAACAAGTAGGCGTAGTGCCAGCGGCGCTTCTTAATCCTGGTAATAAATCCGTTCATCAACACTCATCGTCTGTTTACAGACAGGAAGACCGGGAAAGAATCCCTTCCACCCGATGCACGGGTGGAAGGGAATAGGTTTATCAGACAGACGAGTGGGAACGCAGAAGTTCCTGCGCTGCCCTGTCCGCCGAGATTTGTCCCGCCTCCAGCTTACTCAACCGCGGCGATGGCTTGATTCGCTTTTTTCTCCGCTTCAGCCATGGCCGCCGCCACGTCCATCTCGTCGTGCAAGATCTTTTGAATCCCCGCACCGAGAGCTTCCATTACACCGGGCAGGGCCAGATGCTTGGGATAGGGCTGTCCGTAGGGCAGGAGAGCCAGGAACTGTTTGGTGTAGGGATCGGAAGAAAAGGGCTCACTGTTCCAGTTGTCGTTCCATCGCGGAGTGGATTTGTACATCTTGGCCTGCGCAAAGTCATTCTCCTTGTTGTTGAACCAGTGGACGAATTCCAGAGCCAGTTTTTGATTCTTCGAAGGTGAAAACACGGAGTACTGCCAGGCCGCCGTGTGAACCGCGGGTTTCCCGCCCCTAACTGCTGCCGGCGGCGGGGCAAAGGCCCATTTCAGGTTGGGAGCCTCTCTGGGCTGACGAACCTGGATGCTGATCACCTCGCTGATCTGCATGGCAGCCAGTCCTTTGAGCAGAGCTTCCCGAGGATCCGGGAAATCCAGGGATGTGGACTTGTCCACATAGACCATGTCGTGGGCTTTCTGGAAAGCAGTGACCACCGGGGGCAGATTAAACACCGCTTTGCCGCCGCTGATGGTTGTGGGTGGATCGACGTACTTGACCCCCGAGGATATCGACAACCAGTCCCACTTGTCTACGATCCCGTGGGGGTGGCCGACGTGTCGAATAGCATAGCCCACGCGTTTGATCTCTCCACCCTCCCGTACGGCCAGCTTGTCCGAGTACTGCCGGAACTCGTCGAGATAAGTCGGGGCTTTGTATGGATCAAATCCTGCCTGCTCGAACATCTCGATGTTCCAGGTCAGGGCGTAGGCATCCTCACCCCAGGACGGAAATCCATACATCTTGCCGCCTCCCCAGTCGGATAGGGCTTTGGTGTCCGGAGACACTCCGGCCATCCACTCCTTGGCCTGGGCCGCAGGGATCTCTACCAGAGCGCCGTCTTTCACGAACTGGCCCATCCAGGAACCGTCGATCATGCCAATGTCCGGTGCGGTTCCTCCGGCCAGGGCAGTGAGCAGCTTCTGCTTCATCGTCTCATAGTCTATGGCGACTACATCGATTACGCAGTTGTTTTCCGCTTCGAAAGCCGTCCATGGGTCGGTGCCGTCTCGAAGGGGCATCGAGGTTGCGGTGATTTCACCGGCTGGAAACCAAAGGGTCAACGTGACCGGGCCGGTCTCCTGGGTGCCTGCGGCCAGGAGTCCCACTGCAGGGGCGATCAGCAGTGCAATCGCAAAGATCGCAAGCTTTTTCATACGCTCCTCCTTTATAAGGTTTTTTTATGTAAAATCCATACGGATCTTACAGCTTCTTAACCGACTCCCGGACTACCAGTCGGGAATCTAGAACTATCTTTCTCGGTTCGTAATGGTCCCGACTACGCATCTTGGTCATTAGAAATTCGATGCCGAGACGACCCATCTCCTCTACCTGCCTCTGTAGACAAGTGATTCTGGGATGAAAAATCGAAGCCCAATCCGGATCTCCGAAGATCAACATGGACACATCTTCAGGAATGCGAAGTCCCCCGTTCAGGAGCGCCGACAATACACTCAAGCCAAGGGATTGTTTGGCGACATAGAGGGCTGTTGGAGGATTCCCGCTCTCCATCAACACCGTAGCGGCCCGGTAGGCGGCATCCTTGCCGGCGCAGATTTTCACGAGGCCGGGATCTTCCTCGAGGTTGTAGGCTTCGAGAGCACGCCGGTAGCCATCGTAGCGGTCCCTCTCGGTATCGGTCAGGGGTTCCGGATTGATGATGGCGATACGCCGATGGCAGCATTCGAGCAGATACCGGACCGCCTGTTCAGAGTCCGCTTCGTTATCGATGCAGATCCGATCGCAGGGCAGCTCCTCTGCAAAGGGAGCGTCAAGAATGATGAAATTGACATGTTCTGCCTGCAGCATAGAGATCAATTTTTTGTCCGGCGACACGAGACAGAGAACCACTCCGCTGCATCGGTACGAGAGAAACGCGTCGATATGGCTTCTTTCTTTGTCTACCCGCTCATTCGAGCTGCCGATTATAAGAGTCATGCTATCCCGATTCGCCTGCTGCTCAGCCCCGGCCAGCATTTTCACAAAGTAAGGATTGGTCACGTCCTCGACAAGAAATCCGATCAGATTCGTCTGCATGCCCCGCATGCTTCGGGCCATAAGATTAGGGTGGTAGTTGTACTCTAAAGCGATCCGGAGAATCCGCTCACGAGTCTGCTGACTTACTCCATCTTTCTGATTCAATGCACGGGACACGGTGTTGATGGATGTGTGGGTCAACTCGGCGATTTTCCGGAGGGTGAGATTGCCTTTGATCGCTCCACCTCATTTCGGTAACGTTAACGTTAACGTTACCACACTATCATACGCTGCCAAGGATGTCAAGGCAAAGGATAGGAAAAGGAATTTACTCCTCCGCCAAGATCTCCTGGACCTTCTGAATGACAGCTTTCGGTGAAAACGGCTTCTGTAGATAGGCCACACCCTCATCCAGCACCCCATGGTGCACAACAGCCTCATCCGGATAGCCTGAGATATAGAGTACCTTCAATTTGGGAAGACGGGCTTGAAGCTGCTCCGCCAGGGCTTTGCCGCCGATTCCCGGCATAACCACATCGCTGATCAGCAGATCTATCTCGGTATGCTCGGGACTGTCGATCAGGCGCAGTGCCTCGTCCCCGTTAGAAGCCGATACGACGGTATAACCAGTCCCATTCAGGATCTGAGAAACCAATTTCCTCAAGGGCTCATCGTCTTCCACCAGCAAGATCGTCCTCTCAGTCGCATATCCGGTCCATTCTTTGGGATGGTCGTGACTTTTCGGATTTCTGGTCCGAACTACGGGAAGGTAGATCTTGAAGGTGCTTCCCAGCTCAGGCTCACTGTAGACGTAGATATATCCGTTACTCTGCTTCACCGTTCCAAAAACCGTGGCTAAACCCAAACCTGTTCCTTTACCGGACTCTTTGGTGGTGAAAAAGGGTTCGAAGATCTGTTTTTGAATTTTTTCGTCTATTCCACAACCGGTGTCGGTGACCGCGAGCATAACGTATTCCCCCGGCACCACCTCGGGACGGAGCTTACAGTAGCTTTCATCCAGCACGAGATCTTGTGTCTCTATGGTCAGCTTCCCGCCACCGGGCATCGAGTCCCTGGCGTTGATCGCCAGATTGATGATTACCTGCTCCAACTGGGCTGGATCTGCTTTCACCCACCCGATCTTCGGATCAAGCACGGTATTCAGTTGGATATTTTCGTGGATCAGCCGGCGAAGCATCTTGGTTACATTTACCACCAACTCGTTGATGTCGAGGTCTTCTGGGCGGAGCACCTGTTTACGGCTGTAGGCCAGAAGCTGCTGGGTTAATGAAGCCGCCCTTTGGGCGGATTTGCTAATTTCCCGAACTGACTCCAAGGCTTCCTTCGTCGCCATTCCACCGGAAAGCAACATCTCCGAATATCCCAGAATCGTAGTCAGGAGGTTGTTGAAATCGTGGGCTACGCCGCCGGCCAGTCTACCGATCGCCTCCATCTTCTGAGATTGCCGCAGTCTCTCTTCACTCTCCTTCAGCGCTTTCTCCGCTGCTTTGTGTTCCGAGAGGTCCACAATGATCCCCCGCAGACCCACCACTTCCCCGTCCCGCACAATGCGGGTCGTGTGAACCATAATCGGAAAGATGCCCCCATCCTTCCTCCGGGCCATGTACTCGGTAGATTCCGGCTTGTCTCCTCTGATTACCCGGGCGATATTCTCCACGGCTCGATCGTGGTCCTGAGCAGCAATCATCTCAAGAGTATTCAATCCCCGCTGCAAATCCTCCTCAACATAACCGAACAGTTCAAAGGCTCGTCGATTGGCATAGGTGATTGTTCCCCGAGTGTCTACTTCGAACACAACCTGGGGAAGAGTGTCTGTCAGCTCCCTGAATCGTTGCTCGCTTTCCCGCAGAGCCTGTTCTGCCTGCCTCCGCTCGCTGATATCTTCACCGGAGCTGAAGGATCCAAGAATTTCCCCGCTACGGGACTTGACAAGCGTATTGTGCCAGGCAACCCAGCGAATCTCACGCTTCAGAGTTAGTACCTGGTTCTCAATATATTCATACGGTTCCGTGGTTCCACTCATCAGGTCCTGAAACACCCTTCGCAGCTCCCTGCGCTCGTGCTCCGGAATGAAGCTCTCGAACCAATCCTTACCGAGAATTTCCCCTTCCTCCCCCCCAAGCACCGAGCAAGCCTTCGGATTAGCCAGGACGATCTTTCCATCCTTATCGAGTGCCAGAAGAACCACCCCTGCCCTGTCAAGATACATCCTGGACCGTTCCTCTTCACTCCGTAACGCCTGCTCGATCCGTTTTCGTTCCGTGATATCCAGATGCACGGAGATGCTGTGCTGAGGCTTTCCCGCTCGGTCAACGATCGTCTCAACGTTTAATAGAACGTCCCGGATCTTACCGTCTTTGGTCATAACCTGAAGCTCTTCATTTCTCAAAGAGCCCTCCCGCTTCCATCTGTTGAGCAGTTCTTTCACTTTGCTTCGGGACGCCGGCGCATAGACAGCGGTGAGCAGGGATTTGCCGATCAACTCGTTCTTGTCACTAATTTTCAAGAACTCCAGGGCGGCTCCGTTGACATCCAGTATCGTTCCATCTAGAGAGATATTGTAAGCAGGCAGAGGGATATGTTCGAAGTATTGTTTTGATCTAGTCCTCTGTTGCTCAACCAGGGCTTCAGCCTGGCGGAGCTGTTGTTGCAGCCGCTTCACTTCCTCGTGTAGATTTTCGATTTCCCTGCTGTTGTCAGTCTTCATTCCTGCGCAGGCTCCAGGATCATGACGAAGGGGCAGGGAAAGCGGGGGCGCCGCGAAACAGTGTACAGGGCACCTTCTGGTTGAGCACGTCTACCAGCATATATCGGCCGTTTGCTACGATGGCGTCGATGCCTTCGGAGGCTACTATCTTGGCGGCCTGGACTTTAGAAGCCATGCCGCCGAGTCCGAGGGGATTAGTCTCCTTGGCCGCCATCTCCTCAATACGGTGATCGATGACCTTCACCTCCTTAACCAACTTGACCCCAAAGTCCTGTTTCGGATTGCCCTGATACAGACCGTCCACATCGGTGAGAATCAGCAGAAGATCCGCCTTGACCCGAACGGCAACCAGGGCGGCGAGAATGTCGTTGTCCGTGAACACGGGCTTGAACTCCACTTCCTCCTTGTTGATCATGT
>CAZVHJ010000077.1:0-18270 GCA_964627715.1 uncultured Spirochaetaceae bacterium | reverse complement strand
GTATTCAACCGGGACAGCGTTCGAGCTTTCGTCAATTCACTGCGAACGATTTCTCTCTTTGCTGAGGGTCAGGACGATCTGATCGACGCTCTTACCAAGATCGACGTCAGGGACGTTCTATCGAAGGGGCTGCGGTAGATCTATGTCCACCGCGGTATTGTCTCCACAGGCGACCCGACGGATAAATATCTTTGCAAAAAGGGTCGGCCGGGGAATCAACAGGCATCGGATGATCGAAGACGGCGAGGGAATCCTGATCAGTGTCTCCGGTGGAAAGGACTCCCTGGCCCTCAGTCTTGCTCTGGCGAAACGAAAGAGTTGGGTGCCGATAGACTACGAGCTTCACGGTTTGTTTATCGACTGGCGGGAGTATCCAGCGGGTGCGCAGAATCGAGAGCGCTTGCTCGAGTTTATGGAGAGCCTGAAGATACCCTGTCAGATCTTCGAAGCAAGTATATTCCCGACGTCCTATGAAAAGAGTTTCAACTGCTATATCTGCTCACGGAACCGCAAACGGATTCTTTTTCGGGAAGCCGGGAGATTGGGAATATCCAAAATCGCCGTCGGGCATCACTTGGACGACGTGATTGAAACCACGCTGATGAACCTGTTCTTCAAAGGCGAGTTCGCCACGATGCTGCCGGTTCAAGATTTCTTCAATGGAAAGTTCAAGATCATCCGGCCGATGTGCGAGGTAGAGGAAAGAGAAGTGATTCGGTTGATGAAGGTGTATCCTCTGCCCGTGTTCAGTATAAACTGTCCCCGTAAACCGGATAACCAGAGGGAATTTTTCAAAGACCTGATCAAACAGGTCCGGCGAGTCAACAAGCACGTCAAAGACAATTTGTACAATGCTCCGTGGCGGATCAAAAAGGACTATCTGCCTTGAGGACGGTTGAACCGCAGTGGGTTGTTGAACTAAAGTAGAGCCCAATGAGAATAGCCATTCTCAGTGACGTACATGCAAACAGAGAAGCCCTGAGGGAGGTGGAACGGACTCTCCGGGATCTAGCGATCGACTCCATACTGTACCTTGGAGACGCGGTGGGATATAATGCCGATCCTGATCATTGTGTACGCCGGCTGGCTGAGTTGACGGATCTGGTTGTGAGGGGTAACCACGACAAAACGGTGGCAAATCCGAAAGATCTCGACTGGTTCAACGAGGTAGCCAGGGCTGCGATCCTTTGGACGCGAGACGCCCTAAGCGTGCAAAGTCTCAAGATCCTCGACTCCTTTCCCAAGGGACCTCGGGTCGTCCTGGATCGATATCTGCTCTGCCATGGGTCTCCGATGGATGAGGACCTGTATATCACGAGGCGAGCCGACGTAGATCGCAGTTTCAACTATGTGAGTGACAACACCGAAGGCATCAAGATCTGTTTTTTTGGTCACACTCACGTTCCGTTAATCATCGAGGAGGGCGGCCGGACCTTAACTCCCCCCGAGCGCTTTTCCCTGGATCCACAGCGCCGCTACCTGATCAATCCGGGTTCTGTCGGACAGCCCAGGGATAGAGTTCCCCAGGCTTCCTTCGGTGTGATCGATGAGGAGGCAATGGTATACTACCATTATAGAGTCCCATTTCCCATTCAAGCGGCTCAAGCTAAAATTATTGCCGCTGGATTGCCCCGGATGCTTGCAGATCGGCTGGCCGTAGGCTGGTGAAGAGGAAGGAGAAGAAGCAAAGGTGTCTATGAAGAACTCAAAGGTGATGGAAGAGCGAATCCGCAGAGTCAGAGTCCTCTTCAAAGAACTGGGATACAAGTTACATGAGACAGAACGCTCGGAAGAAACCTATTCAGCGGGCTTTGAAAACGAGGAGGGAATGCAGGGCGGATTTTTTATTGACAGAACCAGCCGATTCGTGGAAATCGCCTATACTTTTTCTTTCTCCCCCTCTATGGCGGAGTACGTGAAGACCCGCCTGGAAGAAATGCTGAAGATAAGCTACGAGTTCGGCTGCTACATCAACCTGCAATCGACGGACGAGGAGATCGCCTTTTCTCTATTCACCAAGTTGTATTATACCGGATTGAACTATCACGCTCTGAAGGATAGCCTCCGGGAGTTCGCCCTGTGCGTCCATGCACTTACGGATCTGTTGGAAATCAGAGGTCGGGAGCGTTCCTGACCCATCTTTTCAGGGTTTCAGTAAATTTCAGAGAAAATACTGGTGTCTCGAATTCTTCCCGGAACGAAGTTTTCAACAAACTGCAGTGCTTTGTGCAGCACCGATTCGCCGTACTGTTTGGAGTTCGAGACTACAGCTGCGCCAATCTCAGCGAAGCGCCGGGAATCCTGAAGATCGACTTCTGCTACGGATATTTTGAACTTGTTTTGAAGCCTGTGTTTTACGGATTGGACGATTTGGCGCTTTTCTTTGATTGAGGCAATATCCGGAAGGTCGAGGACGAAGTGCAATACGGAGATGACCACAAATCAGCTCTCCTCCTCTTCGGGAAATATGTGTGAGACATCCGCCATATCCAATTTTATCAGGCTCTGTCCCTCCTTGCTCTGTGTCCGGTCCTTCAAGGGCAGGTATTTCTCATTATATAGTGCCGCCATTTGAAATACGTCATCCTTTTCGTATTTCTGCGGAATCTTCACCTCGAGATTGTAGTTCGTCTCCTCTAGACCTCTGCGCATCACGTGGATGGGATCACTGACGGTGAGGGCAAAGTGGGGACTGTAGATCAACAGATAGGCCAGTACAACGAGTACCACAATCACGAAAAACAGAATGCTTTCCCGGGAGAGCTGACTGACATAGGGACGCTGATCGAAGAACAACTCCAAATCATCCTTCCGCAAGTAGGTGTAATCGCCGGGAGCGAAGAACTCCTGGTAGTAGGAGTCGGAATAACGGGAATATAGAGTCTGGCCCCGGTATCTCACTATCAGTAGATTCGAGTACGTCTCCCGAAAGGTTTCCAGGGCGAATACGAAGTCGGCCGGGTCGTCCTTGTTTTCCTCCAGATGATCGGCTACGGCTTGCTGCTGTGCGGAAAAGGCGGTGTCCAAGCCGTTCAATTGCAGGCTCGAGGAGAACACGGTAAAGAACAGCAGGGATAACACCAAAATCGTGACGCTGATCGCAGTAATCGAGGCTACGTGCCTCTGGGCCATGGGTGAAGAAACGTTCTTGATTCCGCGGAAGATCTTGACGATGCGAAGGAAACGCAGGATTCTGGCGATTCGAATCGCCTTGATGACCTTGAGCAGATTCAAGATACCCCCCAATCCGACAGCGATGCCCTGACCGGTGAGCAGCGTCAGGGCGAAAGGCCCCGAGTTGAACATCAGCAGGGGAACCGAAGCTAGTAAATCGATCCAGCCGCGTTCTACAGAAAGGTAGCGGCCTACTCTACCCTCCATGATCGCATTGTACAGTCTGGTCAGAAATTCAATCGTGAAAAACAGATCAAAGAAAAATCCTGCCAGAAGGATCTTGTTCCGGATCTCCACACTCCATCCTGAAAGCACTGCGAAATCTTCCAAGAAGGTTTGTACAAGGACAAGCAGAATAGCCGCGATGACCAGGGATTCGAGAAATGATGTAACGGATCCCTTAAGGCTTCGCGTTCCCGCCGCCCTGTCTGTATATTTCGCATCATTCATAGCAGCAGCCTTACCATCCGTTCTCCGAAGCTATCTTATAAAACTCATCGAGCATCTTTATGTCAAAACCGTAGTACTTGTAGTTCCTCCGGGTAATGCTGAACCAGCTTCGATCCGGTGTGTTGGCCCCACGATCCACCCGAGCGATCGGTTTGTAATTCTTAGCCCGGGATGAGAAAATAGCGGCGATTCGTGCTGTTGCGTCGATCTGTTTGTCCTCCTGAAAGGACACGTTGCTGAACAATCCGCCGCGAATCAGCAGCGGAGGTAGTATCTTCAGCTGTCCCTTCATGCTGTCGAATACGGTTTGGGCGAACTGGGCTTGAACCAGGGTGGATTCGATGTTCTCTCCCGTATTGCCCCGGCTTACGGTGAACAACTGAACGCTGGGCCGCAATAGCAGGGTGACATGCACCAAATGCTCGATGTTTTCGATTTCCAGACGAAGACGCTGAACCTTGGTCAGCTCGAAATGTACGTACTGGCGGATGTTGAAGGCTTTCTCTAAATAGCGACCGATAAAACCGCCAAGAATCGCGGTCAGTGGGCCGGTAAGGGCCTTACGAGCTTCCGGTTTCTGTAGCAGCCGCTTTATGAACTCCAACAACTCTTCCCGGCATTTTTCTTCAGGAATACGATGGGGTTGTATTTCGGCAACAAAGGAAAATGATATCTTCCGGCGGATCAGCTCCTCTACCTGAAGATCCAGCTCCTTGTCCGTTTCCTGGATCAAGGCCGTGTTGAGCAGTTGCAGGATCTCGTTCCAGCTTTTGCCCGGGAAGAACTGAGGGGAGGAGAGGGTAGGGACCAGGCTCTGGGCATTGGTTTTCAAGAACTGGAGGATCTGTTCTTCTTTTTGCAGCGTGTTCAGATTGTTCAGAGCCGGATTGGCCAGCAGGTGATTGATGAAGGCTGCCGCCCGGGCTAGGGTAGGATCCATCGTTACTATTCTCGGCTGCGCCCTCTATTCTTTCTCATTGTTTTTTTTACCTTGCTATTGTGATACGTTTATGGGCTGTGAGGAATATTCTCTTATCCTGCTTGCTTTTAGCTCTTTTCTTGTCCGCTGATTATACACTGAATGCGCAGGATGAGATAAGCCCCGATTCGCAAGACAGTTCCGAGCCGGGAGTGAACGCTGATGCAGAGCTTCGTCCTGAACCGAACGGTGGCCCCGGGGCCGAAGCGCCGGAGGCATTGTTCGAATTGGATATAGGTGATGCAGAGGTAGATTTTTTTCTGGAAGGTACGTGGCGGGCATCCATCTTTGGTTCCTTCGGTTTTCTGATAAGTCCGGATGGGGAGCTGATTTCATCACCTTTTCCGGGCTTGGATACAGGGCGGATTTTCCAGCAGTTTCCTGACCTGACCTTCTCCGTCTGGCTGCTCAACCGCTTTTTCATAGAAGCTTCTGTCATCGGTGATTTCCTCGAGCAGGACTACACTTATTTCGATCAGAACTACATCCTCATGGGATATATGGGAGCGGAGGAGGAGTTTCTCAAGCACCTGTTCATCGGAAGCAGGGATATCAGCATCGATCCCTTCCCCTTTATTGACGTACCCGAATCGGGTCTGTCCTCCTTAGGAGCCGAGGCTGTTCTCGGTACCGGGATGAGTGAGCACCAGTTGCTGCTGCGCTACGACAACAACGAGCAGGACAGCTTGACCTACATTGGCAGTAATCTGGTCTCCGAGCAAGTGATAGCTCTCGATGAGTACATAGAGGGCCGCTTCTTCAAGCTGCCCGATGCCGAGGTGGATAACCTCGAGATCTACCTCGAGGACCCGGACGGCGGTTACTCCGGAGACGACGGCAAGACCTACCGCCTGGCAACGGTGGATGATGCTGTGCTCGATAGTGAGGACGGGACGGTTTTTCTCAAGGAAGCGGCCGAAAGAAGCGTTCTTGTTTTTTATGAAAAGAGCGGCACGGAAGTAGGAGATGATCCGGGATACTCTGTGGCGGATGCGTTTCCGGCGCAGCTTTCCGGTAAAATCGATCTAAATCCAATCAGCGATCCGGAAGATTTTGATTGGTCTTTGAACTATCTAGGGCAGCTGCTCAGTGATAGACGGGTCACCTTAACGCCGAGTACACGATCGTACCCCTATCTGCGACTCTATCAGCCCGGCGAGTTTTCCCCCTTCGAGATCCTCTCGAGGTATTCCCTCGATGGGACGGTTCCGGAGGATCTGTCCCGGCTCAGAGTATCTGTGGTTCGGAAAGGGAATCTAAGCGCCGCGATTTCCACAGAGGTGGGATTTCGATTTGCTCCCGGGGATGACTATATCCGAGGGTACTACAAGCCGGATCCCGGCCTGAGGGACGACTTTCGAAATCTTTACCCGTTCCTTGACGATACGGAGGCCTCGCCGATCTTCGATCCTGAGAACCTGCTCTACGGCCCCTTGGCTGATCCGAAACCCGGATACGTGGATTACGAAATCCTGGTAAGTGAGCTCACACCGGTAAGCGGGTACCGGATCGGATCCGATGTCGTTCCCGGATCCGTGCAAATCCTGCGAAACGGAATCACAGAAACTCGATTCGATGTGGATTACCAACAGGGCGTGATTACTTTCTTAACAGAGATTGCTCCAGATGATCGGTTGGTCGTGAGTTTTCGTCGAAAGTCCTCGCTGGCAAACAACGGGGATATTCTCTTTGCCTGGGGCAACACCCTGAGCTTCAGCGAAGCCTTGAACCTGCAACTGGCCACGGGGGTTCGCTGGAATTTCCTTCCCGGATCCTATACCGACGAAGCGTATTCGCGGACGGGAAGTGTGGTTCTTTCCGCCGGCATCGACGGTACGATCGGCCCGCTCAGTTATCGGGCTTCGATCGGCGGGGCTTACACGAATCCGGATACTACGGGGGTGATGCGTTTACTTGGAATGGAATCGACGGGTCTCGAGGTCTATCTATCCGAGAATACCGCCTATCCGGCAGCGCCGCCTGCGGATGACAGCCCGTTTCCGACGGCACTCTTTGGTGTCCTTGAGACGAATCGCGGCAAGCTGTATTACAAAGATTATCGTTTGTATGGATTCGCCGGTACTTCGTCACTCCAAGATTTTTCCTGGTCCTTGCCGGCGGAGCAGGATTTCCCTTATGAAACGGGTTCCAAACCCGGTCCTTATCTGGTTGCTGAAGGAAATCCAAACCTGGAAACCAGCCGGAGTCTGGTGCTCGATTTTGATCTGGATCCGGGAGAGTGGGTGGGAATCCAACTGCCGGTGATGCCGGATGTAGGGCTGTCCGATCTGTCTCATCTTGAAGGTATAGCCTTGTCCTACAGGGCGCGGGATATATCTGGGAGCTTCGATTTGTATCTGCAGCTCGGTGAAATCAGTGAGGATCTGGATCCGGGGGAGCCTTCCGTAGACTATTTGGATGAAGAATTATCGGAGAACGCCGCTGGATTCATCTTCAATGATATCGCCAATCTGGCGGATCTACGGGTGGGAAGCGGTCCTAAAAATACCGGGAATGGGCAACTCGACAGCGAAGATATCGACGGCAACGGGTTTCTCGACATCGCCGAGGGAGATATCGTCACTATCCCGCTTAACGCTCCGACCGGTAGCTGGCAGGAGTTTGTCGATTCCTTTGATGCCACTCAGAAATCACAACTGCGGAGAGTCCGCAGCTTGCGCCTGATCGTCGTAGAAACTAGTGGCGCGGCGGCTTCGGCGAAACTCTTGATCGACCGTATTTCACTGACAGGTACCCGCTTCTGGGTGGACGATTCGAGTTTTTCCGGAACAGTCGGCGCACGCGAAATTGAAGAATGGCAATCCTCAGTAGCTCCCCCGCTCGAATTGGAGGAACAGTACTCAACCGTAGAGGAAGTGTTTCATCCTTTCGGCGAGACTCAAAAGGTTATAGAGATCGAGTGGAGCGGAGGAGGAGCGGGAGACAGCTGGCAGGTGCGAGGGTACACCGAAGCTCAAACCGAAGGGATCGAGTACCGCAACATCGTCTACTACTACCGGATGCCCGTGACCGACGGAACCTCTCTGAATTTTTCCCTGAAGGACCCGGACGGGAGAGGGGTCGATTGGAGCTTTGCGCCTTTTGCCAGCAACTCCTGGAGCGAGGTACGGGTATCCCTGGACGACAGGAAGGTTTATCGCAACGGGGCGGAAGTGGCCGGCGCCGCGGTGACGATCGACGGAAGCTACGAATCACTGAGCTTGTTCACCGTGGAGCTGACCGATGACGATTCCGATTCCGCCGCCATCTACCTCGACGAGCTGCACCTGACCGATCCGCAAGGTGCCGTAGGGGCTGGTGCCACCCTTGATCTGGAGCTGAATTTTCCCGGGGAGCTGGTCAGTTGGGGCGGACACCCGGTTGTTCACGACCTCTCACTTCGTGAGAGCGCTGCCTACGCCAGCAAGGGTTTCTCGACGTTGTACGGGACTCCCCTTGGGGCACAGAGCATCAGCTCGGTGAGTGAGCTGGACCTGGGGATTTCCCTGGCGGATGTGAGCATCGATTTCACGGTTGCTGCGACCGACTCGCTGATAACCTTGGGAGGAGGTCACGGTATAACCTTGCCGAATGTAGCCTTTCCTGTCGTTTTCTCCGATTCCTTCAGTCTGCGAACCCGGGAAACAGGGGAGGAATTGCAGCGGGAGAATACACTCAGTTTGCGCGCTCCCCCCCTGTTGGAGTTGAACCTGCAAACACAGGCCGGGTCCATCGAGGATACCTTGAGCCAGAGTTGGGACGTGGATCTGCGGATCACTCCGAATCCCGTCACCCTGCAGAACAGCCTAACCGTGTCCGGGGCGATGAGCGGCTTTTCCCTTCCCGTGAATGGATACTTCAACAACTGGATCTACGGCTACTCTCTCTTGGCTCCCTGGCAGGATGGAACGGAAGTGGAGCGTAGAGCAGACCTGATCCTGGACTGGGGTGTGAACACATCGCCGGTTGGGGCCGAGTCGCTGTGGAGTCATAGCTTTCACAGCTACGATCTGAGCGCTCCTGCCAGGACTCTGAGAAGTTCGGCGGTTATGGAGCTGGCCATTCCAATCCTCTGGCAGGATGAAGGAATCACCCTGTTGTCCGTCAAACCGGGCTATCGCCGGAATCTGGAAATTGTCAGCCTGGAGACGGGTCTTGGGGGTTACGCCTCGGATTTTTCATGGTCCTTCCAGAGAATCTACAGTCAACAATACTTGTACGGCCAGCTTCCTTACGCCGAGCTGTACTCCCTTGAGGCTGAGAAGCGCTTCCTCGATCTGTCCGCCGATCTGGAGGAGGCGACCTACAGTGCAGAAGCATATCTGCAGCTGTCCAGACGGTTTTCCTCGCGAATCCGTGATCTTTTTCTGCCTTCCTTCCTCGAGTTGGGCTTGCAGAAACAATTTGTCAAAGACGAAGACCTGACGGATCTGTTCAACACCTACAATCTCAAAGCCCAGAGCACCGCCTTGAATCTGTTCGGCGACTTCGGCGCCTATCCCCTCTTTCCCTTCTATAGAACCGACGAGTTCAGCACCGCTCTGTCCGTGAGCCTCGATGTCGACGGTCAGACCGTCACGAGTGAGAACATCCGTCCAGCTTTGGGAGTGATCTTGGACCACTACCTTTCCTTTGAAGGCGAGGCTGAAAATACGCTGACCATCGAGAATCGCTTCAACCTCGAATACGACAAGGAGGTCGAAGCAACCCTTCTTGCGAAATACGGGACCAAAATGATGTGGGGCGATACGGTTAAGTTTCTCTACACCTGGTACCGATATCCAGAAACAGGGGTGAAACTCCCGCTTCTGCCGGCAAATATCGGGGAGCAAGGCTATTGGTTTCATCTGGAAAGTCTGGAATTGGAGATGAAGGGACCTACAGAGGAGTCGAGTTTTCATCCCTTCAACGTTATTTTGAGCCATGAGAGCTCTGTTGTTCTTCCGGATTACGGGGAGATCAGCTCTGAGATCTCGGCGGGATTCGACGTCGAGCAAACAGAAGCCCGTGATCGCTATTGGCGGTTTGGATTCCGCGGAGGAATTGAAGTGCGGATCGAGTTTTAGGGATCTCATCCGCGTCGCCATACTGGTTGTAATATTTTATTTTCGTACTATATTTAGTAGCGAAGTGTGAGGAGGCTGTTATGTTTAAGAGTATCAAAGTCCTTGCAGTTGCAGTCCTCGTTCTCTGTGTGTCTGTTTTTGCTTTCGCCCAGGAAGGAGAGGGAGGATTCGACTTTGGATTAAGTATTGGAATCGGTGCAGAGACTTTCGGCGGGGTTACCTACCAGACGTTGAAACTCTCTCCGGACATCGCCATCGGCAAGTTCGGTATCGGCCTGGAGCTTACCCTGCATTATCTGTTCACACCGGATTTGGAGGTGCGACAGGAAGATTGGCTACCCACCGGTGATGACAACATCCTCGATGTGTACCTGCCGAAGTTCAAGTACCTCCGGTACGGTTTCAAAGGAGACCCTCTGTACGCGAAATTCGGTTCCATAGAAGACGGTCTGCTCGGTAACGGTTTCATCATGGGTGGGTATGACAACACCCTGTTTTTACCGGAGAAGCGCATATTCGGTTTGAGCTTCGATCTGGACGGTGCCCTGTTCAACTTTCCTTACGTCGGGATCGAGACCTTTGTCGGCAACCTGGCTCAATTCGATGTGATGGGTTTTCGCCCCTTCATCCGCCCTCTGGCCTTTACCGAGGTTCCTGTGATCAAAGGCCTTCAGGTGGGCGGCACCGTGGCCTTTGACAGAAAACCCAACCTGTACATCGGAGACGACAGCATCGATCCGATCATTCTCTACGGCGCTGATCTGACACTTCCGATTCTCACCAACCCGGGGATCAGCTTGACCACCTTTGCGGACATCGCCTTTCTGCACAACACACTGGGCCCGGGAAACAAGGGCAAGGGCGAGATGGTCGGTTTTGGGGGCCGTTTGATCGGGATCATCAATTACGGTGCTCAGATCCGCATGCTCGGGGAAGACTTCATCCCGACTTACTTCGACTCCGCCTACGATCTATTCCGGGCCGACAAATACGATATTGTTCAAGCCGAAAATATAGATTCCTACCTGGGCTGGCTCGGGAGCCTCGGTTTTACCTTTTTCGATGACGCTTTGATATTCAACCTCACGTTGGATGGTCCTTTCTCCCAGCCCGGCGGAGGCAATCCTGACAACTACCTAGACTGGCCCCACCTCTGCGCTATCTTTATCGTGGGGGAAGGTCTGATTCCCAATCTATCCCTCGAGGCCAGTTGGGACAAGCGGTCCCTAGGCGCCCAGGATGGTTTTTTCCGCGATTTGTTCAGTGCGGAGGATGCGGTGATCGGAGCCCGGGTGAATTACACGATAGGGGCTGCAGTGATCTCCTTCGTGTATCAACTCAGTTATGTTCCCGGCGGCGGTTGGGAGACGAAGTCGGGTATTGAAAGTGCCATCCAGCTTTTCTAATCACGGAGGTATGGAATGAAGAATACGATACTATCGATACTTGTCGTTCTATTGTTCACCTTCACCGTCGGAGCATTCGCCCAGACACCGGCGGTGATCGTTGAATACTACGAGAATACCAGCGGGGAGATGTACGTACGCACCCCGGACGGCGCGGAGTACGGCGTCGATCAGTTCGGCTTCGGTGAGGAGCTTCCCGTGGGCGCGACGATGTTCACCCTGGATGGAGACTACGCCGAGCTGCGGATGGATCCGGCAGGCACAATCATCCGGGTTGCCGAGAACACCAACTTCAGGGTCGACGGTCTCCAGGGCCGGGAGGGCGCCCAACAGAACACCTTCAGTGTAGCTGTAGGAAAGTTCAAGGCGGTTGTGGCCAAACGGGACGGCGGTCTATACAGCTTCCGAGGCGCAACAGCGGTCTGTGGGGTCAGAGGCACTCAATTTATCTGGTCCATCCTTCCTGGGGTGGAGGAGGTCGCCTATGTGTTGGACGGTGTCGTCGATTATACAAACGCCGCAGGCCAGACCTTGGCCCTCGGTGCGGGTCAGGCGGCCAATGCCCTGGCTGCGGACTTCACGGCTTTCCAGCCTCCCTCTGATCTATTGCAGAACCTGGAGAGGGGAATGGATTTTGTCAGGCTGCGGGTCAACGAGGTTCCGGGATATGTCGAAGAGCTGGTAGAAGAAGCGGTTGAAGAGGCTGAAGAACCCAAAGCAGAGGCGAAAGAGGCCGGCGAAGAGCTCGAGACTGCCGAAAAGGGTGAAGAGCCCATAGAAAAGGCGGAGGCTGAGACTCCGAAATGGGTGGAAAAAATGATGAGTTTCCTCGGTATCGAGCTGGGAACGACCACGATTGCCGATGAAACCTGGGCCAAAGCTATAATTCAGCCCAGGTTCGCCCTTGGAAAGCTTAAAGTAGCCCTGTATCTGCCCATCATCTATAAAGAAGATATGTTAGATCCAAGCACCTGGTACCGTCCGGAAGGTAATAACGAGTGGTCCTTTGGTACGGATCAGGACGGTTGGGAGGAGATTGCTCTGGATGCCGTCAACGACCTTTTCTTGAAGATCCGCTACCTCCAGTGGGGGGACAACCGGGATCCCTTCTTCTTCAAGTTTGGCAACCTGGACAATTTCACCATCGGACATGGGTCGATCATGCGCAAATACGCCAACGACAGCAACTTCCCGACGGAACGTAAAATAGGCCTGAACCTAGGTGTAAACAAGGAAAAGGGCGGCCTGGAGCTCATGGTAAATGATGCGGCGGATCCTGAAATTTTCGGCTTCCGTGCCTATACCCGGCCCTTTGCACCGGGCGCCAAGCTCGGATTCGGTCTCACCGCCCTGGCGGATATCAACCCCGAGCGGCTGGACTTTGGGGAAGCCGCTACCTACGGGCAACCGATGTTCTTCAATGCCGGTTTGGATCTCGATCAGCCCATCATAGAGAGAGATGCCCTGAGCATCATACTCTTCGCCGACGTGGCTTCGATGGTTCCCTACTTCCGGGAAGATGTAGGAGCACCGTACAGTGTATCCTCCGGCCTAGCCCTCGACGCCGTGTGGTACGACGGCAAGCCGAAGAACTGGGGTGTGGATGCAGGAATCTTCGGAAAGCTGCTCTTCCTCGATTATCGTCTAGAGTTCCTCTACTCCGACGGCATCTTCGAGCCAGCCTTCTACAACAACATGTACGACCTGCAGAGCCAGGGCAAAGTAGTCAACCTTTTGGAGTACCTCCAAGATCCGACAAACAACGATTATGACCTACAGCGCATGGGCGTCTACGGCGAACTGGGCTACACCATGGACAAGGTCTTCTATATCGCGGGGGGATACAACTGGAACTGGCCGATCAATCCGGCTCCGGGGGAATTCGCGGACGACAAATTCTGGGTGGAGTTTGGACTGTTCAAGGACCTGCTGCCCCTGTACGGGTCGATCGCCTTGACCCGCGAGGGTCTGGCGGCGCCCCTGGTCAATGGAGAGAGTATCACCTTCTTCGACGAGAACCTGATTCTTTCCGGGGAGCTGGTCTATCCGATCTCTCCGATCCTCGAGCTTGCGGTGCAGGTGCAGTCCAATGTGATCGGCGGCCAGTGGTATCCGTCTTGGAGCATTCTCACCCGACTTAACGGTTGACAGGAGAGGCGAAGACAACAATAGTGTAAAATGTGAACCTAGGACGGGACGAACTCACCTTCCGGAGGATAGAGATCCTCCGGAAGGATGTTTCCAGAAAAATCGCGGCCGGCGAGGTGATCGACCGGCCGTTTTCCGTTATTCGAGAGTTGCTGGACAACTCGATCGATGCCCGGGCCGAGGCGGTGGATGTTTACATCGAGGGCGGCGGTATCACCCGGATCCGCGTTGTCGACGATGGGGCAGGGATGAGCCGGGAGGATCTGCTCCTCTGCGCCGAACGCCATGCCACTTCAAAAATACGCGAGGAGGGAGATCTGTACAGGGTGCAGACCCTCGGCTTCCGGGGGGAGGCTCTGGCCAGTGTAGCCGCCTGCTCCCGTTTGGAGATCATCAGCAAGGCTAGAGTAGGCGAAGGAGCAGGGGAGGCACCCGCTTACCGGCTGCGGGCCGAAGGGGGAAAGCAGCTCGGTTTGGAGGAGTGGAGGGGAAACCCCGGCACCGTGGTGAGCGTTTCCGAGCTCTTCTACAATCTCCCGGTCCGCCGCAAGTTCCTGAAGAGCACAGCGGGGGAGACCGGGATGTGCCGCCAGACCTTTCTGGAAAAAGCTCTTCCCCATCCCGCCTTATCCTTTCGGTTTTTCGTGGATGGGAAAATCAAATCGTTCCTGCCGCCGCAGGGGCAGAAAGAGCGGATCTGTGAAGCCTTTGCTCTACCCGCCGAGCATTTCAGCCTGCTAGAAGGGGAGCAGAAATCTCTTCATCTCCGAATTGTCGCCGCGCGGCCGGAGCTGTCGCGGCGGGACAAGCGGCTGATCCAGATCTACGTGAATCGGCGAAGAATCTACGAGTATAGCCTGGTTCACGCGGTCGAATACGCCTACGGGAGCTACATGCCCGGCGGCCGATATCCGGCGGCCTTTGTCTTTCTCGACCTGGATCCCGAGCTCGTGGATTTCAACATTCACCCGGCTAAGCGGGAAGCCCGCTTTCGGGACCTGCCCTCACTGCATCAGCTCGTCTCAGGGACGTTGAAAGGTTATTTGAGCAGCTTCGATCTCCACATTCCCCGTGGCGGTTCAAAGGCAGATGTGGAGGGGCTGTTTACATTCCCGACGAACGGATCGGACCACGTTCGTCCAGAACACGCGGATCGGGGCGCGGCAGGGTTCGGCCGTATTGCCGCCCGTATCCAGGAGGATCGAGGCGGCCGGGAGTTCCCCGTCGATAGGATTCCCAAACCAGTCGCTGACACAGGTGGGGTGGATCTCTCCACCCATGACTCAGGTGTACCCCGTGCTTCCGGCGTGGAAGAAGCGGAGGTACGGCCTTTATACCGCGGTCAGCTGTTCAAGCTGTTTCTGCTCGTCGAGTACGGTTCCAGCCTGTTTATCGTCGATCAGCACGCGGCCCACGAACGTATCCTTTTCGAACAACTCCGGGCTGCGGATCCCGCCTCACAGGAACTGCTCATGCCGATCCGCCTGGAGATCGGCGAATCCGCAGCCGAGGTTATTACAGGCAGGGAAGAGCTCTTCAGAAGGCTCGGTATCCGGGTCGAACGCGGCGATGACGACACCTACGAGCTCTCGGCACTGCCGGAAGCATTGATCAGTATAGATGAGGAGGAGCTGGTCCAGGCCCTGTTGTGGGAAAAAGGAAGCGTGGATGAGCTGGTTGATCGGGTGTACAGCCTGGCCTCCTGCAGGCTGGCGATCAAGGAGGGACAGGAGTTGGATCCCCTAACGGCGACAGAACTGGTGCACAAAGTCTTTCGTCTGAGCAATGCCCGCTGCCCCCACGGCCGTCCGATCTGGCACGAGGTACCAAGGGAGAAACTGCTTCACGAGGTTGGACGAATCTAGAGCAGGTCCATTCCTACAGTTGGGAGAGCTTGCTCTCTACCTCGGCTCTCTTTTCATAGCTGGGATTCTTTTTCAGCAGGGTTTCAAGAAAAACCTTGGCATTCTCCTTGTCCCCCTTGGCGATCAGGATCAAGGACAGCTGGTAGTAGGCGTCCCAGTAGTTCGGAGCGATCTTGATCAATTCAAGAAACGTCTCCTGGGCCTGGTCGCCTTCTCCTAGTTCCTGGTAGGCCAAACCGAGGTTGTAGCGGGTAACCGTGGCATCGAGCTTGATATCGATGGCCTTCTTGTAGTGGCGAACCGCGTCGGTGTATAAGCCTTTGTGCAGGTATACGTTTCCCAGGTTGTTGTTGACTTCGAAGGAGGAGGGCTCGATGGTGATCGCCTTGGAAAGAAAGGTAAGGGCTTCGTCGTACAAACCGTTGTCGTCGAAAATCCGGCCCAGATTGATGAGCGGCGGCACGTACCGTGAGTCCAGGCCGGTCGCCTTCTGATACTGCTTGATTGCCTCGTCGGTCTTCCCCTGTTTCTCGTATACCTCTCCAAGGGTGTATACATAGGGGGCCGAATCGGGTTGCCGTTCTACGGCTTTGTTGATGTAGGGCAGGGCATCGGAGTACTTCTCGAGGTTGAGCTTGACCAAGGCCATATTGTAGTTGGTCACTGCGTGGGACGGATCGAATCGCAGGGCGGAAGCCAGGTACCTCTCCGCCTGTGCGTAATCTCCCCGAGCCGACAGGGCGGTGCCCAAACCGCGCAGAAACACCGGATTATCTCCGTCATAGTTGACCGCCTGGCGGAAGGAATCCACCGCTTTGGTGATCTCCCCCTTTTCGTTGTACAGGGTGCCCAACATGTAGTGGGCCTCGGCGTAGTCCCGCTTCACTGTAGTGGCCTGCTGGAACGCTGCAATCGCCCGGTCTCGTTCGCCCAGGCGCATCAAGGTTTGTCCTTTCCGAAAGTGAGCCTGAGGGAAGTCCGACTTCAGATGGATGCAGCTGTCGAAGGATTGCAGCGCGTCTGTATATTTTCGGGAGTAGTACTGAACCCTCCCCAATGAGTAGTACAGATAGTAGTCATCGGGCTTGAGACGGGCCGCCTCTTTATACTCATCCACGGCACTTTCGTAGTTCTTTGCATTCTCGTAAATCTTTCCCAGAGTTTCGTGGGGCAGGTAAAAGGTACGGTCCTTTTGGAGCGCCTTATTGGATGCCTCCACGGCGGACTGGACATTACTCTGGTGGTCCGAGTCTTCATCAAGATAGGATTTTCCGATGTAGGCGTAGGCCTGGCCCGAATCCGGGTCCAGCTCGAGAACCTCGTTGAAGATGCGGCGGGCTCCGTCGTAATCACCATTGTTAAGGCGGCGGACACCCTCGGCCATCAGCTCGTTGATCTTCCGCAGCCGCTCCCGTTCTTTGGCGTTGGTATCTTCGGGAATCTCCTTAGGTTGAACGACTACGGATTCCTGGGGAAGCTTCTCTTGTATCGACGAACCCAGTTCTTTCAATCCTTCCTTGAGCCTTTCCTGCTGCTCCAACAGGGCCTGTTGTTCCCGTTCCCGGTCGCTCATTTCGGCCAGCTTTTTCCTGTCGATCACCTCGTCGAGCAAATCCTGCGCCTCGCTGTCATTGGGATCTTTGAGCAGGAGTTTTTCGAGGATCTCCATGGCCCGGTCGTACTCCTCCTTTCCCATGTAGGTCCGGGCCAGGCTGAGAGCGTTGAGACGTTCCTGGGCTTCCCTGGCCTCCACCGACCGGCTCCGGGCCCGCAAGCCCAGCCAGGTGCTTCCGGCAAGCAGCAGGATCACTACGACGATAACCGCAATGATAACAATTTTACGTTTATCCATTGAGAATGCTTCCTATTAATCTTCGATATCGATTTCTTCGTACTCTTCCTGGATCTCTTCACTCCCTGCGGACAGGTTGCGGGTGTCCTCAGAGGCGTTCTTCAGAGAATCCAGAACTTCGTTGAGCAGTGCTTTCTGCCGCTCCAACTCTTCCTGGCGTTTTTGTTCCGCCTCCTCCAGAATTTGCCCCAGCAGGGCGATCAGTTTCTCGATGTTCTCCCGTTGATACGTATCAGGATCGAGGCGCAGGTAGTCGATATAGTCCTGCCGTGCTTCTTGGAACCGTTCCAGCTCGAGTCGGGCGTTGGCTCTATTCAGATAAGCGACTTCCAGGGCTCCGTTGATCTGAAGTGCGTTGCTGTACATCTGTTCGGCTACAGTATACTCCTGCTGTCGGAAATGATTGTTGCCGAGGTTGTAGTAAAAGAGGTCTTTGTATCCTTGGGACACGTTCAGCCCGCGCTTGAGTATCTGAATGGATTTCGCCGGATCGTTGAGCTGTTCGTAGATGATGCCGAGATACAGGTAGATCTTCTCGTCTTGCGGGTTCTCATACAGTGCCTTTTCCAGGTGAGGCAGTGCTTCCCGGGGCTTGTTGTCGAGAAAGAGCTGCTCTCCCTGCTGGAGGTTGGTCAGGGACAGCACTAGGGCGGCGAGTAGATTAATGAACGCCATGGTTCTCCCTTACAATATACAACTGCAGGTTTGACTCTTCTACACAAAAAAACTAAATTGTTCGAGGGACATTGGCTCCTGATATTAATGCTCGGCACACCTCCGAGGCGCTTGACATGAAAATCCTCTGTGTATCCGATCATGTTGATCCTCTTGTGTACAGCCCTTCGATAAAAACACGATTCGCCGACGTGGACCTGGTTTTGAGCGCCGGGGACCTTCCCCTGAGTTATTACGATTTCATAATGTCGACATTGAACAAGCCCCTGCTGTTTGTGTTCGGGAATCACAATCTGCGCTACATGTCCCTGTACACGGGTAGTCCTGACGCTTTCGGCAGAGCCCGTGTGGAAGGGCGGGGGACCGAAGACTACCTTCCCACCGGAGCCACGTATGTAGGATCACGAATACGCAGAGAGAAGTCATTACTCGTTGCCGGACTGGGTGGAAGCGCCTGGTACAACGGAGGGGAGAATCAGTACAAGGAGTTTCACATTGCTCTGCATATCGCGAAGCTGATGCCGCGGCTTCTGCTCAATAGATTGCGCTTCGGGCGCTACCTGGACATCCTCCTTACCCATGCGCCTCCTTTGGGAATTCACGATCAGGATGATCCCTGCCATCGGGGATTCAAGATCTTTCTCTGGTTCATGCG
>CAZVHJ010000076.1:0-19477 GCA_964627715.1 uncultured Spirochaetaceae bacterium | reverse complement strand
TGAGACCGGTCTGGACAACGGCGGACAGGATTTTACGGGAGGTCTATTGTTACGGGGATCCTTCTGAATGCGAGATTTTGACAAGATGTATACGTGGCCATCCAATACCCGAAGACATGCTGCCGGATGGCACGATCAACACGTAGGAGGGGAATGTGGATGAGAGAATAGGAGAAGAATTCATCAGAATAAGGATAATGAGGAAAGCTCAAGTCGATGAAGTCCTGGTCCAGCAGAAATCCTGGGATAAAAGACCTTTCGGAGAGATTACACTCGCACGCATTATATTAAACATGAAGCTCTCCGATCCTATCTCAGTATTAGGTTAGAATGCCGTTTTCGACTATATTGTCATTTCTACAATATCTTGAGGAAAAGGTAGCCTCCTATCTACACGTAAAAGAGTTTTACTGTGACGGGGTGCCCCAAAAATACACTATCCATCAGCAGAAAGTAGCTGAGAAATCAGTCCCACCAACTCTATGGCCGCCGGATGCAGACGGATATTCTGGAGGAGATTCGTGAACCGTGAGAGATGTCTGCTTAAGAATCAAAATCTTATAATGGCCACTGAACTATTTTACAAAGAACTTAAGGATGATATTACAAGAACTGAATTAAGAAACTGTGAAAAATGCAAGTCAAATTATGAGCGTACTACCAGCATAAGAATACATTACTGCCTGAAGACGATTTACGATGCCCTATCTGAATTGAGAGGGATTCTGCGGAAATAGGAACAAGAGAGGTCGATCAATTACCAATAAGAAAACGAGCATGTGGGCATGGCACCAGGTACTTCTTATGAAGATTGATTGGGACAATAGACTCAGGGCAGGGAGAGCCCTGAGAGTTTGCGGCCTCTCAGGGTTTCGGTGCTCCCCAACCTGATTCTTTCGAAGACCGACACTCGCTAAGCCCCTTCGAGCCGGTGGACCACCACCCGCAGGGTGTCGGCCCAATTTCTCGCCGTTATCTTTATTCTCCGATCAGTGAAGGAAAGTTCCCGGTGAGATTGCAGACAATCCGGTAATAGACAGCCCGGAAAAATCTCACCCTTCGCCTTTCCCCGGTGATTTTCCTGAGCACAACCCATTTCTGTTTAGGCATCCCGATGATCCGCAGATAAGCCTCAGTAGGTTTGTACCGATAGAGTTTTGCTTCCATAATTTCTCTACCTTTCATTTCAGTCGGCTGTCAATATCAAATCCGATCAATCCACCAGATCGCAACTTTTCACGAAAGTGCTTCCGGCGATGAGCACCGATACCCAAGCCCGAAGCCTGAATTACGGTGTACAGCTCCTGCTCAGCTTTCTTGCAACCCTTACCCACAAAGCGGGCTGTCCAGGTTCCCACGAAGAGCTCCAGGTCTTTCCAGCACAGTTGTATCAACTCAGCAGAGCGTAGGTAGGCCTGAAGTAACGAGCATGCACACTATCGCACAATCACGTTGTCCATTTGCTGTAGTATCCTTTCGCAGACAGGTCAGTAGGCGCGCTTAAGTGAGCCCTTCCACCAGGGTGGGGAAGCTTTTCACCGTGTCAGAGCGAATGATGATATCATTCATCATCGCATCCCCTCGATCTGCTGGTACAACTCTTTCGGGTCAATGTCGAAAAACGGCTGTTCGTCGATTTTCTCAAGTTGGTAATATGGTTACTGTAGCTTGAGTTGTTAGTCGGCCTTGTCAAAGGCGATGATAAGGCTCGGCGCACTGACATGTAGTTCTTTGAGACCGTTAACGTGTGATCCCACACGGTAAGTGAATCGGTAGGCCTTCATGCTCACCTTCCGTTGTGAACTCCCGAAAATGAAAACCCCAGGCTGTGAGTCGGGAAACTCACCTTCTGTACGAAGGTGCCTGGGATAGCCTCACGCTACCCCCTTTGATCCCATTTTTCAACTGCCTCTTTAACAAGCCGAATAATCTTCTCGTTGATGCTAATCCCCTCGTCTACGCAAAGCATTTTGAATTTCTTGTGAAGATTTTCAGGGATATTCCGGATTCTCATTTCCGCGTTACAGCGCCTGTCTTGCTTATTGCGCTTCCTGTTCTTCTCTCTGTCTTGATGCACTTTCTTTCGGAATACCGGCATTCTTCAAGTAGCTTGTTGTAGCAGCAACACCCAGCAACTCCCCTCCTGCGATTTTTTCAAGTTTCCGCAATATCTCAATCAACGTGGTTCCGACTTCGGATGGACTACGATCAGCAGCGTTAAGAAAGTCCTGTGCGCTTTCTTTGAAAAACGTATCGAGGATGTCTGTATTGTCGCTACTCTTCATGATCCCTTCGATTCGCTCATGCATTCTTTTTAGGTTACCATTCACCTATCCCTTGCCTCCGTAAGCAAATCGGCGAGAACGATCAAGCTATCCACCGCCCGGTGCGTGGTACACCCTTCCGATATTCCACATTTGGGGCACCGCGATTGTTCCTTTTTCCAAAATATTTTGAAGTCGTCCAGATATCGAGTATCTTTTATTGCGTTGACAAATGCACCTTCGCTATCCCCCCGGTCTGCTGTGAATTCAAGGTATTCCTGCAATTGATCGTTCATCCGTTTTTTCAAATTCCCGAATAATGCCCTCACTGTATTATTTGGTTTAATACTTAATCCAGTTTCCTCTTCCAAATCAACAAGCGGGTCTTTCTTTTTATTTAAAGCATTTAATTCCAGAACGACGGGTGTCGCTTTTGACGGCGTCACTTATAACGGCGTCACTTTTTTGCTTTTGCCTTTGCGAATATAGTTATTGTTCGCCCAGATGCTGGTAGTTTTCCCGGTTGAAGCCCACTCCGTCATGCCAGGCAACCGATAATAAAAGTACTTCCCGCGCTTCCCAATCCTGTATTCTTTTCTCTGTCACCTCTCGGTTTCCTCAAAATCTTTTTATAGACAATCCATCGACAATGTGGCCTTTTTGGGCCGAAAAAAAGCCACCTCGAAAACAGGCGGCTTGTAACTCTTTATTATTAAGCACTTTGTTTTGGGCGGTAGCGGGCTCGAACCACTGACCTTCTGGGTGTAAACCAGACGCTCTCCCAGCTGAGCTAACCGCCCGAAGTACGTCATTAGTACCACAGTGCTCGATTCGTTGTCAATACAAACTCGGAGAAGTCCCTCTTCGCTGAAAGAGTTATTGGACTGCCTTTCTACTTCACCCCGGCGGGATTGATACAGTGAAAGTTCCTGAACCTGTTCTAATCCTCAAGCCCAGTTCCACGGACATGCCCGTGGGGATTCACGTTTTGATGCAAATCCGGAGAATCGGGTCATAACCCTGTCTGAGGATCAAAGAGACCTTCGAAGAGCACGCTGGAGAGGTAGCGCTCTCCGGAATCCGGCAAGATCACGACAATCTGTTTCCCTTTGAACTGCGGCAGCTTTCCTAATCGGACGGCCACCGCAACGGCGGCTCCGGAAGACAGACCGGAAATGATTCCTTCTTCCCGGGCCAATCGCAGTGCATAGTCAACAGCCTCCTCGTTGCTGACCAGCTCCACCTGATCCACCATGGTGAGGTCCAGTGTGTCGGGAATGAACCCAGCTCCAATTCCCTGTATCTTGTGCGGGCCCGGCTGCGGATCCTGACCGGAGAGAGTTTGGCTGATCACCGGACTATTGGCAGGCTCTACGGCGACAGAGATCATCTTCTTCTTTTTCGTCTTTTTAATGAAGCGGGACACACCTGAGATCGTACCTCCTGTTCCCACTCCCGCTACAAACACATCGATCTTACCACCCGTGTCTGCCCAGATCTCTGGACCGGTGGTGGTCTCGTGTATCATAGGATTGGCGGGATTCTTGAACTGCTGCAGCAACACGTAATGGTCCGGATCGCTGTGAAGGATCTCCTCCGCCTTGGCAACGGCGCCCTTCATACCCTTGCTCCCCTCTGTAAGAACCAGTTCGGCGCCGAAGGCTTTCAGGATTTTCCGCCGCTCGATGCTCATCGAATCGGGCATGGTCAGGGTAATCCCGTAACCTCGAACGGCGGCGACGTAGGCCAAGGCTATTCCCGTGTTTCCGCTCGTAGGCTCAACGATCTTCATCCCCGTTTTCAGCACGCCTCTGTTCTCAGCATCCCATACCATGGAGGCGCCGATACGGCATTTCACAGAATAAGCCGGGTTTCGCCCTTCGATTTTCGCCAATATTGTGGCGCCGCCCTGGCCGGTAACTCGATTAAGCCGGACCAGAGGGGTCCGGCCTATCGAATAAGAGTTGTCGTCGAAAAACTTGCCCTTGCTCATTTTTGCTTTCATGCGGTTCACTCGGGTTCTCAGACGCTAGCTTTTCTCCAATGCCTGCTCGATGTCGGCGATAATATCGTCTACGTACTCGAGCCCGACGGAAAGTCTGACCAGATCCGGAGTAAGATCCGAGGTGAGTTGCTGCTCTTCGGAAAGTTGGGAATGGGAGGTACTGGCCGGGTGAAGGGCCAGGCTCTTTGCGTCACCCACATTCGCCAGGTGTGAAAAGAGCTGCAGGCTGTTGATAAACTTCTCTCCCGCATCTCTTCCACCCTTAATCCCGAACACAATCATTCCGCCGAAGCCTCGTTTGAGATATTTTTTGGCTACCGGGTAGGTTGGATCGTTTTTAAGCCCGGGATAACGCACCCAGGTGACCTTGTTGTGTCCTTTCAGGTACTCCGCCACTTTTGCAGCGTTCGTACAGTGACGTTCCATTCGAAGCGGCAGGGTCTCGATTCCTTGTAGGAACATCCAGGCATTGTCCGGTGAGATGCAGGCGCCGAGATTCCGCAGCGGCACGAGGCGCATGCGCAGAATGAAAGCCAGCAGATTGAGCTCCCCCAAATCGTGAGCAAAACGGACCCCATGGTAGCCGCTGTCCGGCTCGTTGTACAACTTAAACTTCTGATCGGTCCAGTCGAACTTTCCGGAATCCACGACGGCTCCTCCGATTCCAGTACCATGTCCACCCATCCATTTAGTGAGGGAGTGGCAAATGATTGTGGCGCCGTAGTCCAGCGGTCTCAAAAGATACGGAGTGGTAAAGGTGGCGTCCACGATCAGAGGCAGGTGGTGTTTGTCAGCGATTTTGGCAACAGCCTCAAGATCAACCACATCCAGCACCGGATTGCCGATGGTTTCTATGTAAATCGCCCGTGTCTTTTCATTCACAGCGGCTTCAAAATCCTCCGGTTTTCTCGAGTCGACCAGGTTCACTTTGATTCCAAACTGGGGCAGTATTGCGTCGAACATCGTGTAGGTTCCGCCGTACAGGTTGTTCGCCGATACAATCTCTTCTCCCGCGGAGCATATATTGATGATCGAGTAGTAGATCGCCGAAGTACCCGAAGACAGGGCGAGCGCTGCCGCCCCACCCTCCAGAGCGGCGATTCGCCTTTCAAGAATATCTTGCGTGGGATTCATGATACGGGTGTAGATATTTCCTAATTCTTTCAATGCAAACAGATCCGCCGCATGGGCTGTATCGCGAAACACGTACGAGCTGGTCCTGTACACAGGGACACCTCGGGCAAGAGTGGTGGGATCCGGATCTTGGCCGGCGTGCAAAGCCAACGTTTCAAAAGCGTAATTCTGTTCTGCCATTGCAATCTCCTTCTTTTTCGTTACTCTTCTAGATTTGATATATATAACCGGTATTTTGTTCTTTGAGTTCCTTGGTCCGTTGCATGATGCCGGCGAAAGTAACCGAATCCACGATACTAGAGATAGCCTCGGTTACTTCCAGCCAAACCTCCCTGAACGCACAGCACTGTTCTTCTCCACAACTGGAGTCGTGTATTTTCTTGCCACAGATGATGGGCTCGATAGGACCTTCGATCAGGCGAACGATGTCACCGATCGATATTTCCTCGGGCGGTTTCGCCAACGCGAATCCACCACTGATTCCGCGCTTGCTGATGACAAATCCGGCACTCTTGATGATCAGCATGATCTGTTCCAAATAATGCATGGGGATATCCTGACGACCGGCGATTTCCGAAAGGGGGACCACCCCTCCGGATTCGTAGTGCATCGCCAGGTCAAGAACCGCCTTCAGGGCGTAGTCGCCTTTATAGGTAATCTTCACAAAGACTTCCAAAATTTAATATAATATATATGAGTATATTACTTATATTTAGACAGTTGTCAAGGGCTTTTTTTATTCTTTTATGAATCCCTTATTTCAGTCGTATGGATACATCCGGCAGAACAGATGTGAAGGAGATCAGTTTACTTTCTTATTGTACCAGTTTTTGGCTTTTCTGCGCTTCAGCTCTTCTTCGCGGTTTTCCCAGTAGTGCTGCAAGGTCTTCTTATTCTCGCAGCTCCGGCATATAGCCTTTCCGTCGCGGTACTGATCGACAGGACGCCATTCATTACAATCCTCACACTTCCGTTCACCGGCGTGGGGATCCGTGGTATTGTGCAGATAGTAGTAACTGGCCCGGACTTTCTTCAGATTCTTGTAGGATATACGGTCCGTTTTCATCCAGTAGTGAATCGTGGACTGGGTGGTCTGAAACATTCGGGAAAGATCCGCCTTACTCATATCATACTTGTCAGCGATCCAGCGGATCATCGTGGAAACAGGCAGATCGTCGGGCAGTTCCGTTTTGACGTTCATCAACAAGATTATCGGCTACGTAACGCTTTTCATAAAAAGGATTTTACCACGATTGAAATGCACGGCGAGAGCGTGGTGGGACTACTCCCACTCAATTGTTGCGGGGGGCTTACTGGATACATCGTACACAACCCGGCCGATTTGCCCTACCTCGTTGGTGATACGGGAGGAAATTTCCAGCAGATCAAGGGTGGGAAAGGGATAGACGTCCGCAGTCATGCCGTCCCGCGACACGACGGCCCGCAGTGCCAGCACGTAGCCGTAGCGGCGGATATCTCCGGCCACACCCACGGAGCGAAGAGGCAGAAGGACCGAGAAGGCCTGCCAGATTTCGTTGTACAGCCCTCTTTTTTTGAGTTCCTCGATATAGATGCAATCCGCGTCCTGGAGAATCCTGATCTTCTCCCGATTCACCTCCCCCAGGATGCGTACCGCTAAACCCGGACCTGGAAAGGGATGGCGCCATACGGTGTCGTGGGGAAGACCCAGCCTCTCGCCAAGCCTCCGTACCTCGTCCTTGTACAGCACTGCCAACGGCTCAAGAAGCAGTCCCTGTTCCCGCTTCGCTTCGATCAGGGGAGAGCGTACATTGTGATGGGATTTGATCACATCCGCCTTCTTCCCCACTCCCTTGCCGGATTCAATCATATCGGTATACAACGTTCCCTGGGCCAGAAACGAGCTCGCCACGCCCAGACGGTTGATCTCCTGCTCCTGTACCCGAATGAACATATCCCCAATCACCCGACGTTTCTCTTCAGGATCGGCGATACCGGCTAAGCGTTCGAGAAAGCGATCCGAAGCATCGATGATGTGCAGGTGCTTCGCCCCCAATCGGCCGAGAAGCTCCCCGACCTCTTCGGTTTCGTTTTTCCGCATCAGCCCTGAGTCGATGTACATGAGGTGTACTTGATCGGCGGACAAGCTGGCCAGGAGAAGGGCCGCAACCACTGTCGAATCCACTCCTCCGGAACTCAGCAGCAACACTCTCCGATCTTCTACCTTCTGCCTCAGGGTTTCGCTGATGCTCCGCAGGTAGGTCTCGACATTCCACTGTTTTCTCGCACCGCAGATACGAACCGCAAAGTTTTCCAGTAGCTTCTCTCCGTATTCGCTGTGGGTAACTTCGGGATGAAACTGCAGACCATAGATTGGCTTCTCTTCATGAACGATCACAGCCGGCAGATCATTCGTTGTCCGTGCGGTGATTCGATAGCCTGGAGCGGTCTTGCGAACCGTATCCCCGTGGCTCATCCAAGAGATAAAGCCGTCGGGAATCCCTTCGAGCAGGGGCGAGGATTCCTGTATTCGCACCGCAGCCCGTCCGAATTCTCTTTTCGGTAAGGCAGCCACTTCGCCGCCGTGATCGTGAATCAACCTCTGGACGCCGTAGCAGATCCCGAGGATAGGGATATCGAGGGTAAGGAGGCGGGGATCCGGTCGGGGTGAATCCGGTTCGTATACCGAGTAGGGTGAGCCGGAAAGAACTAGACCGCGAATCTCTTCCCCGGTCAAACCATCAAGCGATGTGTCCCCGGGAACGATCTCGCTGTACACACCAAGATCGCGGATACGCCGGCCGATAAGCTGCGTTGTCTGGCTGCCGAAATCCAGGATTAGGATTGTGTCCATGGGTTCCTGCGGACGATGGTCTCGCTTCGATTGTGACCCACTGAGACAATATCCACCGAAGTTTCTACATACTCCTCGATAAAGTGAATATAGTCCTTGGCTTCTGGAGGAAGGTCGTCAAAACTCCGGCAGGACTTCACCTCCCCCTTCCAGCCGTGAAAGTTCTGTACCACCGGTTGGGCTCTATTTAAATACTCTATCGTCGCGGGAAAGTCGACAACCTCATTCCCATTGATACGATAGGCGGTGCAGGCCTTGATTGTCTCCATCCCGTCATACACATCGAGCTTGGTCAGACACAGGCCATCGATAGAGTTGCTACGGCAGGCGTATCTCAAGGCTACCAGATCCAGGTACCCGCAGCGGCGGGGACGGCCCGTTGTTACTCCGTATTCCCCGCCGATCTTCCGGATCGTGTCCCCCAGCTCTCCGTCCCGCCGCTCCGTGAACTCCGAAGGAAAGGGTCCGTTCCCCACTCGAGTGGAATACGCCTTGAATACCCCGACGACCTTGTCGAGACTGTGGGGTCCGATTCCGCCTCCGATGGCGGCTCCGGCGGCACAGGATATGCCCGATGAGACAAAGGGATAGGTGCCAAGATCTAGATCGAGGAGAGTTCCCTGGGCGCCTTCGAAAAGGATATTCCTGTCACGGTGTTGGTACACAAAACTGGAAGCATCCACCACCATGTCCCGAATCTTCTCCCGATAGGGCTCCAGGAAGCTCTTCTCCTCTTTCTCGAACGTCTGCCAGACCGCAGGGTCGAACAGATCCGCAACCCGGATCCCGTCGCGGTGTGCTTTGAGGGCATAGGTGATTCCGATGCCGCGACCCGTTGTTCCGATGGGAACCCGGCGCTCCGCGTCTTTCTGCCGGTCCAACTCTTTGTATTGGGGCAGTACAACGTGGGCTCGATCGGAGACGAAGACCCTACCCTTCCAGGAAATGCCGTTCTGTTCCAGACCGTCAAGCTCCTCGAACAGATTCTCCAGATCGACAACCATTCCGATCCCAAGCACGGCTTTTTTATCCGGGGTGATCACGCCGGAGGGGATCAGGTGGAGTTTGAACGTCTGTTCTTGAATCACGACGGTATGACCGGCGTTTGCACCGCCGGAGTACCGGAGAACGATATCGGATCCTTCTGCAAGAAAGTCGACGATCTTCCCCTTGCCCTCATCTCCCCATTGGGCTCCGATCACTACAAGTTTCATGGTTCTACCGCCTTATGGTTTGTTTTCTGTGCGCGTATGGGAGCGAACAGACCCTCCCCTGATGATCAGCGCGCGGGGATCGGTTTCGCCGTTCCACTACTGATCAGAGGTATTTCCACAAGCTTCCCGTCCACCAGGGCTTTGAGCTTGCTCACCTCTTTTTTCAGCTCACCAATCACGTCCCGGACACGGTCTGCAGCTTTGCTGTTGTCAAGTGTGACGTCGTGGATTTTGTCCAATGAGTCGCTGACTGCTCTATTGGCCGCAAGCTGTTCTTGGACTGCCATATTCAGACTGCGCACAAAATCTGCGTACTGGCTCAGGTCTTTGTTGATACGGTCAAAGATCTCCCCCGCCTCGTTGGATGATTCCCCGCTGATGACAATCACCTTCTCCATCTGTTTGACCAGGCGGCCGATCTCCCCGGACGTTTCAGCGGATCGTTCAGCCAGGGTTCGAATTTCGCCGGCTACCACCGAGAAACCGGTGGATTCGTCTCCAACCCGAGATGCCTCGATCGCCGCGTTGAGGGCCAGCAGATTGGTCTGATCGGCGATTTCATTGATCAGATCGAGGGAGGCATCCATCTGCTCAGCAACCTCGTGGATATCGGCGATTTCTGCGATCATCCGCCGCATGGTCTGATTCCCCTGGGTGGAAACTTCCAAGGTCTGCTTGATCGAGTTGGTAGAACGGTTCGTCGATTCCGTGATGCGTCCCATCGCCGCCTTCAGGCTCTCCGCGGCGGAAGCGATCTGCTCGATGCTCTTCGCCTGATTATGAGCACCGCTGGAAAGGATATTGGATATTCGTTCGAGGTTGTTTACAAACTCACCAAGGTTCATTACCGAGATCTGCACGATTTCCATAGCCATACGCAGACGGCGGGAGGATCGAGCCAGGTCTTCTGTGACCATATGTTCTCGTAACAATCGGTCAAAGGTCAACGTCGTGAAAAACAGAGCAATCCCCGACACCAACAACACTCCCGGAATATAAGCAGGATATCCCATTCGGGAATTTGAGCCGTTGATGAGCAGATGAAGGACGATAACAACTCCCGAAAAACCAAAGGAGAAGACTGTTGCTGAGATTGCATGGGAAGGCTTCACTTTGGTTGCTGAGACTACAATCGGAACAAAGAAGTAGATCTCCGCCAGAACAACCGCGAGGTTCCGAATTCCCTCCGCGGGAAAAACGAGAAACAGGCCGAAAAACGTTCCCGCTCCGATGGCATCTAGGACATTCGAGAGATGGCCGAGCCGCTCGTGAAAAGAATCCCGCCCTATGAGAACGAGCAAGATGACCGAATATCCCATAACCAACAGGAAGGCAAGGAGTGCAAGGAGATGATCGATTGTAACCGACATCAGCGGGTTGCGGAAAACAACAAACAGTGCAAAGAGGCCGAGGAAATAGATGATCCGGATAACGGCAGTGCTCTTTTCGACCTTCACCACCCGGGCGAAGACGATACTCGTAACCCCCTCTACCATAAGTTAATACTTATATGATATCATCGGTTTTGTAAACCGGCGGAGCACCCGGACTGGCATAGTACCCGGATTGCCGGAGCACCGGAACCGGTGTAGCATCCTAATCGGCGCGGCACCCGAACAGGCGCAGCACCCTGACAGGTGCAGCGGCAAGCCTGGTCCAAACGCGGCATCTAAACAGGTTCATGAAAGACAGGCATATTCAAGATCTCTTCGACAGAGCCCTGGAAGCGGGGCGGAATCGCAACTACCATCAAGCGATTAAATTGCTCCAAGAGATCCTTGTGCAGAGCGACCAGATGCCGATAGCCCTCCTCTATCTTGGCCGCGCCTACCACGCCTCCGGAGATATCAACAGGGCGATCCAGGCGTTGCAATTCTTCTTGAAACTCCAACCGGATTCAGCGGAGGGGCATTTCTTCCTTGGACGAGCCTATTTCACTCTCGGTCTGTTCGACCACGCCTTCGGGCATCTCAAGAAATCCACGAGCTTAGATGGATCCTTCGTACCCGCACTCGGCCTCCTGGGATTGACACTGCTCAAACACGGCCGCCCTCAGGCGTCAATCGCCGTTTTCGAGAAAGCCCTTGCACTGGAACCGGACAACAGAAGCATCTTCACCGGCTATTTGAATGCTGTGCTGACCTTTGCTATTCGCCTGTTCTACAGACATCGCTTCGAGGAAGCCCGGGATTCCCTGCTATTCATTTGCAGGCATCGTCCCGACAGCCTGGTAGCTCATCTATATCTGGCCAGCATCTATCGTGAACTGGGGGATACCGATCTATCCCTCTTCCACTTCGAAGAAGCCGCTCATCTGGCTCCCAAAGACCCCGTACTCCATCTACAAAAAGCGGTTATCCACCTGCAAAAGGGGAATAACCCCACCGCCTTTGAAGAAATGGCCCAGGCCATGAGTCTATTGGGGAGTGAAAAGATTTCCCCACAGGATGTCCAAAGTCTTCTCCGCCTCATGACCATTGTGTTGTTTCAAAATCATCGGCATCGGGAAGCCCTGGAAAGTGCGCGCCGGGTCCTGCGCCGCTCGTATCGCGATCCGGACATGCACGCCATTATGGCAGAATCTTTCAGTAAGATCGGCGAGCTGAAAAAAGCAAAGAATCACTATCTTCGCGCTTTGGAACAGGATAAAAACAGGCTGGAGTTCAGATATGGGCTGGCCGCAGTGCTGTGGGAGCGCGGCGAGTACAGGGAGCTCAGCGTCCTGCTGAATCGGATCCTGCATGTCCATCCGGAGGACGATTTTGCTCTCTACTACCGAGCCCTGAGCCTACCCTACCAGGTCGACGATTTTCAACAGACGATTCCCGTTCTCCAGGAGCAGATACGCCGCAGTGGGCCGGACCCGCACTTGATGAATGCTCTTGGACAGGAGTACTTGCGGGCGGATCTCCCCGATCTGGCGGAGGGGTGGTTTCAGCGAACTCTGAATCGGGTTGCCAACTTTGAACAGGCTCTACTCCAGCTTATCGAAGTTTACCTGCGCCTAAATAAAAAGAGCAACCTCCGGCTCGCTTACTCCGAATACTTGCGCCACTACCCGAACAATCTTGAGATACGCAAAAATTTTGCCCAGTTTCTCTATTCCCAGGCCAGTTATGCTCAGGCTTGCACAGAAGTTGAAAAGATCCTTCCCTACGAGCCGAAAAACACGGAGTATCGGATCATGCTGGCCCACAGCTATAGAGAGACGAAGAAGTATCCTGAAGCCATTCTCCTGTACAGAGAACTTCTCTTGGAGGCGCCGAAATCGCTCGATCTAGTTAAACCTCTTGTGTTGTGCCTCGAGGAAAGCGGCAGCCGCGAGACGGTGATTTTACTTCTTGAAAAGGCGATCAAACTGTTCAAAGACGATCTCTGGCTGCAACTTCGCTTGGGGTCGCTGTACATGGCCCAGGGACATTTGGAAAAAGCGGCGAAAATCTTTCGCAATGCCATCTCCCTTGATCCGACTGACTGGCAGGCCCACAGCAGTTTAGGAAAGCTTTACGGGAAGATGGGCAATAATCAGTTCGCCGAGCGCTTCATGAAGAGGGCGAAAGAACTGAAGCAGGCCCAATCCAGGGCTGACCAAGGAGGTAGGGGTGGAAAAAGTCCCTAGGAGGAGAAGAAAATTAGTTGAAATAACGACCTTTTGCACCGTTCTAGTATAACAGAGACTCAAAGTCACAGGAGGAACCGCAAAACATGGCTGTTAAAGCACTCGATCTTTTTAAAGCCTTCGCCGAAGAGAAACTACCCGCAGAAGGGGGGTATATCATATCGTCGTTTTTTCAGGAAACCTCAGCATACTCGAAATACGAAGTCGTTGCCTACAACAGTGTAAAGGCGATCTACCCAACAGAGGAAGGACTGGTCTTCCAGGCGGATGGAAACAAGCTGTTCGTTCTGGCGGAACCGGCTAATTACACGAAAAAACATGTCGAACCGTATACGCGCGACACGGCCTACCAGATTCCCCACCGCTTCAGCGAGGTGGAAACCGTAGTGGCGAGAAACCAAACCCGTGTCATGGTGAGCCGGGAACCGGTGATGACCTACTCTTCCTTCACCATCCTCAAACCTACGGGCATCAATTTCGCTCTGATCTTCTACCACAAGGGGGATGTACTGGAATCGATTGAGACCTTTTTTCAGAAGACTCTGAGTGGAGAAGCAGCAGTGCCCAAGACAGACGCCGCCAAAGCCGCGAAACTGATCGAGAAAGGCCTCTCTAAATTTACGATCTGGCAGGATCAACCCTGACCGGGCAGGCTAATCGGGCAGATCAACCCGCTGTTTCTTCACCGATTTACTCTCGTTGGCCCTGGCTGTCGCCGCCGGAGGCCTTCTCGATGTTGACCTGGGCTATGGTCAGGGCCGCGATCGGTACGGAGTAGGAGGAACAGGAAACGTAGTTCAGCCCCGCCTCCATACAGAAGAGTATGTTCTCCGGAATCGCTCCGTGCTCGCCGCATAATCCGGTTACCAGATCCGGCCGGGTCAGGCGGCCTCTTCGCACAGCCAGCTCGACCAGTTCCTTCACGTAGGTGTTGAGAATCTGGAAGGGATTTCCATCCAACACATCGAACTGGGTATAGTCGGGCATGAAGGAGTTGAAGTCATCCCTGGACAGCCCCAGCGTGGTCTGGGTCAGGTCGTTGGTGCCGAAGGAGAAAAACTGGGCGTAACGGGCAATCTCCCCCGCACCCAGGGCGGCTACGGGAAGCTCGATCATGGTTCCGATCTTGTAATCGACTTTGGTGGCCTTGGCAGCCGCGCGGACTTGCTCCTCCACATCGACCAGTCCGCGGATGAATCCACCCTCGATCTTCTTACCGTACACCAGCAGCTTCAGCTCGCTCTCGTTCATAATAATCGGGATCATGATCTCCGGATGGACAGGAACCTTCTCTTTCTGCAGTGCATAGACCGCCTCGAAGATGGCTCGAATCTGCATCTCGTAGATCTCGGGAAAGGAAACGGCGATGCGGCAGCCCCGATGACCCAGCATGGGGTTGAACTCGGCCAAGCCGTCGCAGCGGGCCCGAACCTCCCGCTCCGAGATCGTCTTCCCCCTCTGGCTGGTCTTTAGATGGGCGATGAACTTCTTCATCTCTTCGTCGTTGTGAGGGAGAAACTCGTGCAGGGGAGCATCGAGAAGCCGAATCGTCACCTCATGAGGACTCATCGCTTTCAAGATCCCATAGAAATCGGTCTTTTGGAATCCCTGAAGCTTCTTCAGCGCCGCTTTTCTCTCCTCGAGAGTATCAGAGAGGATCATCTCCCGAAAGATGTTGATCCGTTTTTCGTCGAAGAACATGTGCTCGGTTCGGCACAATCCGATACCGGCAGCCCCGAAGCTCTTGGCCAGCCCCACATCCCGTGGCGTGTCGGCATTGGCCCGAACGTGAAAAGCCTGGATATCGAGGTGCTTCTGCACCAGCTTGTTGAACTCCAGCAGGCCCGAATCCTCCGGATCCGGCTCGATCAGCTCGGCGGTTCCCAGATAGATCGCCGGATCGCCGTAGTACGGGACATTGAGGGTGATATAATCTCCTTCGGAAATGGTTACATCTCCGACCGTGGCTTTCTTGCCCCGAATGCGGAGCTCCGGCTTGACCAGAGAGACTTTGCCGTACTGACGGGCAACGACTGATGCGTGGGCCGAGTACCCTCCTTCGTTGGATAGAACCCCGGTGGCTACCTCGATCGCCTTCACGTCTTCGGCAAAAGTGGCGGGCATGCACAGGATCAGACGGGTATCCCCGCCCTTGAGCTGGGCATCCTTGTAGGCGTCCATCAACCCTTCGGTGGTAAAGAAGACCCTACCGATAGCCGCGCCCGGCGCACCGGCAATTCCGCCGTCTAAAGCCTTCATCTTGGCCACCGAGGCGGGATTGATCACCGGATGCAGGATCTCGTTGAGCTGCTGGGGTTTCACCTTGGAAACGACGTATTTGTCGTCCACTACCTTGCGATTATACAGGTCAAGCAGGGTTTGAATCTCCGATTGGGTGGATTTGATCATCACCGCCCGCTGATCGATCAGCCACAGCTTCTTATTCTCGATGGTGAAGCGGATCGAGCGGATCTCTTTAAAGTGGTCCTCCACCGTTCTGGCGATTTTCTCCAGTTGGCTGAGGTACTTCTTCTCTATGGTATTGATCTCTTTACCTGCGGCTCCGATCGAATCGAAAGCACTCTGGTAAAACTCGCCCTGAAGCGTCTTGACCCCGGTGATGATATTACGGGTGTAGAAGTTGCCGCTGGCGGAGTCTTTGCCGTAGTTGCCATAGACCATCGGCTGGATGAGCAAGGCCGTGTCCCGGTTGTTCATCTCATCCAGGCTGAGCATATAACTGATGCGTTTCAGAGCGATCTCCAGCTGATCGTAGGCGTCCCCCGAGAAAAAGCCTTCGGGAAGCAGGGGAGTGACTTCCTTGACACTGGCATCCCGCTCGCGGGCGCTCATCTTGCCGGACAGATACTTGTCCAACTCGTCGGCGGCCTGGCGAATCCGCTGGGAATACTTCTCCTTGTTCTCCAACTCGGCTATGCGGGCCTCGATCTCCAGGTTGCCCTTACATAAGAATTGTACCTCGTGATGCCCGAAGTTTTCCCCGACGAATTTCATGAACCCCGGCAGGGTGTTCTGGGTCAGTCCGTAGTTGTGCAGCGTGGGATAATGGGTAATCACCAGACTTGGGCTGATGACGATTTTCACAAGCATCGGGTTGTCCGGATCGCCGAAGCGTTTTCCCGTACCCGCCTCAAGCTTCTTAAAGAAGCTCTGCAGATGGCTCTTCAAGGGCATCTCGGCTAGATCCGAAGCCACTTCGGCGTCGATGACGAATCCCGGCAGAATAGGCAAATTCAGCTCGGCCAACTCCATGGCTCGGCGGCCGCGAATGCCGATTTTAATCAGCACCTCTTCCTTGTTTACGTACTCTTTATCGCTGAAAAAGTAGACGTTTCTCTTCATCTTGCTACCCCTTGACGCTAGAACAGGTTCAAAACGGTATTGACGGGAAACCGAAGGAAGGCTTCAAAGGCCGGACTGGCTCCCTGCCGGAGGTACCGCTGCAGTTTGGCTACATCCTTGATATCCTCGCCGGCGATCGCAATCATGATCGTGGAACCATGCTTGACCTTGCCCCATTTGAACAGGGTGTTGATGTCGTGGATGCGCTCGCCTTCGTAGAAGATAAACACCTCCAGACCCGGATATTTCATATTGTAGCTTTGGATCGCCTTTTTCCATGCTTCTACGTTCCCGTTGTGAAACAGCTCGTTGGTCACCGGAATCGAGTACATCGGCGTCATGCGGCGTTTCTTCGACGGAGCTTCAACCGCCGGAACAGCCGCTGTCGGTTCCGCCGGGGCAGCGCTCGGAGTCGCAGCCGCCGCAGGCGCCTTGGCCATGGCGCGGGCCGGTGCGGCTTTTTTTCGCACCTTGGGTTTGGCCGGAACCGGTGGCTTAGGAGCCTTCCACTTGAACTTCCCCTGGGTCAAAGCGGCAACGGACTTGGCCTTTCCAGTTGCCAGCAGAGAAATCAGAGCATCGACCGCCGTTTCCAGGATCTTCTCCGGCGCCTTATCTGTCAGGGTTCCACAGTAGATGGTAAGCAGCTCGTTCTTGCGCAGCGTTTGCACGGATTCCCAGTGCTGTTTGTTCTTGGGATTGATCACGGTCAGCCCCAGATCCGGATGATAATAGGCCAGTACCAGATCGACTGCGTCCCACTTCCCGACCACCGAGATGATCGGGTCGAACTCCTCGATGTTCCGAGTCAGGTTGTAGGACTGGGACCGGTAGTTATACTTCGGATGGCCGACCAGCAAGGCGTTCAGAATGGGACCGATTTGATTGGCTTGGATACTCTTGTCATCGAGAAGACTGTTCAATCTGTCCGCCAGGTTTTGTCTGCCCTCGAAATCGGACAGAATATCATTTACCGCCAGGAAGTGCCGGAGGGAACGGTTGAACCCATCCCGCGTGCTTAAACCAACATATTCGTATACAGCTTCTGCCATAGCTACCCCTTCGCTCCGGAAAGTCCCTTTTCGGTCTGAATCGGTTCTCTCGGGAGCTTCCTTTGATTCTCACGAACCCATTGCAGCCTCTTTTGCTGCCGTGGGTGGAAAATAAAATGGTGATCCCCTGCCTGGACGGGCAGAGGATCACCGATTGTAAGCATTTTTAGGTTAGATCTCTTTCAGTCCTGAAGATCCTCGCGTACGGCCTCCTCTTCTGGTGCTCTTTGGGCGTCCCCGCCCGCTGCCTTTGGGGCGTCCCCGTCCACGGCTGGTCGTATCCACCACGCCCGCTCTGGGGGTTTCGCTGACCTGGGATGCCGCTGTCTCTCCGGCGCGGATCATGTCGACGAACTCCTCCCCCGCTGTCTCTTCTCCTGCGCCGGCAAAGGACATGGCGATGTCCTCGCGCACCGTAGAGCGCCGTCTGGAGAAGGCGGCGAAGGCTGCGTCGGCGAATCCCTTGGACACACCGAAGAGGAACTCGTTCAGCACGTTGGCCATGCCGTCCAGGGTGGCTCTTTTCTTCTTGATCGAGGTAATGTCCACATCGAGGATCAACCCGGGCTGAATGTGGTATGGATTGATCATGTAGTCGAAATTGTTGAACTCCCCTTCCAGGTAGTTCAGGCGCTCCTCGGAAACCCGGCGCTGGATCGGGTATTTGTACTCGTACACCTTCTGGAGCTTATCCCGCATCATAATGATCCGCCTCTTGACCTTGTCCTTTTCGGGCAGGTAGGTGCGGTTCATGCGCTCGACTTCCGTATCTCCCGGAACGATGAACGTTACTTCGTCCCAGGTTTTCTCGATGTCTTCGTACATGGGATCGCCGGTCAAGGCTTTGATCTTCCTTTTAATCTTGTTGCGTTTTCGCTTGGCCAGATCTTTGAAGTCCACGATACCCTTCATGAACTTGGAATCTTCATAAACCATCTCGAGGACGTCCCAGAGGTGCTGGACCTCGACCTCCATGCTCTTCATCTGAACGTCGTAGGCCTTGCGCTCTTCAAGCAGCTGGGCTTGATCGTAGTACTTCAGCCGGATTTTATAGCGTTCGTCCGGCAAACGGGCTGGATCGGTGTCCTCGTATTCCCGGATAATCAGCTCGCGGGCGTTCTTGAGGTTCTCGATGTACTGATAGCCCATCTTCGAGGTGTCGAGGATTGATGTGATCGAGTTGATCGAGGTGTTGAATCCTCGGTTTCTGATGTTTTCCAGATCGATGATCTTTTTCAGATTTTCCCGGATGTTTACGGGATCGTACTCTTCCGGATCGATCTCGGCACGCAGACCTTCGATGCGGTCCATCAGGCTCTTGGCAAAGAAGGTGTAGCGTTTGCTCTTGGGATCGTCCTTGTCGTCGGAGGTATACTTCTCCACCCTCTTCATCTTCTCGAAGAGGATTTCCCCGTCTGACAACTCTTCCCGACCCTCGTCGATGATCTGTTCTTTCAGGTGCTCGATCTCACGATCGATCAAGTCCAGTACGTGCTTGGAGAGCATGTCCTTGATCAGATATTCCACCGTGACCTGGTAGTGGAAAATCGGGCTGATCAGCTCGGAATCGAGGATGTTCACCGACAGCTTGACGTCGGAAACGGTCTTGGGCTTGTAGTTACTGTCCTTGAAAGAACATTTCACGATCGAGTAGGCGTTCTGTCCGCGGACAAAGGCGCCGACATCGGTTTTCTGCCGCAACAGACTGTTAGTCAGGGTCTCCAGGTCGTTCACACCGCGCTGGATATGTCCGTGGAGGTGACCATACATGTTGACGATCGATTTCTCGATCTCACCGGTGTTGAACTTGTCCATACCGCCGATCTGATCGAGCAGGGCGGCGATCTCTTTGGGAGTGTACCGGGACAGGGTCTTCATCTCTTCCTTGTCTACGAAGTTCCTGACTTTCTTCACCATCTCATCTTCCGCCGTTACCGAGTAGCGGTTGAACATGTTCTGGTAGTTCTGGTTGTAGTAGTTGTAGATCTTCTCC
>CAZVHJ010000075.1:20197-23098 GCA_964627715.1 uncultured Spirochaetaceae bacterium | reverse complement strand
CGCTGCCGCCAACTCCTGCAGAACGAGGACAAAGCTCTGGATGCAATGCAGGACACCTTCGTGCAGCTCCTGCGGCACGAGAAAAGGCTGACAGCGGACGCACCGTCCAGCTTGCTGTACCGAATCGCGACAAACATCTGCTTGAATATTCTGCGCAGCGAGAAGCGCAGACCTGTGAGCGGCAAAGAGGAGCTGTTGATGGAGATTGCCGGTGTGGACGAACACGAAGAGCGGTCGGTGGCTCGTGCCTTTCTCGATGACCTGTTCAATCAGGAGAAGGCTTCCACCAGGACGATAGCGGTTCTCCATTACGTAGACAGGCTCACGTTGGAGGAGACGGCCGCCGAGGTGGGGCTGTCCGTCTCGGGAGTCCGCAAGCGTCTAAGAGCCTTGAGAAAACGGGGCCTGGCCCTGGAGGGAGTGGAAACGGCATGAAGGATAAAACGATTCCCGACCTTTTCATCGAACAGTTACTTCTCGATGAGCTGCCGAAGCACAAGAAGGAGGAGCTGCTCAAGGATCCCAAGGTCCAGCGCAGGATCGCCGATCTGAAAGCGGCGAACCAAAAAATTTTGGAGGAGTATCCCCCCGGAGAGATGGCCCAAGCCATCAGGCGGAGAGCACAGCAGGCTGATACGCCCCCGGCAGAGGTGAAAGCCGACACTGAACGTATTCGATCCGCCGGGGATCATTGGGGCATCCTCAACTGGTTGAAAGGTGGGCGGCCGAGTTCCGCTGCGCAGCACCGCTGGCTGCGACTGGTACCGGTGGCCGGCTTTGCCCTTCTTGTGCTCGTAGGCGGCTTGCTTTTGATCAGCCGCGGGTCCTCCGTGTTTGCACCCCGGAGCCCGGCTGAAGAGGTGCGTCTGAAGGGAGGCGGCGCCTACCTGACTGTGTACAAGCAGACAGACACGGGCGCTCAGGCGCTTGAAAACGGGGATGCGGTTGCCGCGCGCAACAATCTTCAGATCGGCTATGTTGCGGGGACGAATCAGTACGGAACGATTCTATCGATCGACGGCCGGGGGACGGTTACTCTTCATTTCCCCGTGTCCGCTGCTGCCGACCCGTCGTTGGAGGGGGGAGGGGAGGTTCTCCTGCCCTTTTCCTACGCCCTCGATGACGCCCCGGATTTCGAGCGCTTTTTCTTCGTCATCTCGGAGAAGCCTTTCTCTGTCAACGAAGTGTTGGAAGCAGCGAGGAACTTGGCGGGGCAACCTCAAACGGCAAAAAGTCAAAACTTAAGTCTGCCCAAAGGATTGGAACAGACATCGATACTACTGTTGAAGCAAAGGTGAGAATGCAATGAAACGGACCACGCTGTTGCTGCTGATATTACTGACCGGTGTTTGTTTGTTCGCCAACCAGAGCTCTCAAGGGTTGCGGCGCTTTGCCATGTTTATCGGGTCCAACGATGGAGGACACGGACGGGTACGCCTGCGCTATGCCGAGAGCGACGCCCGGGCCATGGCCGAGGTCATGCAGGAACTGGGCGGGGTTGAGTTCAACGACAGTCTGGTGCTTCTGGCGCCGACCTCCTATGATCTGGAAACCGCCCTACTTATGATGGGTACGCGGATCCGTCAGGCCCACGCTGACGCCCGCAGGGTGGAGTTTCTGCTCTACTATTCCGGACATTCGGACGAACGGGGGCTGCTCCTGGGCGAGGAGAGAGTTGCCTATACCGATCTGAAGGATTCGATTGAAGATATACAGGCGGATGTCAATATCGCCATTCTCGACTCTTGTTTCTCCGGCGCCTTTACCCGTCTCAAAGGGGGAATGCGTCAGCTTCCCTTCATGATCGATGAATCGATACAGATGAAGGGTCATGCGTTCCTCACCTCAAGCTCCGCCGACGAAGCGGCCCAGGAATCGGACCACATCGAAGGTTCCTATTTCACCCATTATTTGATTGCAGGTTTGCGGGGAGCCGCCGACTCGACCCGGGATGAACAGATCTCTCTGAACGAGGCCTATCACTACGCCTTCTCGGAGACCCTAGCCCGGACTGAAATCTCCCAAGCCGGCGCCCAGCATCCTTCCTACAATATCCAGCTTACAGGGACCGGGGATCTGACCATGACGGATCTGCGGGCAGCCTCCTCCAGCATCGTTCTCAGCGAACAGATCGCCGGGCGCATGTACGTCCGGGGAACCATGGGAAACCTGGTGGCGGAGGTGCGCAAGGATGTCGGCGGCATCGTGGTGCTGGCTCTGCCGGAGGGGCGCTATTCCCTGACTCTGGACTCCGAAGGCCGCAGCTCCATAACGAATGTCGTACTGCGCTCCGGTGTCCGCAGGGAGCTGGAGCCCGCTGATTTCCAGCCCATCGACCGGGAGAGGACCTACCGCAGGGGCGATGAGGAACCCGAAGAGGCGCCGATGCCACCTGTGGTCGAGGCCGGAGGGGAGCTTCCCGTTTCCTACGCCCCTTTCAGTTTCTCGGTGCTACCCGGCGTGCCCACGGGCTCGAGTGATCGGACCGTGTACAACCTCTCCCTCAGCCTTCTGGTCGGCTCCGCCTACGGTATTCGGGGAGCCCAACTGGGTACGGTCATGAACATTACCGAGGACAAGCTTACGGGAATCCAGGCCTCCGGGGTGGGCAACATCATCGAAGGGGAGCTTCTTGGTTTCCAGTATGCCGGGGTCTTCAACATCGTCGCCCGGGACACCACCGCAGCCCAGTGGGCCGGGGTGTTCAACGTGGTGGAGGGTAACGCCTCCTTCCTCCAGGGTGCAGGGGTGTTCAACATGAGCGATGGAACCTTCGGCGGCGTGCAGGCCGCGGGAGTATTCAACATCAGTAAGGAAAAGTTGACAGGTTTTCAAACCGCCGGAGTATTCAACATGGCTGAGGGACCGGTGCTTGGGGCTCAGATCTCCGGCGTATTCAAC
>CAZVHJ010000075.1:0-20187 GCA_964627715.1 uncultured Spirochaetaceae bacterium | reverse complement strand
CCGCTACCAAGGTATCCGGGGCGCAGATTGGGGTCGTCAACATTTCCAAGGATGTCGATGGTACCCAGATCGGTATCGTCAACATCTCCAGCGGTCAGGTTCGGGGCGCCCAGGTAGGAATCGTTAATATCTCGAAGGATCTGTACGGGATTCCAATCGGACTGGTCAACGTAGTTGAGAATGGTATCTTCCGGATGTCCGGTTGGTTTTCCGAGCTCGGCATGGGGTACATCGGATTCGAGATGGGAAGCCGCTACCTCTATACCCTGCTATACGGTGGAATGGCTTTGGGCGACCGTTCCCCCCTGTACACAGCGGCATTCGGATTCGGCCTGCACATTCCTGTAGGTCCATTCTTCGTTGAAGGCGACCTGAGCGCCAAATCGAGTTGGACAGGGTGGAGCGAGAACGAACTTTCCGAGGCGTTTAATACGGCCGACCTGTCTCCGGTCTGGCCCTCGGCCCGGATCATGCTCGGGGTGCAGGTTCTGAGGATATTCAGCCTCTTCGGAGGGGTGATGCTGGACTCAAATCTACCGGGCTACACTGTAGAAACCGGGCTGCACCAGGGTTCCTCCTTCACCATGGATCTGTGGAACGTGCCGGTGGAGGTCTATCCGAAACTGTTTGCCGGGATCAAGTTTTAACGCCCGAATCATCACCGAATTATCGTCTTGACAATTCGCCTCAGGAGGATGATTTTTATGGTAGATGAATCAATTCCTCCGTTCTCTATTTATCCTGCTCCTGCTTTTTCTCCTGTTGCCCGTGTGGGCTCAGGACATTCCCGCTAAGGACGCCTATGTCATCCCCATAAAAGGGGAGATTGACAGGGCTCTGATGATTTTTATCCGTCGGGGCATCCAGGAGGCTGAGAGAGCCGGTGCCGCCACCATCATCTTTGAAATCGATACCTTCGGGGGCCGGGTCGATTCCGCTCTGCAGATCACCACCCTGATCGGCGCTGTGGACGAAATCGAGACCGTGGCCTATGTTCCGGCAACCCCCGAAGGCACGGGGGTCAGTTGGTCTGCAGGGGCTCTGATCTCCTTCTCCTGCAACAAAATCTACATGGCACCGGGAACCTCTATGGGGGCCGCCGCTCCCGTGTTCCAAAGCGCAGAAGGTATGGAGATGGCGCCGGAGAAAACCGTAAGTGCCGTACGGGCCCAGATGGCTGCCCTGGCCGAGAAGAACGGATACCCAAAAGGCATCGCTCTGGCCATGGTGGATATGGATGTAGAGTTGATCGAGGTGTACCTGGACGGAAAGCTTGAGATTAGCACAGCTTCAGATCTGCCCGATCTGGAACGACGGGCCAGGGATCAGGACCTCTCCCTGGAGAAAGGAAAGGTAATCTCTCCGCAAGGAAAGCTCCTGACCCTGACCGCCGGGGAGGCGGAGCTCTATGGCGTATCCTCGGCAACGGTCGCCGATATGGACGCTCTGTACGAGTTGCTCGGAGTCCCCAGTGCCTCCGTCGGTGAGCTCGAACTAAGTGCGCCTGACCGCATTGTGTCGGTGATCACGGGGGCTGCCGTGACCAGCCTGCTGGTTCTGGTCGGTTTGGCCGCCCTGTACCTGGAAATTACCAGCCCCGGTTTCGGGGTTCCAGGAACCATCGCCATTATCGCCTTTCTGATCATCTTTCTCGGTGGAGCCCTGCTCGGCACGGTTGGTTCCCTCGAGATCATCCTCTTTCTTCTCGGGATTATTCTGCTCGTCGTCGAGATTTTCCTTATCCCCGGTTTCGGGGTGACGGGTATCTCGGGCATTGTCCTGATGATCACAGCCCTGGTACTCTCCCGGCAGGAGTTCGTCATCCCCCGAGTCCCCTGGCAGTGGGATATCTTCCTGCGGAACCTGCGCAACGTCGGTTTCGGCTTTGTCGGCTCCCTGGTGCTGCTTGTCCTCCTGTTGAGGATTTTTCCCCGTACGCCGGGATTGAAGCGGCTGATCCTGGAGAGCAGCCAGGAGACCACCGCTGGGTATACGGTTCAGAGTATTGAGAGTTCGGCGCTGCTGACCGGCAGGCGGGGAACCGCGGTAACCGCGCTGCGTCCGGCGGGAAAAGCCGACTTCGAAGGAGAGATCCTGGTTGTGGAGACCGATGGAGAGTTCGTTGAGCCGGGCACTCCTGTGGAGGTCATCGAGGTCAGCGGCAACAGAATTCTTGTTCGGAGGGCCTAAAGTAGGGTTATGTGGTTGGCAATCGGTCTGGCGGCAGCCGGGATTCTGGCCTTGATCATCGAGGTGTTCGTTCCCGCGGCCGGGATCATTGGGATCTCCGGTCTGGGATCGATCATCGCCAGCATCGTGATCGCCTACCGGCGGATGGGCAATCTGATAGGCTCGATCTATCTGGCCGTGGTCCTGGTTCTGGTGCCGGTATTCATCGTCGTATACTTCAAATTCTTTCCCCGTTCCCCGTTCGGACGGTGGTTGATCAGCCAGGACCGGCAGGACGCCGACAAGGGCTACGCTTCTTACACGCCGGAAAAGTACAGCGACCTGGCCGGCAAGGAGGGTACCACCCTGACTATCCTGCGCCCGGTCGGCATGGTCCTGATCGAAGGACAGAAGTACAGCGTAGTGACGGGGGGTGAGTTTATCGAGAAGAATCAACCAATCAGAGTAATCAAGGTGGAAGGAAGCCGCATCGTAGTGCGGCAAGGAGGATAATATGATCATCCTGTACGTTCTGGTTGCTATTGTTGCGATCGCTTTTATCGCGATTTTCCTGAAATTTTTCGGTCTCTGGTTCCGGGCCTTGTTGTCCGGCGCCCACATCAGCATAGGCCGGCTTATTGGAATGTGGATCCGGAGGGTCAAGGGCAGGCTTATCGTGGACAGCAGGATCATGCTTACCAAAGCCGGGATCCAGGTCGACTCGGATCAGCTGGAGACCCACTACCTGGCCGGCGGTGATGTCATCCGGGTCAGTAAGTCCTTGATCGCGGCCAGCAAGGCCAACATTCCCCTCAATTTCCAGCGGGCCACCGCCATCGATTTGGCCGGCCGGGATGTACTCGACGCGGTCAAGACCAGCGTCAACCCGAAGGTCATCGATTGTCCCAATCCGGAGAAGAGCAGGGGAACGATCGACGCGGTGGCCAAGGACGGGATCCAGCTGCGGGCCAAGGCCCGGGTCACGGTGCGGGCCAACATCGAACGGCTGGTCGGCGGTGCTACCGAAGAGACGATCATCGCTCGGGTAGGAGAAGGCATTGTGACAACCATCGGCTCGGCGGAATCCTATAAGCATGTGCTGGAGAATCCGGACAACATCTCCAAGACCGTGCTCCAGAAGGGTCTCGATGCCGGAACCGCCTTCGAGATCCTATCGATCGACATTGCCGATGTGGATGTCGGAGAAAACGTCGGCGCCAAGCTGCAAGCCGATCAGGCCGAGGCGGACAAGCGGCGTTTCCAGGCCATCGCCGAGCAGCGTCGGGCCGCAGCCCAAGCCCGGGAACAGGAGATGTCCGCATTGGTGCGGGAGAACCGGGCCAAAGTAGTGCTGGCGGAGGCCGAGATTCCCAAGGCTATTGCCGACGCCTTCCGCAGCGGCAATATGGGTATCATGGACTACTACAGGCTGCGAAACATCCAGGCGGACACTCAGATGCGGGAGAGTATCGGTGAAGAGGGAAAGATGAAGCCGGAGGAGGAGTAGGGCGTGTTTCGAGCTCAAGCGTTTGAAAGTATATTCGCACTTCTCCCGATCCTACTCATCGCTGTAGTTTCGGTTCTGCTGCGGGCCCGTGCTGCAAAAAAGCGAAGGAAGGGCGATGTCGCGGTCCAGGAGGAAGCATCCCAAAGCCGGGTCGAGCAGAAGCGGGAACCCCCGGCGGGGGGAGGATTGCTCCGGGAACAGCCCCCGGAGAAACCGAGAGCGCCGGCTCCGTTTATGCCTCAGCAGCCCGTACGGCCTAAAGTAGTCTACAGGGAAGGCTACACCTATCCTCCACCGTTGCCTCTCAACAACCTCAAGACACCTCCGGCAGGCACACCGCCGCAACCTTCTCCGGTGCCAAGAGCTGTCGTTTCTCCGGGACCGGAGATACGACAACCGGACCTTCGGGAGAGAATGAAATCCCGGTCAGGACCGGTCGCCGCTGCCAAGGAAGCCGCGATCAAGAGTCCCTCGGTAGCTGCGCGGCTGGAGAGACTTCCGCCCCTCAAACGAGCCGTGATTTGGGCGGAAATTCTCGGTCCTCCCGGCGGGCGTCAGAAGCGGCAGCCGAACGACGGAATCGCCGGGACTCGGGGTTGAGAAAAGATTTCGTCTCCCGCCGGTGCTTCCATGATGCCGACCACGGTGTGTCGGTCTTGGAAGTTGCCTCCCGACGGTGAGGCATAACCCCAGACCTGTCAAATAGCCTCTTCTCCAGTTCCGACGAACCGGTCTATAATTGGCGGCACAGTTTCGGCAGCGCAGCGGGAGCACCCATGAACTCACAAGAACGGAAGATACTCTTCTTCTCCTCGGCCATTCATTTTCTCTCCCATTTCTACGTACTGGTCTTCCCCGCCCTGGTCATGCCGATGAGCCGGGACCTAGGTCTACCCCTGGCCACGGTCCTGAACATCAGTTTTTGGATGTATCTGCTCTACGGTCTCCTGGCCCTCGCCTGGGGGTGGATCAGCGATCACTGGGGGCATAAATGGGCCATGACCGCCGGGATCATTCTGGCCGCCACGGGTTTTATCCTGGCCGGGATTGTCCGTTCTCTGCCGTTGATTTCCGCTTCCTTCGCCTTGGTGGGAATCGGATCTTCGGCCTACCACCCCTCCGGACTGGCCCTGGTTTCGCAGGGAATCCGGGAGCGGGGCAGGGCCATGGGTATAAACGGTGTATGGGGGAACATCGGCATCGCCATCGTACCATTCGTTGTGGGATTGTTGAACTATCTGATCGGTTGGCGCCGAGGTGTCGTGATTCTGGGCTTGGTGGGGTTGGCCGTAGGTATTGCCGGGCTGTTGACGCCGTTCTCGGTTGAAAGAGGTTCGGAGGTGAAGTACGTGGAGAAGCTGGAATCTCGAACCGCTCTGAAGCTGTTTATCGTTTTCTGTGCTGGAGTGCTTTTCGCGGGCTTAATGTACAGAAGTTTTACCGTCATCCTTCCTGCGTTCCTCGAATCCCGCCTCGGCAATGTGAGCCGGGACTTCCAGAACCTGATTACTCGCCGCTTTTCATCGGTGCGGGATGTTCCAGCCTTTCAGACCTGGGTGGCCAATCTCATCGCCACCGGGGTCTATGTTTTAGGAATCTTCGGCCAAGTTGTTGGGGGGAGAGCGGCGGATCGCTGCAGTCTCAAGTGGGCCTACTTCATCTTCTTCTGTGCCGCGTTGCCCTTCATCCTGGCCGCCGGGTTCCTCGCCGATGCTTTTTTGATTCCGGCGGCTGGTTTTTTCGTCCTGTTCGCGCTGGGGATGCAGCCCATCGAAAACAGCCTGCTCGCCTATCTGACTCCGGCGCGCTGGCGGTCGATGAGCTATGGAATCAAGTTTACCCTGACGTTTGGAGCCGGTGCTTTTGCCGTGAAAATCGTCGGTGCTGTGGAGCGAGGCTACGGGATCGACAGCGTCATTTTTCTGGTAGCCGGGTTCTTGACCTTGGTGATCATCTGTATCTCCGTGTTCCTTGTATTTAGCCGGGGTCAAAGCATTCGCCACTAGGTGTTTAGGGGCGGCGCGGGTGGAATACCAAAGGACAGATCGGTTATAATCAGGCCAGGAAGGTACTTCGATGAATGGTGATTACGTTTTGCTCAAGGGCCAACTCCTGCTCGCGGGGCAGTCCTGCCGAGCCGCATTGGACCTGTTTGACCCCTTCCTTGCCCGGTTTCCGGATCATGAAAATATCCAGGGCGTGTATTTTCTCACCGCTTTCTGCAGCAACCAGCTCGGTTTAAGGGCTGAAGAGGCGGCTAAGCTCCAGAAGGCGTGCGACCTCGATCCTTCCTCGGATACGGGGAGAAAAGCCAAGGCGACGCTGGATTCCCTATAATTCCGGATTGGTGATTCTATCTGCGTTGCTACCGGGGATTGCCGAAATCAGGTACAGTTTCGAGGAGTAAACTCTTGCATAAGATACTGATTGTTGACGACGACCGCGACCTTATAGAGGGTCAGAAAGCCTTCCTGGAGAGTAAAGGTTACGAAATCCGGGCGGCCGGAAGTTTGGATGAGGGATTGGAGATGCTGAAAAGCTTCACTCCAAACTTGATACTCATCGATCTGATGATGGAGCATTACGACTCGGGGTTCGTTTTCTGCCAAAAAGTGCGGAACAACCCGGTGCTGGCGAAGGTGCCGATTCTCATGCAGACCGCCGCGACGAAGCAGCTTGGCTTCACCTTAGACGCCTACGACGAGAAGGCTAAAAGCTGGATGAAGGTTGAAGAAGTCCTGATAAAACCGGTTCCGCTGGAGGATCTGGCGGAAAAGATCAAACAGTACCTTTCCCGGTGATGTGATGAATGAAGGCTTAAGAGTCATTGTTGTCGATGATGAAGAGGGCATGCGTGAGGGTATGCGCAGGGTTCTGGAGCGAAGCAGCTTCCGGGTGGATCTGGCCGAAAACGGCGAAGACGCCATCAAGCTGCTTAAAGTCAATCCCTACGATCTGGCCTTGGTCGATCTGAAGATGCCCGGAATCGACGGTTTCGAAGTGACCCGTTATATTAACGAGACCCCCGGACGGCACACGGTCGTGGTGATCGTTTCCGCGCTGGCCACCGTAGAGGCGGCGATGGAGGTGACCCGGCAGGGGGCCTTCGACTTTTTGGTGAAACCCTTCACTCCCAAAGACCTGCAGCGGGTGGTGGACCGGGCGGTGAAACAGCGCACCCTGGTTCTCGAACGGGAGAAGTACCTGACCGAGCTGGCCAGTGAACGCAACCTCTCCCATCAGCTGATCAATTCGATGCACGAGGGCCTCATCGTCCTGAACATCAACAGAGAACCGGTTCTGATGAATCCCAAGGCGGAGAGCTTTCTCTCTGTCCGCTACCACCCACAGCTGAAGCTCGAGGAGCTATCGTTCAGCGAAGACATCCTGTCGTATATTGACGATATCCTCGAGTCCCAACCGTCCAAAGATGAGATCCGGGTCCGCTGGGAACGGGTGGCGGAGCGAATGCTGGCGATCCGGGTAAATCCCTATCTCCGGGGTGAGCAGAACGCCGGTGTGATCATCATTCTCGGCGATGTCACCAGGGAATGGGAGGCGGAGCAGGACAAAACCCGTTTCATTTCGATGGTAGCTCACGAGCTGAAGAGTCCCATCGCAGCGATCCTTAACTATGTGAACATCATTCTGACGGGAATGTTCGATACCCAGGTCGAGAAGATACACGAGATGATGGGTCGCTGTAAGATTCGGGGCGAAGCCCTTCTCGACTTGATCCGGGATTTGCTGTTCCTCAACCAGCGCGAGGCGGGAAAGGTCGAGAAGTCGATTGAACGGCTGGAGTTGAAAGAGATCTTTCAGGCTCAGCTGGAATTTTTTCAGGCGCAGGTGGATAGAACCGGAATCCGATTGCTCCTCGAAGCCCCCGATCCAGAGTATCCGGTGCGGGTCGACCGCAAGGACCTGGATCGTATCTTTATGAACCTGATGTCAAACGGGATCAAGTACAACCGGGAAGGGGGAACCCTTACCATAGCCGTGGAGCAGAACAACGAGGCGGTGGTCGTGCATGTCCGGGACACGGGGATCGGCATGAGTGGGAAAGAGATGGAGGGGCTGTTTGAAGAGTTCTACAGGGTGAAGAATCCCCACACCGCCGGAATCCCCGGCACCGGATTGGGGCTGGCCACGGTCAAGGGGATTGTTTCCGAGTACAATGGCAGCATCCGGGTCGACTCCGAGCCCGGCAAGGGTAGCACCTTTACAGTGACGCTCCCTCGAGCCTGAACAGCCGTCACCCGTTTTGAAGTGCAATTCTGGGCATCAAGCCTCGGGACAGGATCTTGCTGCCTCCCCCGCGATCGATCGTCTGTTGCATGATAGAACGAACACTGCGACTCAAGTCTAGAGACTCCTTCTTCAGGGAGATGTTCTCTCTAGTCAGTGGATATACCGGCTTTCCGACCACGACGGTCACCTGCGGTGGAACACGGAGAGTTATCCCGGCCAGGTGAAAGGATTGCCTTCCAAACCAGCGCCGTTCATGGAGCACGGTGGTGAGCGGCACGATCGGCAGACCCAACCGGCAGGCGAGGTAGAACACCCCCAATTGAAAGGGTTGGATCTGCTGGTTCCAGAGGTAACACTCCCCCTCGGGAAAAACATGCACGAAGGGCAGGTCCGCCAATTCGCTTCGAATCGCCCTCTCCAATATGCGCATGGCCGCAGCGTTGGCTGGAATGGGAACAGCACCTAGCAAACGGACGAACGTCCCGAGCCAGGGAATGCAGGCGGTCTCCTCGAGCATGGTGAAATAAGTCCGCCGCGGCCGTATGACGTGGGCGATGATGCCGGGGTCCAGGACCAGGGTGTGGTTACTCACCAACAGGGCGGACTCTACGGCGGCTAGATTTTCTCTTCCTTCGATACGCAGCCGAAAGACCAGCCAGTCCACCAGTCTCACCAACAGGAGGGTGATCTGGAAAACCACCCGCGAGGGAAGAAAGGAGGCGGTAAAAACTGCGATTTTATTGCCTCGTCTGTAGGCCATGACTCAAGCCCTGCAGAATTACTATTTGAAAACCCGATCTTTCCATACGATTCCCAAACCAGCCGCCACCCTGCCGAAGCTCTTCCAGGCCATATAGAGCAGATGCAAGAACGTCAGAGGGTAGAGGAGGGGAACCCACCACTTTTGCCCGCGGTCATACAGCGACAGAGACCAGGCCAGGAGAAACGTCGCCACACTGAACAGGGAGAAGCGGAGCATCGAGCTTCCCGTATAAAATTCAATCGGAACCAACACCAGCGGAAGCACTATGAAGGCGACCAGGATCGAAGCAACGGAGGCGAAGAAGGCGGGTTGGTTTTTGAAGAAGTCGTAGATGTTTTTTGATATCCCGTTAAAGGATTCCTGATATCCTTCGTACATCCGGCAGCGCACATAATGGCGGATATCGAGGAATACCACGCGAAACCCGGCTTTTTTCACAGCCCGGGCAACGAAAACATCCTCGCTGATCTGTTCCGATACAGAGGAGTAGCCGTCTATTGCTTCGAAGGCCTGCCGCCGAAACATGACCAGTTGCCCCACGGCAAAGCTGAGCATAGAGACGTTGGACCTCGGAATCACCCAGAGGGGTAGGACCATGGTGCTCATGATGTAGGTCGCCGGAACAATCAAGGCTTCACCGAAAGATTGGAGCTCCTGATAGACGTATCCGGATAGAAAATCGGAGTGGTGCTTGTTGATATTTGTAACCGCCCAGGAGATACTCTCATGGGTATGGACGGTGTCCGCGTCGGTGAACAGCAGATAGTCCCCTTGTGCGTGTTGAGAGAGGAGCTGCATGGCGTGGGTTTTTCCGTACCAACCTCCGGGCAGCGGCGCTCCTTTAACAGCCCGCAGGAGTTTCGGGTAGCGTCGAGCGTATTCGGAAACGATTTCCCAGGTCCGATCCGTAGAAAGATCGTCCAGCACGACGATCTCGTAGTTGGTATAGTTCTGATACAGCAGTGATTCCAAGCAACGACGAATGTTCGATTCCTCGTTTCGAGCCGGAATGAGCACCGACACCTTGCCCATGTCCGTGGATGAAGGTCTATAGGAGCTGGATCGCAACCAGAGGATGTTGGTCAGAGATAAAAGGAGGATGCAGAGGGTCCCGGCCGCGGCCAAAAGATGAAGGAGTAAAATGAGTCTGGAAGAAAGAAGGAGGATCATTTCAATTACATCGACTTTCGATGCATAGACTGTCTATGTAAATTTAAGACAAATTTGCAGCCCTGTCAAGACAACGGGTGGCCGAAGGTCTTAAGTCTGTTGTTTCTTTTCCAGTTCTTCGATCTTTCGCTTCAGATTGCTGATCTCCCTTGTAATCCACTTGCGCTGCCGGCTCATCTGCCTGCTGATGTAGAGGGTACGCAGCACGGTAATCGGGATGTAGGAGAAAAGAGCGATAAGGATCTTGTTGGCCATGGAGATGAAGTCCCGCTCGTGGGTCTCCGGATCCAGGCCGATCCAGGCGAATTTGAAGAACTCGAGGCGGATTCCCTGGTTGATGAAGTCGGACAGACGGATGAGCAGGGGTGGAAACAGGCGTATCAGAAAAATGCCGGCCACGAGCACAATGGCTATCACGTTGAAGAACACAAGAATTCGTGTGTAGGTCTTCTTGAACTGGCCCGCCTTCAAGCCCCTCGCGATGAGAAGCACGATCCAGCAGAGAATGATCAGGCAGTCATAAACGGCCAGACCGATCAGGTCCAGACGAATCAGCTGAACCCGCTGCCAGCCTGCCAGGGCAAGCAGGAGAAAATAGCCGCTCGGGGAGGCGATCAGATAGAAGCGTTTTCCCGTGTAGTCTTCGAGGCGAGAGCGATCCGACCAGGTCAGATAAGTCCATACCGACCAAGCAATGGTTAGAATCGCGGTACCGATATAGAGAGCCGTTTCCATAATTTGTACGCCTGAAATATTAAACGAAAACAAGCGATTTTGCTATATTGTATAGGTGGCTCGGAGCAGGGTTTTGTTTTTGTGTTGTTTTTTAGTATATTTAGTAAGATTTCTATATATAGAAACTACCATATTAATAGAGAATGTACATGAGGAGGAGCAATTATGGGAATGATCAACGACAAGGATAAGAAAGCCGTGGGTGAAAGGCTTTCCAGGCTGACCGGTGCAGTTAAGCTGGTGATGTTCACCCAGGAGATCGAGTGCCAGTTCTGTAGAGAAACCAGGGAGTTGGTGGAGGAAGTTGCCGCCCTCTCCGATAAGATCTCCGTTGAGATTCGGGACTTCGTGAAGCAAGAAGCCGAAGCTAAGAAGCGGGGTATCGACAAGATCCCCGCCATCGGTGTTTTGGGTGAAGGGGATAAGGATTACGGGATCCGGTTCTACGGAATCCCCGCCGGCTATGAGTTCATGTCACTTCTGGAGAGCATCGAAATCGTATCCAAGGGTGAATCCGGTCTATCTGCATCGGGCAAGGAAAAGATCAAGGGACTGAACAAGCCCGTGCATCTACAGGTGTTTGTCACTCCCACCTGCCCCTACTGCCCCCGGGCGGTTGTGCAGGCCTTCCGCATAGCCGTGGAGTCCCCGAATGTAACAGCTTCGATGGTCGAGGCGACAGAGTTTCCCCATCTGGCCAACAAGTATCAGGTATCCGGTGTGCCCCATACTGTGATTGGGGATAGCTACCAGCCCATGATTGGCGCCTATCCAGAGGCAGCAGCTCTGGATATGATCCTAGCCGCCGTAGCCTGATTGCGGCGATTCTTCAGCTGCGTTCTTTTCCGAAGTCCTTCGGTTTGATTTTTTTCAAACCGAATCATTGACAGGAAGAAAAAAGCGAGGTATAAAACTTGTGCGAGGCGGGAGCATAGCCCTTGGGCGTGCTCCCGGAAAAGCGGGCGATTAACTCAGTGGGAGAGTGCTACCTTCACACGGTAGAAGTCACTGGTTCAAATCCAGTATCGCCCAAATAAAACCCTACGTCGTAGGGAGTTAGGGACCTACCGGACAACCGGCGGTTCCATGTAGCCCAACTCTGACCCTGGCTCTGACCTTGAGAGCCGGTATAGGGAGGTTCACATGGAACGCCGAAAACATCCGTATTCCATCCACCAGCGCCCCGCCGCCCGGCACCGCCGCATCTACTACGTGAAGTTTCGCGACGAATCCGGCGCCTATCGGAGTGCTGTCTCGAGCGGCTGTACGCGCCGAGACGATGCGGTACGCTGGGCCGAGAGCCGTCTGGCACAGGAGCAGGACCGTAAGGCGAACATCACCCTGGCTGAATATGCCAGGGGGTTCTGGAAGCCGAAGGCTGCCTTCGCGCTGGACCGGGCGGCGCATGGCCGGGGGGTCTCCCGGACCTATCTGGATATTGCCGAAGGGTACACGAGGAATCACCTCCTGCCGGTGCGGGGAGGGCGAAGGCTGCGCGACTTCAGTGCGCGGAATCTGGATACCTGGATCGTTACGCTTCACCGTGAGGCAGCGCTGGCACCGGCCACGATCAACAAGCTGCTGCAGACCTTGCGCACGATCCTCGACCAGGCCGTCCTGGACGGCTGGCTCACCGACAATCCCGCCCGCCACGCACGACCCGTGCGGGTGACGCGGCCCGAGCGGTCGATACTGGCCCTCGGGAAGGCGGTGCGGCTCCTAGCCGGACCCGAACTGTGGAACGACTACCGCCACTATGCGATCAACGTGCTGGCCGCCACGACGGGTATGCGGATGGGCGAGGTCCGCGCCCTGCTTGTGGAGGACGTGAAAGCCGACCATGTGGAGATCCGCCGCTCCTGGGAGCAGGGCTACGGGCCGAGGCCCCCGAAGGCCGGCAGCATGCGGGATGTGCCGATCTCGCCGAAGGTGTCCGCGATCCTCAGCCGCGTTATCGAAGAAACGCAAGACGGTGGAATTCCTCGGTCGATACAAAGCGACATTGCCATTTGAAGGTGAGAAACCTGAGAAGCCCGGAGAAGTGAAACGAGTATTATCCGGCCCGGAATGGGAGAAGCTTCGACAAGACCCGTATTTCGGCTTCATGTATTTGCTGGATTCTCTGCATGCATTCTGGTGGGGAGCCGAGCGGAGCGTCGGCGGGGTGGACAAAGGGCTTGAGTTCTTCGCCCAGTATTGCGACATCATGAGAGCACGGTCCCCTGGTCGTCGTCCGGACCAAGCCCTGATCGAGCTTATACGGGCAAAGCTTGTCGCTTGGCTGGCGGCACATGGAGATCGGAGTATCTGCTACTGGAACGATTACACGGGGTTTGAAGGCGCCTTCCTCGACGAAATGGAGCAGACCCTTCAAAGGCTCGACTATGAATACCAGTCACGCGACGCGCTGGCGCAGCGCATCAAGGCTGTGCGAAAACGTGTAGTGGTTTACGCCTCGGTGGAGGAAGCTGGCCGAGCTATGACGGAGAGAGAGCAGAGATCTCGCCATCAAGGGGACGGACCGGCCCGAATCTAAACGCCTGTTCCGACATAGGATAAGAATTCCATTACAAAGCCTCGATTTATCATCCTTATATCAACTGCTACTCCGTGGAGTATTCTTGTGCTGTGAATACGTATAGGAGGCACAAGATGAACGGAAAAGGGCTGTTGGATTACCAGGCAGCCGCGGAATACCTCGGGTTGTCGCCGCTAACATTGCGGAGATATGTGAGTAGGAGGATGCTGCCGTTTCTGAAGCTGGGCCCATCGGCGGTGCGGTTCATGACTGAGGACCTTGATCGCTGGTTGGAGTCTCGAAAGGTAGAACCTGTGAACCGGAGGCCAGTGTGAGCGAACAGGAGGAAGAGGTCGCCGGGGCGACGGAGTGGCTTGCGCGTCAACTGGACCATGTTCAATTCGGCGATTTGGGAGTGAAGTTTGTTATTCACGCGGGCCGGGTGGTTCGAGTAGAACGGACGATAACGGAAAAGGCCCAACCTGTCGAACGCCCAACAGACGGGGGCACGGCGTGACGGCAACCGAAATTGATCTCCGCTCATGGATCTCCGAGCACATAAGCGGGATTTACTGGCGCGGCGCGGAGGGTCAAGCCCGCTGCCCGCTTCACGACGACGCGCACGCTTCGCCCACGATCAACACCCGTAAGAAGGTCTGGTGTTGCCATGCGGGATGCGGCGGCGGGAAGCTCTCGGAACTCGCCAGCAGGTGCGGCTGGCCGTGGCCTTTCGAGGGTCAGTTTGGGAGAAACGGCGACAGACAGCGACCGACTTACTACGTGTATCAGGATGCTGCGGGCAAGGAGACCTTCCGCAAGAAACGCTACTACATAGACGGGCGCAAGTGCTATGCGATGGAGCACCAGAAGAACGGCCAGTACGTCAAGGGCAGGGCAGGAAAACCGCAACTGTATCGCCTGCCCGAGCTACTTGTGGCCCTAGGCCAGGGCAAGTCCGTCTTTGTGACCGAGGGCGAGAAAGACGTCGAAACTCTTCGGTCGTGGACGCTGGTGGCCACGACGAACGACACGGGCGGCGGGGAGGGCAAGTGGAAGAGAGAGCACAGCCAGTACTTCCCGAACGACGCCAAAGTCTACCTCCTGGGGGACGCTGATGTTCCCGGCCAGGCGCATCTGCAGGCGGTGGGACGGGCTCTGACGGCGCGGGGCTGCCAGGTCAAGGTAGTCGACTTAGGCTACTCCATCTCCCCGAATCATGGCCGGGACATCTCAGACTGGATTCGGGACGGGCACACGAAGGAGGAACTCATCGAGCTGTGCCGGCAGGCCAAGCTGTTCCAGGCTACAGACTTGGACGAGGGAGGTGAAGGCGACATCGTTCCTGCGAGGGGTAAGGGATCAAAGCATAAGCAAGCCGACCTCGCCGTCCAATTGGCGAGCAGTGTCGAGATGTTCCATGATGATGACAAGGCGTACGCCCGGATTCTGGCGGGTGACCACCACGAAACGTGGCGCCTGCGTGGAAAGCAGTTCAAGACATGGTTGCGACGTCAGTTCTATCTCGGCAGGAAGACGGCCATCGGTTCCCAGGCTCTGGATGATGCTCTCGGGATTCTGGAGGGCAGGGCCCTGTTCGAGGGTTCGCAGGTGAAGACACACGTGCGTGTCGCTGGGGATGATCAGATGATCTATCTGGACCTTGGGAACCAGCGTTGGCAGGTCGTGGAGATTGATGCCAAGGGGTGGCGAGTGCTCGACGAGGCACCGATACGCTTTCGCCGACCCCCGGGAATGGGCGAGTTGCCCGTACCGCAGTCTGGTGGTCAACTAGAAATGGACATAGAACCCTTCCTCAACATGGAAGCTGATGATCGCAAGCTCTTCATTGCCTGCTTGGTGAATGCCTTCCGGCCCACCGGGCCGTACCCGATCCTGTGCTTGCATGGAGAACAGGGCTCCGCAAAGTCCACTGCCGCGAAGATCTTCCGTGGGTGCATCGACCCGAACATGGCCATGCTACGGTCCACCCCGCGGGAGGAGAGGGATTTATTGATTGCCGGCAGCAATGGCTGGGTCGTCGCCTTTGACAACCTCTCGCACCTGCCAGTGTGGGTGAGTGATGCGTTGTGCCGCGTGGCCACTGGGAGTGGCTTCGGTGTTCGTGAGCTCTACGCCGATGATGCGGAGGTGCTGTTCCAAGTGCAGCGACCCGTGGTGCTTAACGGGATCGAGGACTTGGCGATCCGCGGTGATCTGATCGACCGCTCAGTACTCGTGTACTTGCCTGCAATCGAGGAATCCCGGCGCCTCACCGAGCGTGATTTTCTTGTGCAGTTTGAAGAGGCGCAGCCGCGTATTCTCGGGGCACTCTTGGATGCGGTGTCGGCAGGAATCCGCAATCTCGGGAGTGTCGAGCTCTCCAGCATCCCCAGAATGGCGGACTTCTGCGAATGGGTGTGCGCAGCAGAGCCGGCCCTCGGCTGGGAGCCGGGCACCTTTCTCGGCATCTACCGCCGAAACCGGGCGGACGCCAACAGCCTGGCGCTCGAAGCCAATCCGATCGTCCCGTCGTTGACGAAGCTCCTTGAGGACTGTGGCGGGTCGTGGCAAGGGACAGCGACAGAGCTTTCCGAGGCGCTTAGTGGCCTTGTAAGCGAGAAAACACAGCGGTCACGCGCATGGCCGAAATCGGGACGCTCCACAAGCGCCAGTTTGAAACGTCTCGCTCCGAATCTGCGGACAGTCGGGATTGACGTTGAGTGGGATCGGAGCCCGGGCAGAGACCGACAAAGGCTCATTAGATTAAAGCTGAAACCTTGCGTCCAACCGCGCTTTGCGTCCGAAAAACGGATTTTGCGTCCAAAGGTTTCGGACGATGCGGACGCAAAGGACGCAAAAACACAAACTTTCACCTCTAGTCTAAATACCCATCCACGAGAAGAAATCAAGACGAAAGTGTCAAAAAATGTGGAGTGAAGGTGAAAGAAATCATAAAACAGGAACGAAAAGAGGACAAAGAAAAAGCTGTGGGTCTCTGCGACCGATTTGTCAAACTGATGGAAACCCACACCTGGAACGAGGCGGTGGAGACCCTGCGCGAGGAGCGAAGGCAAGTACAGACTTGGCGGCCAAGGAACGAAGACCGAAATAAAATGGGGATTGAGTAATGCTAAAAGAAGTATTGAAACGACAACTCTTCGAGATGATCCGCGAAATCGAGTTTTTTACCGAGAAGGAACTCGAAATGAAGATAGGCCATGATCTGAGCCGAACGAGGAGAACCGCCAGCGTGTCGGTATATCCCGCTATGTATCGAATCAAATCCAATAAATTTCGGCAAATGAGGCTTTATGGCAAGGTTGTTTATTTCTAGAAGATCGATACTGGAAGATAGTCTACCAATCACCATCCAAGATCTCGTCGCCGACGGGGCTTTCCGGAACAATTCGTATGATGGCATGTTGGATGTTAGCGCATATGGTGGTCAGAAAATCTTGGTCAAGTTTCATGTAGTGAGAGAAAGCAACACGAGGTTCTCAATCGGCTTTTCGTATTCTATAGAAGGCGATCAATATCATAATCATCACTCTATCGATTTTTTCCCTCTTCATTTTGGCGGCGGACGGTACTACTTCCTTTGCCATGACACCGAAAAACGAGTGACAGCACTGTATTTCCACGACGGCTATTTCTCATCCCGGCATCACCATAGCCTCGTTTATCGATCATCACGAGTGCACCGGGGGAGGTTTGAGCTTGCCGATCGTGCCCAAGACCTCAAGAGAAAGGCTGCGAGACTGTCTGCCCAGGGCCACCCGCGGAAGGCGCGGGAAATGCAAATCAAGGCGAATGTCATGGGGGTTGCCGCATTAAAACAGTGTATTGATCGACACGAAAGATTTGTACGTAAGATGAAATCTCGTCGATGAAGGGACGGATTTGCTAATCTCGCCTATTGGCAAATCCGGCAGATCACAAACTACGACACATCATAGTTCCCCCTGAACATCCGTAACGTCTACTTAAGGATGACCCTTCGGAATCTCCTTGCCAGCTGATCTATCCCCCCGATTGTTAAATTGGCCTCAGGATAGCTGTTAGCACGCTTGTGGGGGGCTGATGGCACGTTTTAATTAAGTTTGGTTTGGAAGAGAGGCCCCTTCCCTCTTATGCTATCACTGCTCGGATGGATTTACGGTGCGTAACCTCCTGGAGCGGCTCGCGTTAGCATGACCATATTTTCGGTGACGGTAGTAATCTGGTAGGCAGGCGGTTCGATGTCGGATGTGTTCACCGCAAGAGAGATCGAACAGGTAGGTGAGTTCGACGAAGTTGGAGTCGTGCCATTGGACTCGGATGTATTCGAATGGCGCTGTCAGGAGTGATTGCTTTGATGTGGGCTCTCTGGGTTTGCTCTTTCAAGGCGTACCATGTTTTTCTATAATTGTTTTTTATATTCATTTTGCTCTCGCCAGTTGAAAAGCAACAGATGGAGAGGTCAGCTTGACCTGGCAGGTGATTCGAGAATTCACAGGTCATCTTTCTGCTCCAAATCAAAGGGGGAATTTTTTGGTTCTTATCTTACCTCGGCCTATCCAAAAAACGATTTGAGATAACGTACGGATCATCGAATCATCCTGTTTCTTATCCTCGATTTACATCACTATCGACGATTCACCAGGTTCTTGACCAGACGGTAAACAGTTGTTCCGGTAGTCCGTGGCCAATCGGGGCACAACGGCGTGTCTTTTCTTTCAGCACGGGAGACAGCTTCATTAACTCGAGATCGGAGTGATTCTATCCGAAGATTCTTGTCGTACCCCGGCAAGTGTTTTTTCAGGCGTCTGAGACAATCGCCCGCTGAAGCTATTCCATCGCCGTCTTCGAAATGTAGTAAGAGCCAATACTCGAAACTTGGATTGCTGACAGCAAGCCCATATCGTGCATCTGTCTGGCTCCACTCGTAGAGAGGTTGTAGCTGGGTATCGCTCCAACGGTCCTTATCGATGACGAGCCATGCTCCATCCCGCTTGCGTAATTCTCCCTCCTCCAAATATCGTCTCATTTCGCGGAGTACCGACTTGGGATCTGCGCCGCGATGCTTGATTACTTTTACATGAATGACAGTACTCGCGTCATTGAACATGCAGAAGTATTGAGGCTCCGTGTTTGTACCTTCTGTTGAGAGGAAAAACATCCTACGGTACCTTCGCTGACCGATGGGACGGGAGTACTTCCTCCGAGATGCCATCATTCGGCCTCTTTAGGATCATCACTTACTATCTGTGTGCTGAGAATGTGGGGAATGCCTCCCATGCGTCCTTGAAGATAGCTTTTCAGAATATCCTTGTCATTCCTTATATCTGCATATTCACTAAGACTAATGAGCTGTGACGATCCGTCGTGTTTGCGTTCAGTTATCCACATTTCATCACGCCGGAATAAATTCTGATTCATTAGCATCAAGTCGTGTGTTGTAAACAGGAGTTGCCTACAAGAGTCCGCCTGACAGCTTGATAGGTACATCTCGATGAGTTGCTTTGTCAGGAGAGTATGTAAGCTCCTGTCTATTTCATCAATCACGTACACCTTCGGAGTCCGGGATTGTACGAGATCGAGAAAAGCGGGTAGCAAATCTATTACTCGCTTGGAACCATCTGACTCCTGATTCATTTCGAAGCGAGTCCGACCTCCTCCAGAGTCGCGGTGATACGTGTAGAGTTTCTTGGCATGCAGATCGCCAGCTTCTCGTGATACGATAATTTTATCGTTGTTATCTGTGACGATTTTGATCGCCCTGCCTTCTCGGACGTCTTCCTTAATCTTCTGCTTGATTGCCTCAGGAATCCGAAGTGCTTCAAAGGATATTTCTTCACCGCCTAGATGACAAATACCGGTGTCAAGCATTGGAAGAGTCGTGTTCATAGTCTCGTACAAAGGACTTCCTTCCAAAATGAACTGCTCAAAAGAATCGAACCGTGAATCAGGAGCAACAAGCACCAAACTGAGTGCAAACCAATTATAGATAGGTTTGAAAGCGTCCAGTTTCTGAGAGACACTGTTTGTTAGAAACAACTGGTTCTCGCGGGTACCCTCAAACGCGAATATCAGCCGTGGGGAGGATGTGGAAGAATGGAGATGAGGATCTGTCTCTCCATCGATACGATGGTAAAGTACCTTCTCACTGGTGCTCGTTATTTTAATGAGTCGTTCCTCGAGCACCTTTTCTGAGGTTACGGCGAAAGTAAAATCATAGATGGTGGCGTCGATCAGTATTTCGAAATTAAATCTGACTGGTTTCTTTCGATCGGTGGAATTCAGACCAAATGGATCAATAGGAATAACGGCTTCCGGTGCGCTGCCACGCACAACGAACTGTTTAGCAAAGTTGATGGCCTTGAAGAGATTTGTTTTCCCCGACGCATTCCCGCCATACAGGATAGCGACGGGTAGCAGTCTTAACCGATATTTTTTCAGGCGAGTGAGTCTTTCACCGTGTTGTTGCTCTTTGCTCGCCACCATCGTGAAATCTGTCTTATCCCTAAAGGACATCCAGTTCTCGACTGAAAACTTAACAAGCATGTTTTACTCCATTGATAAGTTCTATGGGAAAATATACGACAAATTCAGCGAAAATGCAACAAAAGATGCGATAAAATCGTAACTATTGAAATTTAATAAGGTAGACAGATAGAAAAGGATCAAACGTCGTATCAACCGTATGCAATGCTCGGCTCTAAAGGTATCGATCGAATGTATCTATTCTTAGGTAACGTAGAAGATATTTTTCAGCAGGATTCTCACCTCAATATGGCTTCGTCAGGTCTATACTCGAAAACAAATCACTCCTGTGCAGGTGCCAATCCTTTGATTATTCAGATTGCAGCAAGAATGGTCCATCTGTTCCACGCCAGGAATGGAGAACTCTGTGTCATGACCAAATCCCTCGTTCTGATCAAATAGAATCACATAATTGATCACTGGGTTCTGTGATCAGAAGAGACCTTGGGAATCAAATGTGAAATGAAGCAAGGGGATTCGATTTGAGATAACAAGCGGATTCTCGAATCGGTGCTCTACCGATCGGAGTCGACTATGCGGCGCTCGGCCATA
>CAZVHJ010000074.1:0-24021 GCA_964627715.1 uncultured Spirochaetaceae bacterium | reverse complement strand
GTCAAGCAACTATTGGGCTGGTGGATCAGTCTCTAACAAATTTGCAAAGGTCTCTGCGCACAAAAAACATATTTTTTTCAAAAAAAGCTTGACAGCAGCAAATATGTGTATTACATTCTTAGTGTCTTAGTGTAATAGTACACTATTTAGGAGGATGATAATGACAGACACGGGCATCGAAATCAAGAACCTGTCCTTCGGCTACACGAAGGAGCGCCTGTTCAGCAACCTCGATCTTACACTGGAATCGGGCAATATCTACGGCTTGCTCGGGAAAAACGGCGCGGGAAAGACATCGCTGCTCAAACTGATCTGCGGGCTGCGTTTCCCCGAGGCGGGAAGCTGCTCGGTGCTGGGCTGGGAGCCGCAATACAGACCGGCAGCACTTCTTGAGGATATCTATTTTCTCCCCGAAGAGTTCTACATCCCCGCGATCAGCGCCGAACTGTATCAGCAGATATATGCGCCCTTTTACCCGCGCTTCAGCCCTGAGGCGTTACAGGAGTATCTGAAGGAGTTTGATCTGATAGGGGGCAAGAAGCTCTCCGAGTTCTCCTACGGGCAGAAGAAGAAGTTCCTGCTGGCCTTCGGACTTGCCACCAGATGCCGGCTGCTTCTCCTCGACGAACCGACAAACGGCCTGGACATCCCATCAAAAAGCCAGTTTCGAAAATTGCTTGCCCGGGCCGGCGAAGAGGATAGGATCATTCTGATATCCACCCACCAGGTGCGAGACATGGAAAACCTGATCGACCCCATCATCATTTTAGACGAGGGCAGCATTATCTTTCAGCAGCCAATGTATGAGGTAACTCGCTGTCTGCACGTCGAGCTTGAACAGGTACAGCCGTCCGGGGATGGGGTGCTGTACACGGAGAAGACGCTGGGCGGCTATGTGGTGGTTAGAAAAAATATAAGCGGTGAGGAGACTCAAGCAGACCTGGAAACCCTGTTCAACACGGTCATCGCCAACCGCGATCGAATCGACGAGCTGTTTGCCGCGGACGACATGAAGGCCCCAGCCGGTAGAGCAGCCGTTAAGGAGGATGCATAGTATGGAAGCACGACAGAAAAAAATCTCCGACACAATCAGTGTATGCCGTCTTGGATTGCTTCTGCGCAGAGATTTCAGCGCAGGCTACAAATCCGTATTCATCGCCATGGCTGCGGTGGGGGGCTTTGTGGTCCTGGTGTCGGTTCTGTCCGCCCTTGGCCGGGCCCGCGGCCCGATTCACGATACGCTGTACTTCACTCTCCTGTTTATCGGCGGATTCATCGTAACCAGCCTGATCTTCAAGGAACTGCATCTCAGGCGGCAGGGCGTGTTTTACCTGACCCTGCCGGGATCGAGCTTGGAAAAGTTCTTGAGCAAACTCCTTGTCACCTCTCTGGGCTACGCCTTCGGGAGTCTGTTCTTCTATACAGCGGTGTCTTCCGCTGCGGAAGGGATCAACAGGGTGATCTTCGGATACGGGCATATGTTCTTCAATCCTTTCCAACGGGATGTCCTGTTGGCTGTAGCAGCCTACGCGGTCACCCAAGCCGTATTCCTGGTCGGATCCGTGTACTTCCGGAGGCTCGCCTTCATCAAGACCAACCTCTATCTGGTGCTGTTCGGCATCGTTCTCACCGTCGTCGTGGCTGTGGCTGCTTGGATCATCTTCCGAGACTATGCCGTGGGACCGCGTATCAATCTAGAACCGTACATGGAGGAGCTGGGACGTAGCGGAGAGATGGAAGCGGTCCTTCGCCCCATAGGGGAAAAATTCCTGCAGGTTGCCAGGATGCTGTTCTGGGGTGCCACTGCGCCGGTGTGCTGGATCATCAGTTACCTGCGCCTGCGTGAAACAGAGGTATAACCATGGAGTTCCGGCAGAATCAAGCGATTTACCTGCAGATCGCCGATCACATCAGCGAGCGGATTCTCTCGGGAACGTGGAAGGAAGGTGAGCGGATCCCCTCGATCCGGGAGATGTCGGAGGCGATCGAGGTCAATCCAAATACGGTGATGCGATCCTACGGCTACCTGCAGGATCTGAACATCATCTACAATCAGCGGGGAATCGGATACTTCGTTGCCGAGGATGCTTACAAGAAGACTCTGGAACAGAAGAAGAGGAGCTTCATTCGGCGCGAGCTTCCCCGTATTTTTCGGATGATGGATCTGCTCCATCTCACCTGCGAGGATCTGAAGGTCCTGTACGAAGAGAATGCCAAGGTTAAATCAACGCATTCCAACTAAGAGGAGAGAGAGAAATGAGAAACAGCAATAAGGTACTGCTCATCGCCGTTGGGGCGATACTGGCTTTCATTTTAGTCTTCGTTCTGGTGATGGGTTTGACCATGAAGGGTTTGATAGACCGTCGGGGACTCACAGCCCAGACAAGCTTCTCGAGCATCCCGATCCAGGAGGCGTTACTGCTTTCCTGCGGTCTTGAGAATCATCGACTTATCGTTCTGTAACACCCTGCTCGTCGGTACCTGGGAGAGAGCCTCTTCCAGGACCGACAGCGCATCCTGATAGCGTTCGGCCCGGACCAGGGTCACCACTGAATTGTGGATATAGACTTCATAGCTTTTTATCAGACTCTGGTCCGAGCCCACCTTGTTTATTCCTTCCTGAATCAAGCGGGCCGCCTCGGAGAAATCTCCGCTAGCCGAGCTCTGCGCCCGCAGCTGGTACAGATACACGGTCAGCTCCCTCCACTCCTGCTCGGCCATACAACCACCTTCAAGCTGAAGATCGAGGAGCTCTTCCGCCTCGACAAACTCGCCCCTCTGTACGAGGCTCAGAGCCCAGTTGTGTATCAAATCCCCCCTCAAGGCATCTAGACGGTCCTCGCCGTATCGAAGCGCTGCCTGATCGAGAAAGGTGAGGGCTTCTTCGAAGCGTCTGTTCATTCCATACCACGAGGCGAGATTGAGCAAAGCGGTGATCATCCTTTCATGAGATTCTGCATCCTGCAGCAGGGCATAGGCGTCCACCGCCGGCGGTACCGCCTGAGCGTAGTCTCGTCGCTCACTGGAGAAGGCGGTCCTGTTGAACAGGATCAGGCCGAGAAGCTCCCCCTCCCCGATATCCCGGCGGTCTCTGTAGTTGGAGGGCGGGACATAGGAGTAACCCGTGACCTGTCCAAAGTTGTCGGTAAACTCCTTGCGCGTACCCGGATCGAAGCCGAAGGGAGAGGTCGTTTCCACATCGAAAGCCTTATCCCCCGCCTGGACCCGGCAGAAGGCATGGTCCGCTGTTCGCACCCCCCAGACCTTCAGCTCGAGAGCCTTGAGGAAGATTGCGTACAGTATGCCGGAGGAGACGCAGTTATAGCTTCCCCGGGACAGCAGGACGTCCAGCCGGGTCTGCCTCTCATCGTATCGCTTCAGTATGGTCTCGTGCATAAACGCCAGGGCAGCCTCAGCCCGCTCCCGCGGATCCGCGATCCCTGCCAGCTCCTGTCGCAGTGCTGCTAGGTGGACCCGGATCTCGGCCCCGGCCTTGGCCAGCTCCCCCCTGGAAACACCGGAAAAGACAAAGGCGGCTCGAATAAAGATATCAAGATCGAAAGGCTCTTCGATCGCAGCCAGCTGCCCCGCTTCAACGATCGGATCCAACCGGGCCTCAGCGGAGGTCGTCTGGGCGATGATCAGGGAGGGAAGGCTCATCAAGAGCAGGAAAAGAAATGCGGCACGGCCAGGTAAATGTTCCATGTTTCTCGATTTATTGTTATCATATTTATAGTTAATTTGAAACGGCTAGGGGAAAGCATGAAAGCTGACAGAGACATAATCATCATCGGAGCGGGGGCGGCAGGATTGACCGCAGCCCAGTACGCCGCACGGGCCAATCTCAATGTACTGCTGCTCGAAGAGCTGGCTCCCGGCGGCCAGTGTCTGATCATAGATAATTTGGAGAACTATCCCGGGTTTCCCGACCCGCTTCCGGGAATCGAACTGAGCCAGAAATTTGAGGAACAGGCCGTTCGTTTCGGTGCGGACATTCAGACCTCCAGCGCTCATTCCGTGTCAAAGAAAAACGGACTGTTCCAAGTCGACACGGACAACGGACCGCTCACCTCTCCCGCCGTGATTCTGGCAACGGGGGCAAAGCACAAGAAGCTGGGAATCCCCGGGGAGGAGGAGTTTTCAGGCCGGGGAGTATCGTACTGCGCCACCTGCGACGGACCGTTCTTCAAAGGCAAGCGCATGTTGGTCGCCGGCGGCGGTGATGCCGCCTGCGATGAAGCCATGTTTCTCGCCAAGCTGACCGACCAAGTAGTGATGGTCCACAGGCGGGACCGCTTTCGAGCTCAGAAAGCGCTGGCCGAACGAACCCTGAACAATCCCAACATCGAGGTTCGCTGGAACACCGAAGCAAGAGTGATCAAAGGCAGCGGCAAAGTGGAGGAAGTCGTCCTTTGGAACAACCAGAAGAACGAGACCTACCCGGAGAAGGTAGACGCCGTATTCGTCTTTATCGGCTCGATCCCCCAGACACAGGTTACAAAAGAACTGAAGGTTGAGTTGGATGAGGGCGGATACATTGTGACCAATCAGCGGATGGAAACCAATATCCCCGGCTTCTACGCAGTCGGCGATGTCCGCTCCACTCCGTTCCGGCAACTTGTTGTCGCCGCAGGGGAAGGAGCCATTGCGGCTCATGCAGCCAACCAATTCATCGATGAGATCAAGGGAGAAGCCTACGGTTGACGTCTTTCAGATCGGTCTTTCGGTTGATCCTCGATGCCCCTGGCAACGGGCAGGAAAATATGGCCGTGGACGAGGCTCTGCTCGCTTCGGTGGGAAGCGGCCGAAGCCCGGCGACGGTTCGACTGTACGGATTCGCCCCGGCCACACTCAGTTTCGGGCGTTTCCAGCGAGCCAAGGACAAGATCGACGGGGAAGCCATCCAAAGAGCGGGGATCACAATGGTACGCAGACCGACGGGAGGACAGGCGGTGCTCCACGATCAAGAATTGACCTACGCAGTGGTGCTGAGCAAGGATCACCTCGAGCCTTTTCATAAAAGGGAGATATACAGGTTTATCGCGGAACTGCTCCTGTCGGGACTGGCCCGGTTGGGTGTGCGCGGACAGTCGAACAGAAATCGAATCGGAGATCCACACAATCCCGATTGCTTTCGCTCCACAGGGGAGTATGAAATTGCATCGCCGTCGGCCAGGAAACTCATCGGCAGTGCTCAGGTCGTGAATCGGAACGCCTCTCTTCAGCACGGCGCCATCCCCCTCGATACATCGTACAAACAGATCGGCAAATACTTGGCCCTGGGGCTAATGGAGGACCACGAGGAACCGGGCTGTCTGTCCGAGGAGTTGGGACGGCCGGTGAGCTTCGAGGAAACGGTGAAAGCCTTTGCCGAAGGATTCGACAGCGGCCTGGACCGCCGTGGGATCAGCCTGCAAACCGGGGAGCTGACGGATTCAGAGAAGGAGCAGGCGGCGGAGCTTCTCAAGAGCAAGTATTCGAGGTATGCATGGAATCTGATGTATTGAAGCCCACATCAATCTCAATATTGCTCTGCGTGGTTTGCACAGTGGGCATGTTATTCCTCAGCCCCTCCGATGGGTACGGGGAAACCACCGCCCCCTTTCCCTCGTTCTGGGACGATCGTCCCAACGAGGAACTGGTCAAAGCTATCATCGACGAGATGACCGATGAAGAACTTCTCGGTCAGGTGTTCATGCTCGGATACATCGGGAAGCGTCCCTCAGAGGAGATCCTGGACTGGATCCGTTCCCGCAACCTGGGAGGGGTAAAAATATTCACCCGCAATGTGGATACCCTCCCGGCACTAACCACGAGCATCGCCGCGATGCAGGAGACTGCCCGAGCCGGTCGGTTTCAGATCCCCCTGTTCATGTCCACGGATCAGGAGGGGGGTTGGGTCCGGCATATCAAGCAGGAGACCTCCCAAACACCCGGAAACATAGCCTTAGGCGCTTCGGGCCTGCCTCAGGATGCCCTCCTGACCGGTTACTACATTGGAGAGGAGCTGAAGAGCCTAGGCATTAATATGAATTTCGCCCCGACCGCCGATGTCTACTCCAATCCATCGGCCAGCGTTATCGGTCCACGGGCCTTCTCCTCAGATCCGGTAACCACGGCCATGCTGGCTCTGGCCTACTATCAGGGTATGAGCAAAAGTGGAATTATCTGCACGGCCAAACACTTCCCCGGCCACGGTCATGCTGACAAGGACTCCCATGGCACACTGCCTGTGGTTCGGATATCCTTCGAGCAGATGTGGCAGCGGGAGCTGGTACCCTACCGGATACTCATTCCCGAAGGCATACCCGCTATCATGAGCGCTCACATCGCCTACCCGGACATTCTGGGAAACCTACTTCCCTCCTCCCGATCCCGCTATCTGATTGAAGAGGTGCTGCGGGAAAAACTCGCCTTCGACGGGATGCTCATCACCGACGACATGGAGATGAACGGCGCGATCAGCGGTGGTGTGGACACCGCCCAGGCCAGTTTAGAGGCACTTGAGGCCGGCAACGATATGATCCTTATTTCCCATACGCCTCGGGTTCAGGACCGCACCTGGCAGAAGCTGAAAACCCATCTGAGCGAGCATCCGGAGTTCAAGGAGCGGATTAGAGCTTCAGTCCGGCGCATTCTTCGTCTTAAACTCAAGCTTTTCAAGACAATGGCCGCCGGCGATTCCCCGGATCAGGCCGAGAACTTCGCCCCCAGCCCAGGCGCTTGGGAGTTCTTTCAGCAGAGCGCACTACGCAGCGTGACCTTGCTCCGGGACTCTGGCATCCCCCTGAAACAAGACAGGGATCGACGAATGCTGCTCATCGGGCAATTCGAAGAATTCCTCGAAGAGGGTCGACTTCGTTATCCCGAAGCGGATGTCCTGCTTTTCCCCTACAGTCCCTTCTACTCCGCCCGGGAGCAGGACCTGGAACGGATTCCCCGCATCGCTTCCCGCTACGACACCGTTGTGTTCTGTTTGGCCAATTACAACAGCCTCGAAGTCCTGGAAACTCTCCGAAACTTCCCAGGTACATTAGCCGTCATTTCCACCCTGTCTCCCGTGTATCTGCGGGATGCACCCTGGGTAGAGAACGCCCTGGCAGTCTACGGCACGGGGAAGGAATCCTTTCGGGCGGGTTTCGCTGCACTGGTCGGGGATTTCGACCCGGAAGGCCGGATACCGGTTGACTTCATCGACGCCGAACCCGCAATCGCGCCATGAAGTGGCGTCGCACCGGTAAAAGGGATCTCTCCCAACTGCTCGCTTTTCTCCTCCCCCACGAGTGGCGGGCGGTTCCCTACACCTCCCGGCTGCGCAGACTGGGAAAAACGGCATTCCCGACGGCGCTGGAGGCTTCCGTCCTGATTTACAAAGAAGGCTCCGACATCAAAGGGACAATGATGCTTACCTCTGCAGGACTTCTCCTACCCGTATTCACACCCGGCCGGGGCGGGTCACAGTCAATTCCCCCCGGTCCATTTCCTGGCTGGAAGGACGTGGCCTTCCGGCTGTACTCCGTGATGGGACCCATCGATGAGGTAGGTTGGCTGGAGACAGTACTGCCGCTTCGGGCAGATGTGAGCATCGACTATCATCTGATGATTCAAAACCGGGACTCATTTTCGAACGCCCGCCGAGAATCCTTTCCCTCCCCGGCGGGATTGGTGGTCAGAACCGCCTACCTCCGAGATCTAGCCGCCCTTCTTCCACTCCAAATCCGCTACGAGCTCGAAGAAGTGGTGATCACCCGGGAACGCTACAACGAACAGGCCTGCAGGCAAAATCTGAAGCGGTCGCTGCGGCAGCAACTGGTACTGATGGCTGAGTTGAACGGAAAGGTGGTAGCTAAAGCAGGCACCAACGCCCGGGGATTCACCGTGGATCAGATCGGCGGGGTGTTCACGGAGGAGGATGTGCGCAACAGCGGCATCGCCTTTCGGGTGATGGAGGAGCTGTTGCGGAGGATCTTTGCCGAGAAACCCACGGTCTGTCTGTTTGTCAAGAAAAACAATCTACCCGCTTTGGCGCTGTACAGAAAGCTCGGTTTTCGCGTGGCCGACGGGTATAGGATCAGTTACTTCAAAGCCTAGAGGATCTCCGGTTTATTTTTTTTAAAAGACGCTGCCGGCGGTGGGACAGATCGCCACGAAGAGGTCGGTCGAGGGGAAGCTGCCAGGACAGGATGGTCCGTACCCATGCCAGGGCTCGCTCGGGGTTCCTCTCTCTGTGTTCGAAATACTTCGCCAGCTCGATTCCTGCGAACAAGCTCTTTCGCTTCGAAGCCATCTGCTGCCACAGATCAACCGCTTCCGGCCAGGCACCTCGACGCTTGTAGTACAGACTCAAGGCCCTACCTGCCCCTTCATCTCCGCTGGCGAAGGAATCTTTGAGAAGCTCCACTGCCCAGCCTTCGTCCCTGCTCAAAAAGAAGCTTCCCAGGGCGGCCCGGTCTGCCCGCAGAACCGGCGCCTCCGGCGCTTTCTCCCGGGACACAAGGATCGTGTTGATCGTGACCAGCAGGTCGGCGAGAGTGCGGACATCCCGCAGGTTGTGCTCCAACACAGCATCGAGGCGACCGGGCTCGCCGCTTCTCAAGTATTGCAGATAGATCCCCGGCACCTCGAAACCGGATACATCGACTCTACGGACGATGCCGAGGATCTCCCGTTCGATAGTGCCCAAGGAGCAATCGGGAAGGGTTCGGCGCCACAGCCTGCGGGACCAGTACAGGAGGTCTGTCTGCTGCTCCAGAGTCAATTCCATGCGGTTGAGCAGGAAACGGGTGCGAAGGACATGAGCGTCGAAGGCCCGGCCGTTGAAGGATACGAACACCCGATGCTGTCCGAGACGCCGGCCGAGGATAGACAGAAACTCCCCTTCTCCCGGGAAATCCTTCAGGAATATCTGCTCCGTTGCCAGCATCTGGCCGTCGATCCAGGCCATTCCGACCAGGAAAGCGGAATTCCCAGCCCCTCCGGAAAGACCCGTTGTTTCGGTGTCGAAGAATAAAAGGTCCGAAGGGGCATAACCCGGAGGCAGGAGGAACTCGGAAATCCCGGCGTCTTGAAGGGGACTGGGGAAGTGCCGCCGCCGGCGCAGGGTGTAATCACCCGCCGCCTCCCATCCCCGTTCAGGAGCGAACGGATCGCGTATCGGACTTTGGGCGCCGTCCCTGGTTTCCGCTTCCTCCCGATGGGAATCGGTGGGCTCCTGCGAAGCCCGGTGCTGCAAAGCCCTCTCCAGATAACGCAGGCGTTTTTCCAAGGACACGTTAATTCTTCTTTCCGAGCCAGCCGATCAGGAATTCACGGATCGACTCTTTAGGGTTGAAACCGGGGAGCTCGATCTCAGGGTCGGAGCCGATCGGACCGATGCAGGACGGACAGCCCTGCGAGCAGGGGCACCCGGCAACCAGCTCTAGAGCTCCCTGTAGAATTGCCGGGGCATTCTTTAAAAAACCCTCGGAGAGTCCGGTTCCCCCGGGATAGCTGTCGTACACGTACAGGGCGGGACACTCGAACACGATATCCTTCAAGCTCTCCGATACCCCCAAGTCCCTTGGATCACAGAGCAAAAATACAGGGGCGATATTTCGTACCAGCGTGCCCAGCCGCTGCATAATGATCGGCTGCTCGAGCTCCGTCCTCCGGCCGAAGGCGCGGCCGGCGGCGCTTCCCGGGCAGAACAGCAGCACCACCGAGCGGGTGTGCATCTCTTCGGCGGGAAGGTCGATCTCCCCGTAGCCGATGTTTTCGTGAGTCCCGAACTTCAGCTTCTTGAACTTCGTGGCCTGGGTGCGCACCAGAATATCCCCGATCACCGTTTCCATTCCGCCGCTGCGCTCCCGACTGTCCTGCTCCAGCACCTTTATATCTGTTTTCACGATGGAATCGGTATAGTAGTTGTCCTCCGTCTCCTCGACGTAGCAGCGTTGATTTTCCAGATCGAGCTTTTTCACGATGTACTGATCGCCCCGGTGGATGTAAATCGCCTCGTCGTGGAGCAGGAGCTTGGCCGAAGGTTTGTCCATCTCTCCGATCACCGTCTGCCGCCCCTGGGTAGTGTCCACGATCACGATGTTCCCTGGGGCGGAGCTACGCAGGGATACCTTCTCCGCCGGATACGACCGGTCCGACCAGAACCATTTTCCCCCGGTGTAGCGAATGACCCCGTGTTCTTCCAGGTAGTCGAGGACCTCTCTGTAATTCCCTGCCAGTTCGTCCCCCTCCTCGAAGGGAAGCTCGAATACGGCGCACTTCAACTGATCGCTCAAGATGTAGATATTGTCCGGATCCACCCATCCTGATTCCGGAGAGCTTCGGAAAAAGTACTCGGGATGCCGAATGATGTACTGATCGATCGGCGAGGCCGAAGCCACCAGGATCGACAGGGATACGCTGGCCCGTCTTCCCGCCCTTCCGGCCTGCTGCCAGGTGGAGGCAATGGTGCCGGGAAATCCGGCCAGGATCGAGGCGTCAAGACCGCCGATATCGATTCCCAATTCCAACGCATTTGTGGAAACGACCCCTTGGATCTCTCCCTTACGCAGCCCCTGTTCGATACTCCTCCTCTCGTTGGGCAGATAGCCGCCGCGATAGGAGGCGACGTTGATGCGGCTGTCTTCCGTGTACAGGTTCTTCAGGGAATCCCGGATATACCCCGCGATCAGCTCGGAGCGAAGCCGGGAGCGAGCGAAGACGATCGTCTTGACCTTCATTTTGAGAAGCTGGGTTGCCAGGCTCTGGGATTCCTTTACCACACCGCGGCGAATGCCCTGTACCGGGTCCACCAATGGCGGATTGTAGAACACGAAGTGCCGCTCTCCCGCCGGGGCTCCGTTCTCCCCGATCAGGGTAACCGGCTCCTCGACGATTTTCTCCGCCAGTCCTTGAGGATTCCCGATCGTGGCGGAGCAGCAGATGAACTGGGGTTTGGCGCCGTAAAAGCTGCAGATGCGTTTCAAGCGGCGGATCAAATTGGTCATGTGGGAGCCGAACACACCGCGATAGGTGTGAATCTCATCGATCACGATGAATCGCAGAGACTGGAAGAACTTGATCCACTTGGTGTGATTGGGCAGTACTCCCGTGTGCAGCATGTCGGGATTGGTGATGACCACCCTGCCCTCTTCGCGTACGGAGATTCGTATCGAACGAGGGGTATCCCCATCGTAGGTGAAGATGCGAACCGGGATCTCACCGCCCAGGAGAATCTCATTTAACTCTGCCTGCTGGTCTTGGGACAGAGCCTTGGTGGGAAACATGTACATGGCCTTTGCCTGGGGCTCTTCGATCAGGCTCTGGAGCACCGGCAGGTTGTAGGCCAGAGTTTTCCCGGAAGCGGTGGGCGTGACCACCACGATGTTGTTGCCCTTGCAAACTTCAGTGTAGGCCTGATACTGATGGCTGAACAGGCGCTGAATCCCCTTGTCCCGAACGGCGGCAAGAATCCGTCCGTCGATTTCCGGTGGAAATTCGCAGTACCGTCCTTCCCGGGCGGGGATGACCTGCCAGTGGGCTACCGAAGCCATGAACCGCCGGTCCGAGCGCAGGGATTGGATGACCTTTTCTAGCATTTCCCCTCCTCTGGTCAGCGATTTTACCCTATCACATTCTTGACTGTTTTTTTAGCTAATGAATAGTATTGAGTAGGGAGTGTAACAAACAAAAATGGCAAAAGTGCTTTGCCTTGTTCTGGGCGGCGGTCGGGGAGAAAGGCTCTTTCCCTTGACCAAGGAACGGGCAAAGCCGGCGGTTCCCTTCGGCGGCAAATATCGTCTGGTCGACATCCCCATCTCCAGCTGCATCCACTCCGGATTTCGCCAGATCTACATCCTGACCCAGTTCAACTCCGCCTCCCTGCATAATCATATCGCCAACACTTACATCTTCGACAGTTTCTCCCAAGGGTTCATCGAGATCCTGGCCGCGGAGCAGACCTACGAACATTCCGGCTGGTATATGGGTACCGCCGATGCTGTTCGAAAAAACTTCATTCACTTCCGCACCCAGAACGCGGACTACTACATGATCCTCTCCGGCGACCAGCTGTACCGCATGGACCTGCAGGACTTCTTCGACAACCATTTAAAAAGCGGCGCCGAGATCAGCGTTGCGGTGACTCCGGTCAGTGCCCAGAAGTGCCGATACTTCGGCATCCTCCAGGTGGATGAGAAGGGAAGAATCGTACGTTTCGTCGAGAAACCCCAGACCAACGAAGAGATCGCCGAACTGAAGATTCCCGATACCCTGCGGGGGCAGATGGCCGGCATCAGTCCGGATCGGGAATATCTTGCTTCCATGGGTATTTACATATTCACTCAGGGGATATTGAAAAAAGCCCTGGACAATGAGTACACCGACTTCGGAAAAGAGATCATCCCCAAGAGCATTGAAAACTTCAAGGTCCAGTCCTACATCTTCACCGGTTTCTGGGAAGATATCGGGACGATAAAATCATTCTACGAAACCACGATCAACCTGACGAACATCACCCCGGACTTCGACTTCTACAAGGAGAGCCAGCCGATCTATACCCGCAGGCGTGATCTGCCCGCCTCAAAGATCAACTCCTGCACCATCACGCAGTGTCTGACCGCCGACGGTTGCATCATCACCAACGGTAATATAATGCACTCCGTGATCGGGATCCGCACGATCATCGAATCCGGGGCGACCCTGGACGGTGTGGTCTGCATGGGAGCGGATTGGTACGAGACCGTGGAACAGAGGAGGCAAAACCGGGAACGGGGAATACCCGATATCGGTATCGGCAAAGGAACCCTGATTCGACGCGCAATCATCGACAAGAATGCCAGGATCGGTGAAGTCTGCCGCATCGGCGTAGACAATTTGGAGCGAAAGGATGGGGATTTCGGTAACTACCATATTCGCGACGGGATCATCGTGATCCCGAAAAACGCAGTTCTTCCTTCCGCAACGGTGATTTAACAGACACACCCGAAGCTTTCCGAACCTCGCCGGCGACATCGACGATTGAAAACCGTTTGCCGATACTCCATCAAATTACTATTTTATACTCGTACCAGGACTTTCTACGGCCCAAATGCCGTGATTCCAAAGTAAAAAGAGTACGAGCTTAATAGATGAACTGGTTATTGATAGAGGAGGATATCATGCGGAACAAACGTTCACTGATTGTTGTGCTATCCCTGATGATTCTATTCCTGTTTCTGGTTTCCTGTTCTCAGGCCTACAGCACCGGGCAGCGGGAGTCTGACGCCGGGACTCCACTGACCAGTCAGCCGGTAAAATCCGAACCGATTACTCCAACCCTGGAGCAGATTCAATACTCCTTCCGCGAGGTAGCCCAAGAAGCGCTTCCCGTTGTCGTGGAAATCAATACGATCGATGTGATTACCCAGAGGATCCCTCGAACCCAGTCACCGTGGGACTTCTTCTTCGGCCCGTCTCCCGACTCGGGGGATTCCGAGGAGAGAGAGTTCCGACAGCCGGGTCTTGGCTCCGGTGTGATCGTGCAGAGGACAGACAGTAAGGTCTACGTGCTGACCAACAACCACGTGGCCGGGCAGGCCGAAGAGATCAGCATCAGCCTGCACGACGGACGGGAGTTCAAGGGCAAGCTGGTGGGAGCCGACCCGCGAAGGGATCTGGCGGTGGTCATGTTCGAAACCCGGGAGGAGATCCCGGTAGCCAGGCTGGGGGACTCGGAGGACCTGGAAGTAGGCGACCTGGTCCTGGCCGTGGGCAATCCCTTTGGCTTCGAATCCACGATCACGATGGGGATCGTCAGCGCTGTGGGCAGACAGGCCGATTCGGGAATGAATATCGCCAGCCTGACCGACTACATCCAAACCGATGCCTCGATCAATCCAGGGAACTCCGGAGGCGCTCTGGTCAACCTAAGGGGAGAGGTCATAGGAATCAACACGTGGATCGCCTCCCGCACCGGATCGAGCGCCGGACTGGGCTTCGCAGTACCAATCAACACGGCCAAGAAGACGGTGGATGAGATTCTCACCAAGGGCCGGGTCGAGTACGGCTGGCTGGGAGTTCAGATCGTGGACGTGGATCCCCAGAGATTTCCCGACTACCGGGAGGATTTTAAACTCGGGGATTCCACGGGATCCTTCGTCGTGAATATCTTCAAGGGTTCTCCGGCCTTCAAGGCGGGTATCCTCCCGGGAGACTATATCACCAGTATCGGAGGCCGAAACGTCAAAAACACCAACGATCTAACCAAGATCGTCGGCAACCTGCCGCCGGGCAATCGCTACGACGTATCGGTGATCCGTGAGGGCAGGAAGCAGACCTTCGACATCAGGTTGGCGATCCGCGCGGAGGACAAAGAAATAGCCACCCAGAGCAAGAACCTGTGGCCCGGGATATATATCGCCTCGATATCTTCCGATCTGCGAAAACAGCTGAGCATCCCTGATCGCCTGGAAGGAGTTCTGGTCACGTTGGTACAGGAGGGGTCTCCGGCGGCCACGGCGGGGTTCCGCCAGGGCGATGTTGTGCAGGAGGTAGATGGCCGCCAGATTCGGGGCGCCTACGAATTCTACCAGGCCTTGAACAACGCCTCCGGCCGGACGATCAATACCAAGGTGTACAGACAGGACAACGAGATAGAAATCGAATTGGAAACGAGGTAAGCAGGTCGCCGGACCGCGGCGCGAGCAGCAGCAAGATATAAACAATAAACAAAGCGGGGCTGCTTCAGAGTGATCTCTGAGGCAGCCCTTTATTTTTCAGTCAGGGCTTGATGAGCTACCGGTTCTTTGACGTGGAGATCCACCTGAGGAAAGGGAATCACGATGTCGGCGTTTTTGAAAGCCCGCCATATCTCCAGATTGGTCCAGGACAGGGCCGCCAGTTTGTTCGTAGCCTCACCAATGGAGGTCCACAGAGCCAGCTGGATACCCGAATCCTGGAAGGCGGCAACGCGTACACCAGGGGGCGGTGTCTTCAGGGCATAAGGGTTCCTGTCGGCCACCTCCAGGAGTACCTTCTGAGCCAGGTCCAGATCCGTGCTGTAGGAAACCTGAACGTTGTTCACGATCACGATCCGCTTGTCGTTGTAGGAGTAGTTGTGGATGCTGTTACCTACAAGCTGGCTGTTGGGCACGATGATCGTCTCGTTGGTCAGCGTGTTGATCACCGTTGAGCGCAGCTTGATCTGCACCACATCCCCCTCCAGGCCGTTGACCAGGATACGGTCCCCCTCCTTTAGCGGCCTTTCGAAGAAGATCACCAATCCGGCCACATAGTTGGCAACCACGTTCTGCAGGCCGAAACCGATGCCGATTCCCAGCGCACCGATCACCACGGCCAGGGAGGATAGGTTGATCCCGATGATCGACAATCCGATCAGGATGGCCAGCACCAGCACACCGTAACGTACGAGGCTGGAGATGGTGAAGCGCGAGGCATCACTGATGGTCAGCTGCTGGAGAACCGTGGCATCAAGAAACCGCCGGGCCAACTTGCTGACCCATGAGGCCAGATACACGATCGGGATGGCCAGCAGGATGGTGATCACAGAGATGCGGGAGGAACCGGCGGTCGTAAAGGGAGTGGTCAGAACTCCCCACACCCGGGAAAGAAAGTTCCCGATCTGCGCCCCAAAGAAGTTGAACAGGATGAACAGCAGGACGATCAATACGACGATTCGCAGCACCAGGCGGGTGTAGCGGTAGATCTTCTGTTTGTTTTCCTCAGGGATCTTTATCCGCTTGAGGATGACCCGCCGGATCAACACCAAAAGAAATCCGGCAGCAACGAAGAGCAGCACCAGAGGCAGAATAAACCGCAATAACCCTTCCAGGGGAGAGAAGGAGAAGGACACCCTCCCGATTTCAAGGGGGGAGAGCATGAAGGATTTTATCGCATCGATCACATTGTTCTTTTCGGCAGCTGCCCATCCGCCGATTAAAGACTTTTCAATCTCCAATGATCGCAGTCTTGACATCGCTCCCCCATATCCTAGACCGCCGCCCGGCCCAACGAGGCTCACCGGGTTCTGGCCCGTCTCGAACAGCGGGGATTGCTCAAGGCGGTGATCACCCAGAACATCGATTCTGTGTGATTCTTTCTGATCCACCCAGCTTCTGATTACTTGTAACAGCTACTGTTCAGAGTTCACCACACAGAAAATAAAACCCAAAAATGAGGTTCAAGAAAATGTTCTGTGTGATCAGAGTCTATCGTCGGCACCACTTCGACGTACTCTATTTGCCCTCTTCCTCCTGCAATCGGGAAGGCAACACTTCTTTGGCAATCGGCGGAATGGTGATCCAGAACATATAGCCTTGTCGTTTGTATCCAGCTTTCTTAGCAAGATGCACCGAGGCTACGTTGGAGACATCCGTCGGGTAGCCAGGTGTAAACCCTGCTTCTATGCACTTTTTTGTGAGCAGCCGCAAACATGAAAGTGCATATCCTTTTCGTCGAGATGCTGGCCGGGTAAAGATAGATATTGGCCCATCTGTTTCGCAATAGCTCATCGAGGCAATCTGGCCGTCTTCGATCACGGCGGCACAATAGGGCTGGCTTTCAAATACAGAGAATGCCCGATTCTAGCTGTTTTGCGAGTTTATGCTCTCATCGGGTGTATAATCTTTATTCCAAACGGCTGGATCCCCCTCCGGGATTACAATGGGACCACCGTCGTATCGATATTCTGCAGCCGTACGCCAGCGAACCACGGGCAGGCTGAAACCGACAGCCTCGTCCAACCAAGAACGCAAGCGCTCTTGTATGTTTGGATCAAATAACTCCTCTAAAGACAAAGAGGCGACTCTGGAACGGAAATCATCCAAAAGGAATGCAGGCAGTCCCCGATGTATTTTCTTTTTTTCTACAATGGCGGTGATGAGAAAAATTTCCCCGTTAGGGAAACGTGCCAGTGGGCGAGTGATCCATTCGTGTTCCAGGGGATTCTTTTTCATCCTCGTTCCCCAAGCTCAGACAGGATTTCCTTTTTTGTCAAGAGTAAGTACCCAGAGGACTCTGGATTAAATAACTGACTATCTTTCAAATCGCTGTTTACAGAAGGGGACCCAATCTGTCCAAACCTCTTCGAACTCGGGTACTTCCCTCATCAACATCTCCAGTTGTCTCCGCCTGACTCCTTTATTGGTGCTCTTCAACGTTTCGGAAACGAGTAAAGCAGGATCGGGTTCGATCTGCCTCGCCCGGCATTTGTCTGCGAACAGATTATACAAGCTCCCCCAATCGAACACCTCCCCTTTTTCGGAGAGGATGAACCAGAGGTCGTACAAATCTCGAGGCCGGGGCCACTTGCTCTGCTGCTGTAGCAGGGCCCGCATTTTCTCGGCGAGGATCTCCTCCTTGCTGTAAGCAATCACCGTGGGGGAGGAGAGGTCCGAATACGTGGGGTTCACGGGTCGGCCCTCGGGTTTGGTGAGGATCGGTTCATCGAAGGTCAAATGAATCTTGATCGCAGGTAGTCCATGCCGGCGAGGACCGCCCCTGCTGTACTCCACAGGGATCTCCAGCTGAAAATCTCCTCCACTCGTCTTCACCTCTTTCAGAGAAGCTCGTAGAAGGGAGTTCGTCTGGACCCATTCCGTGACTTGCTGAAGGAAGCTAACCGTTTTCTCCACGCCGCCGGCATCTTCACTGCAGCTGAAGTCCAGATCCTCCGAAAATCGATAGCCGGAGTAATAGCAGTGCCTCAGGCATGTCCCCCCTTTGAAGATCCACCCTTCCGGTTTCAATTCGGACAGGGCACGGAGAATCCAGACAATGACATGATCCTTTTGGATCTGATCGAACCGGAGCCCCTCGGCTTTCACTCTGGTGTTGATCTCGTTCTTGTCGATCATTCGATTTCCTCGACATTGACCAGTAATCCCCACCGGCGACTGTGTTTTCCCTTTCGAGGCAACAGTGGATCCAACAGGGGGAACCCTTTCGAACGCTGCGCCTCCATGCGCAGAAATTCGACCTCCTCGAGCTTTAGCGTCTCGAGGAGAAACCCCAGGCGCTTCACCACCGCTGCGTTTCCCATTCTGACGGCGTACTGGAACAGCTTCTTCTTGTTCAATTGCTTCCAGGATGTGCGCAGGGCTTTTGCGATCTCTCCCACCCCGCCGACGTACTCGGGAAGATCCAGACCGTCGATGATGGTTTTTTCTTTGTCCGTGATGTTGAACGGGCCTTCGTCGATCCAGTCCTGCACGATTCCGAAAAAGCGCTGGGGCCTCAACGAAACGATCCTGTAAGAGAACCAGAGAACCTCTTTAGGCGGGTGGCGAACCAGGTGATTCGTGGCGATGAATACCGTCCTCGGGAGCTGCTCCGTCATTCCGTGATGGTTCAAAGCCGTCCAGTAGGCAATCGTCGCTGGGCTCACTAAATGCATGGCAACATGAAACTCGTGAACCTGCGGATTCGTTTCTTCGCCGGCGGAAAGGGGAATCGTAACGTACAGTCCCCTCTTGATTCGAAGAATCCAGCCTTTTCTCTTCAGTCTCTCCAGGAACTGGCTTGTTGGATTCCCTTTCTTGTGACCAAGGATTTTGCGGGCCTCTTCGATGGTGAAGAAACGCTTTGCACCGATTTGGGAAAGGAATTTTGCCTTTGTTTTCCCAAGGAATGCTCTTGTTATATTTTGTATGTCATTACTCATCTCTACAGCCTATCTTCGTCATACAAAATATAACAAACCTTCAAAACTCTCAATCCCTTAACTCTTGCTACACGGATGGTTTTTAAAGTGCACGGTCTGGCGCTCCGGCCTTCCCTCACCCCCTCGCCGCCCCCTCTCCCAGACTCTCCCCCCAGACTTACCCCTATCTAAGGTCTCCCATTGGAGCTCTGGGAGGGGGGATGCTCAAAAGGGGGTTCGGTTTTGGTACGCGCCTCAGCTCCTCGACATCCCTGTCTCGTCATTCGGCGCTACCAAAAGCCCTCCGCTTGCTGGATGTAGTGCAGCCGATGCTCACTGCCTTGTTCACTGTCGGTGACACCGCGATGAGTATGTGTCAACATTGGATCGTGAGGTGGTGGTGCACAGAGGTGCGATCACTTGCCCGCCGCCTTCAGGAACATGTCTATGGTTTTCAGAAGGGCTTTCTGCTGTGCTGCCGGCAAGGATTCGATACAATTTAGGCGACGCAGGATCTTGAGGCTGGGATTCTTTTTTCCGGACTGCTGATTGTTGAGTCCCAGGATTTCATCGGATTGCACTTCCAGGGCCTGTGCAAACCGAATAAGCATCTCCGCGTTCAAGCGGAGTTTATCCCGCTCGTAATCTGAGACTAAAGCCTGGATGATCCCGATTCTTTCCGCCAGTTCCACCTGGGTGTAGCCTCGCTCTTTTTTCTCAGGCAGGTAAGCCGCTGACCAATGGTCTCTTCTTCTGTGTAAAGTGGCGGCAATTGGAATTTGGATCTTCTCGGCATGATAAGTATATCATACCCCGATTTTTGAAGGTTTGTTATATTTTGTATGACGAAGATAGGCTGTAGAGATGAGTAATGACATACAAAATATAACAAGAGCATTCCTTGGGAAAACAAAGGCAAAATTCCTTTCCCAAATCGGTGCAAAGCGTTTCTTCACCATCGAAGAGGCCCGTAAAATCCCTGGTCACAAAAAAGGGAATCCCACAAGCTCCCCATGGAAAACGCAAAGCGGAGCCGCCCACGAACCTTCGAAACCGCAGAGAACAACCTCTTTTCTCCTCTCTTCAGGTCATGGTAGTCTGGACGGGGAAAAGCTATGGGAAATACGTGGATTATCGACATGTCGCATTTCGACTACCCTGAGGAGGAAGCGTATACGCTGCCGAAGCGGGCGCTGAAGCTGTGGGCATTCTTTGGATCCATCGTGGAAGGCACCGTGGACAGGCCACGCCTCAGACACACTGCCGGTATTCGCTGCCGCAGACGCCCAAAAAGAGTCCCTTGCAGCGGTGTGATCGAGTCCGAGCTGCATCCGGAGGGTAATGAGCTTCGCTGGTGGTGTCCGGTCTGTGGGGACAACGGGCTCATCTCTAATTGGGAGGGTACCCGCTGGGATCCAGCGAGGAAGTACCGTTCAGTACCTGGTATCAGTCTCGCAGAGTTGTTCGAAAGGGCAACGCCGCAGAGCAGTGCCGTTCAAACGAATTACGAGCATATCGAAGGTACGATCGAGTGGGATGAAGAGAATCAGGGAACACTGCCCAAGATCGTGACGGATGAGAAGCAGTGGAGGTGGCTCGATTTGGGGAAGGAACTGATGACCTGCGAAGGGTTCAAGATTAAAATCGAGATCGGCTGATCCTGTGAGTCGGAGCCGACGTGCAACCGGAGCAAAGCGATTCAGAAATCGACACCTATATCCAGGAAGCGGCCGAGATCATTCGAGAATCCCGCCATCTCGTCGCTTACACCGGGGCCGGGATCTCCGTGGAGAGCGGGGTTCCGCCGTTTCGCGGTCCAAAGGGGCTGTGGAGCAGCTACGACCCGAAGTATCTGGAGCTTACATATTTTCATCGGCACCCGGAGAAATGCTGGCGGATCCTCAAAAGTATCTTCTACGAGCACTTTGCCGCCGCCCGGCCCAACGAGGCTCACCGGGTTCTGGCCCGTCTCGAACAGCGGGGATTGCTCAAGGCGGTGATCACCCAGAACATCGACAACCTGCATCAACTCGCGGGTTCCGCAAAAGTCATTGAGTTTCACGGTAACACTCGAGATTTAATCTGTGTTTCCTGCGGAGTAACCACTACGGCGAATCCCAATATGCTCTCATCTCTTCCGCCACGATGCGGCTGCGGTGGAGTGCTCAAACCGAACTGCATCTTCTTCGGAGAAGAAATCCCGCAGATGGCTTGGTCGGAATCTAGACGGGAAATCGACGCAGCCGATGTCGTACTAATCGTCGGTTCCACGGGAGAGGTGTACCCCGCCGCTTCCCTACCCCATCAAGCCGCCGCTAACGGTGCTCGGATCGTTGAAATCAACCCGGAAGACAGTAATTTCACCAATACCATCACAGATGTATTCATTCCCCTCCCTGCCGGTACAGCCCTGTCACGGATTGAACAGCTCCTCAACACCTGAGGGAGGATCATGAAGGGCTTCTACGGATTTGCCGCTGACTTCATCGTCTTGTTTCACCTCTGCTACGTGCTGTTTGCCGTGGGTGGTGAGCTGTTCATCATACTTGGCGGGCTGTTTCGCTGGGTATGGATCCGCAATCTCACCTTTCGCATCATTCACTTGCTGGCGGTGGTCGCGGTTGCCGTAGAAGCGCTCATCGGTGTGCTTTGCCCCCTCACAGAATGGGAGTACAGGCTTCGGCTTCGTGCCGACCAGATCATTGAGGAGGAAATCCCCTTTATGGCCCGACTGGTGCGGCGACTCATTTTCTACGATTTTCCTGCCTGGGTATTCACCCTCCTCTACATCCTGTTTGCCCTTGTGGTGGCCGCTTCTTTTTTCTTTATCCCACCTCGGAGGAAATCCCGCCCCGTAAAATAAGCTTGCTCTTTCTTTGGTTGCGCCGTTCATCACGAGCAAAATATATCGCAATCTTCAATCGCAACTGAAAAGAAGATTATAATGTCCTCAACTAGAGCTAAAATCTTGCTGTAAAACCAAGACTTTAGACTGTCATCATAATGACAGAATCCAGATCGTGAAAGGATGGACGTTTTCTCTTTGTCTTAGTACATTGTCTTCAGGCTTCCTTGACGAATTGCGCAACCCTGCTGGGCGGGAAGATGTCTGATTGTGCATAGAGACAGAGGGATAATCGAAACGATTCGAACAGGAACGATTATATTTCCTATAAAAACAAAGCTGCGGGACGGTACCAATGTACTGATTCGGCCGCTGCAGCCTGAAGACAAAAAAGATCTGCTGCAGGGATTCAAGAAGCTGTCGATGGGTTCGCGGCGCTTCCGTTTCCTTTCCCCGATTCGAAAGCTTTCCGCATCCCAGCTCAAGTCGCTGATCGAAGTGGACCAGGTGAATCATGTGGCCATCGGTATGAAGGACATCGGCCGCCTGGACAAACCCGGAATCGCGATTGGGCGTTTCGTCCGTTTAGATTCAGAACCCACGACTGCGGAGTTTGCCATCACTGTTACCGATGAGTACCAGAACCGCGGCATCGGTACGATGATAACCCGGTTGCTCATGAGAGCTGCTCAGGAGAGGGGTATCGAAGTCCTACGCGGATTTCTGTTGGAAGACAACCTGGCCATGATCCGCCTTCTCGAGAGCTTCGGTGCCCGCATTAAGAGAGAATCGGGAAACGTACTTCAAGCCGATCTTCCTGTAGCTCCGGCGGCTGCGGCAGGTGATACATTCTAGCCTTCTCTATCCCGGATACTACGGAAGGTTATCACACCTCACATCGGATCAACCTACACCGTTCATCCCACTTGACAGACACGGTACTTTTTAATAATTTTACCATCGTCATTCCCCTGTAGCTCAGCTGGTAGAGCGGGTGGCTGTTAACCACTAGGTCGGCAGTTCGAGTCTGTCCGGGGGAGCATAAATCCTTACAAAATAAGGATTTATCTAAGGCACCTTATTCAGGGTGCCTTATTTTTTGCCTTGACGGACCAAATTCGGACCACTATACTTCACATTGAGGAGGTAAGTATAGTCATGAGGGCAAGAAATCTGTTTACCCTGATCCTGATAACAATGCGACCTGACCGCCACGGCAAGACGAAACAGGTCTGGTATTACCGGTTGGCTGACGATCTAACGCGTCGGAAGAAAACCACTGGCGTCATAGGTAAGCGGAACCGCTGGCAAGCGGAAGCCTATGTACGAAAACTCCTTGCCGAACAACAAGAGCAGAAAGCGGAAATGCTTGTCGGCCCGACCCTTCGGGAATACGCTGCGCCCTTCTTCATTGGGGGCAGTTGTCCGCATATTGCGCGTTTACGGCAGGAGCAAAAAAGCATCGGGGCGAACCATATTAAGAAATCAAGGAAGTGGCTGGAGGATCACATTTTTATAGACCGGATAGCGGACAAACCTATTGCAGAGATCAGGCGAGGTGATCTATTTGATTTTCGAGGTCGACTCCTGGACAAGCTGGAAGGGAAGCGGAATACCGTAGATAAAATCATGAGCACCATCAAAACGATCTTTCTGGAGGCATGGAACCGAGATGATATCCCGAACAATCCGGCGTATCGAGTCGGCTTGGTACACAAGAAAATTCACCACGGGGCTTTTACTGCTGAAGAGATACAGAAGCTGTTTCCGGTTGACGGACTGGGGCCATGGCCGGATCAGGAGACATACGCTATATTCTTGCTCGCGGCAACATCCGGGATGCGTTGGGGAGAATTGCGTGCGCTGACCTGGCGGCAGATCGATCTTGACGCCGGAACCATTTTAGTCAATCGGGCATATAAAGCTGCATCTAACGAGTTAGGATTACCGAAGTGGAACAAAATCAGAACGACTTTTCTGACTCCGAAAGCGGGAACTGCACTTAGGACTTTACGAAAGAAGCGGCAGGTCGGCCTTGTGTTCTGTGATTCCCGAGGACGACCACATGCATACAAGTGGTGGAACGACGGATTCCATACAGCGATGGTCAAGGCTGGATTCCCACAGAAGGCAAGGACGGAACGTAACCTCAAGCCACACAGTTTCAGAGCTAGCACGAACACGATCTTACTAGAACAAGGAGCGAATCCCGCAAAAGTCCGGGCAGCTCTGGGTTGGACCAGAGAAGACGTTCAGGAGGGATATACCGATAATCTGACGCTGGATTTGAGCGACATGGCGGTAACCATGGAGGGAGCACTAGCCGTGCAAGAAGGATAGAGAAAAAATGCATCCATTTATGCCGTTTTCGTACCTTTACTCAACACAATGGTTGCAAACAAAGCGAGAAGCAGCGACTGATACGTGATCTACTTTGCTAGAGGTATAGCGAGAATATAGTCGACGCCATAGGGAGGTCCAGGACGTTGGATTCCAATCACAAGGCTAAGGGGCTGTAAAAAAACAACTTCCCGACCCTATCATATTTTTCTCAAAGAGG
>CAZVHJ010000073.1:0-24417 GCA_964627715.1 uncultured Spirochaetaceae bacterium | reverse complement strand
ACAGGTGGCAACTTTCAACCGGAATGTGTGGCAGTTTTACTCCGGAATATGCACAAACTCTGCAACCAGTTTTAAAAATCCTACCCTATCGGTTACACGATGTGTAGAAAAAAGCATAATAACACCGAAAAGTCGAATCTTAGAAGTTGGTGCAGGAAACTTACGTAATGCACTCTTCATTTTAGAATCCTTAGATAACGTGCAATATTGTGCATATGACCTCCAAAACACCGCAGAAAGATTCCCTAAAGAATATGCGAAGTTCGAAGAACTTGGAGGTAAAAGGGTTGAGAAGATTGAGACAACCCAACAATCTGATATCATTATTAGTACATTTGTTTTGGAAACGATATGTCCATCCAGTGAACGACAGTTTCTACTTAGTTCTATGAAAAAAGCATTAAACAGTAATGGACAATTGATAATCTCTATGCGCGGCTATTCGGGTGTTCGTGGGACAAAGTACAAAAAATGTCCAACGGGTGAGGGATTCATCTCCCCTCTGAAAACCTTTATTAAGCCGTATTCCATAGAGGAAGTACGTGAGCTGTTCAAGTTGTGTGGGTTTAATAAGCTATCCTTTTTACAGATATATCGTGTTGGAAAGCCAAGGAACATCCACTTCATAGCGAGGTGATATTCATGGTAGATCGAGATTGGATTGAAAAATTTTACGGTGAATGTGGTAGGGAAGTATCCCTCGCATATAACACCCTAAATCAGTCTAACAATTGGGGAATTACACTTATCACAGCCGTACTAGCAACCAGCTTTATTGGTTCAATGAAAGTGGAGAGTGGAAGCCTGAAATTCTATTACCCAACAATTTATCACTGGCACTATATTATTGTAGCCTGGGTCGTTTTGTTACGGTTTTTCGTGCGATCTGCATTAGCCCTACTCAATATGTATCGATGGAATTCACTAATTCGGACGATTTGAGATAAGAAGCGAATCCTTGAATCAATTCTGACTAGGTGATATTGTTATTTTTTTCCCACTTTATAAAGGATGGGCCGCATTTAATCATCATTTCTGTCACCTGTTTATCAATTCCGGGATTTGCCCTCTGACAGCGGTATATTCACTTCCTCCAAATACCGCACGCTTCGCATGTACTTTTAAAATTCAAAACAAAACAGCCTATAATCTCTAGTTTCTTTTTCGTTGGCAATATTTCCACCTTCAAAAATTGCGTCGTTTTGCGTCGCTATCTCATGTGACACTCCTAAAAACCGTTCCGAATCGTTCCATTATTCGTGTATCATGTAATGGTGCCCTGTTTATCGTGTTCATAAATCGTCCCGCTATGTCCCGGAATATCAGTACAGTTGTCCTTACTATCATTCATTAATCGGTTCGTTATGGTCCGCATTCTGATTGGGCGATTACCGTCCATTGATTTAGTTCGAAATCTAACACGTTATGGCACGGAATGAATCGACGTTTCCAGACCACCCAGTCAATTCTATATACTGGTAAGGAGTATCCAAGGGAAGCCCCCACTCGCTTGATACCGCATCAGAATACGTAGTGGGTCAAATTTCTACACTCAAACACTCGATTCGGTTGTCAAAAGACAACTCATATAATTAACTAGAGGGGTTTTAGGGGTTCCACAAGGGGAATATTACGGGGGTGCCCCGCCCATCGAAAATTTTTTTCAAAATGCGCGATCGTTGTCCTTTTTCCATCCCAACTGCCCTAAGGAGCACTCGCGCCTCTTCTGGGTCAAAACATCCAGCGATTGTGGATTCAAGTGTATCGGGTGCCCTTTCATCAACAAGGATAGCGTTTTCGGGATGTCGATAATTCCATTTCAAAAGTAAATCTTTTGACTTCTTGCCAACAATATAGTATCCACCGCGTTGTGCGATACCCATTTCTGCCAGCTCCTGCAAACGATTTCCATATGTTCGCTCGCTTGACCATTCCACAAACAAATTCCTATGCACAGTAATTTTGTCACGAAGCCTTCTTGGATAACAATATTTGACGAGATGAAATAAAAACCTGCTTTTGGGAAGCGATCCGTTCATGTAGTGTAGGATGTCCACAATATCAGCTTTGGTCAGATAACCTTTGAAGGCATTATGAGTTTCATCGGGCAGAGTGTAATGTGAATACAGCCAGGAAGCCTGACGTTCAATTTCTTTTCGCACCTGCCGTGGATTGGCGATATCTTTTGAAAAACCGTTGTGTTTCTTCATTATCCATCGGAAGCACTCGTTCACCGCCGTCGAATAGGATACGTTTTTGCGCCACAGGAAATACAGAACTTTAAACTGAGATTCGTGTCTAGTATCTGGGGCTTGTAAACCATATTGGTATAGGAACTCACCCGCTGTACAAACCGGAATCTGCCCTTTGTTCTGAAAAGGTGCAGGAATATCAAGATGCAGCTCTTCTTGATGATATGGCACTTTGCCCAAATCGTATTCTTCCAATTTTTTAAACCAATAAAGCTTATTTCGCCAGTCCTTCAGAAGCCACAAATCTGGATCTAGAATCTGTTGGATGGGACCAAATGGAAGCCGACAGGGTTTCTTAGATGTTGGATAAGCTTCTATACCGTAATATTTGGCAAATGGTTGTAGAATAGAATTTAGTAACCGAAGTGTGGGGGGGTTATTTCTAAATGTAGGGCGAAAAATCAGATGGTAGGAATCATCACTCTCACTGGTGCAAAGCATCGAGTGAGAATCATCAAGCTGTAATAGATCACGGATCCTGTCGACAAAGTCAAAATTGCACGTATCAAAATCCAACAATGCGTGTCCGGGATACCATTTCCCGAGGCTCCCAATAACAACTTGGCCTTCCAAGTACGCCTGCACTTTCTTGTAGCTTAATGGCCTTCGAGATGCTTCTATTGTGCGCCATCTACTATCCCCTGGGGCTTTGACAGTATACCTAGGCCATCCTTGCACAAAGGAAGCACAATAATCTTGTACTGTAGCTTTCACAGTTCCTCTCACGATTTGAGTTTCTGGGAACTGAAGGTGGAGCATTCCAAGCAAGCAATGATCGAGGAGAACGGAAGCTAAATCTTACCCCAGTTTACCCGCGGAACCTGAAAGCGCATCTATGCAATTCTATTAGCAAGCTTTACTTTCAATTGACCGCAATTAGTCAAGGTGATACACTGTGGTTGTCGTTACTGGGGTATTACCCTCAGTTCCGCCAGGCCGTTCAAGATGCCGGTCAAAGCTGCTTGAGCGGCCTTTTCATTTTCTAATCGTCAACGACGATTGTTATATCCTATTTCATCAGTGATTTTTCTCGCTCTCGACACGACGACTATCCAAATATTGTTCAAGCTGCTGTTCACTGAACAAGACACGAGCATCTATCCGGAAGTGTTGAATCTTCCGATTTTCGACCAGCTGGTACAACTTGCCCTTGCTGATTCGCCAGAGGTTAGAAGCTTCCTTCACTGTGAATAGCACTTCCATAAAATTCTCCAATCTCTACAAATCAGGCCACTGTGTCTTTCTGTCTGCCTCAAGTTAGGCACTTTTTCGGCTTTCCACCCACCGAACGAGCTTGTCGGGATCGAATAAAACTCGCCGGCCAAGTTTATAGAACGGTATCTGATGATAGCAGGTCAAACGATAAAGGTGGCTTACTGAAAGAGTGAGAAACTCAGCCGCTTCTTGAATCGAAAGATAGTGTTTCACGAAAACCTCCTAAACGTATTTTCAGGAGGTTGCATGGGGCAGGCTTTTATGTTATATTATAAGTGTCGCGCGACGTTGCCCCTGTGCAACCTCGCATTTAAAGCCCGGTAGTTGCAGCTATCGGGCTTTGTCTTTCTTTTCTATTTTTTTCAGCCTCTCTGATAAATCACTTATTTGTTTTTGTAACTGATCATAGGTCAACGACTTTGCAGAATCTCCCTTGTCTTTGATTTCTTTTTTTTCAGTATCACCAGTTTGGAGAACAATCTCAGTTAGACTGTCATCATCCCCCACAAAGATATCAAGATATTCCTGTGGGGATTCAGCGCGTTCATATTTTGTTTCTAAAAAAACGCCTTTTTCTAACAGAGTCTTTAGAGAGTCAGCAGAGATGTTTAGCAGAACATGAATGATCAGCCGTAGAGCCGGATTAAGCCCCATTTTCGGATAAATGCTTTCCAGCTTTTTTATAAAGGAGTTTTTTAGCTCCTCCGGAAGTTCTAATGGAATCCTAACTTTCTTATTGTCCATTTCTGTACATAAATGTACATCAAAATTATTCACTTGTCAAGGGTAAAAAGCAAAAAAATTCAAAAATTTTTTAATATTATAGCCACTCAGCTTCTTGAAGGACTCGGGTGTCTTCAAGCTTCAACAGCAGATCCTCTACTGAGGGGTGATCATAGGCATCTGTCATCCGGCTGTCCCGGTGTCCCGTCATATCTCGTAAAATCTCTTCTGGGAGGATCTTACGCATCATAGTGTTGTATGTGTGCCGAAAGGAATGCACAACCCATACCCTTTCCTCGGCTTCCAGACCTGCCCGCCGCAATGCTCCTGGCAAGCTGCGACTAAGGTTTGCTCGATTCAGAGGCTTGTCCCTTCGGAAACCGGGAAATATATAGTCTTCGGGCTCTGTCCAGGGGCTTTGTTCTTTCCACCAATCCAGTACACTTCGCGCCCGGGGGAACAACCAGGCGACGCGGGGACGAAACGTTTTAGTGGGTCCAATAGTTTCATCATCCTTTACAGCTTGCTGAATGTAGAGCACTTTCCCCCGGATGATATGGTGCCACTGTAAACCTCGGAGTTCGCCCGATCGCAGACCCGTTGAAGCCAACAGAAGAAAAGCTGTTGCGTGTTCGGCGTCTCCCCAAATTCGAACCAACTCGTTCGCGTCTTCTGGGAACAGCTTTCCCAATTCGTCAATCGTGAAGATATCGCGTTGTTGATGCTGCTTCCCCAGAGGTTCCATCTCTGCCAAAGGGTTTACTTGGATAAAATTGCGTAATTTTGCTTCCCGGAGGATGATTCGTATCGTATAAAGGATGTGGTTTTTTGTTTGATTTGCGAGGGGGAGACTAACGATCCAGTTTTCAATTTCTCCCAAGTTCAGATCACTAAGTAGCCTGTCTCCCCACTTGGGAATCAGGTAGCGAGCAACGTGTCCCTGCCGAGAGCGTGCTACCGATCTGCTGAAACGTCGGCCTTTGGCATGCTGACGCTTGATCCAGTCCGAGAGCTCCCAATCAAAGAAGTCCTTGGCGAACTCCCCGAAGGTTACCGGTTTCTGGTCTCCAAGGGACAAAAAGGATTCGGCATACTGTTCAGCTTCGAACTTCTTGATTTTCCCTGTGGAGCGGGCAACTCGCTTATGTCCCTCATAATATTGAAAGTACTAAACCTTCTTTCCCTTGCGCCGAAAAAGCGTGTACTTGTGTCTCATACTTTTATTTTTGCTGTAAATTTTGCTGTAAGTCAAGAGATAAAAATAGCCCTCTTGTGAGGGCATTTATATAATTTCTTACATAATAGGGAAATAAATAAAGCGAGCGAGGGGAATCGAACCCCCGTCACGAGCTTGGGAAGCTCGGGTAATAACCATTATACGACGCTCGCCTGTTTTTCGTTCTAAATATAGCAGCGCAGAAGTGACCTGTCAACTCGGCGACGCCCCCGCTACTGCCCGACTCCGGCTTGCTGCCGGATTTCCTCCTGATCGAAGATGTACAGAACCAACTCGCTCTTCTCGTCCACGATGTAGGGAATCGAGATCGGACCGCCGGGATGTTTCATGGCCAGGAGGGTGGTGTTTCCCTCGGCAGAGATGGAATCCAAGCTGATATCCACCATGATCGGATAATCAGGTAGAACGTACTCGAATATGCCGAACACTTTGCCACGTGGGACTCTTTCGGGCCTGGTCATAGTCAGCTGCATCACTGTTCCGTAGGGAACCTCGCTCTCCGCTTCGGGTGTTTGGGAAACGATGACGCCTCTGCCCTCATCCCCCTCCGCCTTTCGCACAGCGAAGATGAAGGGAAAATTGGAGTTGGAAAGCTGAGCGATGGCATTCTGGAATTCAATGTCTATGAACTCCGGCACGGTTACCAGCTCTCCCCTGGGACCTCTGCTGACCACCAGCTCCAGCTCGGTCACACTGTCGATCACGGTGCCCGGCTCAGGCTTTTGGGCCAGAATGGTCCCCGCCGGCTCGGGATCAAAGACGTACGACACCGGTTCTTTTATCTTGAGCAGCGCCCGGTAGGAGGCAAAAAGGGTCTGAAGGTGAATGCGCACCTCCTCCAGCTTCTGGCCGACGTAGTCCTCCACCCTGTCGATGACGGGGCCCCGGCTGACCGTCAGGGTGACCCGGCGGCCGGCACGAACGATCGTTCCGGAGGAGGGCTTCTGCTCGATGATCATCCCCTTTTCGTAGTCTGAGGAATAACGGACCTGGATGCGGGGGTACAGCTCCTTTTCCTGCAACTCGATCAACGCAGATATAAGCTCTTTGTTCTCCACATTCGGTACCAGGACTTCTTCGGCCCCGCGCACGGAAAGCCAAAACGTAACGAATCCGATCAAGACCATGAGCAGAAACATCGCTACAATCAGGAGTATCACCAACTTGAAGTTACGTTTGTCGGAAGGATCTTTCTGGCTCGGGAAAACCTTTTCAGTCCAGGATAGACCCCTTGTTGTGCTGCCCATCTTTATTCTCCCAGCTGTGCGCCGATGAAATCTTTTTGCCCGTTGAGAAAGGAGCGCCAGTCCAATGCCTTCTTCGCCTGAAGCTGCAGACCGGAAACATACAATACGCCCCCTCCCGTGTTCACCAGAATACCATACCGATTGTCGGTGGCAAGCACAAGTCCCTGCTTCTTCCCGCTTGTGTCGATGGATTCGGGATACACCCCACTGGACATCAGATTCAGACGCCTGCCGTTGTAGAAGGAGTAAGCCCGAGGCCAGGGATTGTAGGCACGAATCATCCGCTCGATGGTCTGCACATCCGCGGTCCAATCGATTCTGCCGTCCTGCTTGCTCACCAGGCGACAGTAGGTTGCCTCCTCCTCGTTCTGACGAACCGGGTTCGACCTGCCCAGCTCAATCTCTTTCACGGTAACGGTCAGAAGCTCCGCCCCCGTGCAAGAAAGGGTGTCCGAGAGCAATCCTGTGGTTTCCCTCCCGGTCAATTTCAGGATGCGTACACCGAGAATGTCGCCGGCGTCCATCTTCACGGCCAGCTTCTGAACGGTCACACCGGTTTCCCGCTCTCCAGATAGGATAGCGGCCGTAATCGGCGAGGGTCCCCTGTACCTGGGCAGGAGGGAGGCATGGACATTGATTCCTCCGCGGGGGAAGAGATCGAGGAACTCTTTTTTTAATATCCTGCCAAAGGCGACCACCACCAGCAGTTCAGCGCCAAGGGCGCCGACCCTTTCAAGAAGAGGGAGGTCAAAGCTCTGTGGTTGGAGAACGGGTAAGCCCAGGGCCAGGGCTTGTGCTTTTACCGGAGTAGCTTCGGGCAGTTTGCCGCGGCCTGCGGGTTTGTCCGGATTGGTAAGCACGGCCGTAATCTGGTGGTCCTCGTGCAGCGACACCAGAGACGGAACGGCAAATTCCGGACTGCCGGCGAACAGAATGCGCATCAGCCGGTACTGATATTCTCGTACTGTTTGACCAGCCGCTCCCGTTTCTTCGGATCGAGCCGGTCTATGAACAACACTCCGTTGAGGTGGTCGAGCTCGTGCTGGATGACCCGAGCGAGCAAATCGTCGGCATCCAGGGAAAAAGGCCGGCCCTTGACATTCCAAGCCTGCACCTTTACCTGAATAGGACGGATTACCTCAGCATTTACCTCGGGGATACTGAGGCAGCCCTCCTCGAAGGATCCCTGACCGACAGAGGTTTCTATCAACTCCGGGTTTATAAACACCCTGGGAGCGTCTTTCGGCGCGTGGGTGATGAATAGTCGGATCAGCTTGCCCACCTGGACGGCCGCCAGCCCGACGCCCTTGTTTGCATACATCGTTTCGAACATCTGCTCGATCAGGCTTTTGATTTCGCCGTCGAAATCAGGGACGAGGATCGAGTGTTTTTTCAAACGTTCATCGCCAAGGGTAACTATATTCAACATTTCCTATGTCCTGGTTAAACATTACCAAAGCAAGGGGGGAAAGTCAACGAATCGGTTCACAATAGAGAAACCGGGTCCACATCGACTTCCACATATACCCCGGAGGGTACCTGAAATCGCTGCAGGCTTTGCCGTACCAGAGTGTGGACATGTTTGAAACTCCTGGAACGAAAAATGAGATGATTCCTGTGATTTCCCGCAATCACCGAAAGGGGACATTCTACAGGACCGAGGACCTCCACATCGGTCCGGACTTTCCCATGATCCAAGAGGATCTGAGCAAAGCCTGCCGCGGCGCTGCGGGATTTTGCGGAACTACGAGCACGGAACACCAGCCGAATCAGACGTGTGAAAGGGGGAAAACCCAACATCTTTCTGGCCTCCAACTCCTTGCTGTAAAACTGTTCCAAATCTCCCTGAGCTGCGAGTCGTATCGTTTCGTTTTTAGGAAGGTAGGTTTGCACGACCACCTTGCCGTCGGGGTGAAAACGTCCGGCCCGACCGGAGACTTGTACGATCAGGTTGAAGGTTCGTTCGGCGGCTCGAAAGTCCGGAAGCTGCAGACCCGTATCCGCTGAAATGATGCCCACCAGCTTGACTCTCGGAAAATTTAGACCCTTCGCCACCATCTGGGTTCCCAGGAGGATGTCGATCTTGCCGGCGTGGAACTCGTTCAGAATCTCTTTGAGACGGTGCTTGCCGCGCACAGAATCGGTATCGACCCGGCGTACGGTCAGGTCGGGGAACAGCCGCTCGATTTCCTCTTCGATTCGCTCCGTACCGAATCCTGAATAGCCTACATCTATGGAACCGCACTCGGGACAGACGTCGACGGGGGAGCTACGGTACCCGCAGTAATGACAAACCATACTGTTCTTCTGTTTGTGAAAGGTGAGGTTGACCGAGCAATTTCTGCACTTCATCTCGTAGCCGCAGCTATGGCAGTGAAAGAAGTAGCTGAAGCCGCGGCGGTTGAGAAAGAGGATGCTCTGACGTCCCTGTTCATGGGTCTTGCGTATCTCCCGGATCAGCGGTCGGGACAGGGGAACGGATTCTCCGCTCAGATCCTGGATCTTCACGGCGGGCATGCTGCCGCCGCTCAAACGCTCCGGCAGGCTGAGGTGCTGGAGCTTTCCCGAATGCATGTAGTGGTACGCTTCCAGAGAGGGAGTCGCGCTACCCATCAGCAAAACCGCTTCTTCCGTGCGACAACGGTGCATTGCCACCTGGCGGGCGTGGTAGCGGGGGGTGGTCCCTGATTTGTAGGAGCCTTCGTGCTCCTCGTCGATGATGATTAGACCTAAGTTTTTTACAGGAGCAAACACGGCGCTGCGGGCTCCGATGACCAGCCCGACCGTTCCGTCCAGCAGATCCAGCCACATTTTCAGCCGCTGTGAGGGGGTTAGACCGGAGTGTAGGACCGCCACCGGTTGTTCCAGGAAGTTCTGAAAAACATCGACGGCCTGATGGGTGAGGGAGATCTCCGGGACCAGATAGATCACTCCCCCGCCCCTGCCCAATATTTCTCGACTGACCTGAAGGAACACTTCCGTTTTTCCCGACCCGGTGACACCATGCAGGTAGTACACTCCTCGACTTGCCCTGCCTATTTGTTCGATAGCATTCCTCTGATGTATGGAGAGGGTCACCTCTTTGGAAATTGCCAACTCTCCACCCATCTCCTCAGCTTCGACCTCCCGCCGGCCCCCGGGAAGGATGGTGGCCAGGGCTTCTCCGAGGGAGCAGAGGTACATGTCGGAAAGCCACCCAGCCAGATCGAGCAGTCTCGAATCAAAGATGGCTCGCTTGTCCACGGCTCGTTCTATCTGCTTGATTTCCTTCACCCCGGGGGGAGGTGTCTCCGTTGTGGCTACGACATACCCGGTAAGCCGGCGGGAGCCAAAGGGAGCCAGAACTCGGTACCCTGGACCGATATCGAGTCCATCAGCGACGGAATAGGTGAATTTCTGGTTGACCGGAAGGTTGAATACGACCTCGATCATATTTACCGCGAACCGCCGGTCTCGGCCGGGCCCAAGCTGTCGCTCATGCCAGGAAGAGCCCGCAACCGCTTCAAATCCTGCCATACCGCAGCCCGAAGATCGGAGTTTCGCAGAACCGCGCTCGGATGATACGTCGCCACCAGGGGAATCCCCATAAGCTCGAGATCCATTCCCCTCAGCGTCCCGATTCCTTCTGTTCGTTCGCAGAGAATCTGTGTCGAAATACGTCCTACCGTCAAAATCGCCTTGGGCCGTAGAATCTCGATCTGTCGCTTCAGGTAGGGCAGACAAGCCATGGATTCCTCAGGAAGTGGATCCCGGTTTCCCGGCGGCCGGCACTTGACGATATTGGCGATGAAACAGTTGGACTTGCGATCTAGGTTGATTGCTCGAAGCCAGCGGTCCAGGTACTGCCCCGCCCGCCCGACGAAGGGTCTGCCCGTTCTGTCTTCATCCAGTCCCGGACCTTCACCGATCACCATGACCAGGGCAGAGGTAGCCCCTTCTCCGGGAACGGTTCGTCTCCGCTCCCGATGCAGGGCGCAGCGCGTGCAGGCGGCTACCTGCTCGGCAATGCTATGTAGGGCTGCCTGCGGGGTAAGTGGAGCCGTCTTCCCCTCCGGCGAGGACTGCAGAGGTGGATGATCGTGGTGGAACCCATCGAGAACGTAGTCCTCGGCCAAATTGAGCAGATTATACACCTCAGCTTCACTCTTCCCCATCGTAAACAACCCTTTCCAGAAACAGTCCCCGGGCCGGCGCGCTCATTCCAGCTCGGGATCGGTCTCGAGTCTCCAGAGTCTCGGCAAGTTGGGTCGGACTCAAACCGTTCTGCTCATACTCCAGAATCGTTCCCAGCATACTCCGCACCATCTTCCACACGAAAGAGCTGGCTGCGACCTTGAAGACCAGGAATGGACCTTCTGGAAAGAAACAGGCCGTGTCCACCCTTCGCACCTTTGACTTACTGAGGTCCCCCGCAGCAGCAAACGTCGTGAAATCGTGCTCGCCAAGGAATACCGAGGCTAACGCGTTGAGCGCCCGAAGATCCGGCCGCCATCTCAGCTTCCAACAGTAGCGTCGCAGGTGCGGCAAGCCTACGGTACCCGTATAGACGTAGTAGCGATACACCCGTTGCCTGGCGGAGCTCTTGGCATTGAAGGTTGAACCCACCTCTCGGCTGTCCAAAGCTCGGACATCCGGTGGCAGATAGGAGTTCAGGGCGATATGCCAACGTGGTCCGGCTATGGAATCCAGGTCTGTCTTGAAGTTACCGACCTGCCCGCTGGCGTGCACCCCCGAATCTGTTCTTCCCGCCCCCTGGATGTGTACGGGATGACCGTGCATCCGTTGCAACGCCTCCTCGATCTCTCCCTGAACGGTGCGGGCGTTTTTCTGGACCTGCCAACCGGAAAAATCACTCCCGTCGTAGGCAAGAGTTACTCGGATATTTCGAACCGGCAATGGTCTTAACCCTGCTCCTGGAGCTGCTTGATTTCTTTATTCATCTCTTCGTACAACTCCCGTGCCTTATCCAGGATGGCCGAGGGTTTGCTCTTGGATGCCTTCCCCGTACCAAAGAGCTTGGACACGATGCGCTTGGCATTCTCGAGGGACTTGATCCGTTTCTCCTTGTCCTGCCGCAGGCCGTACCTGTACTCGAGAAGACCTGTGATATATAGCAGACCGTCGTATCCATAGTTCTTATCCAGGTCCGGGCCGAAGTTGACATTGGCTTCCAGGGGTTCCTGGCCGTTCTGAGCCATCTCGACGGATTGGATGTAGAAGAACCGGGCCTTACGGTAGAAAAGGCGGGACAGATAGTCGTAATTCTCACCAAAGGCTTTCCGGTGGAGGGCGTCAAGCAGCCAGGCGGCCCTCAGCGCGGAGAGGGCACGCTTGAAGGTCGGCGAGTAGTGTCTATCCAGAAGATCGTAGCACATTATAGCCAGAAAAAAGCTGGCCGCGCCCTCCTTAAGGCCTCTGTAGTTGGTGAAATCGAGATCTTTTAACACCAGAGATACACTCTGCACCCGCTTGTCCGTCTCTTCCTTCAATCGTTCGATGAACTCCTCCTTGACCTCATGAAAATCCTGCGGATAGGCCGCATAGTAGCAGCTGGGGCAGACCAATATCGTGTACACCAGGGGGTACAGCTCGCCGTATTTCTTCGACGGTTCATAAGTACGATGCAATTCGTCGGTCAGTTCACCGGCGATTAGGCGTCCACCGCCGGACAGCAGATCCTCTCTGTAGAAGCTCGTGTCACACACAGGACACTTAATAGGATTTTTACTGAAAAAGGTCGTCTTTTTTGTATCTCGATCTTCGTCCGACATCAATTCCCCTCAATCACTACCACAGCCAGGGCATTGTCCCGTTCATGGCTCAGGGAGATAAATACCTCCTTGCCGCCAAGCTTCTCCAGGGCCTCTTGGGCACGGCCGTACAGATGAAAGTGGGGTTTCCCGAGCTTGTCATTCATCACCGCGATTTCCTTCAGGGAAAAACCGTGAAGCCCGGTACCGAGGGCTTTTCCGAAAGCCTCTTTGGCAGCGAAGCGTGCGGCCAAACTCAGGATCCCCGCTTCGCCTTTGGGCAAGGCGATTCTCAGCTCATCTTCGTGAAAGAAACGCTGGAGCAGTCCTGGAATCTTTTCCCAGCGCTTTAGCCTGTATACGTGTACGACATCAATACCAATTCCCAAGATCATTCCTGCTCTTCCTCCGTACCGGTAAGTATAAATGTCAGACCCAGTTCCTGAGGTTCGAATTTCAGAACCACGAACTCCGGCGGGATATCCGGTTGGGGATACAGAGTCTCAGGCCCCGGTTTTTCTATCTCTCCACAATCGATGACCAAGCGAAGCTGTCCCGGCAACAACGCCTCAATCGCACGTTGATTTCCCTGGATCCGGATGCTGCCTTTGGGAAGGGGCTCTGCCAGTCTCAGATCGGGAGAAAGGTCAATGCTGATGATGTCTACATCTTCGAAGGTCTTGATAATCACAGCTTCCCTGACAATTCCCCGAAAAACAACGGTTCGTTCGCGGGGGTACTGGATCAGGGGGTTTTCTTCCAGAATGGTCACGTGCTCTGTAAAATCCTCAGTTCGTTCGTCCAGGTCGATCTCTTCCAGCTCGACCGCTTCCACCGTGTTCACGATACTCCGTGGTCCGGATATCTGGGCACTGTCAGGAACGATCGTGTATTGCACCAGGTCGTAGCCGGGCGGGGGAGTCCCGCTGATCACCGGCTCCAGAGCAACGGTTTTCTCGATTCTCTGCTCAAGGGTGATCGAAATCTCAGCCGGCTCCACACGTATGTCTAGAGGTTCGATATTCAAAGAAGTACCCTGGCGAGCGACCCGAACGGGTATTCGATACTGACCCTCCGACTGGAACCGACCGAAATCTGCATAGACCTCTATGTCCTCTTCGATTACCGAGAAAATGGCTTCCTCTTTTCCCCGCAGCGTGACTCTGGCGCTCTTCGGATATGGCTTGGATATCGCCAAGCCGGCAGGGGGAGCCACTCGCAGGGGAACACTGAAAAAGCGCTCATCCATAGTATTGACCCTGTAGAAGAGAAACAACAGGGCGGCGGCGGCCAGAGAAATGATCTTTGCCGGCCAGTTGGAAAAAATGCTTTCGAGGAATCGTCTAGGTTTCAAACTCACCTTCCTCTATTGCCCCGCCCTGATATTCGATAAGCTGCTTCAAGCGTTGAGATATCTCCTGCAGGGACAGATCGTAGAGCAGATTAGCATCATAGGCCAGAGAGATGGCTCCATTCTCTTCCGAGACGACCAGGATCACCGCGTCCGTCTCTTCCGCAAGCCCCAGTGCCGCTCGGTGACGGGTACCGAAGGATCGGCGGATATCCGGTTGTTCGGATATCGGCAGGAAACAACCCGCGGCTATAATCTGATCCTCGCTGATCACCACCGCGCCGTCATGAAGGGGTGTATTCTCAGTGAAAATCGTCAGAATCAGGCTCGAGGTCAAATCAGCGTTGAGACGGGTACCCGTCTCGATAATCGTATTCAGGCCGATGTTCCTGGTGAAGACGATCAAGCTGCCGCAACGCTTGACCGCGAGCATTTCCACAGCGTTCAACACGGCGTCGAGGTGATAAGGACGCACCCGGGGACGCAGACGGAACCAGGTCCGGGTACCGATTCGCGTGAAAATTCGACGCAACTCAGGTTGGAAGATGATGGCGATACCGATGACCAAGCCGGGCACCAGTAGGTTGAGGATCCACAGAAGCGTATTGAGGCGGAGAAAAAACGCAAGCAGATAGATCAGTGCCATCAGCAGGGCGCCTTTCACCAGCTGAACCGCTCGGGTCTGGACGAGGATCTGGTAGGACTTGTAGATCAGATAGGCCAGAAGGAGGATATCGAGAAACGGTATAAGGTAATCCCTTACAAACCAGTGACCTGCAAACCAGTCCATGTCTATCCCCGACGCACGGCTTCGAAGATCTTAACGGTATCGACCGCTTCAGCGACGTCGTGGACTCGAAGGATATCTGCGCCATTCATCAGTGCCAGCATATTCGCAGCCACTGTTCCGATCAACCGCTCCTCCACAGGTTTATCGAGCACCGTGCCGATAAATGATTTCCTGGAAAGCCCCATCAATACGGGATAGCCCAGGGAGCGTAGAGAGCTCAGTCCGCGAATGATGGCCAGGTTGTCCTGGCAGCGCTTGCCGAAACCGATACCAGGATCGATGATAATCCGATCCTCTCCGATCCCCGATGATAGAGCGAAGTCTATAGGGGCGCCCAGCTCTTCGATGATCTCGGCGATGGGATCGTCGTAGTAGGGATTCTCCTGCATATTTTTTGGCTCACCCCGCATGTGCATCAGGATGACCGGAACTCCCCGGGCTGCGATACACTCGGCCAAGGGCCGATTCCGTCTCAGTGCGGAAACATCATTGACCAGATCGGCGCCGGCATCGAGGGCTTTTTCGGCTACTTCGGTCTTCCTCGTGTCTATGGAGATCAGCACATCCGATCTCTTTCGGATTCCCACGATCACGGGTACCACCCGTTCGATCTCCTGCGCCGTTTCTACCGGGTCCGATCCCGGCCTGGTGGACTCCCCACCGATATCGAGTATATCCGCTCCCGCATCGATCATCGACCAGCCTTGCTCCAATGCTTGGCCGATCTCCGGCACCCGAGATCCGGGATAAAAGGAATCGGGGGTGCAGTTCAAAATTCCCATCACGTAGATGCGCCCACGAAAATCCAAGCTCCGATTCCCCCAAGCCATTACCCGGCGTTCTGGCCGCAGACACCTGCTTATTTCCCGACCTATCTCAACAAGCCGGGGATCCTCCGCGGCAAGCCTTTCGGTCAGCCTGCCGAGCACGGCATAGCTGCCTGTTACCAGTACATCCAGATGCTCCGGAGAAAGGCCGTTCCCTGCAGCGGTTTCGGCCGAAGCCAGGCTGCCACCGAGGGCTTCGATGCGTTCGCGCAGTAGGGCGGCGGTTCGTATATCGACAGTGTTGAGCTTGATTGTACCGTATTGGAAAGCGGAGGCATTCGTATCGACCTGATCTTCCGTAAGATCAAGTGCAGCAAGATTTCTTCTAACGTCCTCTTCATCATGAAGACGAAGAAGGTGAGCATTGTGGGGCCGCGTGCTACTGTGCATGGGTTTCGGCTTGGATTGTAGCAATTCCACTTCGCCGCTGCAAGTGTAACTTTATAGATTACTTATATAGTTATATTTACATTCTTCCCATTTGGTGTTATCTTGGTCAATATTAGAAAATAGGAGGAGTTACATGCCAAAGCTTGGCGATCAGTTTCAAAGCGCCGATTGGAAACAGGAAAAGCATTCTCCGGTCATCGAATGTCCCGATTCCGTGAAGTCGGGGGAGAAGTTCCAGGTGACCGTATCCGTGGGAAAAGAAATCGCCCACCCCAACACAACGGAACATCACATACGCTGGATCCAGGTCTTTTTCAAACCGGATGAGGACAAGTTCAGCTATCAACTGGCAAACTGCGAATTCAGCGCCCACGGGGAATCTGCCAAAGGTGCCAATGAAGGTCCTGCGTTTACAGAACCGGCGGTCAGCGCGACCCTGACCCTGAAAACTTCAGGCACGCTGTACGGTCTGAGCTTCTGCAATATCCACGGTCTGTGGGAGAGCAGCAAGGTTGTTAAGGTAGGATAGCCTAACCAACTCCCACTTTTTCCCCGGCTTCCGGGCAACTGCAGGTCCGGGAGATGGGTGTATTCAACAAGAGCGAGGATCATCCGTCCATGAGCTTGCGTACGCTCCTGGTAACACTGGCATTGTGTCTTCTTCCCATCTCGGAGCTGCGCGGCGGCCTTCCCTTCGCTCTTTCCAACGAGGTTCCCCTGCTTGCAGCCTACCCTATCTGCGTGGGAGCCAATGCCCTTGTAGCACCGTTGGTCTATCTCTTTCTCTCCAGCCTGCATAAGCTTCTAAAGCGGTGGGAGCCCTATCGGCGGCTATTCGATCGCATTGTGGAGCGCTCCCGCCGTAAAGTGCATGCCAAGGTGGAAAAGTACGGATACGCAGGCTTGATTCTTTTTGTGGCGATTCCTCTACCCATAACAGGCGCCTATACGGGGACGCTCGGAGCCTGGATCCTGGGGATGGATCGACGTAAAACGATTCTAGCCGTGTTCGTTGGTGTCATCATTGCAGGGATCCTTGTCTCCATCGTGTTTACCCTCGGAATCAGAGCCCTCTACTTCTTCATCAAGTAAATGTCCCGCCTGATCGAATCTCTCAATCCCGAGCAGCTGTATGCTGTAAAGAGCATAGAAGGTCCGCTGCTGATCCTTGCCGGAGCGGGCTCCGGAAAAACCAGGGTCATCACCTACCGGATTGCCTACATGCTCGGCCAGGGTATTCCTCAGTCTGCAATATTGGCCGTCACCTTTACCAATAAAGCGGCTCAGGAGATGGTGAGCCGGGTACGGGAGCTCTGTGCCCAAAAGCTGCACAACCTGACGGTGTCAACCTTCCACGCCTTTGGAGCGCGGGTGCTGAGAGAGCACGGTCATCATCTAGACTATCGCCGGAACTTCAGCATCTATGATGAGACGGACAAGCAGGCTCTTATCAAAGAGAGCGCCCGCGACCTGGGCCTGTTACGAAACAAGAGTGACGGATTTGATCCGTACAGAGTCGCCTCTCTGTTCTCCCGTTTGAAGTCCAAAACCGCGGAGTGGGGGGAGGAAACGGCTCACCTTCAGCCCCTGTTCGCTGAGTACCAGAGCCGGCTGAAACTGTTCAACGCCGTTGACTTCGACGATTTAATCCGTCTGCCCATCAGACTGCTGGAGCAGTCCCTTGAGGTCCGATCGGCCCTGCAACAGAGGTTCCGATATTTCATGGTCGATGAGTTCCAGGATACCTCCCAGCAGCAGTACCATCTCATCAAATCGCTCGCCAGAGCTTCAGGAAATCTCTGTGTGGTCGGTGACGACGATCAGTCGATCTACTCTTGGCGGGGCGCCCACTTCGAGAACATCCTCCAGTTCGAGAGGGATTTCCCTGCGTTCCGGGAGGTCAAGCTCGAACAGAACTACAGATCCACCCGGAAAATTCTCCTGACGGCCAACCGGGTTATCCACAACAACCGAAATCGAAAAGGCAAGAATCTGTGGTCCGGCCTGGCCGACGGAGAATCGGTGGTACTTTATTTTCCGGAGAACGAGCAGAGGGAGGGCGAGTTCATTGCCGAGACGATTCGCAGCCTGGCCTTGAAGCAGCGCATTCCCCTGAGCCAGTTCGGCGTACTGGTACGCACCAATGGTTTGACCCGGGCAATAGAAGAGGCCTTTGTACGACAGAATCTACCCTACCAGGTTTCCGGGGGGATGAGCTTTTTCCAGCGCAAAGAGGTCAAGGACATCCTTGCCTACCTGAAGGTGATGGCCAACCCGGATGACGACATGAATCTTCTGCGGATCGTCAATACGCCAAGACGGGGGATCGGTAAGAAGACGCTACAAGCGCTCGTCGACACGGCGCGCAGCCGGGAGTGTTCCCTGTACTCTGCGCTCAACGCTCTGCACACCTCGTCGGCCTCCGGAGCCGGGATTACCTCCCTCCCTGAAAAAGCACCGGTGGTACTGGGGGAGTTTATCGAACTGATCGAGTCCTTTCGATCCAGGTTTCTGAAGAGCAGGCAGTTGGCCTCGACCCTGGGTGCACTGGTGGAGGAGCTGGACTACTGGAGCTATCTGGTGCAGGAACATTCCCGGTCCGAGGTTGCCCGATGGAAGTACGGCAATGTCGAAGGGTTGATGGATTCTATATCCACCTACGAGGAGGATCCGGACAATCTGGATCCGAACCTCCACGACTACCTCAACCGCATCACTCTGGTGTCCAGAGACAACCTGGAGGACATCAGCGGACAGGAACGGGTCAACCTGATGACCATCCATGCGGCCAAGGGTCTGGAGTTCCACACGGTGTTCATCGCCGGATTGGAAAAAGGGTTGATCCCCCACGCCCGTTCCCTCGAAGAAGGAGAGCACAATGTGGAAGAGGAACGCCGCCTGTTCTACGTGGCCATCACCCGAGCCAAACAACGCCTGTACCTGAGCTCCTGCAAAACCCGGCGTCGCCGTGGAAGCCTGGAGGAGGCCGAACCTTCACCGTTTCTCGACGAGCTTCCTGCGGACTTACTCGAGTATCATCGGGAGGATGAAGAGCTCAGCAGCGAAGACGCCAGTCGCCTGTTTGCAGAAATGAAAAGCAAGTTGAGGCGTTAGAGAGGGTCAAACTGACCTACTGGGCAATATGGCCCGATCAGCCGGGAAGTGGGTTCGAGCAATGTGGTTCCATGGAAAATTGTCCGTTTTGATTCTATTATTCCAGGAAAACACAATGAGAAGGCATGCTGATCAGGGTGCCGAGACCGGCCGATACGGGATAGCTCTTCCAGATCGCCGCGCAGCCGCTGCCCGTCGATCATGCTACATGAATCCTTTAAAACGCCGCTTCACGACGGCGGAAAAGACGTAGTTGATCATGGTGAGGAAATCAAAAACCGGAAGATCTACCGCCTCCTGCACTGCCGCAGCGTAGGGGGGAAGCATGCTGCACTCGAGGAGCAGTATCTTCACCTTCGAGTCTTCTGCAACCATCTCTTCGGCCACAGAAACAACTTCGTCTTCGATCTGCTCCGAATCCAGCAGCCCCTCCTCTTTAATGACCGCGCTGACGAAGTGCTCTTTGCTCTCAAGACCCTTGATCAGCAGAGGAACCGAGGAATCTACACCGGATTTCTCGAGCACGAATTCATCCAGGGACTCGGAGTTCGCCGTGATGATGCCGATCTTTTCATCCGGTCCGATCAGATGCCTCAAGAAAGAGATCTGTAGCAGGCTGGACATGAATACCGGCACCTCCAGCCGGGCCGCAAGCTCATCCTGGTAAATCACCATAAAACCGCAGTCTCCGGTGACCGCTCTCACCCCCTCGCGCACCAGAGCCTGGCCTGCTTCCAGAACCGGAGCGAGCAGCGACATGTCATGCTTGAAGATACGTTCCACACTGAAGTTCTCGACCCGCTGGAAGCGCACTGGAAAGTCGTACGTGGTAGCGTTGGCCACATCGCCTGGGATGAATGGCGCATAATTCTCCAGGAGAATGATACCAATCGCCTCCCCATAACTGACTTGCTTGTTTTTCACTCTATATATCATCTGCTCTTCACCTCCTTACCCAGTTTCGCCCTGTAATCTCGATGTGCGGCTGTCCTCATCAAGAGCTACCATCAGATCCTCTATGATCGAAAAATCCGGACGGAAGTGCGATCCCCACCGCCAAGGTAATGCCTGCGAGAACCAGCCCCAACCCGATAAAATGGGACCACACCGCTTTCTCTTTGAGGATCAAAATCGACAGAATCAGGGCGCTGATCGAAATAAACCCCGTGAACACTCCTGCGATGTTCACCGGGGCCTTGCTTACTCCGCTGAACCAAAGCAGGAAAGAAGCCAGCGGAACAACGGTTCCGTAGTACAGCAGCTCGATCCACTGCAGAGCACCGGGTTGCCGGTAGTTCACGGCTCGTATCCGGGAGAGGGCAAAGGGCAAGAGCATCAGGAAACCGAGAGAGCTGACCACGGCCGCATTCGCCAGGACCGAAATTCTTCCAGAAAGAATTTTCCGAATCACCGTGAAGAAAGCCTCCCCGAGCACCGACACGAACAGCAGCAGGCTGCCCAGAACAGGTCGAACGCCCGGGATCCGATCGCCGGCGACTCCGGAGAGATTGATGATCAGGATGCCGAGAAAGGCCAGGACCACGGCTGCGATCTTGTTCCAGTGCGCCTTCTCCCGCAGGAAGGTGAAGGAGATCAACCCGATGACCGCCGGGGTGGTGCTCAGGATGACGCCCGCTTCTATGCCCCCCGTGTATTCCAGGCCTTTCAGGGTGGCTATCCTGAAGAGAAACAGGCCGGTAAAGGCCTGGGCTGCCAGCAGCCCCAGCGCCCGCCATCCGATTCGGGGGAATCGGCCTTCCTTCACCAGCAACAGTAAAATAAAGATCAGCGAGGCCAGTCCCAGCGTCGTTCCGCTAGCAAAAAAGATCGGAAATGAGCGTATCACCAGCTTGCCCACCACCACATGGCTGCCGGTGATCATCATGGCGAAGGCCAGCTGCAGGTAGGCAACTACGGGGGTAGAAGCGCTGTCTGCGCCTGACTGTTTTGCCATCGGGACCCCTTCGGAGATCTGCCGCTGAAACGGTGAAGCCTTCAGCTTACTACGGACAAACCCAGATTGCGTTCCCCTGCCTTCTGGAAAGCCAGACGGGCGATTGCCGTGTCCTGAACGCCGACACCGGTCAGGTCGCATACGGTTATCTGCTCATTCGCGGTGCGACCGGGCTTTGTGCCGGCGATCAGCTCGCCCAGCTCCGACAAGCCGCCTCCCTCAATGATCAGGCCCTGATCCACTACGTGGTGCAGCTCGCCCAGACGGCGGCACTGGGAGACGAGATCGCAGACCAGGACGTCCGCTTTTACCAGGACCTCCGGATCCAGCTCCTGCTTTTCCTCGGTGTCCGTTCCCATGGCCGTAATGTGCAGACCAGGGTGCAGCCACTGCATTTTCAAATACGGCTCTCTCGAAGGCGTAGTGGTTACCACCACCGAGCTGTTCCGGACCACCTCCTCCGCAGAAGCGGCCTTTTGAATCTCCACTCCCAGCTCCTCTGACATCTCCTCAATGTATCGATCCATCTCCTCCTGGTAGAGGCTGTAGATCAGCAAGCGTTTGAAATCCCGCACCAACTTCAGGCCACGGATCTGGTAGCGGGCCTGAGTCCCGGCTCCCACGACTCCGGCGGTCTCCACGATTTTCGGGGCCAGATACTTGGAGGCGACGGCTCCGGCCGCACCCGTACGAACCTGGGTCAGGTAACCGTTGTCCAGCAGGACCGCCTGGGGGAATCCGGTTTCCGTGCTCACCAACACCATCAGACCGCTGGCACTGGGCAATCCCTTTCGAAAGTTTTCAAAAAATCCCGAGGCGATCTTGACGGCCAGGCTGTCCAATCCCTGGATACAGGCGGATTTTACATCCACCTCCCCGCGCCGCTGCGGCACGGGCAGCATCATGATCGGCGGCACTGTTGCCTTTCCCTGGGAAAGCTGAACGAAGGCCTTTTCCACAGCGTCAATGGCATCACAATCCAGAGTAATACAAGAGCGAAGGTCCTGTTCCGTCAACACAAGAATTTCCACGGCATCACCTCAAATTTCTAGCTCCGGCGGATACGCTCGCCCACAACCTTTAGATAGCGCGGAAGGTCCACGCTCGCCCCGCTGACGACCACCGCCGTATACCTGCCCAAGCTTTTAACCTTACCGGCGAGCAGCGCTCCAATCCCCACAGCTCCCGCTCCCTCCACGACCAGTCCGTGCTCCTCCAGAGCATGAGCCATACCCCCGGAAATCTCCTCCTCCGACACGGTGATGAAATCATCGGTCAGCTCGCTGACCATAGGCAGTGTGTAGCGATTGTCAAGACCAATCCCCCCGAGGAGGGAATCCGCCAGGGTATCCCTCTCTTCTACCGCCACCGCCTTTCCCGCCTTTACGCTCTCCTGCATCGCCGGTGAGCTCTCTATGGAAACGGCGATCACTCGGAGCGAGGGGCTGGCCGACTTCAAGGCCAGCGCAACCCCTGATAGCAGTCCACCCCCAGATAGGGGAATAAGAACCGTGTCGACCTGGGGTAGATCCTCCAGGAGCTCCAAACCAATCGTTGCCTGCCCGGCGATAATCTGGGGGTCGTCGAAGGGCTTGGCCGAAATAAGCTTCCTGTCCTTTTGAAGCCGGTGGTAGTGTTCCTCGGCCTCGTTCTGGCTCTTGCCTTTAACCACGACCTCCGCTCCGTAGGAGGCTATGGCCTTGATTCTATAGGCCGGGACATGCTCAGATACGCAGATCACCGCCGGTATCCCCGATTCACCGGCCGCATAGGCTACGGCTTTGCCGTGATTGCCCGTAGAGAAGGTGATGACCCCCTGCCTGCGCTCCTCCTCGCTCAAACTAAGGATCTTGTTGAAGGCTCCCCGCACTTTGAAGGAGCCGGTTTTCTGCAGGCTTTCGAGCTTGAAATACACAGATCCCCCGGCCCGGCCGCTCAGACCGGGGGAAGGGGCCAGCGGGGTTCTGTAAACCCTACCGGTGACTCGCTTGCGGGCCAGGTAGACCTCGGACAGAGGGATCGGAGACAACTTCATTCGTTTACTTCACAAAGAGCTTGTTGGGAAACTCGTACAGCGGCTCGTAGCCCTTTTCGGTCACCCGGATGGTTGCGTCTACCTCGAAACCGACTTTCTCTTCCCAGATCCCGGGAATGAGGTGAAAAGTCATATTAGGCTTGAGCACCGTCCTGTCACCGGGGCGCAGGCTCATGGTCTGCTCTCCCCAGTCAGGAGGATAGTTCAAGCCGATTGAGTAACCTATCCGGGACTCCTTGACCACCCTGGTCCCTGAAATGGCCTGCCTCCACCGCGCTTCCACCTCCTCGCAGGTTATTCCCGGCTTGACGATTTTCAGCGTCTCGGCCAGCCCGTCGATTACCACATCGGCAACTTCTTTCATCAACGGGGGAGGTGTTCCCAAGAACATGGTTCGGGCGATCGGCGCATGATAGTGCTTGTACACGCCGGTCAGCTCCAGGATGATCGGCTCATTCTTCTCGTATTTTTTGTCGGTCCAGGTCAAGTGAGGCGTACTGGTGCCCTCCCCCGCCATCATCAGGGGCACGATCGCGGGATAATCCCCGCCGTGCTCGCCGGTGCCTCTGTACTCGGCGGCGGCGATGGCTGCAGCGGCGTCGCACTCCCTTACACCCACGTCGATCGTGTCGATGGCAGTCTGCATGACCTTGACGGCGATCCGGCCGGCGATCTTCATGAAGCGGATCTCGTCGTCACTTTTAATCTGCCGCACCATATTCACCAGCAGATTCCCATCCTTGAACCCGGCGTTGGGAAGAGCCTTCTCCAGCTCCACGTAGTTCCTGTGGGTGAAATAGAACTGGTCCATCTCCACGCCGATCGTTTTGCGGTCCCAGCCCTTCTCTTTGATGATATCCGCCACGAACATCATAGGGTGTTTGACCTTGGACTGCACGTAATCGTCGGCATAGGAGCGGATGTTTTCGTGGCTCAAGAATGTCGTCAGCTTGGCGCCGTTGCCATCCATGCCCCGGCCGACCCATATGGGCTGGTCCTGGTCAAGGGAAACAAGAAGCCCCTGATGCACGTAGAAAGACCATCCGTCGTACCCGGTCAGGTAGTTCATGTTGGCCGGCTGCGAGACGAACAGTACATCGATGCCTTCGGCCTGCATCCGTTCCTTTGTCTTTTGGATTCTCTGTCTATATTCCTTTTCCGGAAAAACTAGCATAACGATAACCTCCTATCTTTTTTTTGTGTTCCGCACGATCGACTGGCTCACCGTGCCAGCATCGTGTCAGGCAGAAACATGGCGATGTCGGGGAACACGATCAGCAGGATGGTCGCCAGGATCAGTATAAAGATAAACGGCGGCGTGTGCCTGATCACCTCCAAATAAGGTCTTCGAAAGATCAGCTGGGCGGTAAAGATATCGCAGCCGAAAGGCGGAGTGGCCGAGCCGATGGCCGCCTGTAGGGTAACCAAGACACCGAGGAACACCGAGTTTATTCCTGTGGCCACTACATACGGTTGAAAGATCGGGCTCAAGATGTAAATGGCCACGATCGGGTCAACGAACATGCAGGCTA
>CAZVHJ010000072.1:0-24624 GCA_964627715.1 uncultured Spirochaetaceae bacterium | reverse complement strand
CCGTAGGGGAGAATCACCGGGATAAAAGTTTGCAACATTGTTGGGGGCGTGATCGAACCAACCTTAGGACAAATCTGATAATAACAACCGATCATCAACTACACCATGACTGGAGCCACTCCGTCATGTTATAGTAGTAATACCCCATGCGGATTTCACAGGCAAATCTACGTACGATTAAAATAGAAAAACACCCGATCTCCTGTAGGCTGCGTTACAGTCTTTTTCAGGACGGAGAAATCCGCTACCCGGAGAGCATCACCTGCCGGAGCGATACCGTAGTTGCCTACTTCCTCACCTCGACTATACGCGACTACATTGCAGACACTGCCTATGGATTCTTTATAGAGAGACATTGGAAGATCGTTCCTGAAGGGAGGTTCGGTCTCAGCTTCTGTCTCGATTTTCCTGTAGACACCGATGTTGCTTATCTGTTTCCAGGACTAAGAGCAGGCCGTTCGATTTCAGAGGAGGGATATCTCGCTTCGGGCCAGCGAACGACATACGGCAACGCATTGTATCTGTTCAGCCATCCCGAATCCGTCCTGATCTTCTCCGATCCAGCTCACTCGAGGGAAGAATCGGGGAGTATTGAGTTAAAGCGGCTACACAACGATGATGAAACTTTACTGTGCACGGAGCTGCGGGTGCCGTCGGCTTCGGCGATACATCCCAGGAAGGGGAAGAAGACATGGAAAAAGAACACCGGAACGCAATTCTTCCAGAGCAGCGGCGAGTTTGAGTACAGTTTACGGCTCAATATTGTAACTGCTCCGCAGGACCAGATCTATCGGCGCGGAGTCTCCGCCGTTCTCGAACGGAATGCTTCACAGCTTCACCCCCCGCATCGAATTCCCACAGCGGATCCCTCAGATTTTATCAGAGAGCAGATACACGACTGTCTGAAGATTTTTCTCATAGATCGTGGTCCTCTCTGCGGATTACAGGAAACAAAGTGGAAGAAACAACTCTCTTCCCTGGCCGGCTGCACCCTGGCAGTGATTCAACAGCGTCACGGTGAAGAGGACAAAGATACCGCCGAGCTGTCCCTACGTCTGGCGGATTTTTCCTTGAAAGGCCAGCATCCACGGGGTTTGTTCTACCCGGTATACCAACTCGATAATCAATCCTGGCTCGCTCCAGGTTCCACCTCGACGATCTCCCTCGAAGAATCCGCCGCGATCGCGGTGATGCTGATCCGCTTTGCCACCGCTCTACAGGCAAGAGGTGTCCCCGCCTCCCGGTATCTCCATGGAGCCACCTTCATGGCGGATGCCCTTCTTGGCTCAAAACAGAACCTGGAAGATCTCGGTGCACTTCTGTACCCCGACTCGCTCCTGCCCGCCGGTAGTGCAACGTGCCCGCTCGCAGCAATCGAGCTGTACCTTGAGCTGTATCATGCGACCGGCAAAGACCTATACAGAAAAACGGTTGGTATGCTGAAATCAAAGCTCTTTGCACAGAGAGTCCAACTAGTACCTCTTCCCGGCTGGCACAGGGGAGCGGCGGATCTGAATACGACTCTTCGGGAAGCGCGGCTGGCGATTTCCCTTGCCGGCTCGGGGTACGCTGTCAAAGAACTTCATCGCTACTTCGATGCCCTTCTTCCCTGGATCCATCTGAATCGTCCCGACCGCGCTTCGAAGTTCAATCCCATGGGTGGGGTCCATCATACCCTCGATGACAACATACTCCTGTTTCGCGGTTTCGAGGTATCCTACACGCTTTTGAAGCTCAACGCCTTGGAAAAGAAAACGTTGTTACTAGAAGAGCTGGTTTTACTCGTTTCCCAGCTTCTCGGCTTTGCCCTGCAAAATCCGCCGGGAACTTCGTTCTACGATCCTGAAAAGAAAGATGCGGATAGGTTCGGTCCGGTAGACTCTCGTGTCTGGGTACGGGAGTTGTACTACTTAATACGCCTTTTCGAGGAGTTTCCGCACATATTACAGGGGTGATGAGAAAATTCTGTTTAATAAGCTCTCCCAGGGCCACAAAAAAGCCTGGAAAATCGTCAATCCCTTGCGATCCCCGGGCTCATGCTCTATGGCGTAGCTTAATCTCGCCCCACCTGTATTATCGAAACCTGCGGTGACCCTCGCTTTGAAATGCTACTATATTCGATATCTCCGCCTGCACCTTTTGAGCATCTTCCTCTCCACAGGCTCCAATACCCCGGAAGGCCGCTGCGATCAGCTCGTTGTGGATGCGATTCCATTCCGCTCTCGAGCCGCTGGGCGGCGGGGTTTGTTCGAGTGTTTTCATCCCTTCGGCCAATTCCATGAGCTTCACAGCGGTGGTGTAGAAATTCCCAGCGTTCAAAGCCGCATTGATTTCACCCAATAACCTTATGTTGTTCCGCATCACCGAGACAACGGCGTCCCGATTGTATTGAGCGAATACATGCGGTGTGATCAGCAGCATAATTAAGACAGCTGCCAAGATGTAGAATTTCTTTTTCATCTCTATACCTCCTCCAGCAGTGGATTTGTTATACGCAAAAATACATATATATTATTAAAACGGTCAACAAAAATTTCCTGTTTTCTTTCTTACTACTTGATGAGATAGATTCGCATTAGGTTATGGCGGAAATATCTTGAATCGCTTTGCCCACGCCTGGTGAGGTTCAGGCCTCGTGGATGGCCCTGGCGATGGGGATACGCCGACCCGTGCCGAAGGCACGAGAGCTGACCTTCAACACAGGTGGAGCCTGCCGGCGCTTGAACTCCGCCTTGCCCACCATGTTCAGTACGATCTTCACCAGACCCGCCTCATATCCCAAAGCGGTAATCTCCTCGAAGGTCTTGTTCTGGAGCAGGTACAATTCGAGTATCTGATCGAGCAGATCGTACGACGGCAAGCTGTCCTGGTCGGTCTGATCCGGCCGTAACTCAGCGCTCGGGGCTTTGGTGAGCACCGATTCAGGGATCACCTCTTTTTCCCGGTTCAGGCTCCTAGCCAGAGCATACACTTCGGTTTTGAAAAGATCCCCAATCACGGCCAGGACACCGCACATATCCCCGTACAGGGTACAGTATCCGGTGGCCAATTCAGACTTATTTCCCGTAGTAAGGAGGAGTGAATGGAACTTGTTGGAGAAAGCCATGAGCAGAAGACCCCGAATTCGGGCCTGTAGATTTTCTTCAGTAGCATCGGACGGTTTGTCCTCGAATACAGGGGCAAGTGTCTCCAGACCGGCCTGGAACATCTCTTCAATGGACAGGCTGTGCAGTTTTATTCCGAGATTTTTCGCCAGCCTTTGCGCATCGTCCCGACTGCCTTCGGACGAGTACCGTGAAGGAAGGGTAAATACTGTTATATTCTCCGCACCCACCGCTTTGGTTGCCAGTACCGCCACAACACTGGAATCGATACCCCCGGATAGACCGACGTGCACTCGTTTGAAGCCGCATTTACCCAAATAGTCGCGAATCCCCAATACCAACGCCTGCTCCAGTTCCTCGTATTTGTTTACTTTTAAAGGGATTTTCGACTGCAAGCTGTTCGTATCCACGACTGCAAGCTGTTCTTCAAAGCCTGCTCCGAGAAAATTCAAATCCCCCTCGGCTGATGTCACCAAAGACCGGCCGTCGAAGATCAAACTGTCATTGCCCCCGACCATGTTCACGTATACCACCGGAACTCCGGAAGATTTCCCAATACTGGAGAGAAGTCTGAGGCGAACATCGAGTTTTCCCGAATAGAACGGGGAGGCCGACGGCGAGAAGAGCACGGTAGCACCCTGGTCGAGAAGCTCCTTTACCGGATCCACAGGATAATGCAAGGCCGAGGGCTGTTCCGCCTCCCACCAAATATCCTCACAGATAGCGATCCCTATCTGTTCACCCTTAAAGGCGCTCACACGGCGTCGATTCGCAGGTTCGAAATAGCGAGCTTCGTCAAACACGTCGTAGGTCGGCAGAAGGGATTTGGTCTGGGTCAACAAAACCTCACCGTTGTGGATCAGGGAAACCGCATTCACGAGCGGTTTTCCGGCAGATGATCTGTTTTTATCCACATATCCCAGTACGATTCCTATTCCCTTAGGTGAGCGTTGTTGTATCAAGCGCAGGGTCTTCAAGTTCGCTTCCACGAATGAGACATGGTCAAGAAGATCCATTGGGGGATACCCGCAGACGCACATCTCAGGAAACACGATCACATCGGCTCCTTCACGCTCTGCCTTGGTCACGTAGTCGAGCATCTTCGCCGCGTTGCCTGAAAAATCCCCGATTACCGGATTGATCTGACCGATTGCTACTCTCACCTTTACCCTCCGCATTCTGCCACCTAAGATAGCAAAAAGATAGAAGTTTCGCTATATTTTCATCTCTCTCCCGCTGGCCCGCCGTCGCGAGCCCACTTCTCCTCAATGAGAATTTTGGCCTTATCACTCATCGTTGGCGCCTCTCTTTCTGCTCAGGATCTGCTGGTCAGGAAGACCCCGCCGATAACCATGGCAGCCCCCAAAATCAGAGCCAGCGTGATCGCCTCCCCCAATATAAGAGCGCCAAGAGTCATCGCCCAAATGGGGACAAAATTGACAAAGATGGCGGTCTTGGAAGGCCCGATCGACTTGATTCCCTGGTAGTAGAGGATGAAGGCCAGCACGGTCCCCATCAATCCCAAATACAGCAGGCTCAGCCACATCTCTATTGAGTACCGTATCACCCCGCCCAATCCGCCCTCCAGCAGCGCCGTCACCAGAAGAGCAATCGTTCCGATGAAGCAGGCATAGGTGATGGCCAGCCGGGGAGAAAGCTCTCTAAGAATGATCTTTCCGACCACGGAGAACGTTGCCCAGCTAAGCATGGCTCCAAAGATGTACAGATCTCCCCTACCGATCTCCCCCCGCAGCAGGCTCAGCAAATCCCCTCCACTGATGGCCCAGGAGACACCGAAAAGGGCTAAAATCAGTCCAAGAATACGGAGTAACGAAAAGCGCTCCCGAAAGAGGAAAATAGAACTCACCGATACGACCGCCGGAGTCATGGCCACAACAACTGAACTGCGACCTGCCGGCGCAATGGACAGAGCGGAGAAAAAGAACAGATTGTAGAGGAACACTCCAGACAAACCCAGCAGCGTCAGCCATCCCCACTGTCTCCATGAAAGACGGCGGAAGCGTTTCTCCCGAACCAAATGAACGATCAATAGCGTGAGGGTTGCAAAGAAGTATCGCAGGAAGGAGGCGGTGAAGGGCGGTGCCTCCGCGGCTGCGATACGCGCGGCGACGAACTGGCCTCCCCAGAGACAGGACACCAGGATTAGTTTGAGAGTGTCCGATTTCTGCACGGCCTATAGTAAGCGATTCTCAAGGATTTGAACAACGGGAATGTGCTCCTTTTGTTGCGCCCGTTGACCACGACTTTGCTGCCTTGTTAAGATGCTGATGCAGTGAACAGAGTAGCCCTGATTACAGATGCTCAAATTCCTCTTGCAGATCAGCTGATACGTCGATATCTCAGCGAAGGGTACGGCGTCGCGACCACCCGCTCCCACCAGGTCCGTATTGACACTCCCCTGATCTCCGAGCAGGAGGAGCTGCAGGTGATCGAATGGAATAGGACGTCTCCTATTTCCGCAAAAAACGTCCTGCTTACCGCCCTCAACCGTTTCGACAGAATCGATGAAACCCTGCTTCTATTCACTCCAAAATTGGAGCAAAAACTTCTTCAGGAAACCAGTGCAGAAACAGTGGATCGGGCCGTGGATACCTGGATCAAAGGTTCTCTGTTTTTGCTGAAGGCGGTTCTGGAGCTCTATACCCAGAAACAGGGGGGCTGTCTCGCCCTGATCAATCATCTGCCTCAGGAGGAAGGAACCGTGCTGCCCCCTCTGGAGAGTGCCCTTCGGGGCAGCTTCACGGCCGCCGCCGGGGCGGTGATTGCCAGCAACAGTCAGCGGAACGTGTTTATCAATGGATTTGAATCTCGCTCGCAAAAAATCGAGGAACTTGCCGACTTCATCTTCGATACGATGAAAGACCGGGGCGCCCGGGTATCGGGTAAATGGTTTCGCTTCCCCACTCGTTCTGGAATCCTATCGGCATTGAGTCCTAGGCAGTAACCGGTTCAACTCAAGTCGTAGAGCCGATAGACAAGCGCTTTAGAAGAACATGGAAGAGGAAAAACGGGTTTGGAAATCCGGTTTTGCCGCCAGCTCGAGGAAGCGACACTTTCTATAGATCGCCCCCGCCTTTTCCCGGTATACCTTGGACACCAGCGCCAGGGAGGCTCCCCGCAAAGCCGCATTGCCGACTACATCCACCTTTTCGATTTCCACTTCAGGAATCAGACCGATGCGAATCGTCTTGGCGATATCCACACCGGAGCCGAAGTTCCCGGCCAAACGAATCTTCTTCAAAGTCTGTACGTCTACTCCTGTTTCTGCCAACAGCATATCGATGCCTGTCCGAATTGCCCCTTTCGCCAGCTGCAGCTCTCGAATATCCTTCTGAGAGATGTACACGTTCTCACCGCTGTTCGTCGACAACATGAACGCTGCTATATTGTCCAGCTTGAAGAATCGCTTCTTCAGATCCGGATTGTCCACCTCTTCAGGATCGGCCAACCTGCCGGTAGAATCGAGCAGGTCCGCCTCGAGCAGCTCGGCCACCGCGGAAATCAATCCACTGCCGCATATTCCCTTGGCCTTTACACCGCCAAGTACCTGGAGATCGATCCCCCCGGTGCCGTCGATCGATACGCCGGTGACCGCTCCGTCCAGCGCTCTCATCCCACAGGAGATCTGGGCACCCTCGAAAGCCGGACCTGCCGCAGTAGAGGTGGTGATCAGCTCTCCCTTTTTGGACAGCACGATTTCGCCGTTGGTGCCGATGTCAATCGAAAGAGAGATCTCCTCCTCATGCTCCAGATCAAGGGCCAGGATGACCCCCATGGTGTCGGCACCAACGAAAGCGGAAATCAGCGGTAGGGTTTCCACGTGGCCGCAGCTTTGGAAAGTCCATCCGAACTCCTCCGGCCGCCGTCGCACCACACCGGCAACCAGCGGAATGTAGGGGGCCAAAGTCAGCTGGCGGGGGTTCAGTCCATGGAGAATGTGGATCATGATCGAGTTGCCCACCACGGTGCTGCGCACCACCCGTTCTCGCTCTATGCCGGTTTCTTTCAACAGCAACTCGGCGCAGTCAGCGATCGTCTCCAGGGCGGCCTGACGCACAGTTTGAGGATCCTCGTGGAAAGCCTGGGTTCGGGAAATCACATCGGCGCCGAAGACGGACTGGCGATTCAACATGGTTTTACGGCCGATCCGGCGGCCCGTCTCCAGGTTGTGGAGAGACACATCCACTGTGGTGGTCCCCAGGTCGATGGCAAAACCATACACAGGCTCGTCCGACGGGGCTTTGATACAGAGGAGATGGGAGCTTTCGATAAAAGCGTCGATTTCCCATTTATTGTCTCGCAGCACCCGGGAAAAACCTTCCGAAACTTCCGGATTGACTTCCGGCATCGTGGTTTCCTTCCGATCTAGAGCTTCGTGCAGCCGCTCCCAGTCCGCCCGTTGATCTTCAAGCGTCGGCGGATCGATCAGCAAATGTTTACGCACGACCACCGGATCCCCGTACAGCAGCTGGGTGCCCTCCGCCTTGGCCGGATCCCGCCATACGACCTCGACCTCTTTTTCCTCGGGGATGGTAATGGAACAGTCCCTTTCTACCACTGCCTGACAGGCCAGACGGATTCCCGCATCGACTTCGGCTTGAGACAGAGCCTTTCTCCCTGCTTTTCCACTTTCCGGCGGCGGATCGATGGTCACCTTACACTGGCTGCACAAACCTCTGCCGCCGCAGGGAAAATCCACCAACAATCCCTCTCGAATCAGGAGGTCCCGGATAGGCGTTCCTTCTTTAACATGAATGATCATTCCACCTGGATACACAGTCACCTGCCGCATGGCTTGGGATTATAAGAGAAAAGCCGAAACCCAGCAAGGCAAGGGTACCGTTGTTCCGGGATTGGCCCGGGACGGGATACACTCCTCTATTCACCCTCTCCGGTAAAATATCCGACTGCGTTGACTTCCGCCAAAGAACGGTCTATCTTTCAGAGCATGAAGCTGCGAACTTCGTTCAACAGAGCAACCGGGCTGGCAGCAACGGTGCTGTTGGTTATCACCCTGCTCATCGGCTGCACGATCAAACAGCAGGTTCAGCTCGAAGCTGACGAATCCGGGAAGGTATCGATGCAAATCCGGCTGGAACCCGTCTTCGTGGAATACATCAATGACCTGTCCGCACTTACCGGTGAATCCCTGGAGGGCCAGATTTTCAACGTAGAAGAGATCAAGAAAGAATTCGCCGAGCGGGAGGATGTAACCCTGATCCACATTGACACTCCGAACCCGGCGACCCTCGAGATGAGCCTGAGCTTCCTGAGCATCGAGGAGGTGTTTTCCAGCGAGCAGGAGCTGCAGGAGTCCGGAGTCATTCGCTTCGAACGGGTCAGCCAGGGCTATTCAGTTCGCTTTCACCTAGACCGGAAAAACTTCTCCTCTATCATGAAGTTCATGCCCGCTCTTCAAAATCCTCTGTTTGAAGGACTGGGACCGCAGGAAAACGACGATACAACCGAAGAGGAGTATCTCGAGCTCATGGATCTAGCCCTCGGCGATGGCGGCGCCGACAGCGTCCGAGACACCTACATCGAGACCAAGGTCACCGTTCGGGGAACCCTGGTTTCTCAATCCGGCGGCAAGATCTCCCCGGGCGGGGTCACCTTCACGATTCCTCTGATCCGAGTGCTGCTGCTCGACAAACCCCTGGACTACTCGCTGGTGTTCAAGTAAATCCTTGACCTGGGTCAACCCAGTATCACTTTGACCGCCACCTCTTTTTTCTCAGGCGGCGGGATTTTGTTCCCTGTTATCGGTTTACCGTCCATCAACACCTTCTTTACACCTTGGCTGAGACCTTTCGGATTCTTTACTTCAATAGTGAGTGTACTCTTACGGTAAAGCCGCGTGAAGTTGAATTCTTTCCAGTGTGGAGGAATACATGGGTCAAGTATCAGACCATCAAGATCTGCACGGGCGCCCAGCATCCAGTTTACCACGGCGTATTGCATCCAGCTGCACGTGCCGGTCAGCCAGTGGTGGAAGCCCTGACCGTGTAGATTAGTCTCAGGCCCGGCCACAAACTGGGAGTACACGTATGGCTCCACCGAATACTCCGGGTGCTGTCTGCTGCGCACTACCGGATTGGCCTTGCAAAAGATCTCCCAAGCCTTTTCGGCCCGCTTGAGCATCAGCTCCGCAACCAGGCAGAAGGCCATGGCGTGGGAAAACACAGCCCCGTTTTCCTTGACTCCGGGAGGAAAGCAGGAGATCAAACCCACATGGGGGTCGTAGCTGGAGTACGGTGGGGTAAGGCAGCGAATTCCAATAGGGGTGTCCAGCTCCCGCTCTACAGTATCCATGCATATTTCCTGGCGCTCCCGGGGAGCCAGATCAGCGATGACAGCCCAGACTTGGGGATTGAGGTAGATACTGCCCTCTCTGTTCTTGCTGCAACCGATCACCGTACCGTCGTCGTGAAGAGCCCTCACGAAACGATCCTTGTCCCAACACTGGTTATTGAGGATCTCTACCAGTTGCTCCGCCTTTTTTCTCCATTGCTCAGCAAGAGTGCTTTCGTCAGCCAGCTCGGCCAGGACAGCGGCGTTTTTTAAGGAGTAGGCCAGGAACTGACCAAGAAACACAGATTCTCCCCGGCCTTCTCCGCCCAGACCGTCAAGTGCATCATTCCAGTCGCCGTAATGGATCAAGGGAAGGCCGTGGCGCCCCGTATCATTTAACGAGCGTTCGAGCCCCACACGGATATGTTCCAACAACGGCGTCCCGGGTCCGTCAGCAAAGGGAGCCCTCTCCGTTATGAGAGAGGTATCTCCGGTTTCGCGTATGTATTGCAACAGGGTCAGGGAAATCCATAGGGGCATATCCGATTTTTCCGACGGTTCCACCGTGAGGGGTACCCTGGGTGCCCGGTGGCTGGCCGCTCCGTCCCGGAACTGAAACGAGACCAGGCGTAGAATCATCTCCCGGGCTCGCTCCGGCTCGAGCATCGCCAGACCAAAGGCGTCCTGTAAGCCGTCCCTGAAACCCGGGCTCCCGTCGGAGGCGTGGTAGTAGGATGGAGCGGAGGAGAGATAAGATTTAATCAGGATCTGATAAGAGGACCAACCCTGGTGCAACCGGGTGAACTCAAAATCGGGCGTGTGAACCCAGAATCGACGCACCCGCTGATTCCAGTGGGCCATCGCTTCTTTCTGCGCCGCCTCCAAACGCTGTATATCGGCAAGTGCAAGAGCCCGGTCCACCCCTTCTCCCATCGGGGCAATCCCGACAACAACCTGCCATTTCCGATTCTGACCCGGTTCAAGCTCTACGGTCCACTCCTGGGTACCGAGGGCGTCCACAGCCCACACCTCGTATGGGTGTGCCGGTTTTAAGGAAGGCTCTTCCAGAACTACTGGCCGGGCGAGATCCCGGTATGCTCCGATGAACTCCTCTTTGTCCAGCCATATTTGATCGGCTGGGCGGGTGGCTGTGGCAAAACCCTCGAATTGCCAGGGTTTGTTTTCTCGATGACCTCTCAAACCCCACTTGAGCTTTCTGCCGATCACCACACTTCTGTCAATGAAGACGTGCTTGAAAAAGGAATCGAACCGGCGAGCCACCGGATCTACTATGCTGTTCCCCAGCATCCACTCCAAGTAGGCTAGGATGCGCAACCTTCGGGGTCTATCACTGCTGTTTGTAAAGCTCAGGCTCCAGACTTCAGCGTTTTCATCGAGACAGACGAACATCGTCTGGGAGGAATCTATTCCCCGATACGAAGACTCAATTCGGGTATAACCGAAGCCGTGGGAGCAGGTGTATTTGTCCAGGCTTGTTGCACTTGGATTTCCACCGATGTTCCAATAGCCAATCTCAAATTTGTCAAGATCCTGGATGAAAACGAAACGTCCGGGGCGGTCGTTTAGAAGCAGATCCTGCTCTCGCCTTGTCACAACATGGTGCAGGGGATCTAGAAAGAAGCTGAACCCACCGCCGGTCTGGCTGGTTAGAACGAAATAGTCGCCGTTGGTCAGGTAGTTGATCCAGGGACGCGGTGTAAACGGAGTGTGGATCAAGAACGTGTTATGTTCCTCGGAAAAATGCCAGATCTTCATACTTACACCCTAATTAAAATGCCCTCGTATCGCAACAGAGCTTTTTTGTCCTTTCTCCTGATCACAGGTGGAGTGGAGTTACTGTTGACACTTTCCCGCTTCACAGTCACCCTTTGAGTGCTTATCCAAACGACATGATCCATGCTTATGCGAGTTCAACTTCATAGGCATAACAAAGCTTGGAACGGTATGCTTTTCGTGATAAATTGGGTACTTTCGACTCCACGGCCTTGGCGGTTACAGTTACCGCTACACCGGCGGAGAGGAAAAATCGCCCTTATCCCCGTTGGAGATGTTGAAACTACTCTTTTGAAGAGTCTGCTGCTCCCTTTGGAGAAGCGGTTCGGCTTTCCCTGCAGCCTGGCAGAGCCGCTTGTGGATATCCGTTTCGCCTTCAACTCAAAGAGAAACCAGTATTTTTCAACGGCCATCCTGAGGACAATCGCAACTAGGGTACCAGTGGAGGCAATTCGTGTTCTGGGGGTTGCTGATGTGGACCTCTATGTCCCTCATCTGAATTTCGTCTTCGGAGAGGCGCTTATGGACGGAAAAACCGCCATTATATCTCTATACCGCCTGAATCCGTGCTGCTATGGGAACAACAGGGATGACGAGTTATATGCCGAGAGGGCATTGAAGGAGGCCGTCCACGAATTGGGCCACACCTTCGGACTGAAACACTGCTCAGACCCGGCTTGCGTGATGTTCTTCTCCAACAGTCTCGCGGACACGGATCAGAAGGTTGCGGATTTCTGCTCAACCTGCCGGTTGAAATTGGTAAAGGGAGAAAGGTAAAGTGTCGATTGGGGCGACAACGCGAGAGGTGAGTACATTTGTGACAACAGTTCAACAATTATCGACTATAATTAAAGCAGGAGGTAGGAACGATGAGCATCTATTATTATCTTTCTTTGATTCCCGAAGCCCTGATCGCCTCGATGCTGCCTCCGCATGAGTTCGGCAGCTACCTGGCGGTGGGAACGCAAAAACGTACCAGGGGACAGGCTTTGTTTTTCTCTCTTGAAGAATTGGAGCGAGCTCCCTTTGACCTCAGGGGTGTAGCGAGAAAATGCGTGCCTCACCCCAATGGAGAGCCGAAGCACTCCGTTTATGTAAGTGTGTACCGGGTTCTCGAGCAGATGCCCTTGAAGGCTATCCGCAGCCTGTACATGGTAACACCGGACGGTCGGGTTCTTGAAATCCAGCCCACTGCGAAGATACCGGAGTATTCCCAGACTTACCACCTCTATCAGGAGATATGCCCTGTGCACCCCCGAGTTGTCAGCACCCTTAGCCCTCAGGATTTCACCCGTTACATCACTGATCCTACGCAAGCCATCCATGTCCCGAAGATCTGCTTTGCCGACCTGCTCCTTGGAGATCTGGCGGAGGACCCGGAGAGAGGAAGCATCAGGGATCTACCCTATTACGCGATCGAGCACCTGAGGGACTGCTTGGTTCAGCTTCGGGATGATCAGAAAAAGCACACCAAGGTCGTGGATCGAACTCATCCCCAGGCTTTTCCCTATCGCAGTGTGAACAGCGGGGTCTTTCTGGGCAGTAGCAAAGAGCTTCTCTTTTGGCCGTTTCCAACCGAGGAGGAGCTTCAGTCCAGATACTACGAATGGTGGCGATCGGCCTCGATCATGAGCGATCACTTTGGTCTTTTATGAACCCTTGGCACGACTTCAACCAGGACCGCATCCAACCGGAGAGCTTCGTCGTTATTATCGAGATACCCAAGGGCAGCAAAAAAAAATACGAGCTGGACAAGGAAACCGGCCTAATCCGGCTGGACCGAATACTGTTCACTTCGACGCATTACCCGATGAACTACGGCTTCGTACCCAAAACCCTGGCCGAAGACGGGGACCCCTTGGATGTCTTGGTTCTCTGCTCTGAGGTCCTCGACCCCCTGACGGAGGTGGATTGCTTTCCTGTGGGGGTGGTGAAAATGATAGACAACGAACAGGTGGACGAGAAGATTATCGCCATTCCCTTCAAGGATCCCACCTATAGCGGATTCCAGGATATATCGAATCTGCCCCAGCACACCATCGAAGAGGTCTCCCACTTCTTCGATGTTTACAAAGCCCTGGAGCACTCCAAGACCTCCGTCAAGGAGACCAGCTCCCGCGAGGAGGCAGTGAGGATTATATCCCGTTCGATTGTCCGCTACCGGGATGTTTTCGTAAGGCAGGGATAGCCGCCTCGATCACTTCGAACAGCAGGCGCAGGGTGGCCAGGTTGTTCCTCCCCGAGGTCGGCGCCTCCCTGCCCTCCTCGATCTCCTGCCTCACCGTATCCAGGAGCAGCTCATCGCTGCTGCGCTCCCCTTCCCTCGGTTCGTAGAGACAACAACGCTTTTCCTCTTCGATCTGCCAGAGCTTTCCCTGCTCGTCTAGGGCAACGTCACCGCGTTCGAACTCCAGGCGCCAGAGGCCGTTGTACGTTGTCTGCTCCCCCCGGCACTCGTAGCTGCCCCGGTAGCTCATTAGGGTTCCGGCGGCCCAGCGAAGAACAAGATGGCACACGGAGGGACTCCTCCACGGACTTCCCGGCGGCAGGTAATGGCGGCAGTAGATCTCTTCGATCGGAGAAGGGAGAAAGGAAATCAGCAGATCAAGGTGGTGGATTCCCTGAAGAAATAGAAGCGGGTAGCTCATACCCCGCTCGTGTTCGAAGCGGGGAGGACGATGGCGGTGGAAGCTGACCTCCCCGCCGATCAGACGACCGAGCCTGCCCTCCCGGATCACCTCCGCAATCTCCAGGAACGGTGTCTTGAATCGGTAGTTATGACCAATCACCAGGGCCAGGGCCTTGCGCCGAGCCAGTCGGACGAGCTCTTCCGCCTGAGCCAGCTTTTCGGCGAAGGGTTTTTCCAGAACACAGTGAATCCCCGCGTTCAGAACGCCCTTGGCCATCCGATAGTGGAGGTGATTCGGCGTCGCGACGATCACAATCCGGTATCGCCCGCTTTCGAGGGCACTGCGATAGTCGAGGAAGCGCGCCTGCTCCGGCAGCTTCAGCTCCTCGGATCGGCTCCGAAGGATCTCCGGTTCAACGTCCGCCACCCCGGCCAGCTCGAAATCGGGGTGGGCTTGAGCCGCCTTGGCCCAGGCCATACCTCGATTCCGAATACCGATGATTAAGGTAGGATACATATCAATCTCAACGGCAGTGTTGCCGGTACTCCGCCGGGGGTTGCCCTACACATTTGCGAAACACCGTACAGAAGTAGCGGGCATTTTCTCCAAATCCCACACTTCTCGCCACTTCAGCCACAGGTATTCCGGGAAAACGCTGCAGCAAATTCTTGGCCTCCTCCACCCTCAGGCGGGTCAGGTAGTGCTTGAAGGTTTCTCCGGTCTCCCGCTTGAACAGCTTGCTCAGATAGTCAACGTTGGCGTAGACGAGGGTCTGGGCCAGCCATTTCAACGTAAGTTCCGGCTGGGCCATATTTTCCCGTATCTTCTCTTTCAGTTTTTCCACCAGCCGGTTCTTCCTGCTGCTGAACAGATCGAAGTTGCTCCTGACAACGGCGCTGCAGCACTCGTCGATCATCTTCTCCAGCTCTTCGAGGGTGTCGGTTTCTTCCACCCGCTTCAGATAACCGATATAGTAGTTCAATCTCTCGTAACCGCTGTAACGGGCCGCCGTCAACAGCAGGTCGATAACCGCATCACGAATGCTTCTCTGGGGCAGCTTCTGTGTTCTCAACTCGGACCAGAAAGACCTGACGGCGGCGCGATAGTCCCTCTCGTGTCCACATTGGATGGCCAGACAGGCCTCTTCGATGTAGTACTGCAGATCGCTTCGGTCGTATCTTCCCGTTCCTTCCAACGCATCCTGCCGGGTGATGACGCTGCCCTCGCCGTAGTAGAAGCTGTACTTTAGGAGATTCCTGGCCTCTTCGTAGAGGGTGTGTATCGAGTCCAGCGCAGCACTGCCGCTCACGGCTACAGTGACAGGCTGGCTGTAGTAACGACCAAAACGGCTCTTGATTTCCCCGATCCACTCCAGCAGCTCTTCGGTCCCCATGTCCCTGGTCACGGCCACCAGAGCTTCCTTGATGATGGTGGTGAGCACAAGCCCTCTCGCCTGCAGGAAACGCTGGCAGATCAGCTGCAGGGAGAAGAGTTTTTCGTAGCTCTGCTCCCCGGCAGGACTGAACAGCAGCAGGGTCACGTTCCGTACCGACTCCTGGGGAATCCCAAAAAAGGAGAGGTAGGAGCTCATCTCCCGACTGGTGTACATCTTGTGCATGATCAGATCGCGGAAAAACTGTTCCTTGATCAGGGGCAGGTTTCGTTCCATGTTGTGTTTGATCTTCTCGATAAAGCTGCGCTCCTCCTCCTGCCTGGCGACATCCGCGGACACCTCTTTCAGGATCTTATCGATCTCCTGCATCTTGGTCGGCTTTAGCAAATAGTGGCGCACTCCGTACTGCATCGCCGCCTGGGCGAACTCGAACTCGTCGTATCCCGACAGCACGATGAAACGAACATCCGGTTTGATTTCCTGTGCCCGACGGATGAGCTCCAGCCCATCGATCCCGGGCATCTTGATGTCGGTAATGACGATATGGATGTCGTCGGTGTGAATCCTCTCAAGCCCTTCTTCGCCGTTGGCGGCCTGTCCGGAAAGAGCCAGGTTGTAACGACTCCAGGGAATTTTCCTCGCCAGACCTTCCCGAATGATCCTTTCGTCGTCCACCAGTAAGACGTTATACACAGCCTACCTCCGATTCAGGGCGGCGGCCGCCTCGGGCTCGAGCTTGGCCACCGTGATCGTGACCGCGGTTCCCTGCCCCTGCATCGAATCGATGTTCAGGCTGAACTCCCTGCCGTAGAACTGCCTCAGGCGCTCATGGATGTTTTTAATCCCGATCCCGGACCCCCTAGCCTCAACCTGTCCGGCCAGAATCCTCCGAACCAGATCGCCTTTCATTCCGGGACCGTTGTCGCGGATGTGGATGGCCAGACGTTCGTCCCGATCCTCAGTCCGAATGCTTACACGGCAGACACCGTTACAGGCCTCCAAACCGTATTTGATCGAGTTCTCCACAAAGGGCTGGAGGGTCAGCTTGGGAATCACATAGCCTTTCAAGGAATCCTCCAGATCGATCGAAACTTCCAGGCGCTCTTCGTAGCGGATCTTCTGGATCAATACGTATTGCCTGAGAATATCCGCCTCCTCCTGCATGGTGAGAAAGATCTTCTTGGCGTTGATCGATACCCGCAGCAGGTCTCCCAGAGCCTGCACCATGTCGGCGATCCGATCCTGGTTGTTCAGCTGGGCGATCCAGTTGATCGACTCCAGTGTGTTGTACAGAAAATGCGGATTTATCTGTGCCTGCAGAGTTTTGTACTGGGCGTCTTTTATCATTAGCTGTTTGCGATAATTGTCGTTGATCAGGTTCTCGATCTTTTCCAGCATGAGGGTGAATTCGTTGTACAGTACCCCGATCTCGTCCCTGCGGGTGTAGCCATTCAGGCTGAGCTTGGCCTTGGTGAAGTCCTCGGACTCTATGTTTTTCATCTCATCGGCCAGGCGGACGATCGGTCTGGAGATGTCCCTGGTGAGTCTTACGGTTACGAACAGAAACAGGAGAAATATCCCGGCACAGAACAGGGGAAAAGCGGTGTTGAACAGCTCGATGTCACGAAACAGAGAGTCGTACGGTACGACGCAGAGATACCGCGCTGTCTGGGATGGAGAACCTATAAAAGCAACAAAGTACTCTTCACCCTGGACGCGGAGGATTTCGAACCCGGATCCTGCAAGGCTTCCGGCCGCCTGGGAAATCTGTTTCACGATCCAGCCTGAGGCATAGAGGAGCTGCGCTTTTCCGAACAGTCCGATCTCCAGCTCGTAATCCACCGGATAGTTGAGAACCCACTGCTTGAAGCGCTCCTTGCGGATCACGAAACAAAGAATGCCCATTTGCTCCAGGCTCAATCCCGCCACCTGGCGTATCCTGCGCAGGTAGTACAGAGTATCGGTGTCGCTGTCCGTCTCGATCCATTCCCAGGGCAGCTTCGAGGCGTAAAAACCGCCTATTTGCTCGTTGGACACCAACGTCTCCAGCTTCGGGTAGTCATTGCGGCCGCTCACCACCCTGCGCCGGTTGTCGATTGCATAGATGCATTCCACATACGGTACGTTGAAGTAGTTGATCAGCTTGTTCTTCAGCTCTTCGCTGAGGCTGTACCAGACCACGGGGTTGGTCTCCCGATTCATTCTGGCCAGCCTATCCTGCACGTAGGGATCGGTCATCAGATTGGCGGAGAAGTTCTCGAAGTTCCCGAGCTCCGTCTCGACGGTTCTGGCCATTAGGCCGAGAGTCTCGGCGAAAGCCTTGTAGAGCAGCCGGTTGTTCCTCTGCCTGAACACGTAGAACATCAGGAAGCTGAACACCACCACGGTCACGATGATCAGGCAGAAGGTGACAAGCATCCTCACGCGAATGTTGAAGCTGAAAACTCTCATAGCGTTTTGATTATATCATGAAGGCGAACAAGTATGCACGACCGGCGGTCTAGCCCTTCAACCCGGTCGTGCTGATTCCTTCCACGATGTATTTCTGCAGGATAAAAAAGACCATCATCACCGGAAGGATAGACAGGGAAGCCATAGCGAACATCGCTCCCCAATTGGTGACCGAGGTGGGATCTGCGAAAAGACGCAGCGCCACCGATACGGTGTAAAGCTTCGGTTTGCTCAGGTAGATCACAGGCTGGATGAAATCCTGCCACCTCCAGTAGAACGAAAAGATCGCTACGGTCACCAGGGGAGGCTTGCATAGGGGAAGTATGATCCGATAGAAGATACCGAATTTCGTGCAGCCGTCGATCAGGGCCGATTCGTCCATTTCATAGGGAATCGACCGGACAAACTGGATCATCAGGAAGATGAAAAAGGGGTTGCCCAGGCTCCAGGGCACGATCATGGGCAGGAAGGTATTAACCCAGTGCAGCCGGTGCATGATCAGATACTGGGGGATCATGATGATCTGATAGGGGAGCATCAGCGTGCCGATCATACAGCTGAACAGGATCCTGCTTCCCGGAAACCGTATGCGGGCGAATCCGTAGGAGACCAGTGCGGCGGAGGTCATGGTGCCGAGGGTGGCGGTGATGCTGATGATGAAGGAGTTGGTGAAAAAGACTCCAAAGGTCTGATTCCCGAATCCTCCCCAGCCCTCCACATAGTTGGCGAAATGCCACTCATCGGGGATCAGGGACAGGTTGCCCCGGAAAATGCCGGATTGGGTTTTAAAGGAGCTCATGATCATCCAAAGCACCGGGTAGATCATGATAACAACCAGAACCATGCAGATGAGGTGGTACACCGCGGCGTTCAGGTGCTTCCTGGAAGTAACGATCATCTTCAAAACCTCCTATCTGGCCTCGTAGTAGACCCAGCGCCTGGAGGTGGCAAAGACGATCATGGTGAAGAAGGAAACGATGAGCAGCAGAATCCAGGCCATAGCCGAAGCGCTGCCCATGTCGTAGAACTGGAACGCTCTCAAGAACATGTACACCACGTACACGAGAGTGGCGTCCATCGGCCCTCCCCGGGTGATGATCCAGGCCTGGGTGAACATGAGAAAACCGTGGATGGTCTGCATGATCAGGTTGAACAGGATAACCGGAGAAAGCAGGGGCAGGGTGATGCGGAAGAACTTGACCAGGGAGCCAGCACCGTCGACCACGGCGGCCTCGTAAAAGCTCTCCGGGATATTCTTGAGCCCTGCCAGAAAGATGAGCATGGAGGATCCGAACTGCCAGATATACAGGGCGATGATCGTGGCCAGGGCCGTTTTAGGATTACCGATCAAGGAAACGGGTCCCCTGGCTCCCAGGCTCTGCGCGATCAGGCTGATCGGTCCGCCGGAGCCGAAGAACATCCGCCACACCAGAGCTATGGCCACGCTTCCCCCGATAATGGAGGGCAGGTAGTACGCCAGGCGGTAGAGTCCGAGCAGGCGGCGCTTCTGGCAGAGAAGCATGGCGATGAACAGGGCGAACACCAGGCGCAGCGGCACGGCGGTGAGCACGTACAGGAAGGTGATGCCCAGAGACTTGCGATAGCGGGTATCCTGGAGAAACAGGCGCTGGAAGTTCTTCAGCCCCACCCACACCGGAGCGGAAATCAGGTCGTACTTGGTGAAAGAGATGTACAGGGAGGCCAGGATGGGAACCACGGTGAAACAGAGAAAGCCGATCAACCAGGGGGAGATGAACAGGTAGCCGGCGATTGTGCTCTTTAGATCGTAACCTTTTCTCTTGCCCATACATTCTCCCTCCCTCATGCCGATCCCTGTCCCGGCAAACTCTTTAGGCAAAAAGCAAGGGGCCGCTTGAGGCCTGTAGCTGCCGTATTACCCGCTACACGCCGTGCAGCGCCCCTTGTCTTGCAAGTAAGAGCTAGCGGTTGAGAATGACGATCATCTGTTCCCTGAACTCTTTGACGGCTGCCTCGGGAGTCATCTGCTTGTACATGACCTGTTGGAAGTAGTTGTACTGGTACAAGTCCCTGATCTCCCTTTCCGCCGTGGGGAATCTCGTGGACATATCGCTGCAGTGCTGTCCGGCGAAGGATATGTAGTCGTAGATCTCGGCGTTCTGAGTATCCGCCGTCTGTTTCAGCGCTTCCCGCACGGTCTGGGCCACTGGAACTCCCCGGTCTGCGGCCAAGATCTTGTTGGCCTCGATATCCTTGAGGAAGTAGTTCAGGAACATCCCGGCTTCTTCCTTGAGCTTCGAGGTTTGAGCAACCGAAAAGAACATCGATGGTCTCAGGTACATCCCCTTCTCGTTATTCGGTCCCGGAAGGACGGTAAGCTTGGTCACCGCCTTGCGGGTGTTGTAGACCGAGACGACCTTGTTGGACCACATGATCTTCATGGCCGATTCATCCCTGGCGAAGGGGGTGTTCTCCTCATTGGAGTAGAACTCGATCACCACCTCCACCGGCGGCACCAGTCCGTTGTCCTGGAAATCGAGGCACGTCTTCAGGAAATCGACCATGACCTTGTCGTTGTCCCAGCCGGGACCTTTGAGCTCCTTGTTGAACCACTGGGCGCCCTGGGTGCGCAGGTAGTAGAGCATGTCGTTGTCCGTGCCCAGGCCGTCGACTCCGTAGACACCGGAGGAGTTCTTGATCTTCACGCTGGCCGCTCTCATGTCCTGCCAGGTCCACTTCAGCCCCGGATAGGCCACCCCGGCCTTGTCGAAGTAGCCGTCGTTGAAGCCCAGGGTCAGGGCGTTCACCCCCAGGTTGATGCCCACAAGCCTGCCGTCGATCTTCCCGATGCTGACCGCGCTCTTGTCGATGCCGTCGGTGCTGAAGCTCTTGATGGCGGAAAGATCGGCCATGAGATTCTTCTCGTCCAACTGGGGCATGCGCTCGATGACGTTCTGAAAGATGTCCGGCAGGTCCTCCGCCGCAGCGTAGACCGCCACCTTGTCCCAGTACTCGCCCCAGCCGAGATAGGTGGGCTCGATCTTGACATCGGGATTGGACTGCTGGTACATGTCAAGCACCTTGAGTGTTTTGTCGTGCCTGGCCTGGCCGCCCCACCAGAGGATCCTCAGGGTTACCGGCCCCGCAGCCATGGCAGGACCTTCCCCCTGCGCTCCAGCCAGCAAGAGCTGGGTGCAGAGAGCCAGAAACAGGATACCGATTACCAGTAGCTTTTTCATAAAACCTCCTTGGTTCTTCCTAATCGTAGGATGTTTAGTGACCGGTCGCATGCGAGATTATCGCATGAGTTATCCAGGACAGGGCAGATAAAAAAGCGGTCTGCTAGGTATAAAAAACCGGTAATATGATGGAGCCTTCCGATCTGCATGTAGATTTTCCTCACCCGCAACGGGTACAATCGGAGCATGAAAAGCTATGCCATCGTCGGGATCGGTTCCAGATCTTACCTGTATTCGGATGCCCTGCTTGGCAGCTTCAGGGACTGCGGACCGCTGGCGGCGATCTGCGATCTCAATGGGGTTCGGATGGAGTATGCTAATCGCCGCTTTCGTGAGACCTACGGGGTTGATCCCGTGCCGGCCTACAAACCGGCCCGGTTCGAGCAGATGATCGATGAATGCAAAGTGGATACTGTCATCGTTACCACGATAGACCGCACCCACCACCAGTTCATCATTCGAGCCCTGGAGGCCGGCTGCGACGTGATCACCGAAAAACCCCTGACCGTGGACGAAGGGAAATGCCGGGCGATCTTATCCGCCCTGGAGCGTACGGGCAGAAGCCTGAGGATCACCTTCAACTACCGCTACGCTCCCCGAAACAGTAAGATCAAGGAGCTCCTGCTGGAGGGTGTGGTGGGGGAAGTCAAGTCGGTGCACTTCGAATGGTTCCTCGACACTATCCACGGGGCCGACTATTTCCGCCGCTGGCACCGGGACAAGCGCAACTCGGGTGGTTTGCTGGTCCACAAGGCAAGCCACCACTTCGACCTGATCAATTGGTGGCTCGACAGCGCTCCGGAGCTGGTTTTCGGGATCGGGGACCTGGTCTTCTACGGACGGGCTAATGCCGAAGCCCGGGGCCTGACCGCCTTCTACGACAGGGCTACCAGCCATCCCAATGCCGTCGGCGATCCCTTCGCCCTGGATCTGAAGTCCGATCCGGAGCTCAAGGGGATGTATCTCGACGCCGAGGGTGAGGACGGCTACCGGCGCGATGAAAGCGTCTTCGGGCACTACATCTCGATCGAGGACGATATGGCGGTGCTGGTGAAGTACAGAAACAGGGCCACCATGAGCTACCACCTGACCGCCTATTCCCCCTGCGAAGGCTTCCGCGTCGCCTTCAACGGTACCAAGGGCCGGCTGGAGTATGAAGTCGCCGAAAAGTCGTATGTCTCCGGATCGCTGAAGGACATCAACCAGCCGGAACACGGGTCGGCCGCGCAGGAGATGATCGAAGAGCCCGTGAAAATCCTGCTCAGGCCGCATTGGGGTCAGCCCGTATCCGTACCGGTGGGGCAAACCTCCGAAGGCGGGCACGGCGGGGGAGATCGGCGGCTGCTGGAAGATCTATTCCGGGGAGGGGGATCGGATCCCCTGTCCAGGGCTGCAGACCACCGTGCAGGGGCTCTCGCGGTTCTCACCGGGATAGCCGCCAACCGGAGCTTGGCCTCCGGACTTCCCGTCAGGGTCGATGATCTGCTCAAGCTCTGACGGTTCGATCCATTAGAGGTTGTTCACTTTGGCCGGGGAAACAGAAGGATTCAGCTACGTTCCTGCCGGCAAACCCGGGCCGGTTGTGAAAAAGGGAGAGTTTCTATTCGCCGCCATGCATCTCAATCACGCCCACATCCACGGTATGTGCACAGGTCTGACCGAGGCGGGTGCGGTTTTACGCTCCGTGTACGATCCTGACCCGAAGAATTTGAAAACCTTTGTCCAGTGTTTTCCCGAAGTCAAGGTCGCACAATCGGAAGAGCAGATTCTCGAGGATCGGGAGATCAGCCTGGTCGCCGCGGCGGACATCCCGGATCGCCGGGCCACCCTCGGCTTCAGGGTCATGGAGCACGGGAAGGACTACTTCACCGATAAGGGGCCGTTTACGACGTTGGAACAGCTCGAAGAGGGTCGCCGAAAGGTCGAGGAAACCAGGCGGAAATACATGGTCTACTACAGCGAGCGTCTCCACGTGGAGTGTGCAGTCTTTGCCGGCCAGCTGATCGCCGACGGGGCGATTGGCCGGGTGCTGCAGGTGCTCGGATTAGGCCCGCACCGCCTGAACGCTTCCGGCCGACCGCCGTGGTTCTTCCAAAAGAAGCACTACGGCGGCATCCTCTGCGACATCGGCGGCCACCAGATCGAGCAGTTCCTCTTCTTCAGTGCAGCCGCAGATGCGGAGGTACTCCAGGCCAGGGTGGCCAACTTCGCTCATCTGCAGTATCCCGAGCTCGAGGACTTCGGGGAGGCAAGCCTGGTTGGCGACAACGGCGCCAGCAACTACTTCCGGGTGGACTGGTTCACCCCTACGGGGCTCAGCACCTGGGGGGACGGCCGAACCTTTGTCCTGGGAACTGAAGGGACCATCGAGCTGAGGAAATATGTGAACCTAGCCGCCGACCCAGCGACGGATCACTTTTTTCTGGTGAACGCGGACGGGGAAAGGCACCTCTCGCTGGCCGGTAAGGTGGGTTACCCCTTCTTCGGTCAGCTCATCCTAGACTGTCTCAACCGAACCGAACAGGCCATGACCCAGAGCCATGCCTTCAAGGCGGCGGAGCTGTGTTTGAAGGCTCAGGCCGTTGCGGACAGCTTTCGGTCCCCGTATTGAGAAGCATGGGTATGTCTCTTATGCCGATATCGGCATAATGGCTGAGGGCATGCGGACTTCGGCTGCCTCCAGAGATTCCGAGGCTTGCCATTCGTTTACTCACCGAATGGTAAAGAGAGCCAGCCGACATAGGTTATATGGGAGCTTTGAGTGTAAGGTAGAGAAACATGGTGTCCGTTTTTCAGATGCTGAAATGGTTCTTTCTGATCCCTAAGCGCTCACCAGGGAGGATACTGAGAGCGAAGGTGAACAAAGATTCGTGACTGTTAGAACGGATTCCCTTGGTCGTATCCTCGTTGTCGTCTATACATATCACGGTGAAGATATCCGATTGATATCAGCTCAGCCCGCGACCACAACGGAAAGAAAGCACCATGAAGAAGGAATATGATTTCTCCAAAGCCAAGCGTGGTGCGGTAGTTCCTCAGAAGGGAAAGAGAAGAATTAGTATCTACATCGACAAGGATGTGCTGGAGGAGTTCCGCCGTTGGGTGGATAAGTCTGGCAGAGGTTATCAGACCATGATGAATGAAACCCTTCGGGAGTATCTGGGAAAATCATCTCGCCCAGTGGACGAAACTACCCTACGCCGGATTCTTCGCGAAGAGCTGAAGCACGTAGGCCGACAAATTCCCAATCTTTGGCATTAAAACAAACGTTATTGGCTAACCTGCATTTCTCACACGCCCCGCTTATCGGCGATGAACGGGGCCTGGCGCGGCCTGTCAGCTCGCGAATGACTGGAGGATGGCCTCCTCCACTTCTATGGGATCGCCTTGGGAAGGCGAGAGGGAAAAGTCGTGTCGTGAAGAGGGAGAAAATGGCAAGCGCCCTGGTCTCAGGGCAGACCTCTCCCTCAGTATCACAGTAACCGTTGGTCTTGAGACAGCTCAGCAGAGTTGTGGGTATACGTTGTTTTTCAAGTTCTCCAAGAACTGGAAGAATGTTTGCTGATACGGATAGCCGGAAGCGAAGCTCACATAGATGCAGCGTACACTGACGCACACCTGGGCACCGATCTTCAACAGTCTTAGCCGAATAGTGTGGCACTGCGCTTTGGCAAACTCCGTATTCTCCAGCGCCCGCGTTCTCAATTCATTCATCAGTACAT
>CAZVHJ010000071.1:0-25299 GCA_964627715.1 uncultured Spirochaetaceae bacterium | reverse complement strand
CCACCCGTGGCTTCTACAAAACGCTTGGCGATGGATAGCCCGATCCCGGAACCCCGGGTCTTGGTGGTGAAAAAGGGATCGAAGATCTTGTCGAGAATCTCGGTGGGAATCCCCGCCCCGCGGTCCAAGACCGTAAGCATTACGCGGGTTTCCGTAGAATCGATGCGAAGTGTAACCTCTTCTCGGGGTGAGCCGCTTTCCAGGGCGTTCTGTACCAGGTTCTCGATCACCGAGCGTAGCCTGTCCCGATCGAAGGTGACGTAGCAGGGCCCTTTCGTCCGATTCTCGTAGCCCACGCTGTTTCCGATACGCTCATGCAGCTCCTGCAGGAAGGAACTGATGTCCAGAACCTCCACATCTCCGCGAGGATTTTTCAAGAAATCGCCGATCCTGTTGGTAAGAAGCTCCAAACGATCCACTTCTTTCTGGATTATAGACAGATCCTGAGCCCCCTCCGGTAGAGTGAGTTTCTTCAAGATATCCGTACGCAGCCGGATAGCGCTCAGAGGATTCTTGATCTCGTGCGACAAGGTGCGCGCCGCCTCACCGAGATGCACCAACTGCTCCTGTTCTCTGAGTCTCTGGCGGTATTTGTTGCTCTTTCGCAGACCGTACTGCGTGATAACGACGAGGGCCGCTATAAACACTAAGAGAAAGATTAACCCAGCGGTAAGCATGTCCTGCCTTTTCCAATACTCTACAGTACTGATCTCCACCCAGAAATAAGCCGGGAACTTTGCCATAAAGTTCGCCTTCTCAGAACCGGGGGGTCTGATTTCCGGATCTGGAAACGGGTTTCCCGCTGTCTCTGCGGGCGGAGGCGGCGGGCCGCCGGCGCGATCGGAAAATGGCGGTCCCACCATATCAATGAGAACTAAGGTGCGTTTCTTTCTGTCGAAGGTGTACGTTTTCCACGTCTGGGACGATTCAAACCGGCTTCCGGGAGATGCGGCGAACTCCACAGTCTCGGGGGCGGTGCCCCAGTGCTCGATCGCGATCCCTTCAGAATCGTAGGAACCAAGGCCCAATACGTTGTCACCCGCCATCTGCAGGGGATTCTTCCCACGTCGTAACGCTTCGCCCATAGTGATGATGGCCCGCTGAGCTTCGTACTGGCTGAGCAGCTGGTTGTTTCTCTTCTCTCCCCGTGCTAAAAGTACGAGCGATATGCTGAGAATCAGAAACAGCGGGATGAGAAAAAGGTAAAACAACAATTCTCCTCTGAATTTTCCCCGTATTCGCTCGATTTGCATACGCATCTGAAACATACTCCTGTCCCTTGGCTGCATCAACCGCAAGCCATCATTCGAAGTTGAGCGCCATCACCGGATCCAACCGGGAAGCCCGTCCCGCCGGATACAGGCCGAAGAAGATTCCTACGGCACTGGAGACGCCGACTGCCATGAGGAAGGCGGAAAACTGAGGAACAAAGGACCACTTCAACAATCTCGTCGCCAGATAGCTGATTCCGATGCCAATCAAAATGCCGATGAGCCCACCGGACAGGGTGAGAGCCACCGCCTCGGTCAAAAACTGGCCGCGGATCACCCGGGGAGAGGCCCCGAGAGCTTTACGGATACCGATTTCTTTGGTCCGCTCAGTGACCGATACCAGCATGATGTTCATAATACCGATCCCTCCCACGATCAGTGAGATGGCCGCCACGCCGGTCAGAAACAGACTCAAGGTATCGGTAATACCTGTGGCCATTTTCGCCATGGTGGCCGGAGACATCACGCGGAAGGAATCTTCATTCTTGGTAACCTCCAGAAAGAAATCGCTTACCCTGTCGGAAACCTCCAGCACGTCTGCTCCATCTCCGGCACTAATAAAATACCTATCTACACTCTCGATGGGATTGATTCGTTGAGTGTATGTGTTCATCGGCACATAGACCGAGGCATCGAAATCCATGCCCATGGTACCTGTCTTACTCTTCATGACCCCAATCACCTTGAAACTGCGGGCTACGTCTTCGCGGGACAGACGCACGTGTTGATCGAGCGCATCCGCGTTGGAAAAGAGTTCCGCAGCCACCTGCTCCCCCAACACTATCACCATGCTCCGTTTCTCGTTGTCTTGCTCGGAAATGAAACGCCCTTGCTCCACCTCGTAGTTGAAAACATCCTGGAACTTCGCCTCAACGGCGGTCGCCGTCCCATAGGTGGTTTCCTTGCCTCTTTTCAAGAGGTAGCTCCCTGAGTTGATCGGCAGCACGGCATTGATCCCTTCTACCTTCTCCTGCAGCTGCTGGGCCAGCTCGGCGGTGAACAACCTGCGTACCTCCTTATCGCTGCTCCTGCCCGGCATTACCGCAATCGTATTTAACCCGGCCTTGGTCACTTCCGCAGTGACACTGGCCGTAGCGCTACGCCCCAAAGTAGTGATCGTAATCACTGATCCTACCCCGATCACGATCCCCAGTACAGAGAGAAACGTCCTGAGCTTATTACTGCCGAAGTCTTTTAACGCCAGTTTAATATTTTCGAAAAACATAGTCTCTACTCCACTATCCCATCTCGTAGATGGATACTTCGACGGCAGGCGGCGCCTACTTCCGGATCATGTGTCACGACGATGACCGTCTTCCCCTCCTCGTTGATCTGCTGGAACAGGTCCAGGATCGTTTTTCCTGTATTTGTGTCCAGGGCACCCGTCGGCTCGTCGGCAAGGATGATCGAAGGCCGGGTCACCAGTGCCCGGGCGATAGCCACTCTTTGCCGTTGTCCACCGGAAAGCTCGGCGGGTCGATGCTTGAGCCGGTCCGCCAGGCCGACCCGCTCCAGGGCTTCAGCCGCCCGGCGCCGTCGCTCCTTGCCCGGAACACGGGCATACATAAGCGGTGTCATGACGTTTTCCAGGATGTTGATTCTGGTCAGCAGGTTGAACTGCTGAAACACGAAACCAATCTTGCAGTTGCGCACCTCCGCCAGCTCCCGCTCGTCCATTTCTGATACGTCTTCCCCTTCGATGTAGATCCGGCCGGAGTTGGGTGTATCCAGACAACCTATGAGATGCATCAACGTCGATTTACCCGAACCGGAAGGTCCCATGACTGAAACGAATTCCCCCCGGCAAATTTCCAGACTGACGCCCCGTAAGGCCTGCACTACTGTCTTACCCAGCATATAATCCCTGCGGATATCCACGGCCGCTATCATCGCAACGCCTGGGTTGTCTGTCGTCTCTTGTCTCACGGAGTTCCTCCGCTGGGAGGCCCGCCACTGCCCGGCGGCAGGCCGCCGCCGGGGGGGCCTCCATCCGGTGGTGCCCCGCCTCCGGGCAGACCCAGCAGCTGCAGCGGGCTGGTTCCATTGTTTTCATCCGAAGCGTTGTCGGATGATATGTCCATCGCGTTTGACGCGATCACCGTGTCGCCTTCGGACAAGCCGGAAAGGATCTCGACCTTGCCCGCCCCGTAGGAGGCCGTCTTCACGGGTGTAAGCGTGGGGTTGCTCCAGGCTTCGGCGGGAACTCGCAAGACCAGTTTCTGACCGTCACGTTCCATTATCGCTTTCTCATCCAGAACGAGAACCTTCTCCTGGTCACCGACCTGTATCTCCGCTGAGAAAGAATACCCGGGCACCAGCTGTTTGGGGGGACTGTCGATGATCACTTCCGCATCCAGCACGGCAATGCCACTACTTGTCACCCTTGCCTCCAGGGGCAGCTCGGATACCCTCCCGAAGATTTCCACATCGGGAAGGGCATCAAAGAAGAACCTTACTTTTTGTCCAATGCGGACCCGAGGAACATCGATCTCATCGATCTCCACTTCCGCCCTCATCGAGGAGAAATTGCTGATACGGATAATCGGATCGATCGAATCCTTGGATTTAATCGATTCTCCCTTCCGCACGTCGACAGATACCACGTAACCGCTGATGGTCGTGTACAACCGGGTCTCCTCCAGGGCTTCAACCTTGCTCTGGCGTTTCAGCTCCAGCAAAGCCAGCTCCTGTTTTGAACCGGCAATCCTGGCATTCTCGATTTCCATATCCAGGCTCGCCAGGTCGTAGAGCTGTGCGCTGTTGTCAAGCTCGGCTACCAGGGTTCCCGCCTCCACCCAATCTCCTACCTTGATATGGACGGCAGCGACTTTGCCGTCGGTGTAGAAACCGATATCCTCCTCTTCGATCGGTTGAATGTTACCGGAGATCTGGATCACATCGGTTTCGGTCAGTGCCTCAACCGTGTAGGTCGTGAACCTGGCTGCCGTACGATCGCCGTTCTCGTTGAACGGAAACCATAAATATACTGCGACGGCGCCACCGGCCAGCATTACTACGGCCAGGACGAGCCACCAAATCCAGTGTCGCCGTCTTCCGTTGCTTTTTCGCATATATCTGTCCTCCTGAACATTGGCTTTCATTACTGAATATCCAAAGCAAACCGTGTGCCATATTCACCGCTGGCGATGCAAACATACTCATCGGCAAAACGAACAGTGCGACCGGGGAGCCGTCGGTGGAGGTATACGACTTTCATGGTGCTGCAGAGATCCGATAAGGACTGTCAAAATGCGTGATAGACCCAGCAGAAAATGATCCCATATGTGAATTTTTTTCTTGCTATATGGAATTGTGCAGATTTTGCACAATAAGTCGGGATCTTAGATCCCGCTTCTTCGAATGGTCGGCTCTGCGCTTGAATCACCCGACTCTCTCTGGACACTCCGAGTACCTGTTGCACCCTGACCTGTCTTCCCTTTGATTCGTAGCTCTCTTTTTGGCACATTTCTTGCTTCGGTATCACAGGAAATCACATCAAATCAGTGAAGGCAGTTTGAGACTGTCGAAGCATAGTCAGCGCGAAGAGCAAGCGCCTGAACAGGTGGTCGATTCGTCTGAACAAACAAGGAGAAATAAATGAAAAAGCGAATGATATGTGTTTTGCTATTGGCTGCGCTGGCCGGCGTGGTGTCAGAGGCCGGCGAACCGCTTGTTGTCGATGTGGACACCGCCTTGGAACTTGCCCGTAGCAACAATCTGACGCTGCAATCGCAATACGTTGATCTGCGTATGAAAGAAAGAACCAGGAAGAGTGCTTGGAATACCCTGCTGCCCTCCCTGAGTGCGAGGGTAGGCAGCAGTTTCCCCGTACTTTCTGAAACTTTCTCTTCATCCAGCGGAAGTTCCGCAAGTCTGTCCGCCGGCTTGAGTGCGAGTCTCTCTGTGTCTTCGGACCTTCTATGCCAGCTACGGAACGCGCTGCTGGAATATGAAGCCGGAACCATCAGCCTGGAAACCGTGAAAAAACAGCTCGAGAGGGACGTCAGCAAATCTTTCTACAACCTTCTGCTTATCGTGGAGGAGATCAAGCTCGTCCAACAAAACATTACCACGGCGCAGAAGCGTTATGATCAGTCTAAGGCCAAATATGACAAGGGCTTGATTCCTGAGCTGGATCTTCTCAACGCACAGATGACTCTGGAAAATCTAAAGCCGACTCTGGAGGATTCCCGGGTGACATACGAGACGGCGCTGATGCAGTTCAAGGAGCTGCTCGGCCTGGAGCGGAATACCGTGATCGAGCTGAAAGGTGAGATCGTAGTGCAAGAAGTAATCCCTGGCATCGAGCGGCAGATCCAGAATTATCTTTCTGGAAACCTGGATGTGCAGAACTTAGTGAAGAACATCCAGATTCTGGAAAATGAGAAGAAGCTTCTCCGTGCCAGCGATTTGGGGCCGGCTTTTTCACTCTCTTACAGTTATTCAGCCAATTTGAATGACCCGCTGCATGCGGACTGGGGAAGTGCGAACAGCTACTCCCAGGGGGGGAGTCTAGCCCTCAACGTAAGCCTTCCCCTGGACGGATGGCTGCCCGGCTCACAAAGCAGGGTGAAGATCAGTGAAATGGAAGATACCCTTCAAATGGCACACCTGGAGCTCTCCCAGACACTACGGGAAACAGAAGACACGATCACTACCCTGCTGCTGAACCTGAACAAATCCATGCGTACGATGGCCGTGCGTGAACAAAACGTATCGCTGGCTCAGAAAACCTATGATTTGACCGAGAGCCAATATAACGCCGGTGTGATAGATCTCATATCGGTGGAAGAGGCGTACGATGATCTTCAGGAAGCAAAGCACGACCTGCTTGCTGAGGAATACGCCTACCAGGCGGCGCTGCTGGATCTGGAATACACATTGAACACGAAGCTGTGAAAATATGGTTCCCCAGCTCAAATGGCCATCCCTCAGTTCCGTCGCCAAGAGGATTCCTCGCACACCGGGGAGCACTGATCGGTGACGGTGTCCCGATTCCGAGCCGTTTTGAAGACACAGACTGAGCGGACTGGGAGCTTGTAGAACATGAAAGTGGACAATGCTATCTATGCAACTAGCCCTGCCAGCCGCCTCGGCGCACAACTTACAGCCATTGTTCTGGCTTCTGTTTTTATTCTCTGCGCCTTTCCTCTATCGGCTCAGGAAGAGTGGTACATGGGCAAGCCGATCGCTGATTTTACCTTTGTAGGGCTGGACACTGTTTCCGAAAACGAGCTACTGCCTATTGTTCGACCCTACATAGGGACCGAGTTTAGTATAGAGACGTTCTGGGAGATACAGGAAACTCTATATGCTCTCGACTATTTCGAATCGATCGAAGCGAATGCCGAGCCCGGAGATGACGCGTGGGAAAGCGTGATTATTGAGTTCACGGTTCAGGAAAAGCCGACAGTGTATGATGTAATGGTGGAGGGTAATCGGCGGCTGGGTAATGGGGAGATCCTGGATAGCGTTCTTATTAAAAAGGGTGATATGATCACCGAAAGCCAGGCCGAACTCGACGCCAAGGCAATAGTGGAATTGTATCTTGAAAAAGGATACACAGATGCTTCTGTCAAAGCTGTTCTCGAACCTGGAGAAGAGGAAAACACGGTTATAGTAAAGTTCCTTATCAATGAAGGATCCAAGACAACGATAGAGTCGATCAACTTCTCGGGAAACAGTTTCGCATCGGAAGGAACGTTGCGCCGACAGATGAAGACAAAACCCCAATCTCTCTTTTCCAGCGGAGTGTTTCAGGAATTGAAGTTCGAGGAAGATCTGCAGCAAATTCTGGATTATTATGGCGAGCATGGGTATGTAGATGCCAAGATCGAGGAAGTCGAACGCACGATTGAGCGCAACGAGAAGGAAGGTAGGAACTATCTAATCATCACGATCTATATCGCTGAAGGCAAGCAGTGGACCTATGGCGGTATGGATTTTGTGGGCAACTTCATATTCTCCGATGAGACCCTGCGGGAGCTGGTTCGCCAGGAACCTGGTAATGTACTGGATAAAATGAAACTAGAGGCGGACACACAACGGGTATCGGATCTGTATTATGAAAATGGATACATCTTCAATATTATCAACCGCGAGGAAAAGAGAGATGAAAAAAAGCAGGAAATCGTCTATACGATCCGGATCGTAGAAACCGACAGAGCTCATATCGAAAATATAATTATCAAGGGAAATGATAAAACAAAGGATTACGTAATCTATCGGGAGCTTCCCTTCGAGGAAGGAGACATTTTTAGTAAAGCCAAAGTGCTGCAGGGGTTGCAGAACCTCTACAACCTCCAATTTTTCTCAGACATCCAGCCGGAGACTCCTGCTGGGAGCACTGAAGGGCTAATGGACTTGGTGATCAACGTTGAGGAAGGCAACACCGCAAACATCAACTTTGGAGTCAGTTTCGCCGGAGGAGATTATCCCATATCGGGAATTCTCAAGTGGGAGGAGAGTAATTTTCTTGGTAAGGGACAATCGATCGGCATAAATACAGAGCTTTCCACACAGGACCAGATGATTTCTCTGAGCTTCGAAGAACCATGGCTATTCGGTTACCGTTGGTCAGGCGGAATCAGTCTCAGCTTGGAGCATGCAATCGTGTCTGACATTGCCCAGGACAGTCTTTTTCCTGTTTTTAGCGGTGATGAAGACAATGCGGTACCGGACCCCTATCTGGGCTATTGGGTTGATCCTGATACGGGACTGCCGATCGATTCCGGCGATCCCAATTGGGACGATCGGATCACAGACTACGAGTACGCCTTGGAGCAGGGTGAGTCGATCCCTGATCAGTACCTTATGGACTACACGCTTTGGGATCTATCCCTTGCGTTTTCTACCGGCTATCGTTACTTGACTCCCCTCGGTTGGCTGGGGGCCCGTTCCAGCATCAGCACCGGTATGGAAAAAATTATCTACGATGAGGATCTATTTCGACCCTTCGATCCGGATATTCGAAACGGTGTTGATGTTTGGAAAAACGTGAACAAGCTGGCGGTGACTCTTTATTGGGACAAACGGGACTTTTTCCTCAACCCATCCAAGGGATTCTACATCGCCCAAGGCGTCACCTTCGCGGTGGGTTTTCCCTTGGGAACTCGGGAGTATATCCGCACGGACACCATTCTGGAAGGTTTTCTAACCCTTGTTGACATCCCTGTTTTTGAGAACTGGAACTTCAAATTGGTGCTGGCGGCCCATACCTCCTGGTCTTTCATTTTTCCCCAATTCTGGCGGGCCGAGACGATCGCCATTACCAACGACCTGCTCTACATAGACGGTTGGAATATCGCCCGAGGCTGGCCGCTGGAGCAGGACCTAAAGGCGTTGTGGGACAATCGTCTCGAGATGCGTATTCCAATTTCCGAGCAGCTACTATGGTGGGTGTTCTTTTTAGATGGAGTGGCAGCCGAGTCGGAAGTCTCCGATTTGAGAGGAGTGACTCTTGATGATTTCAAATTCAGTGTCGGAGGGGGTTTACGTTTCACGATTTCCCAGTTTCCAATCCGCTTATACTTGGCCAAACGCTACCAATTCACCAATGGACAAATAATCTCTAAAGAGGGCGATCTGTCATTGTTTGGCCTGAGTCTGGATTTCGTCATTTCGCTGGGTGGCAATACATACTTTTAGGGAAAAAATGCAGAATATCTTCACTATTCTATGCTTCTCAATACCTTGTCCCCAAAATCAAGAAAATCTACTGTGCTGCCAGAGCCAGTGCCGTTCAGTGTGTAAATTCTCTGCACACTTTTAGTATATCGGAAGATTTTGCACACTCGAGTGACGGGATAGCCTGATCAGAAACGCGCTGTAGCACCAGAAATCCAAGACTCGGAATATTCACTGCATAGCAATCGAGCAATTCTTGTTCCTGACACAGCACCAGACACGGTTTTGGCACAAATCATGCATAACACTACAGGGAATCCACAAGCAAGGAGACTGCTAATGGAGAGAACAGAACTTATTTGGGGAGAGGAGGCGTGCACATGCAACGAAATCGTTCAATGCAATCGTATTTATTAGTCAAATGTAAGTACGCGGCCAACACAATGAAAGTGATTGCCGGTTCGCTTGCGGCACTTCTTGTCTTTGCTTTCCTGTTCGGGTTGTGTGAGTACGCTGTTGCTCAAGAACAGGCCAACTCAGTCCTGCGAGCGAGGGCGGAAGCGATCATTCATGCAAGTAAGAACCTTGTTCCACAAGAAATCGAAGCGGAAATCAAGTTCTTTGATCGCTCCGGACGACAAACCCGGAGCGAAAGCGGCACGATCATATTGCAGCTACTGCCTGATGGCTCGATTCAAAGCACCTACACAAGAAAGTATGGCCCGCCAAGCGGAGGTCCGCCAGGTGGACGCCCACCAGGTGGAGGTCCCTCAAGTGGAGGCCCGCCAGGCGAAGGCAAGATGCAAATGAAACAACCGAGTGAAGAAGAGATCGAGAAGATCTCCGATCTTACCGACGGCAATTGGGTGCTTGAGTTAACACGTCTGATAAATCCTTTCTCTCCGTCCGACCAGAAAGAGATCAATTTCGAGTCCGAACCTACGTTGATAATGGATCATGGGAAAGAATGCACCAGTTTCCCCTTTGTCCTACGGCAAGACGGTTTGACGGTGAAAGGAGACATGGCTGTAGCAAATAGTACGGGTACCCCGTCTAAATGCACGGCAACACTGTATTCAAATAAAGGAAAGCGCAACAAGGTCGTGGTGGTATTTCTATACACCTATGAACAAGACACTCACCGTGTGTACCCCTCTGAGATTACCCTTGTTGAAACGATCAAGAAAGGGTTACTCGGTTTTCGCACGGAGACGCTCAGCTGCAGGTACAAACTACGCAATTTCTCCTATCACTCAAATGAGTAATCGGCGGTTGCGGTGGCTGTGTCTAGATAGGTCTGTCCGCAGACTTTCTCAAGAAGGGAAGAGGTCATGAAGATATCGAAAACCAACGATCTAGCCCGTTATACCAGAGCGCTGCAACACGGCGGTACACCTCACCATGCTGCGTGCCAGCCTCTTGCGTGGCTCTCCGAGTCTGCCCCGGACCCGGCGCCGCGGCCGCCGGGTCAACTACATTCCTGGCAATCGAGAGTCCGGGTTAATAGCATTTCCGCCTCCACATTTCGGGGCATCTTGTTGCTGGCCACGTTGAGCTGGGTGTTGCCATGAGCCGGCTGGAGAAGGTCGAGGCGCGCTTCCGGTTACTCAAGGTGGAAATTTGCGAGACCGTACAGAAGGAGGAGTCGCCGCCTCTGGAACTAGTGAGGGAGTATGAGGTCGTCAGAAATGCATTATTAAGGCTCGGGAGCCCGTCCCTGGCGCTGGCCCCAAAGAAGGACCTGGAGATGTACCAGCCATTCTGGTACGTCTGTTTGAGGTGCGGACATATCATTAAGAGGCGGAATTATCAGCCGGAGAATAGGGTGCGCTGCCTGCTGTGTGGGTACGATGTTCAATACTGGAGTTGGCTCGAGCTGGAAGTCGAGGCCCGACGATGAACGTCCGGGCGACCGAAAACCGCGTCATCTGGCTGGAGGCGACGTGATCGATCCATCCCCGATTGTTCATCCATTGTTTTCCCATTGTTAATGTGTTGTTTATTTTTCCATACGCCGTCAGCTGCTATCGTAGTCCCGAATGCAGATGGGGGATAGACATTCCGGCAGGGACGGTCGTTACTGCCCCTCCCTACAAATAAGAGCTTTGGTATTTGTTGCACCGGGCAGTGCCGCGCTCTGCCCGGTAGGTTCATGATTTGGAGAAACTTGAAATGGACAGAACATCCACACTTGCAACTCTTGCGTTCCTAGCTGTGTTTCTACCGACGAGCGCTGGAACACTGACTCTTGATGCAGATACAGCGGTCCGGTTGGCCATAGAAAACAACCTGGAACTGAAATCCGAGCAGATTGACCTAGGAACAGCCGCCCGGGCACAGAAGAACGCTTGGAACGAATTCCTGCCGTCAATCGACGCTTCAGCCTCGCTTAGCCGGTTGAACGAGGTAAGCACCATTTCAGGCCAGAATTCCTCGCCATGGAACCTCAGTTTAGCTATAGAGGCCAGCCTGCCGCTCTCGGCGGCAAAGATCGATTCGATCCGTGCCGTGGCACTGAATTATCAAAAGGGGCTTATCAGCTATCAAGCGGCGAAGAGCCAGCTAGAGCGGAACGTACGTAAGGCCTTTTATGGTCTGCTGGTGGCCCAGGAGAGTATCCGGCTGGCAGAGCAGGAGCTGGCCACGGCAGAGCAGCGCTACCAGCAAACGCTGGTGAACTACCAGGCCGGTCTCGTTCCGCGGCTCCAAGTGCTCTCTTCCAGGGTGTCGGCGGAGAATCTCAAACCCGCGTTAGAGGAGCAGAGGGTTTCCTACACGAACTCCTTGATGGGTTTTCAGCTGCTCCTTGGCTTGGAGACTGAAGATGAGCTGATATTGAAAGGCGCCATCGAGGCAATGGCGTACAGGTTCAATCCCGAGGAGCTCCTTCGGCGTTACCTAAGTGGCAGGCTCGATGTTCAGAGCCTGCTCAAGCAGATCGAGATTCTTGAAAATCAGAAGCGGTTGCAAGAAAAATCCAGCTTGAGTCCCACCCTGTCTCTATCAGCCTCTATTGCGCCGACTTTGAACGATCCATTTGCCTCCAATTGGGGCAATGGGGATATCTGGTCTGACAGCGGCTACTTTGCCCTGGCTGTTTCGGTTCCTCTAGATGGCTTCATCCCGGGTTCCTCCACCAAGTTGAAGTTGGCGGAGTTGGACGACAGCATCCAAAAAGCTCGCCTGAGCCTGGAACAGAATCGGAAAGAAGCAAGGATCGAAGTAGAATCTATCGTGCTTAAGCTGGAGAAATCCCTTCGTTCCATAGGGGCCCTGCAGCTCAATGTGTCCCTGGCCCAGGAAGCCTATGAGCTGACCGAAAAGGCGTATCAGGCAGGTACGGAAGAGCTTCTGGAGGTGAAGAACGCCTCGGACGATTTGCAGAAAGCAAAGCTCTCCCTTTTAAACGAGAAGTACAACTATCTCTCCGGCCTGATAGACCTTAGCTATTCTTTGAATACCACTTTAAGCAAGTTGGAGGAACACCATGACTGATAGAAAACGAAGAACAATGGCGCAGGCCGCTGTCATCCTTTTCTTATCCCTGACCATCCTCTCGAGTTGCAGTTTCAGCAGGCAGAACGGTTCTGAAAGTATGGAGGACGGTGCATCTCAGCCTGCGGGACCGCCTTCACTAGCAAACCCCGGCGGGTCACCCACCAATGTGGTCGCTGTGACCACGACCCACGCCCGCCTGGGTTCGATCAGCAAAACCCTGGAGATCGGCGGCGAGGTAGTGGCCGAATATCAAGTGAACGCATTCGCCGACATCGCGGGCAGGGTGACGGCGGTCCTGGTCGATGTAGGCGATAGCGTGGGCAAAGGCCAGCTCATCGCCAAAGTCGATCCTTCAAAACCCGGTCAGGAGTATACGGAAAGTCCAATTACTGCTCCGATTTCAGGTACAATCACCTCCGTAGCGGTGCAGGTAGGCGACACGATTTCAACTACCACACAGATTGCTACGATCGGTCGCTTGAACGCTCTGGAGGTCGAGGCGCTTGTTCCCGAGCGTTTCATCAGTAAGGTCCGCCTGGGTACCGAGGCAATATTCTCATTTGCTGCTTGGCCCGGGCAGGAGTTTTCTGGCCGCATTATAAAGCTGAGCCCGGTGGTTGATTCGACTTCGCGAACCATGAAAGCGACCCTTGCGCTGGACAAGGCCGACAGCCGGGTGAAAGCGGGCATGTACGCAACCGTGGGGCTGATCATCGATAAACGGGATAGGGTCCTCACCATCCCAGTCGACTGCGTGGTTAACCGGGACGGAAAGGATAGTAAAGATGTCGTCTTCGTCGTGGAACAAAACCGCGCCATCCAACGGCCGGTGAGCCTCGGGATCTCGGCTGGAGGGATGGTGGAGATTACCGGCGGGATTACAAGCGGCGAAGAGGTTGTTGTCAGCGGACAGAGCTTACTGTCCGACGGAGCTGAGGTACGGATCATCAGTAGCGAGCAGTCAGGAGGCGATGCATGAGCCTGGCGAAACGGGTTGTCACGCGTCCCGTGACCTGGCTGGTCGTCTTCTCCCTGGTCATAGGTTTGGGCGCTTATATGATCACTCAGCTTCCAATCAATCAATTCCCTGAAATCGAACCGCCCATCATCATGGTCAGTTGCCGCTACGGAAAGACAGCACCCGAGACGGTCGAACAGAATGTTACGCGGATGTTGGAAGGCGCCCTGGCTAATGTCACCAATATGGAGGAAATGACCTCCACTTCTTCCAAGGGTTCGAGCACGATCGTGCTCTCCTTCACGTGGGGTACGGATCTCGCCGAAGCCACCAACGATATGCGAGACAGCCTCGAGCGGGTCCGAGACAGTTTGCCTGACGGGGCGGGCAGCCCTACCATTTTCAAGTTTAACCCTTCCTCTATGCCGATCCTACGCTTGGCCGTGCGCGGAGACCGCAGCGTGGAGGAACTGTACAGCCTGGCCACCGACACCATCCAGGCTCAGCTGGAGCGGATCGAAGGTGTGGCAACCACTAGTGTTCAAGGCGGCCGGGAGCGGATGGTCCGGGTGGAGATACCGCAAGACAGGCTCGAAGCCTATAAGGTCTCGTTAACCGAAGTCGCCACCGCCCTGGCGCGCCAGAATGTCGAGGGCAGCGGCGGAGATATTACTGAAGGCGGCCGCAGTTATGTAGTTACCACCGCAGGGGAGTTTAAAAGCTTGAAGGACATTGAGAACACCGTAATTGCCTATCGGGGAGGCCAGGCCGTACTTCTTCGGGACCTGACCGATGTCAGATGGGATTACGGGGATGCCAGCAGTGTGGTCTATGTGAACGGCGAACCTGGGGTCTACATCCAGATCATGAAACAGAGCGGCAGCAACTCCATCGAAGTAGCCGACCAGGTACAGAAACAGCTCAAACAGATTAACCGCCAGCTTCCTAAAGGGATAGAGGTTGTGGCGGTCATGGACACCACCACGATGGTGCGCAATTCGATATCACAGGTCGTATCCTCGGCATTTTATGGAGTGGGTTTCGCTGTCCTGGTGCTGCTGCTGTTCCTGCGGAGGGTAAAAACCACCCTGATCGTGGCAATCGCCATTCCTGTCGCCATCCTGGCCACGGTAATCGGGATGTACTTTCTAGACATCAGCTTCAATATGATCTCCCTGACCGGGCTCATTCTGGCGCTGGGCATGGTGGTGGACGGCTCCATTGTGATCCTAGAGAACATCTATCAATACAGGGAGAAAGGGAGCAAGCTTGCCACCGCAGCGGTTCTGGGAAGCCAGGAGATGATGACCGCCATAAGCACATCAACCTTGACCACGGTTTGTGTGTTTCTGCCCCTGGTGATCTTCCGCAACCGCTTGGAGATGATCGGCCAGATAGTGAAAGATCTATCCTTTACAGTGGTGATCGCCCTGCTGGTTTCCCTTGCGGTGGCCACTATTTTGGTTCCCGTTTTGGCCAGCTACGCCCTGCCTGTCTATACCAGCCGGCAACGGCCCGTTCGCAACCGGCTTCTACGCGGTCTCGACGAGCTACTGGCGGGGGCGATCCGCGCCATACAAGCGGTGTATCGCATCGCGTTGCGTTTTGTGTTGCGATTCCGGTGGCTTACGGTCCTTGCAGTGATCGCACTGCTCGCCGGTTCACTCGCATTAGTTCCGAAGGTCGGATTCCAATTCACACCGGCGGCCAGAGACGACACAGTGCACCTGGAAGTGCAGCTTCCCGCGGGGACTCCGTTGGAGAGGACCGAGGCAGTGATGCGTCGGTTGGAAGCTATCACCCGGGAGGAGGTCGTTGGGTACACCAACATTATCAACACAGCGGGCGGTCAAAGTTTCTTTGGTGGCTCTTCAAGCGCCAATACGGGTAACCTGCTCATCACCCTCGACCTGACCTCCGGAGGGGATGATTCCTGGAGCGCCCAGGCCAAGCAGAGGAAGCACTACGGCGATTTTCCCGATGCGACCTTTTCCTTCGGGAGCTTCGGGGGGATGGGCAGCGGTTCGGATGTGGAGGTCTCTGTCTATAGTAGTGACTTGAACCGGGCCCTCGATACGGCCGATCAGATCAAGAGGCTCATCAAACAGAACCTCCCGGCGGTGATGGAGGTCGAGATCGACATCAATACCGGGCTGCCCCAGGTCGAGGTGTCCATTGACCGTACAAAGGCCTTTGACCTTGGAGCATCTATAAGCTCGGTTAATGCGGAGCTCGAGGCAGCCATGGCCGGTACAACCGCCACGGTCTTCCGCTCCAGCGGGGAGGAATATGAAGTTCTTGTGATCCTGGCCGAAGAGGATCGCAGCGACTTACCCGATCTGGAACGAATCTTCACAGTCACGAGCACCGGGCAGCGCGTAGCTCTGTCCAGTATCACAAATCAGAAAAAGTCCACCGGACCGGTGGATATCAACCGGGAAAACCAGAAGCGGGTGGTCCATGTAACCGGTTCCCTACCGCCAGGCGCTAAAGCCAACCAGGTCGATGCCCGGTTGCGCAGATTGATCGCTGATAATATCGTTCAGGACGACGAGCTCTCCCTCGAGTTCACCGGTTCTATGTCGGAGCTGAGCGAGACCGGCGGGGGATTGGCTGTCATCGCGCTGATGGCCTTGATCCTGGTCTTCGGGGTGATGGCCGCCTTGTTCCAGTCCTTCAAGGGTCCGTTGATCATCCTCTTCATCATCCCTCTGCTGTTCATCGGAGTGATCCTGATGTACGTGTGGACCGGAGAGCCTTTCAGCATCTTCAGTGGAGTCGGGATCGTTGTGCTGATCGGGATCGTAGTCAATAACGGGATCGTTCTGGTGAATTATACCAATCTGATGCGTTCGCGGGGAATGAACATCCGGGATGCCTGCCTGGAGGCGGGGGTGAACCGGCTGCGACCGATCCTGATGACGTCTCTGACCACGATTATGGCCATGGTTCCGATGGCCTTCTTCCCGGGAGCCGGGTCGGAGCAGGTAAAGCCCATCGGAGTGACCGTCATCGGCGGGCTGACCACCAGCACGCTTATCACATTGTTCCTGATACCCGTGCTCTATTCCTTGTTCAATGAAAACAGGCGCAAGAGGAAGAGAGGAGAATGACAATGCGACTGGAGATCATCGCCAATCATTCGGTGGAAGAGGATATCTTCGAGGCCTTGCAGCGCCGGGGCGTCGGAGGGTTTTATACCAAGATCCCTTCCGTGCAGGGTATCGGTAACTCGAATCCCAGGTTGGGCGATCCAATCTGGCCGGAGGAGAACTTTCTGCTCATCATCTACTGCGGAGAAAAGGAGACGGCACAGATCGCCCAGGCAGTGGCAGAAGTAAAGAATCGCTTCGAAGACGAAGGAATCAAGCTCTTCGCGGTGCAAGAAGCGCACGAGATCCCTACGCACTGAACATACTCATGTTTGAGGAGGATTTCAGGCTGGACAGTCAACAACCCCTGTACATGATCCGCTATGGGGATGTGAAACGTACTCTGCTCAAGCTGGCAATCACTGGAATTCTCTCCATGCTGGTGACCGCCGTCTGAAACAACATTGAAGAGACATGCAAACGGCTTGTCAGTTGATCGAAATGGTAAAAACCCAATCTCGAGGAGAGGATTGTTGAAAGCACGAGTGCTTATTGTCGAAGATGAGCGGGAAATCGGTGATCTCATCGGTCTGTATCTGCGAAAAGAAGGTCTGGAGACCCTGCTGGTGGAGACCGCGGAAAGCGCCCTCGCGGAACTTAACCGAGGAGACTTCGACTTGATCGTGCTGGACATTAGTCTACCGGGAATGGACGGCTTCGAGTTCCTCCATGAACTTCGCCGGGAAAACGATATCCCGGTGTTGATCGTCTCAGCCCGGGACGAGGACGAAGACTTGGTCCTCGGCCTCGGAATCGGCGCAGATGAGTTCGTCACCAAACCGTTCTCACCCAAGGTTCTCGCAGCTCGGGTACGGGCTCACCTGCGACGAGCCCGAAAAGACCAGCGAGCCAGAAGTTCGATGGAAATTCTGAAGTTCGGTCCCTTTACCCTGGACCTTCCGGGCCACATCCTTGAGAAAGAGGGAGAACGGGTACCCTTGGCCCCTATGGAGTTCGAGCTTCTCAGGCTCCTGACTACTAACCCCGGAGTGTCAATGACGCCAGAGCAGATCTACTCTGCAGTCTGGGGTCAGGAGTATGGCGATATTACCACCGTGGCCGTGCACATACAGCGGCTGCGCAAGCATATCGAGCTCGACCCAACACGGCCCCAGTATATCGAAACAATCCGGGGGGCCGGCTACCGCTTCAACCCGACGGCTCTGGAGCTCGAAGAATGACTTACAGGTCCAAGCTGCTTGTTCTGGTTGCAGGAGTTTGCCTGCTGGCCATGATTTTCCCGGTCCTTGTATTTTATCTGCGCGGCCTGTCCACCCAGGAAACCGGGTATTCGCCGGCTAACCGGTTCCTGCGTATGGCGCGTTGGACCGATGAGGAGCTCCCAGAGGCGTGGCGAAGCGGGGCGCCCGAGTCCGCCCTGCATACTCTTCCAGAAGGTGAGGAAATCATTGTCACGAACTCCGCCGGCACGATCATTTTCGCAACGACCCCGGGATTTCAGACGGGAGAAATCCCCGGAGCCAACAAGCTATATGAATCTTTCACGGACAAACCGGGATTCAGTACCATAACGATCCCGGTGCTTGTAGACGGCGATGCCGTGGGAGCGGTGATCTCGCAGGTACCACGTCACCCGGGCAAGGTCGCTCTGGTCGCTTTGCGACTCGAAGGATCTGTGCCGTATATGAGCTTTGTCGTTGTCGCAGCAACGATCCTGATCGTGGTCGTGACCCGCTCCTTGCTCAAAGGTATCGAGCGGCTTGACAAGGCCACCGCCCAAGTAGCCAAAGGCGATCTGGAGTTTGAGCTTAAAACCCAGGGCAGGGACGAGCTGGCGACACTGACGCTGTCCTTCGAGTCCATGCGCAAAGCCTTGAAGGAAGAACAGGCTATGCGCTCTCGCTTTCTGATGGCTGTGTCCCACGATCTGAAGACCCCTCTCACGGCCATCAAAGGCTATCTGGAAGCAATTCAGGACGGTCTGGCCGAAGATCCTGAAACCCTGCAGCACCACCTGGCCATCATCGGCGACAAGTCAGGTGTGCTGGAAACCCGTATCAACGAGCTGATCGACTATGTGAAGATGTCCACAGGCCAGTGGGAGCTGCGACACCGCCCAATCCGAATGCACCGATTCCTTTCCGAGCTGAGCAGGGTCTTTGCCTCGGATGCCCAGGTGTTTCGCAGGCGCTTCGACTGCAACATCGAGTTTTCGGACGAGCTCGAGCTGCCGGGAGACGAGGGCCTACTTACACATGCCTTGGATAATCTGTTTCACAATGCCCTACGCTACACCCGGGAGGGTGATACGATACGTCTTCTAGCCACCCAGGAAAACCGAGAGGTAATTATAGTCTTCCAGGATAGCGGACCGGGGGTGGCTAAGGAAGAACTCGAGAGAATCTTCGAGCCTTTCTACCGCAGCACCGGCTCCCGCCGGGAGGCAGGAGCTGGGCTGGGGCTATCTACTGTGCGCTCGATACTCACCGCCCATGGGTGGAGCATCGAGGCTGTTTCGCCACCCGGGCAGGGGCTCACGTTGATCATCCGAGCGGGGAATAACACCGCATCCTGAATCTTTTGTGTGAATGTCTTCCGATGAGGTGATCCGCTGGAGTGATTGTTGACACGGTTTCTGATAAACCCTAAGATACTGCCCACGCTCCCACAAGGAGGATAATACTATGAGATTCACGAGCTTGCCATTCCGCCTAGCGGGGATTGCCGCCCTGGCTCTCCTGGTCAGCAGCTGTTTGACTCAAAGGACGCCTCTCAGCGTCAAGGACCGGCCGATCAAGACTGAAACATACGAGGGCTTAACCGCAACCGCGCGGTTTCTCGATGAAGCCATCCTTAGAGCCAAATTCCGGGAAGAAATCAATCCATTCTTGACCGATTACTACAGAATGCAACTGAGGAGGATCATCGTTTTTGAGGTTACCGTGAAGAATCAGGGTCCGGAAGCGGTGCTATTCTTCATGAACCGGCTCGAGCTGCAGTACGGGGGCAAATCATTGCAGCCCTACAACCGCTTTCAGCTGGGTCAACACTGGGAGTTCAGGGACGAAGATGCAGGCACCAAAGGCGTACACAAAGCGAGGAGGGAAAAGATCATCGAAGACCTAGTTTTGCCGAACTCCCTCACCATCCCGGCGCCGGGGGAGATGAGGGGCTATGTCGTGTTCGTGGGCAACACTCCGAACTACGGCCTGGCCACAGTGTACGTGCCGCTTTTCGAATCAAAAGACCGGGTGCTTCACCGTTTTGAGTTCCCCTTCGAATTTTGAGGAACCATTAACTGTGCACGGATTGTCCGATCAGATAGAGTAGGTATCAACCAAGTCCCATTCTCAACCGTTTCCCGACGACACCACATATCCTGTGGAATCGGGAGGAAGAAAGCCTGCAGCCACACTCTCACTATAGCATTCCTCCGTGGCCTGACACATCATGTCGCGCCTGCAGAGCAGTTAAGCAGTTAAAAAAAAGAGCCACCCCTTTTGGAGGATGGCTCCTTGTTTTTGCTAAGATTTTTTCTTAGTAGTCCACGTCGAACTTGACGTACATACCACCGTCGAGCGACCAAACGTCCCCGAAATCGGCGTTGTACTCGCCAGCGCCAACCGTAGTAATGAGGTAACCGAGATACGCCTCTACGGCTCCGATGTGGAGGTTCACACCGATATCAGCACCCTGGAGGGTTTCCGCCGCTGCTTCGGCGAAATCCGTATCCACACCAACGTACAGAGTAGCCATATCGATCGGGGCGATCTCTACGGAAGCTGAGAGTTCTTGGAAAACGTCGGTCTCATTCCCGTCAAGACCCACCGTGATGTCAAACATGCTTACAGATGCGGCCAAACCGAGGCCCCAGGCCCAGGCATCGGTCGCCGCATCGTCCATGTCATACATGAAGCCGACACCGGCGTCTAGACCGATTCCCGCAACCTCTGTGGAGTAGGCGGCATCGATTCCGATTTGTCCCATATCTAATGCGTCGGTTGCGACATCACCGCCCTGGAACCAATAGACCTCTGCGTTCAGTCCGGCAACGGGTTCTTTGACGGCCAGACCGGCTAGGATATAACCCATGTCAAGTGCAGCGACGCCGGGATTGAAGGCCACTTCGACTTCGATGATGTTGTAGGACAGCAAGAAATCGAGTCCCCAGTATTCAGCGGGTGAAAAGTCGAAGATTTCCTCGTTCCCATAGCCGGAAATGCTCTGGAACTCGTTGGCATCGGGATCATCGTATCCCCAGTTGACGACCAAGCCGACCGGGAGTCCCAGCCAGGTACCGACGTCGGTGGCGACCAGGGCTTTGCTGATACCCCCTAACGTCAAGGTCTCGGCACCGTCCACGTTGATAGTCAACGAGCTGTAGTCGTCGATAGCCGCCATGATGTCGAAGGTCAGGTCCGTTTTTTCGCCTTCGGCGTCACCGAAATCACCTATGAAACCGAAGGTCGCATCGCCGCCGAAGGTGATGTCACTGGCGAACATCGGCAGAGCCATCAACCCTAGTAGTACAGAAAGAACTAGTAGCTTTTTCATGTTTCTGTTCTTCCTCCTTGAAATTTTTGCTTCGAGCCAACGGCTCGATTGTGCCCAAATGTGTTAGATACCGGCTTGCCAGGCCTCAACCCTTTGGCAGGCACGCCCTCCTAACATATTTTATCAACAGTATATAGAACCTATATACTGCTAAATCCATATTAGTCTATCATATATGGAGCAAAGGTCAAGCTCATATTCTAAAAAAATTCCCCCCCTCTGTTCCATATACCAGCATACTACAGGACTCGTCACCTGCTCAAGTTCCTTTGAAAAAGGCAAATGCTTTCGTCATACAACCGTATACATCCGCCATCAATAATGTTCATGATTTTACCAGTACTCATCCAGGAAAGTCAAGTGCAAATAATCGGTTTCATTTTCGGTGGCGTAACACGGTTTCTACTAATATTTTCACAATTGATTATATCGAGCTCGAGAAATACAATAATCCCACATGCACGACCTTGAACGGCGCATCAGCGGGGACTGGATCGATCTCCGGGAGGCTAGCAAAGACCAATACACCCTGATCGAACACCTCGGAATGTCCGCTCAGGAGCTGGAGAGACTGGCCAAGGAGCTGCGCCGGTCCGTGGAAGAAGGACTGATCGAATACAAAGGCATGATCCTGCGCAGGACCTTCATCACCCTGGAGGCGGTGCAATTTCAATCGGTCCGCTTCGAGGAGCTGCAGGCCCGGGAGCAGCCGCTCAAGGATCTTGTGTTTGTCATCCTGCTGCAGCGGCTGCTCTGCTCAGGGGTCATCCCCCTTCCCAAGAGCAGAGCTGGGCAAACCATCTCCGCCGAAGACATTGAGGTCAATGCCGTCTTGGCGGACATTCGCAACCGGATCAAGCAGGATCCGAGCTTTCAGAAACACCCGTTCGTGAAAAACATCTTCGTGCAGCTGGCCGTCTATCAGAAGGAGAAGAAGAAGATGGAGGAGCTGCTGCCCGCCATCAAAGAGGACAAACGAGATGTGTTTCGGGCCAACTTCGGCGCTACTTTCAAGCGTATCTTCGGCAGCATCAAGAAGAATTACTTAGACATCCTCACGGAAGAAGAATCCAGGCGCATGGAGAAGGAGAATAAGCGGGATCTGCTGTACAGAGCTCCCCTGAAAGACCTGTCTCCGTTTTTGGCGGCCCAGGCTCAACAAATCTGTCGATTGTGTTCAACTCTGTCGTTTGCACGAGAGGACAAGTATAAAACACGGGGCGTTCTGGTGAACCTCTACAAGCAGAGGGATGAATATTTGAAACGCGTGGAGAGAGAACAGCGGGTGTACAGAACTCTCTGCGCCGAAATCGGCTTGATAGGAAACAGCGACTGCCCTGTTCACCTGAACAACCGGCTGCGGGACGAACTGATTCGTGTATTGGAACGGCTCTCCAAAGTGGAAGAAAAGCCCTAAGCATGAAATTGAAAACGAGCGAATCAGGGTGAGCAGCGTCTACAGCAGATCTGAACGTTCCGTATCTTTCAGGGTCTGCACCACGTCCTTGACAAGCTGAGATCTGCCTCTCCTACAAACCAGCACAGCGCCGTTTCTTACGATCACGATCAGATCCTTTACTCCGGCCAGGGCTACAGGGACATCGGACAAAACAAAATTCCCCTCAGCTTCCACCTTGATCAGGTGTTTCGCCTGGCGCTTCTCCAGTTCGGATCCGAACAGTTCGGCCACCACGTCCCAGCTGCCCACGTCGCTCCAGGAAAATCGAGCCGGCACCATGGCGCAATGATCGCTATGCTCCATCACGGCGTAGTCGATCGAGATGGAAGGTGTCCCCCTGTAGATCTCCTCGATCTGTTTTCCGACCGGGAGCATGATCGGTGTATTTCCAATCGAAGGGCGCTGCGGGATCCCGGGAAGTGACGCATCGAGAAATGGCCGGGCTACATCCGGTGCATACTTTCCCAACTCTCCGAGAAATCGGTCAGCACGGAGCGCAAACATTCCTGAGTTCCAGTAGTGATTTCCCTGGGCAAGAAAGGACTGCGCCGTTGCTTCATCCGGTTTTTCCCTGAACTTTCGCACCCGAAATCCCCGATCGAGCTGTTCGGCGACCTCTATATATCCGTAGCCGGTTTCCGGCCGCTCCGGCGGTATCCCGAATGTAACCAGCCAGCCCTGCTCAGCCAGGCGTGCAGCATTGTCTACATCCTGGACAAATACAGAGAGCGGCTCGATGGTGTGGTCGGCGGGTAGAACGATCAGCGTATCTGAAGGGCACCCGGCATGCCGGAGCACGGTACAGGCATAGGCGATGGCCAAGGCTGTGTTTTTCCCCTCCGGCTCTGCCAGAACTATGACGCGGGATGAGGGAAAGGTCTCCTCTGTCAAAACCTCTTCGCACTCCCGGGCGATTCCTTCGGCATGATTCCTATGGGTCACGACAAAGATGAATCCCTCGATTCCTAAGCGAATGGCGCGCTGCAGAGTCATGGTGAAGAGGGACTGTCCCTGCTCGAGTTGGAGAAATTGCTTGGGGTGCTGTTGTATCGACGCAGGCCATAGCCGGGTACCGACTCCTCCTGCCAGAATCACCGCGTGTTTGACCATGCTCCCGCCGCTACCTGTAGTTATACGTGCATGTATTGCAGTAAATCAGGCACCCTCGACCCAACTCACTTTCATTGACACCATAGATCACACGATAGTCTCCAACCCGAATGCGCCACCCTTCGCGATTCTTCATTTTCTTGCTTCCGGCTGGCCTCGGATCTTTTATCAGGCGCTTCATCGAAATCCTTGATGTCTTGCAGCTCTTCGACCTCATCAAGGAGCGCTTCATATAACTCAATCGGCAGCACCACCTCGGTCCTTTCGTCATTGTCATTAACGATGTAGCGCACCTCTGTTTTCGAGTCGCTCTTTTTCACCATTTTTGTTGCCCAGCTCATCATAGTAGCGCTCCTTCAGAATGCAATCAACAGACTTCGTCGGTGTTTTTCGTAATATGATATTCCGGAGCGGTGGATATAGAACTCTGCTATTCCAGAAGCTCTATGCCCACCAGCCAGAGCTTGTTGTCCCGATAGACATGTTTGTAGCGGTGATCACCCTTGCGGCTTATGAACACCAGTTCTCCCTCTTCTAGAAAGAAGTCATCCAGCTCCCGGGAAATGTCTATCGAGTAGTAGCGGGTGAGATAGTTTAATAGGCTGTCGAGGTTGATTTGTTCGAACAGATCGATCAGCCGGTTGTAAGCTTCGGTCTTACCGATCCGTTCGAGGTAGTACATCTTCTGAGCGAAAAAGAAGACAATGTGGTCCCTGGTGTTGTTCATTCTGGTTCTATCATCGACCGTTCCGTGGGAATCTAACTGCATTTTTTTCACTTCGGATAAAGACTGCTTCGACTTGACCGCCCGTGCGGGCAGGGATAGTATAGGGTGCAAAATCATCGAACGAGGAGCGTCGCCATGGCCAAAGGATTTACGCTGGAGATCTACCCCTGGGTGTATCTGGCCAAATACGGGCCCACGGATACCTGGGAGGAGCAGTACATCGAGAAGGAGCACTTGAGCCCCCAGGAGGAAGCCGCCCTGCCGGAGGACAAGCAACGGGAGTTGCTGCAGAAGCGAAACTCCTTTCCCGAGCTGCCCCTGGTCAACTTCACCACCCAGTACGGCTTGGGCTGTTTCGAGGGCTTGAAAGCCTTTCCTCAGAAGGATGGATCGCTGAAAATCTTCCGCCCCGATGGGAACGCCAAGCGGATGTACAACTCCATGAAGGGACTGCTCATGCCTCCCTTCCCGGAGGAACTGTTCCTCAAGGCCATCCGAGAGGTGGTCAGGCGAAACCAGGAACTGGGTTTTACACCCAGCTACGATCCGGCCTGGGAGAATGAGAACTTCGTCGCCGGGCATTCAGTCTATATCCGGCCTTTCGCCTACACAGAGGGCGGCATCGGGGTCAACCTGAGCGCCCATCCCTGGGTTGTAATCATCACCACTCCCGTTGGCTCCTACTTCAAGCCGGGCCGCTCGCGGGCCGTCACTACCAGTCGGGTCCGGGCTCACCGCGGCGGCACGGGGTGGATCAAGTGCGCCTCCAACTACGTGAACAGCGCTTTGGCCAAGAAGGAGGCGGAGAGCCAGGGCTACATGGAAGCGCTGTTCCTCGACGCGGAGGAGCAGAAGTACTTCGAGGAGGGCTCCTCCTGTAACCTCTTCTTTCTGCTGAAAAACGGCACCCTGGTGACCCCCTCTCTGCAGGACACGATCCTGCCCGGGATCACCCGCCTGTCGGTCCTGCAGATCGCCAAGGA
>CAZVHJ010000070.1:19284-25817 GCA_964627715.1 uncultured Spirochaetaceae bacterium | reverse complement strand
TAAAAATCGATAATCATGCCATACCGACGTTGTCTGCCAAAATGAGAATTGCTGTTTAGTTGGCTCGCTGCTTCTTCCTGGGGCTGTGACCAGATGCTCCAGGACCTCCTCGAAAAGTATCGAGACGCGATCGTGGATAGTCAAGCCAATTAATAGCCATATCGTCTAAATTGACTAACCTGCACCCCTTAAGATTACTCCAGATCTCCCACCGCTACTGGTGCTCCGATGTCGGTAAGTTGATTTTCGCGAGGGAAGGGTTGCGATGAGATTGGAGAGACCATTGGCGGTTCAAAAAGGCTCTCCAGCGTGCCGGGATTAATTCGGATGACAGATGGCTGACGCCTCACAGCTTCCGTCACACAATCAACATGATCGTAAGAGATGCAAGGAATGATCCGGCGAAGATCCTGGTGGTGCTGGGCTAGATGGATGAGGAGATTCAGGGGGCACTCTGCATTCCCTATCTGTCCGGCGCTTCCCTGAATCTGCAAAACTCCTCATCGAACCATCGGTCAGTGGATCTGTTTGGGCGATTTCGATAAAACTTCACCGGTATGGCCCGAGCGCACCTCAATCGTCCCGATGGCTGCGCGTTCCAAGCCATTCCGGCCTTATCTACAATTCTAAAAAAATACTCTCATTTCACAGCCGGCTCCCTCCAGGGGAGGCGTTCGGTCGATAGGTACATGTGAACACGCAGTGGGCGAACATGACATGACGTGACCTGATACATGCCATGAGTTTTGTTGCTACGACCTAACATCAAAGCTATACTAAAAAAACAACCGAGAAGAATGCACTGAACAACTAGACGAGAGGGGGTTAAAATGAAGGCGAGCAGAAGGACCGCGATACTAGTGGGGGTGCTGTTCTTAACCGCGACCGCCACATTCATTATAGGCGATGATGTATTGCAGTCGCCTGTTCTGGATGCTCAGGACTATCTTACTCGTGCGTCGCAAAACCGAGCTCGAGTGATATTGGGAGTACTTATCGCGTTCATTGATGGCCTTGCGATTGTTGGCATCTCCGTTCTGTTGTTTCCGGTATTAAAACGGCATGGCGAAGCCATGGCGCTCGGGTACATTGGTTTCCGAGTCACCGAGTTCGCAGTCATTATTATCTACCTGGTCAGTGCGTTATTGCTCATCACCGTGAGTCAGGAATATGTCACAGCGGGAGATGCGGATGCTTCGGTCTTCCAAGCTTTGGGTGCCCAGTTTCATGGACTCCGCTATTGGACCTGGCAGCTCGTTCTACTCTTCAACGGTATCGCCGGTCTCATGGTTACTTACCTATTCTACAAGTCAAGGCTTATTCCTCGACCCATAACAGTCTTAGGTATTATAGGTTACGCAATACTGCTCCCGGGTGTCTTGCTTGACCTTCTGGGCGTTGTTGACACTCAGAGCGGTCCAGGAATAGCCGTGTTTCTTCCAGGAGCCGTTTTCGAAGCCGGATTACCGATATGGCTATTCGTCAAAGGGTTCAACCCATCTGCCGTCGATTACGGATTGGCCACCAAGAATCCGAGTTAGGTGGGGTGAGCAACCAGGGAAAGATTGGAGATAAGCAGATGAAAGCAATCTTTCAAGACAGATACGGCTCCCCGGAAGTTGCTTTGAGCCTCAGAGACATCGAGAAACCCACCCCTGATGACGATGAAGTCCTTGTCCAGGTCCACGCAGCTTGCGTGAATTTCGCGAATCCGGCACTCGTAAGAGGCAAACCCCGCATGCTTCGCCTGCGCTACGGATTGCTCAAGCCGAATTTCGGCATCCCCGGTAGTGACATAGCGGGACGAGTAGAGGCGGTTGGAAAGAACGTGACCCAGTTCCAGCCGGGTGATGACGTTTACGGCGATCTGGTCGACTCGGGCTTCGGTGCATACGCTGAGTATGTCAGCGCCCCCGGGAAAGCACTCGCCCCCAAACCGGGCAATATCTCGTTCGAGGAAGCCGCAGCGGTACCTCAGGCGGCACTCGTCGCCCTGCAGGGCCTTCGCGATAAAGGAAGAATCCAGACCGGGCAGAGAGTTCTGATCTGTGGTGCGTCGAGTGGAAATGGCATTTTCGCTGTACAGATTGCAAAGGCTTTTGGCGCGGAAGTTACCGGCGTGTGCGGCACAAGGAATCTTGAGATGGTTCGATCACTCGGGGCCGACTATGTCATCGACTACACGCAGGAAGACTTCACCAAGAATGGGCTATTCTACGATTTGATTCTAGCAACCGTGGGGTACCGCCACATTCGTGAATACGAAGGCTCACTAAGTCCCAAGGGAACCTATGTCATGGCGGGAGGTACGATGATGCAGATCTTACAAGCCTCACTTCTTGGACCATCGAGGACCAAGGCAGGGGGAAAGACGCTGACCAGTATCTCGCATCACACAAGCCAAGACGACCTGATTGTCATGAAGGCCCTGATCGAAGCTGAAAAGGTAAAACCGCTCATCGATCGCAGCTATCCATTGGACAAAACAGCCGACGCGCTTAAATATTACGAACTAGGACACTCCAATGGGAAGGTCGTCATAACCATAGTCAAGTAACTCGATTCAGGCCGCGGACTTCAGGAGGCAAACAGTTCCGCCCTGCGGCCCGTGTTGGTCATTCTAAGCACCAAGAGATAGAGAGTTACCTATGAGCAATACGGGATTCGAAACCACGACTTCTGGCTCCAGAAGCCATAGGGGTTGTCGGGTGTTCTGCCGCAGAACGTAAGCATAACATGGCCATTCAATGGCGAGAGATGATCTATACTATTAATAATGTAGGTGTCGAGTCTGGTGCTTTAAATAAACAGAGATTTTCCGCTAATCCGCACCCCTTATGACACATGAGGCCCGGAATTTCCTCGCAGTTTTGTGCATAAATTCTGAAAACCATACAGAATGTTGATATATTAGTAACAAAAAAGGAGATTATCTATGGCCCTGCAAGCACCAAGCGGCAGCATGCGGCATAAAGCGATCGACGGCCCGATAAACGAAAGACGGAGGGAGCTCAGGCGGGCCAGAGACAGGCGGTTTCGAGGGCTGGTGCAGACCCTCGATGATCTCGTCCGCGCCGGCTCGCTTCTATCCCAGGATCTCAGCTTCAAGTACATGGCCTCTATCCTGGTAGAGCAGACTCTGGATATCTCCAAGTCGGATCTGGCCTGCCTGTACATGCGCATCGATCCGGAGCACAAGAGCGACCTGAGGCTCATGTACCGCAGGGGGCGCTACCAGGTGCCCGAACGCCTCTCCCGCCAGGCCGAGCTGGTCCAGTTCGCCGAGGAGAGTGGTGAAAGCGTTGTGCTTCTGGAACGCAAGCCCAGCCCCTTCCTCGATCTGCTGCTCAATCCCAGGATGCAGTGCGGGATCGCCCTGCCAATCGCCACGCCCACCGCCAGGCTGGGCATCCTCATCCTCAACTCCCTCAGCCCCAACTTCTACAACCGGGAGCGTTTCGATTTTCTCGATTCCTTCTCCAAGCTGGCCGGGGGGATGCTGCACAACTCGAGGATGTACCAGGATCTGCGCGAGAGCTTGAGGCGGGTTGAAGAGCTGGAACGATACCAGGAAAACATCTTCGCCTCGATGACCAATCTGCTTCTGACGACGGACAACCAGGGAAAGATCCGCTACTTCAACCAGGCGGCGGGGGAAAGCCTGGGCTTGAATGAATCGCACATCGGCAGTGATCTGGGCGCCTTCTTTGAAGGAAAAATCGGGGGTAAGATCCTCCGCGAGATCGACAGCGCCCGCCGCGTGAAAGGCGAAATCCTGGACATGGAGGGGATCTACAAGGATCGGGAGCGGGAAATGGACTTTTCCGTCAATCTTTCACCGCTGCTCGGCAAGCGGGGCGGCTGCGAGGGCCTCACCCTCCTGTTCACCGATCAAACGCGGGAAAAAGAGCTGCAGGGCAGAATGAAGCAGGTGGTGGAAGAGCGCCGGGTCATCAAGGATATGTTTGCCCGCTACCTTTCCACGGAAATCGTGAGCCGCCTGGTGGATTCCCCCAATCTGGTGAAACCGGGAGGCGACCGGAAAGTAGCCACCATCTTCTTCGCGGATATCCGCGGATACACCTCATTCTCAGAAGGGAAGGATCCGGAGTACATCATCGAGGTGCTCAACGAGTACTTCAGCGAAGCGGTGGAGGTGGTCGTACGTCACAAGGGATACATCGACAAGTTCATCGGCGATTGCATCATGGCTGCCTGGGGTGTTCCGCTGCAGAGCGAGGAGGAAAATGCCATCGAAGCAGTGTCCTGCGCCCTGGAGGTCCAGGAGATGGTCGGCTCCAAGCAGCGTTCCTTCTTTCGCGGGGAAGCCTCCAAGCTCAAGATCGGCATCGGCATGCACACCGGACCGATCGTGGCGGGAAACCTGGGCAGCTCCAGACGGATGAACTACACGGTCATCGGAGATACGGTCAATGTGGCTGCCCGCCTGGAGGGAGTGGCTAGGGCGGATGAGGTGATCATCACCCAGAATACCCGTGATTTTATCGGGAATCGTTTCAAGCTGGAAAAGCGGGAACCGGTACAGGTGAAGGGAAAGGCCCAACCCATCCCGATCTACCGGGTGCTGAAGAAGGTGAGCTGAAGGCAATATTCCCTCCTCCGCATCCGGCGTCCGGATCGCAGGGTGCTGAAATGAAAAAGGAGTATATATGGAAAGAATCGTGAATTGGATCGAAGCCCAACCATTGTGGTTGCCGATCGCCGTGGCCGCGCTCGCGGCGGTGATCGTTGTCCTCATCCTCTGGATTGTTGTCGGCCGGGCTGTTTTCAAGGCTCGCTTGAGAGCTCTGTACGAGAATCCCCAGGCACTGCGGCGCTTTCAATCCCAGTACAGCAGGGAAAAGCTGGTCTGGTGTTCCGGATTGATCGAGAAGATCGCTGAGAAGCATGGAATGGAGATCGCTCCCCTGATCGGCGCCGATGATATCTGGGTCGCCCGGCTGAAGACCCGCAAAGGAAAGGCGGACTTCCTGAGGGTTCTTCGCTACGCCTCCCAGAAAGGGCTGTTCCTCTGCTTTCTCTCCGCCCTGGAGAAGAGAAGCCTGGCTCCGATCCTTATCAAGTGGCTCGAAGATTCGGGGGATTTTCTCTACCTGCGCAAGCTTGCCCTTTCCGGCGTCGGGGAGCCTTTCGAGGGCCGGGCTGCCTACGAGATTTTCCAGAGCAAGCTGGAGGAGATACGGGAGATGACCGGCGATCCCGAATGGCCTTCCCGCTACTTTGCGGTCAAGGTGCTGTTGCACGACGAGGAGGACCGCTCGGTGAGGGCGCTCTGGGACGTGTTCACCGATCCGCATCCCCTGATTCGCAGGACTATCGCTTCGGAGTTCCAGACTGGGGAGCGGGAAAGCCTTTACGCCAAGCTGCTTGCTCTGTCCATTGACGATCCGGTTTCCGAGGTACGCAGGGCGGCCTGGCAGCGGATCCATCGCGAGCTCGTCGATCTGCACACCCTTCGGGACAGAGATCTCAGCCGGGAGCAGGCTTTTCACGTGCTGGAGCTGCTGCATACAGACAGCAAGGACGATGAGAACTTCGCCCTGAAGTATCTCGATTCCAGCGACCTGGAATTGAGGTTTTCCTCGGCCCGTTTCCTGGCTCGCTGCGGTACCTTGAAACGCCTTTGCCAGGAAGTAGACCTGGGAGACCGGCAGGGATGGCAGCGCAGCAACAACCTTCTGCAGAAGGCAGGTGAGGTGAACGTAACTTCCTTCCTGTCTCTGGTTCGGGAGTCTCAGAATCCGGCCTCTCTGCTGCTCTGCGCGCGGATTTTGGCGAAAAACGGGGACCGTTCGCTCATTCCCGCGCTGGCCCGCAGGGTTTTCAATCTCTTCGAGGGACAGGCGGAGCTGCTCGAGCTGTACCAGGCCACCCTCGAAGCGATCGCCAGTCGGGGCGGTGAAGAGGCGCTCAGGAGCCTGGATCGGGAGCTGAAACGTTGGCGGAGAGAGAAGACCATCGAGACAATGCTCCTCGATGTGCTCCCGGAGCGGGGAGATGACCTTTTCATACCCACGCTGCTGTCCTTTCTCAAAGATCCGGAGTTTCCGGCCAGGGATTCGCTGAGAGGAGCGCTGAAGCGTATGTCCCAACCGGCTGTGGTGGAGGGACTTTTAGAGATTCTCAAGGCCGAGCGGGGTGTGTATCCCCACCTGGTCCGGATGGAGGCGATCAAGCTTCTCGGCGAGATGGAGCTCCACTACTGCCTGCAGACACTCCTGGAGAACATCTCCATCCTGCCGATCGAGGAAGCAAAAGAGTTCACCCGGGTCCTGGCCCGCTATCCGGCCAAGCTCTTCAATCAGAAGGTCTTTTACCTGTTGGACGGACCTGATGCAAAAGTCCGAGCCGCTCTGATCGCCGCCCTTTCGGCCAGCGGGGAACGGGAGTTTCTAAAATCAATCAAAAGCTCCCTCAAAGATGCCGATCCCGACGTACGCGTTGCTTCGGTCTGGTCGCTGGTCGAATACCAGGATTTTCGCGCCCTGAGCCAGTCGGTGGATATGCTGCGG
>CAZVHJ010000070.1:0-19274 GCA_964627715.1 uncultured Spirochaetaceae bacterium | reverse complement strand
CCAAGGCAATCGGCTCTCACGGCAATGATGAGGCCTTGTCGAAGCTCAAGGACATTCTGTTCGACGACAACGAGGTCCGGCCCGTCAAGGAAGCGACCGCCCTGGGATTGGGTTTTTCCAAATCCCTCCGTTCGATCGATATCCTTCTGGAGAAGCTGGAGAAAGACGAAGAGCTGACCCCGGAGATCGAGAATGCCCTGGGCTACAAGCTGGACAAAAAATCCATGGCTCACCTGATCGATCGCTTCAAGGACGCTTCTCCGGCGTTGCGGGAAAGTATCGCATCGGCCTTCAAAGCGATGAAGGACAAGGGCGAACAGGCCATCGTGGAGCTGATGCAGGAGGATATCCCCTCCTTGCGGCCCTATATCGGGGAGATCCTGGAAACCACCGGCCACATCGAGGCCCAGATCCGCAAGCTCGCCCACCGGGATCCGCAAGTCCGGCGGGAAGCGGCGGAGTTTCTCTCCCTGGCCGGCACCCGCTCCGCCTTCCGGGGCATCGTGCTGGCCGCCAGGGACCCGGACGAAGAGGTGCGAGTCCGGGTTGTCAAAGCCCTGGAACGGCTGGAGACCCAGGAAGGGCACGAGATTCTCCAGGCCCTGGAGCAGGACCCCGACCACCGGGTGCGAAAGTACACCCTCTGGGCGCTGGAACGCTTGAGAGCCAAGGCTCTTTAAAGGCCCGACGGTTCCGTACGGGTTCGAGCAGATCTGGCAGAATACCTTTACGGGAGGCAGTATGACTGCTCAGTACCTCGAAAATATAACTATCCAATTCCCCAACATTGCATCAGGTTTCATATCCTGCCTGTCCACATTGCTCCGTCCTCTTTCGCTTGAGAACGAAAATGGTTATACAGTAATTCCGTCAAACGAATACTATTTACCAAAGATATCTATGAATTCGAGTTCCGAAAAGGCTTACACGACAGTCGATTTCATGATGACACATTATGAAACCATTTCGGTAAACATCCAGAACATATCCGATATAAACAAAAAGAGTCCATCTATTTATACTCCCATAGAACTAACAGATGTAATAGACCGTCTACACAAGAATGGAGTTGAGATTTTAGACACTGATCACATAGGGTTTAATCTTCCCTGGTTTAATAAAGGACTGCATCCCGCAATAAGAGATTTACGGAATAGACTAAAAGCGATCTGCCTTTATCATAGCTTCCCAACAGGAGAACCTTGGGATTTCATTTTACCAGGTGACTCGGCTGAAATCCGAAAAAGAAAAGCCATAGATTACAACCAGGTTAGAAAACCCAAATTTGAGATAGTGTCCTTCGACAAGGCGTCAACTCCATTAATTCAAATTGATAGTACACTAAATACAGACTATGCTGACTTCAGGCATTTATTTCCGGAAGCGTTGGATGATCAAAAGATGAAGAATATTTGGATATATTTAATAAATCCTTGTGAGGTGGACGTTTGTCTGGTTCTCAATGAATATAAAGAAGACGATTGGTCATTTTTTTTCAAAGGCCATAGATTATAAGGATCAAGCTAAATCGTTTTATAGCTCATCCTACAGGTAAATACGCTAAAACAAGCAAATTCTCTCACATATCATTCAAGATTCAGGAAGCGATGCCGAAAGATTACTAAGAATTTGTAATTATGACATGGTATGCTAGTAGTGGATTATTTCTCTAAAAAGAACAGGCGACTTTGTCAATTCTATACATGTACGATGTGATTTGTGATAATGAATCTATCTGAGTTTACCGAAAAGCACCCCGTCCTCGTCTCCATTGTTATAGTTGCAATTGTCATCGTAATTAGCGAATTACCAATCCCGATGATTCGCAGTATGATTGCGCCTCTAACTGGACGTTTTTATGGGGACTATCTCACGGATTTCGCAGTCCAGGCAGTTATCGTTGTAGCGCTGATTCTTGCCGCGCCGAAGTTTGGTTTGAAGGGAAGACTTGGCTTTAGTCGACCGCGGTCGTGGTCTTCTCTGGTACTCGTATGGCCCCTGATCGTTATGTCGTTTCTCAACGCGCTGGAAGTCCTTTCCGGCGAGGTTCGTGTGGAATTTGATCCCATTCTACTTGTCATTTTTGTCTGCCTGTACCTATCAGTAGGTTTAATCGAGGAAGTCTTGTTCCGTGGTTATGTACAAGGACTGCTTATCCGACGATGGGGCTACACCTACAGGGGAGTGCTTGTTGCCGTTTTGCTCAGCGCGCTCATCTTTTCCGGCTCCCACCTTGGCAATCTGGCGATGGGTCGTTCCACTGTTCTCTATACTGCCGGGCAGATCATCTATGCTTTCTACTTTGGCGTGTTTTTTTCGGCTTTGTATATCAGGACTGGTTCGATTGTTCCTGGTATTGGGCTACATATGCTTTTTGATTTCATGGGTAATCTCGATGCGTTCGCACCAGGCTCTGTCCCCAGATCCGAGATTGTTCGCACCACGACACCCCAGGGCTTTTTGTTCGGAACGTTGTTGCTATTGCCGCTATTGTTGATCGGGTTTATCTACCTCAGGAAATCGAAGGTCTCTCCCCTACTTATCCAGCAATAAGACACGGCAAGCCCGCGGTTCGGTATCGACTCAAGGTACCCTCCACCGCCGCCACGAGATGTTCGCTTTACGAAACAACGGCTCTCAGGAACGCATCGGGATCTGCTCGGCAGCTCTCGGGTAAGGCTGCCTTTCCCGACTGGTCCCGGATAAAGACATACCTCGATCTTGTGTGCAGGTCGATACTGCAGTAGAATTGACAAGATTGAGTGTAGAATCTCGTAGGGCTTCCTCCTTGGCCCGGTCGTCGACTGATGAAAGAAAATGTCTAGTATGTTTTACAGGGGTCAATAGTGACGGAAAGGCAAAAGAAGGTTTTTTTCGAGATACATAGCGATAATCCGAGAGAAGGTCCTGGAAGTGATCGATCTACACGAAAGCCTTCTCGTTTATAAAGAATGTTTCCCCATCTCTAAAAATCTTGGATATCGGATGTGGGCCAGGTGCCCAGACGATGTGTCTGGCAGCAATAATTAAAGGACAAATCACGGCAGTTGACAACCACAAGCCATTCATAGACGAACTGAAGAAGAAAGTCGAGTTAGAGAAATTACAAACAAGAGTCAAGCCAACAGTGGCTGACATGAGGCAACTTGATTTTGAACCCGCCTCATTTGACTGCATATGGGCGGAAGGATGTATGTATATAGTTGGAGTCGAGAACGGTCTTAACTTGTGGAAGCCGTTGCTCAAGAAAAATGGAGTAATTGCATTTACCGAAGCAACGTGGCTAAGGGATGATATCCCGGAAGAAGTCAAGAAATTCTGGAAAAGCAATTATCCAGCAATAACCGATATACCAGGAAATGTAGAAATAATACAAAGAGCGGGATATGAATTAATCGGACAATTCACTCTTCCCGAAAGTGATTGGTGGGATCAATACTACGGTTATATAGAAAAGAAGCTAGAAACACTTGATGCAAAATACCAAGACGATGAGGAAGCATCTGCAATACTGAGAATTGAGAAAGAAGATATAGGCCTATATCGTAAGTATTCCGAGTATTATGGATATGTATTTTATATAGCACGGAAAAAGTAGTGGTAACATCCCGGTTCAAGCTGATTTGCCTACGGCTGACAGCTCGCCTCGGCGTCGGGTAATATTATGCACGGGAAAGATTGTATGTCCGTGCCAGATTAGGTAGAGCAAAAGGAATCAATAATGTTCGAATTGCCTGAGTACCTTACAATCGCACAGCAAATGAGAGAATCTATTGCCAAAAAACGTATCCGCGAAGGAACTCTTGGTAACTCCCCGCACAAGTTTGTCTGGTACAACCGGACTCACGAAGAATTCGCATCCCTAACTAGAGGGAAATCGGTCGGCGGGGCATACGTCCGAGGCAGGTGGCTCTTTATCCCGCTAGAGCCCGGATACATCTTGGTATTTGGTGAATGCGGCGGCAGGCTTCTATTTCACGGGAACAAGTCCAGCATCCCCAATAAATACCATCTTCTGCTGTTGTTCGAAGATGATACAGCCCTGTCCGTTTTCACTCAGATGTGGGGTGCGATGGAACTATATAAGAAGAATCAGGAACTCAAACGCAAATATATATGTGACATGCGGCCGACGCCGGTAGATGATGAGTTCAGCTTAGACTACTTTGTGACGCTGGTGACAGACAACATTCAAAACCAGAAACGAAGCGTGAAGGCCCTTCTAACCCAAGATCAGCTAATTCCTGGACTGGGGAATGCTATTGCACAGGACATCATGTTCAAGGCAAAAATGAATCCAAAGCAGCCGCTCAATGAACTAAGCAAGAGCCAACTTGCAATGTTGTACGGGGCGATACTTGAAACCGTTTCTGAAGTGACACAAAAAGGCGGGAGGAATGATGAATACGATCTTTATGGAAATGCAGGTGGTTATATCCGAATAATGGATAAGAATGCTGCCGGTCAGCCTTGCCCCGAATGTGGAACAAAGATTGTCAAGATGCAGTATCTTGGCGGAGCATGTTATTATTGTCCATCTTGCACCAAAATGCCGCAACAAAGAGATTAAATGTATCGAATGCTGCGGCTTGCAGCAGCAATACAGGGAGAATGAGTATCGGGTAGCGGCCAAGTACGTCGGATAGCCGGTCCTGTCGATGTTGAATACCTCATCGAGGGATGCTCGAGGCAGGCTTGATTGCTCAAGAATCCAGCCTAGCGCTGAAAGCCGCTTATAGTTTGTGTCAGGGCAAATATGGAGGGTGAAATGGACCAACAAGTACTGGTAGCCTATGCCACCAAATACGGTGCAACGAAAGAAATTGCCGAGAGGATCGGAGAAGTTCTTAATCAGGCAGGTGTATCCGCCGAGGTGCTCGCCGTTGATCGCGTCAGCAGCCTGATCCCGTATAAGGCAGTTGTATTGGGCAGCGCGGTTCACATGGGCAAGTGGCGGAAAGAGGCGGCAAAGTTCTTGCAGGCCAACGAGGAAATGCTGGGAGAGCGGCAGGTATGGCTGTTCTCAAGTGGGCCCACGGGCAAGGGTGATCCGATATCGTTGGTGGAGGGTTGGCGTTTTCCCCTGGGACTGCAGCCCCTCGCGGATCGTATCCGCCCCATCGACATCACCGTCTTCCATGGCAGCGTGGACATGAAAAAGCTCAGCTTCCTCGAGAAATGGCTGCTCAAGAACGTCAAAGCGGACTTCGGTGACTTTCGTGACTGGAAGGCTATTACTTCCTGGGCGACAACGATCGCCACTCACTTGCGGACTCTCCAAGAGCCTCATTGAGCGCTTTATGATCGGTTGGGTGCGACAAGGAGATACGCATGAGGAAGAAAAGTGATGCGATTGACCGCGACGATCCCTTCGCCCTGGGTCGTTTCCTGAGCGCTCAAACAGGGGTCTATGATCGTGCTCTCGCAGAGCTGGGAGGCGGCCAGAAGCGAACCCATTGGATGTGGTTCATATTCCCGCAGATCGACGGATTGGGACATAGTGCAACTTCAAAACACTACGCCATAAAGAGTATCGAAGAAGCTCGGGAATACCTGAAGCATCCCGTTCTGGGATCCAGACTGCTGGAATGCGCAGAAGCGGTATTAGCTATCGAGGGAAGGAAGGTCTCAGACATCTTCAACTATCCCGATGATCTGAAGCTCAAATCGTCGATGACCCTGTTCGCCTCCATTGCGGATCCAGATACCGTGTTTACCCGTGTCCTTGAAAAGTATTTCCAGGGAGTGCAAGATGCCAGGACGCTACAGCTTCTGAAGAGCTTGAGAAACAGATGAGCCGGTATGCTGTATTCCGTGGAAAAGGAACCTACGTTTCCTTTGCGATACTTCACCAACGCAGACCACAGGTTCGGTCAATCGGCAGCATAAAGGCACGCTGGGTGAATATGGAGGAAAGATGAGAGCAGTGCTTTCTCTGTGCAGGAGCAACAGCCACTATGATGGAGTACGAAACGCTCTTGGACCTCTGAAAGAAGAGTTGAAGGAGTCGCTGTCGAAAATCTCCTCCTTGGTTGTCAAGATCAATCTAGTGATCACCAGAACTCCCGCTTATGAGCGAGGCGTTCCGTTGGCTACGACTCCGCTTCCAGCAGTAGTATCTTTTATCGATTTCATTTCGCAGTTTTACAAAGAAAGATCATCCTGGCAGAGGAAGCTGCCTGGGGAGATACAAAGGAAGGTTTTCGGATGCATGGATTTTCCAAGCTGGCAGGAGAAAATGAGCAGATTGAGCTGCTGGACCTCCGAGAAGATGAGGTTATCCATAAAAGAATTGCCTATCCCGAAGGGGAGTTGGAATTGCCTTTCAGCAAAACCATGTTAGAGGCTCCCTTGTTAGTCTCGATCACGCGGCCGAAAACACATTGCTCAGTCGTAATGACGGCAGGGACCAAGAATGTACTGGTGGGTGCGATACACGGACACTCTAAGAGAAGGAAAATCCACCGTGGCAAGACCATACATCACATAATGGCTTGCATCGCAGATGTGGTTTTCCCTGATCTCGTTATGATTGACGGAACTGTCGGAATGGAAAGCGGCGGCCCGGTTCGAGGAAAAGAAATAAAGTCCGGATGGACGCTATCATCTTTTGATGCGCTTGCCGCCGATTCCTTGGCAGCGTATTTGATGGGATTTGATGTCAATGAGGTGGGATATCTGAGTCTGCTTGGAGAGAAAGGATTTGGATCGTCCTATCCCCACGATGAAATTGAGATTGCCGGCGAACAACCAAAAGATCTTGTTACTCCATTCAAGCCTCATAGCAACTTCAAGAAAATGAGAATGTGTAGATAATGAAAGCCCGGGTGGCAGTCCAACCTAGGCTCTGGATCTTTCGGCTGGCTGGATCCCGGAAGGCTCAGTGCCTAAATTCCGTCAGGACAAGAATGTGAATGCTGATAAGGCTGCTTTGAGAGCCTGGCGACTTCGGTCGCAGAAGCTGGGCGCTGAGAGATGGCAAAACCCCGGGCAGGTTGTCGAATGGCTTGACGGGGTACAGGCACAAGATTACCGGTGGGCGATGTGGTCGATCGGAGTTCGGACTGATAAGTACAAAGACGATGAGGTGGAACAGGCGATCCGGGACCGCCTGATAGTGCGCACGTGGATGTTCCGCGGTACGTTGCATTTCATCGCAGCCGGCGACCTGTCATAACTTACGGCGCTGTTGGCTCCCGGTATCATCAGAGGAAACGTACGAAGATATCGAGAGCTGGAACTCGACGACTCTATATTTTTAAGAAGTCAGAAGGTGGTGCGGCGAGCCCTGGAACGGGACGGTCCTCTCACCCGTTCGGAGATCAAAATGCGTTTGGAAGACCAGGGAGTCCCCGCTGAAGGGCAGCAGGTCCCATATCTGCTCCAGCGCGCCACGCTCGACGGACTGATCTGCCAGGGACTGCCGCGGGGGAACGAGCCGACGTATGTTCTCGTATCAGATTGGATCGGGGCACAAGGGACCCTCGATCAGGAAAAGGCGTTGGGAGTCCTTGCGGACAGGTACTTTGCGAGCCACGGACCTGCGACGCGAGAGGATTTCGCCTGGTGGGCCGGCTTAGCCGCAGGGCAGGCCAGGTCGGCATTGGACGGTGCGCTGAAGGTGCTGCCGATAAAAATGGAAGACGTCGAGTACCGGGTAGCGGGAGATACACCGCCCCCCGAAGCAGCGGAAAGCGGATACCTGCTCCCGCCTTTCGACGAATATCTCTTGGGCTATAAAGAACGACATTTAGTGCTTGACTCGAAACATGTGAAACGGATTAATGCCGGGGGTGGTATACCCAAGCCGACGGTCGTGGTAAACGGACAGGTTCTCGGCACCTGGAACTATGAATCCGGTAAACGCGAAATGTTCGTTTCCATCCACCCCTTTCAAAATCTTGGGCCAGACGAACGCGATCTGATTGAGCGAGCCGTGGATCGACTCGGCAACTTCAAATCCCTGTCCGTAGAACTCAGCTTCGCTTCTGCGGTTTAGTCTAATAAATGACCACGTAGGATTTCATCTGGAAGGTCGATTCAACTCCGCCGTTGAAGCAACTCTGCGAGTGAGTGCAAACACCCGCTGTTTGTCATTATTGGGTATTGTCCGAGCGCTCCAGGGTAAGGTATGTGGCGATGCATCCTGCGATAAAGACTCCTGCAAGAACCAGCAGGGAAGCGGCACCCGGAACCAGAGCGCCGGGTTCCCCCGCGCCGGTGGTCAGGAACATGATTGAACACGGGACCCACGGCGCCCAACCGGTATGAAGGAAGATCTGGCCGATCACGATGGACGAGAAGATCGTTAATCCGATGGGCGCCAGGTAGCCGCCGACCGGCCACGGCAATCCAGGCGGGCAGCGAGCCCAACAGAAGGGTTTGGAGGACAACCAGCAGGCACAGCCGGACGTTGCTTTCAAGGAGCGCCGGGTCGAAGCTGGGCAGACCCACCAGCAGGCCGAGCAGGAGGTCTTCGCCATACACTACCGCGGCAATACAGGCATACCATACGAATGATACGACGATCTTGGCGGCCACGAAGTTGGAGCGCCCGATCGGCAGGGTCAGCATGTTCTTCGCCGTGCCTTCGGAGTACTCGCGTCTGAACACGAAGGCCTGGATAACGTCGATCACGATCGAGCCGGCCGCGAAAATCACAGCAAGTGATAGCAATTTTTATAATAGGAGCAAGGCCGGTTACGCCGCAGATTTTGTAGATATTGGTCGATCACGCCGCGCTACACCGGGCATCTACGGCTTGCACGAAAGAAGTCCAGTCGAAGTCGTGCTGGCGGGACAATCTACCCCAGTCTTGGATCAAGAGGGAGTCTTTCTGAAGCAGCCGATAACCAGCGAAGGACGCAATACTCCCCCGGAGCAGGCAGGGAGACAGATGGAGATTACACGAAGTTTGGATCCAGCCCGGGTGGGGATCGGCCGATTTTCACCAGGTGGCGCAGGATCTTGCGGACCTCCTCTGGATCGGTGATCACGGCAATCACATTCATGGGTGAGTGGCAGCGTGGACACTCCAGCGGATCGACCTCGTACACCTGAGCGATGAGCCTGGCCCACGTCGAGCGGCTTTCTTGGTCAGACACAGCTGCTTCCTCATAGCACGATTGAATCGACTCAGAAGCCTTCAGGCGCTCGGCTTTCCATCCGGCAGGGGCGAGCCGCATCACATGCGGCATATCTGTCCATTTGCCCTTGGTTCTCGAAGCATATAGTCCATAGAGAGGGCAGGGGAGTGCGGCTCTCGGTAAGGCCCGGGCATCGCACCTATCTGGATGAGAAGTTCCCGGCCTTCAGAGAGCTGTTTCAGACCGTGGTCGAGGAAAAGGACCGAAGAGAAGAGAAGGTGGCTCGATTCAAGAACTCGGCCAGAGAAGCGGCTTTCGCCCTGCTCGGATTGGACTTCGATAAGCTCTTTAAAATCGAGAAGGTGGAGGCGGATATCCCCGAGTATGCGCCGATACAGGAAAGCGTACTATGTGAAGAATACGGGGAGAGCATCATGTTCAGCCGGGCGGTGCAGAAGGAGGGGCGCCGGCTCTGTATCCCCTGCTCCCATGCGGGTTATTACCAGGTTGATGGCGGCGGCATAGTGCAGTGTACCAAATAGGAGACAATCAATGTCTTCACCTGATTTTTTGAATTGAATAGCCGGAGGTTTCCAGATCCTGAATAATGGTGTGTGACAGTTTATCGGTGACTCCCTTATGAAAGAGCCGAATGGAGAAGACGATCACCATCCAATTTTTCTCATAATGCCGTTCGTAATCAAGGTACAGGATTTTTAGGTTTTTCCTTTTGACGATTTCAATGATTCTGGATAGGTCTGTATCATTCTGGGTAATGATCTCCAGAGTCCGGTAAGAATCCTTGGCGTAGAGCTTCTCGAATTTATTCAGCAGTACCAGGGTTATCAAGGCAATCCCGGTGACCACGATGGCCAGTTCAAAGAATCCTGCTCCCGAAGCCATTCCTATTCCCGCAGTAATCCAGAGGCAGGCCGCCGTGGTGAGGCCGCGAATTGAAAAACCTTCCTTAATAATCGCCCCGGCGCCTAGAAAGCCGATTCCGGTGATAATTTGAGCAGCAATTCGACCGGGATCAGACCTTAGAATGGACTCTCCGCTAACCTTGGCATGGGCTAATGCTACGGCTTCAGAAATGATCATAAACAGTGCTGCGCCCAGGCTGACCAGCAGATTCGTCCTCAAGCCTGCTGCTCGGCCATGGATGTCCCGCTCCAAGCCAAGAGCTGCACCTAACAGGCCGGCCAACAAGAGCCGAATGAGAAAATTGCCGGTAATCTCCTCGGAAAAGATTAGCTGCTGCAACATGGCTCCTTAATCCTCTGATAGACATCCTGAATGGAACCTTGAAAAGGTCCCGGGCTTTCCATCTTGATGCTGGTCAGGGCTGCGGCGTATTGCCCCGCTTTTTCAGGCCCTGAAGAGAGCCTTTGGGCTAGATAGGCGGCAAAACAGGTATCTCCCCGCCCGGTCCTACCGGAGAGGTTTTTAGAGGTGAAAGGAGCTCTATAGGTTCTTATACCATCGTAGAGGATCATTTCCGTATTGTAGGTTACCATCACCTCGCGGGCACCCATCCGATGCAGAGTTATCGCTGCATTTTCCCTATCGCTTTCACCGGTAAGGATCTCGGCCTCCGCCGCGTCGGTTTTCAGGAAGGCGATTTTCGGAAGTAACTCTTCTTTGTTCTCCCAGTCCCTGAAAACCAGCTCCTCTCTTTCGCTGTATCTCAGTACGCCTTGGGCATCGAGGGCTATTTCGGCCCTCTCTGCAAGGGGTTTTATGAAATCAGTTGGGATTTCACCGCAAAACAAGCCGGCCAGGTGAAATATTTTTGTGTTCACCCCTTCAAGGTCTTCCAAACAGAAAGCTGAAGCCTGGGAAAGAAGAGTTACTTTTCTGCGCTCCATATTCTCAGTTTCATATATGTTCTTGATTGATGTTGTTTTCTCTGAGTCGAGGACAACAACATCGATTCCCTCGTTTCGAAGAGGATCGAGAAGCATCTCATCCACCGGGGAAGCTTTGGTGACAACAAGAACCGAAGCCCCGGAGCGCCGGGCGGAGACAGAAGAATACACTACCGCTCCGCCCAAGGACCTTTCCAATCCAGCCTTGGAAATAATAATGTCTTTTGAAATATGGCCAATCATGGCAATGTCATATAGTCTCATGACTTCCTTTCCCAACGGATTGAGCGCTGCGGCGCTTGGCGAAAAGCGCCTTCGTATCTTTGAGAATTTCCGGGTTAAAATCCAGATATTTGTCATGATAGTATTCGAGGATCATTATTCCTCGATACTGATCGAGCACTTCCATCACCTCTGCAAATGGAATGGATCCCCATCCCGGGGGAAGATTTAGGTCTCCCCTCCCGAGATTGAGGCGATTGGTATAACTGAAGACCCGATAGAGGTCAAAGTTTTCCAGTCTCATCTTTTCAAAACGCCCAAAGTTGTCACTCAAATGAATATGACCCACAACATCTGCCGCCTCCTTAATGCTCTCGAAAAAATCTTCTCCGAAATACGATTCGGAGAGAAACGCATGCCCCACATCCAGTACCAGCAACACATCCGGTTCGTTTAGCCCCCGGACAAAATCTGCTACTTTGGAAAGCCGGTCGATCTCGATGTTCTCTATCCCGAGTTTCAGCTTCCATTTTCTGGCATACTCAAGCCCTTCCAGAACGGCTTCCCGGAAAAGAGACTCCCTGGCCGGGTCCTCGCTTTCCTTCTCAAAATGACAGACCAGTATTTCTGCACCGATAATCCCGGCAAAATCGATCCCCGATTTGAAGGAGCCCAACTGGAACTCCCTATCTTCCCAATCACGCAAATCAACTCCATTTTGAATGTGGGCGGTCCGTTTAAAGCCGTAGCTGTCCAGAAGCTTGAGAAGCTTATCAATCCTCTTGGTAACGATTTTCCCCCCGGCTATGGTGTCCACCACGTCCGCCGAGACTTCCAGGTATTCAAATCCGACCTCTTTCAAGTAGGAAAGCTGTCTTTCCAGTTTTTGAAAATCCCCATCCGTCCGGCGCGTATTTACTCCAAATCCTTTAATGTTCATTCATCTGCCTTACCTTTCTTATTTGATTCCCCCGCCGAGAACGCCTCGGGTCAAACCTTTCTGGGCAAACCCATATAGCATGATCGTGGGTAACATGTAGAAGATAGAGACGGTTGCGAGAAAATTGTAATCCACCGACTCCTGGGAGGCGATGAGGCTGTAGAGAAAAACCGAGAGGGTCCACTTGGATTGGTCAAAAATGAAGGTGTATACAAAGATGAAGTCACTCCAGCCGCCGATAAAGGCCATGATTCCTACGGCAAACAGCCCCGGCCTCACCAGGGGGATCATAATCTTTCTCCAGAGAGTCAGCCAGGAAGCGCCGTCGATTCTCCCCGATTCTTCGATCTCCCTGGGGATGTTGTCGAAGAAGCCTTTAATAATCCAGGTCCCCATTACCAGCTCCATCGCGGTCCTGGCCAAAATCACCGAGAAAAAGGTGTTCAGCAGCTTCAGGTAAAAGAGCACGAAGTAGGTGGCGATCAGGAGGATCAGAAGCGGGAAGGCTTTCATGATCAGAAGGGAGCTTAAAAGCATCTCTTTGCCTTTAAACTGCAGCCGGGAAATGGCATAGCCAGCCAGCCCGCAGACTAAAAGGTTCAGAATCATCACGCCACCGGCCACGATAATGGTGTTGCCCAGAATGGGCAAAACGGAGCTCGGTATTCCCGATGCTTCCGGCAGCCTGCCGAACAGCTGGACCCAGCTTCGCAAGCTGAGCTGGTCCGGGAAAAGGGAGTACAGGGGTTTTCCGCTTAGGGAGTTGAATATCAGCCACCCATACAGAAGAAGCAGGGGTAGCGTCAGTAGTAAAAGAATAATTCCCAATACGATTTTATTCCACTTTGGTGCAACTATCATCTCTTTTTCAAGCCTCCCTTTGAATGCCAAGAAGCTTCCTGAAGGCAAGGATAATGATCATACTGAGTAAAATCAGCACCAGGGCCAACGCCGAACCGTAGCCAAGCTCCATATTCTGAAAGGCTTTGTTGTAGGTATACAGGGCCAGAGGCGTGGAGGCGTAAAAAGGTCCCCCCCCGGTGATCATCAGGATGTACTGGAAGGTGGTCAGATAGGCCAGAGTGTGCCAGATGGTTAAAAAAGAAAGTGGCCACCAGATCATGGGGATTTTGACCTTAAGGAGTGTCTGCCATCCCGATGCACCATCGATTTTGGCTGCTTCAACGATTTCGGTGGGTATATTACCGAGAGCAGCCGAAAGGATCGTCATTGTATAGGGAATTCCCAGAATTCCATTTGCCAGGATCACGATAAGCATGGGATAGAGGCTCATCCAGCTTCTCTCTGCGAGTCCGAGATTGCGAAAGATCATGTTGAGCAAGCCGAACTTGGTGGGATCGAAAGCCCAGATCCAGAGGAAAGCCCATACCACCGGTGGAGTGGCTCTGGGCAGAAACCAGACCAACCGGAAGAATCCCCCTGTTTTGCCGCTCAAGGAGGAGGTTGCATTGGCCAGCAACAGTCCACTTACAATAGTGAGGGTTAGGGCACCGAAAAGATAGACGATGGTGTTGACGAGGACCCTGCCGATGACAGGGTCCTCCATAGAAAACATCCTGGAAAAATTATTAGTTCCGATAAAATCCCCTTTAAGACTTCTGCCCATGTCCGTTGTTGAGATGTAAATCGTGGAGAGAGCCGGGATGATGTAGAACAGCAGGACCAACAGGATCAGGGGAAGAAGAAAGAGATATGGAACCAGCTTCTTCATTCGATAATGACTCCTGGGATATCCGCCTTTGCCTTGGCCACCATGAACTCAACGGCCTTGTCCACCGTTAGCCTGCCGGTTTCAATCCCTGACATCGCTTCGAAAATCATGGTCTTATAGACGCCCAGGGCCGGATGCTTAGGGAACGCCTGGGCGTAATTCATGATCTCCAGAACCTGGCTAAGATATGCTTGGGCTTGAAAATCCGGCTGATCGGCAACGGATTTTCTGGTCGGGCCGCGGAAAGTGGTAATGGCATGGTGGGCGAGAAGCTCCGGGCTGGACGCCCTGGCGATCAAATCGAAGCAAACATCGGGGTACTTGGTCTTGGTAACAATAGTGTAGGCGTGGACTTTAACCGGCGCAACCGGACCTTGGACTCCTGGAAAGGGAGCGATCCCCATGTTTTTCTGGAGATACTCTTCCGAGAGTTTGCCGAGCTGCTCATGATATTCCTTATCCTGGTATTCCTTCCACTGCCCGGAATGGCCGCCAATCCAGAATAGGGTCCTCCCTTCCACGGTGTATTTATGAATCACCTTCCAGTCCCAGGAGGCCATATCTTTGGGAAGAAGCCCTTCGTCGACCAGCATCTTGTGGAACTCGAAATCCCTGCGCAGAGCTTGGGTGTCGATAACCATATTGCCGGTTGCCTCGTCCACAAATTTGCCTCCAAACATCATCACCGAGTTGAACCAGTAATCCCCTGCCCCTTTTCTATGGGTAAAGCCCCATTCCACAAGCCCGGATTTTTTCGCTTGTTTGGCCAGTTCCACCATTTTCTCCAGAGTGAACTCCTTGTTCTCCGGGGAGAAGGTTCTTTCGATTTGCTCGTCGCTCATACCCATTTTGCGCAGGATATCTTTACGGTAGAAGATGCAATTAACCACACCTTCGATGGGAATCCCATAGGTTTTACCCTTCCAGGAGACAGCATCCCAGAGTCCGGGTAGGAAGTCCTTGTAGTTGGTTTGCCAGTCTCGTGCCTGCAAAAAGTTATCAAGCGGAAGGATCATCCCCTCCTCGGCATACTCGGGAATGATATCCTGGTCTTCGCTCAGGATATCCGGCGCAGCACCCGAACTATAGGCCAGAGAGAAGCTCGTCCTGTACGGCTCGAATTTTTGGGTGGAGAAGGTTACTTCACAGTCAAGATCGATACCTTCCCCTCTCATCTGTTCAGCGGCCGCTTCGATGTTTTCGGCTCTCGTAACCGGTACCGGGCCTGGACCTATCGTCAACGCCTTAAGGGATACGGGTCCTTTGGGAACCTCTTCCTTCTGGCCTGTAGCAAAGATAATCCCTGTGGCCAAAAGGAGAATGGCCATGATCCATAGAGGTTTTTTCATACCTCCCTCCTTTGGTTTGGTTTATCACAAGAGTCCCTGATAATGAGCTCAGGCTCAATTGTGACCTTGTTTTTTTCCAGGGTAACACCCTGGATGAGGGCCAAGAGCATCCTGGCCCCTGTTCTTCCAATAAATTCCATGTGTTGATTGACCGTGGTGAGAGGAGGGCGGGAATAGCCTGAGATCCTGATATTATCGAAGCCCATCACCGAAACGTCCCCGGGAACAGAAAGCCCTGCCTCTCTGAGGACTGCGATTACCTCTAAGGCGGTGAGGTCGTTATAGGTGAAGATGGCCGTGGGCACCCTTTTCTCTTTGACCCACTTCAGGACAATTCCGGACAGGGAATCTTCGAAGTGTACTCCCTTGATCTGATTCCAATATCCCTTTCCGGACACCCCTGCCTCTTTCAAAGCTTTTTGAAATCCTTCAAACCGGTCTCTGGTTGATTGGCTCGATAGCCTTCCTGAAAAGCAGGCGATCTCTCGATGACCCAGGTCTAAGAGATATTTACCAGCCATATATCCGCCCCTGAAATTATTGAAACATACGTAGGGAGCATCTATCTGGGTATTGCGGTGATTGATCAGCACAAAGGGCTGTTCATTTTTAAACGAATCAACAAAGCTTTGCTCTCGAAAACGAGGCGTAATGGTAATGATCCCATCGGTACGGCCCCGAGGGAAGACACTCTTTAGAAGCTTTTCCTCCTTTTCCTCCGATTTATACAAGAGCAGGCCGTAATCGTGGCTGCTGATTTCATCCACAATTCCTTCAACGATCTCGACATAAAATGATGAGCGCAGGTTAGGTACTAACAGACCAACAGTTTTTGTCTTTCCCCAAACGATGCATCGGGCATAAGGATTGGGCTGGAAGCCGAGTTCCTGGATCGTTTTGAAGATTCTTGATTTTGTTTCCGCACTCACATGCGGCTGGTTATTGAGAACCCGGGATACGGTAGATTTGGAGACGCCGGCTTTCCGGGCCACATCGATTATGTTATACCTCATCATTTTCAGGAAAACCTCTTTATCGTCCCGGTTTTAATTTTTGGAACCGTTCCCGGGAACGGTTTTAATTATAAAAACAGAAATTGTATTTTTGTCAAGGTTTAACACCAATTATTTTTTCAAAAATCACCACACCGGGACACATCTATATGGCCTTTTCCCTGGACATGACTCCTGATGAAGCCAAGAAGAGCTTCTATAGGGATGAGGATCTCATTTTTAAAGAAGGAGCATCCTGGTGTAGAATCCCGCACTAATATGCTTGGTACTCCGGCACTATTTGTCGAGGAATGATCCCGAAAAATGGGTCGAAAACTCGCACTATCGTACCACTTTTCACTTCCCGAATTGTTTCAAAGAGCAAAAGAAAGCGGGGAGAACACCTTCCCGCTTCCGAGGTCTGCTTCAACGTATTGATGAGATTTCTTGGTGCTCCTCCTCGCTGGTTTTCAGACTCTGTCGCTCAACCCACAGTTCGATGTGCTCGATGGTACTGACTCGTAAGCCCTGATACAGGGCCTCGACCTCTTTGCCGATTCTTCGTGCCAGAAGATCGACATGGTAGGAAGCAAGCCGATCATAGTTCTGCAGGCAAAGCCGTAGCTCCTCCAGGTATCCGTCGCAAAGCTCTCTCACGATGCTGGTCAGCCGGTCGAGCACCTTGTCGACAAAGCGTAAAAACTTGGTGGCCTCTGGCTGAACCAACGAAGGAAGCTCTGAGATGGGGAGGGAACATTCTCGCTGGAGGTCTGCAGGGCAGGCCGTTTCTTGGCGGCGTGTACGGTGGGGAGTGAGGTGGATCGGTTGATCTGTGGGTTCCATGTAGCAGCTCCTGTACAGCTACCGTTCGATGGCCGCTTTGACGTGTTCGGCCTCCACTTGAGGACTGCCACCCAGATAGGCGTTCATCAGGGCACCATGGGCGATGGCGTTGATGTCCCGCATGATGCCTGCGGAGGCCTGATGGGTGAGCTCCAAGGCATTCTTGGTGAACACAGGGGTAGAGGTCCCGCAGTGGCGAAGCCGTCCTTCGATGTAGCTGAAGGACTCCTCCTTGGCAAGGCCGTCCAGATGAACAGTGAGGGTAATGGAGTTGGCCAGGGGCTCGAGGATGGACAGGTCGAACTGCATGGCCAGCTCTTCCCGACCGCACAGCAGCACGGTGAGAGCGTTGAGCGAATCGATCTCGAAGTTGGTCAGAAGACGGATCTCCTGGAGAATGGAGTTGCTCAGGTATTGGCTTTCATCCAGCAGAAGGATCGGATGGATGCGGTTGGATCGATTCAAGGTCAGCACCCGGTCCTGAATCATACGAAACATCTAGGAGCGACGAAATACCGGCTCCAGCCCGAAGGCGGCACACAGGTGGGTGTAGAACTCGTTGAGGCTGACAGAGGTATGGCACAGATACAGCGGCTTGTACAGTCCGCCGTGCAGGCAGGCACAGAGTTTTCGAAGCAGACAGCTTTTGCCCGTACCGGATTTTCCCAGCAGAAGCCCGATGCCGCGGGTCTCCACCAGTAGCTGCAGCGAGCTGAAGGCCCGCTGCAGCGAAGGCAATTCTAAAAGCTGCGCCACCGGGATCTCCTTGGAGAAGGGAAGCTGGGTGAGGTTGAAGTGACTGAGCAGTTCTTGGGTGGTCATGAGGCGCCTTCTTTGCCCAGATCAAGGGTGGAGGCCGACAAGGCGGCGCGGGTCGGAGAAGCCGGAGGGTGTTTCGGAGGTCTTCCGGCCTGCTGGGATGGGCTCAAGCCGGAGTCGGGATCATTACGCTGGGTTCGTTTGACCCGGGTGTTGGCATAGGTGTCCACCATGCGAGCCTGCCCATAGCTGCGCTTCTCGTACACCAGTTCCAGTGTTCGGGGTACCTGCAAGGGATTGAAGCGCACCTTGATGTTTTTGCCCTTCAAGACCACGGGCACCTCGTAGAGAACACCGTCCAGGGTGAAGGTGCAGTCACTGTAGATCCGGCGGCGGATTTCGTGCTTGAAGATCTCATCCAGATCCACGGTTGGATCCAGATGGATGATGTGGTGGGCCTTCTCCAACCACGCCTCCAGGGGTGTTTTTCCGCCCAAACCCCGATGGGGCGATCGGTGGTACTCGGTTTCCAGCCAGGTATGAAAGCGGGCGTTCAGATCCGTCAGGCTGCGCACTGACTCCTTGTCTAAAGGCCGCAGGAATCCATCTCGGATTGTGCGGAAGATCCTTTCCACCTTCCCCCGAGATGAAGCCACTCCCACCCGGGAGTGAACCAGGGGGATGCCGAGAATGGAGAGGATGCGCGTGGTCTCGGAGGAGACAAAAGCCGAACCGTTATCGGTGAAGATTTTGCCGATGCGTCCGTGGGACAGGAAGCACATGCCGCAGGCCATTGTACTTCCTCCAGGAACAGCTCAAGGAGATCCACAAGGAACTGGGTACGGAGAAGGACGATCCCACCGGGGCGAAAGAGCTGGAGACGAAGTTAAAGGGCAAGAACCTTCCTGATGATGTGCATCAGAAATGCGAGAAGGAGCTGAAACGCCTGGCCCGAATGCAGCCGATCTCCCCCGAATCGGCCGTTCTGCGCACCTACCTGGAGTGGATCGTGGATCTTCCCTGGACCGAGAGCACCCAGGAGATCCGGGACATCGAGTACGCCCGCAAGATCCTGGATGAGGATCACTACGATCTGAAAAAGGTGAAAGAGCGGGTCCTGGATTTCATAGCCGTACGCCTGTTGAATCGGGAACAGGCCAAGGGTCCAATCCTCTGTTTCGTCGGTCCGCCGGGAACGGGAAAAACCTCTTTAGGCAAATCCGTAGCCCGGGCCCTGGGACGGAACTTCGTGCGCATCTCTTTGGGGGGGTGTGCGGGATGAGGCGGAGATCCGCGGCCACCGCAGGACCTACGTGGGAGCGCTGCCGGGAAAAATTCTCCAGTCCATGCGCAAAGCCGGAAGCCGCAATCCCGTTTTTCTGCTGGACGAGGTGGACAAGATGAGCTCGGATTTCCGGGGCGACCCGGCCTCGGCTCTGCTGGAGGTCCTGGATCCGGAACAGAACTCGACCTTCATGGATCA
>CAZVHJ010000069.1:0-26291 GCA_964627715.1 uncultured Spirochaetaceae bacterium | reverse complement strand
AGGCGATGGAGGACATCTACAGAACCTTCGACTGGTTGGGTTTCCACTGGGACGAGGGTCCGGATATTGACGGTCCCTTCGGACCTTATATGCAATCCGGGAGGGTGGAGCTGTACCAGCAGCACGCCCGGCGGCTCGTGGAGACCGGCCACGCCTATCCCTGCTACTGCACTCACGAGAGGCTCGAGGAGCTCAAGGAGGAGCAGCGCCGGCAAAACCTTCCCCTGGGCTATGACCGCCGCTGCCGGGAGCTTTCCCCTAGCCAGCGAGAGGCCTTTGAACAGCAGGGAGTTACCCCTGTCATTCGATTTCGGGTGCCCTTGGAGGGTGCCACGGCTGTCCGGGATGAATTGCTCGGATCGATCGAGACCGGAAATATCGATATCAATCCCGACCCCGTGTTGTTGAAATCCGACGGTTTTCCCACCTATCATCTGGCAAATGTGGTCGACGATCATCTCATGGAGATCACCCACATTATGCGGGCACAGGAGTGGCTGCCTTCGATGCCCCTGCACGCTCTGCTGTACGCCGCCTTCGGCTGGGAGCCTCCCCGGTACTGCCATCTGCCCATGGTTTTAGGGCAGGACGGCCAAAAGCTATCCAAGCGCCACGGTGCTACCAGGGTTTTCGAGTTCAAGGAGCGGGGATACCTCCCGGAGGCGGTAGTTAACTATATTGCCTTGCTGGGTTGGAGCTTCGACGATTCCCGGGAATTTTTTTCCCTGCAGGAGCTGCAAGAGCTCTTTTCCATCGACAGGCTGAACAAGGCCCCGGCGGTATTCGATTACAAGAAGCTGGATTGGTTCAACGGCATGTACATCAGAAAAGCTGCCCCCGATCGTCTGGCGGAGCTTCTGCTGCCCTATCTTCAGGACCGCGGCTGGATCGGGGACAAGCCGTTGGAGGATGAGCTGGATTTGCTGGAGCGTCTGCTCCCCCTGGTTCAGGAAAGGCTGACCGTGCTCTCCGATGTGGGCAGTCTGGTGCGCTTCCTCTTCGAAGAGGTACAGACTCCACCCGTCGGGGAACTGATCCCGGGACGTCTCGATCAGGGTAGAACCGTAGAGGTCCTTCGGCAGGCGTGCACCTTGCTGGAGGAGTTTGACAAACACTCCGACGAAGACAACGAGAAGCGTTTCCGCGAGGCAGCGGAAACCCTCGGTGTGAAGCTGGGGGATCTGCTCATGCCGGCGCGGGTGGCCTTGACCGGCAGCAGAGTATCTCCGCCTCTTTTCGGGTCGATACGGGTGTTGGGAGTGGAAAAGACGCTGATACGATTACAAAATGCACTTCGGAAGTTGGAAGGATCCTAATGGAATCTACGGTATCTATGGAAACTCTGGTCTCCCTCTGCAAGAGGAGGGGATTCATCTATCAATCCAGCGAGATCTACGGTGGTTTGGCCTCGGCCTGGGATTACGGACCGATGGGGGTCGAGCTGAAAAATCGAGTACAGAACTTCTGGTGGCGGGAAATGACCCAACTGCACGAGAATATCGTCGGTTTGGATGCTTCGATTCTGATGCATCCCAGGGTCTGGGAAGCCTCAGGTCATGTGGAGAATTTCACGGATCCCCTGGTGGACTGTAAGAAATGCAAGCAGCGCTTCCGAGCCGATCAGATCCCCAAGCAGAACATGGAAACCCACACCTGCCCCGAATGCGGGGGAGAACTTACCGATCCGCGGCAGTTCAATCTCATGTTCAAGACCCACCTTGGAGCGGTGGAGAGCGACGGTTCCCTGGTGTACCTGCGCCCGGAAACGGCTCAGGGTATTTACGTAAACTTCAGAAACGTGGTTCAGACAGCTCGTATGCGTGTTCCTTTCGGAATCGCCCAGGTGGGCAAGGCCTTTCGCAATGAAATCACGACCAAAAACTTCATCTTCCGCACCTGCGAGTTCGAGCAGATGGAAATGCAGTTCTTCATCCACCCTTCCGAGGATGGCAAGTGGTTCGAGCAGTGGAAGCAGGAGCGCTTCGAGTTCTACAAGAAGATGGGAATCCGGGAATCCCGTATGCGCTTCCACCAGCACGGCCCCGACGAGTTGGCTCATTATGCCAAGATAGCTTTTGATATCGAGTACGAGTTCCCCTTCGGTTGGAAGGAGTTGGAAGGAATCCACAATCGGACCGACTACGATCTGCGCCGTCACATGGAATACTCCAAGAAAGATCTGACCTACCTGGACGATCTACGCGGCGGGGAGCGCTACATCCCCTATGTGATAGAAACCTCGGCGGGTTTGACACGAACCGTGCTCACCGTCCTTGCTGATGCCTACGACGAAGATGAGGTGGAGGGAGAGAAACGGGTGGTGATGCGTCTACATCCTGAACTGGCACCGGTGACCGTTGGGGTATTCCCCCTGGTCAAGAAGGACGGGCTTGCCGATCTGGCTCAGGATGTGGAGCGGGACCTGCGGCAGGATTTTACCACCTTCTACGATCAGGGTGGAGCGATCGGCCGGCGCTACCGTCGCCAGGACGAAATCGGTACTCCTTTCGGGGTGACCGTGGATTATCAAAGCAAGGAAGATCGCACCGTTACCCTTCGCTACCGGGATTCGATGGAGCAGGTGAGGGTGTCTATCGCCGAGCTGCCTGAACGGATCCGGCAGGCCGTAAAGGAGTACAGGAGGGTGGATTGATGCCCGGAGCATTTGCAGTACTGAAAGAGCGGGGTTTCGTCAATCAATGCTCGGATGAAGAGGGACTGGCTAAGCTTCTCGACCAGGAACAGGTCACGTTCTACATCGGTTTCGATCCCACAGCTTCGAGCCTTCATGTCGGTCACATGGTACAGCTTTTCGCCATGGCTCACCTGCAGAGGGCCGGGCATCGGCCGATCGCCCTGATCGGCGACGGTACATCCCGTATCGGCGATCCTTCCGGGAAAACGGAGATGAGGAAGATCCAGCCGATCGAGACCATCAAGGCCAATGCGGATCGCTTCCGTGTGCAGATTTCCCGTTTCCTCGATTTCTCCGAAGGCAAAGGGCTGATGCTCAACAACGCCGATTGGCTGGCGGACCTGAACTACATCGAATTCCTGCGGGACATCGGCAGGCATTTTTCCGTCAACCGCATGCTGAGCTTCGAGACCTACAAGATGAGACTGGACACGGGACTGTCCTTCATCGAGTTCAACTACCAGATCCTCCAGGCCTATGATTATCTGGTGCTGTTTCAGCGCCAGGGCTGTCGATTGCAGGTGGGCGGGGACGATCAGTGGGGCAACATCGTTGCCGGAATGGATTTGATTCGCCGGGTGGAAAGGGCCGAAGCCTTTGCCTTGACTACGCCCTTGGTAACCCGGGCGGACGGACAGAAGATGGGAAAGACGGAGGAAGGCGCCCTGTTTCTCGATCCCGAGCTGGTTTCCCCATACGAGTTCTACCAGTACTGGCTGAACGTTCCGGATGCGGATGTGGGAAAACTGCTCTGTCTGTTTACCTTCCTTCCGATCCAAGAGGTGCGCGCTTTGGGGCGTTTGCAGGGCCGGGAGATCAATAAGGCCAAGGAGAGGCTGGCCATCGAACTGACCTCGATCGTCCACGGGAAGAAGGAAGCTGAAAGCTCGCGTTCCGCATCCCGAGCCGTGTTCTACGGCGACGGGGATACGGACAAGGAAAGCGTTCCTTCGGCGCCGCTGAAGCGGGAGGAGCTCAGTAAGGGAGTGGGAATCTTGGACCTGTTCGTCCGGGCAGGACTGTGTTCTTCCAATGGGGAGGCCCGCAGACTGGTCAGTCAGGGCGGCGCCTACCTGGAGGGCGAAGTGATAGATTCTGTAGATTTTCGCCTCGATGAAAGCTATGCGGACAGAGAGGAGATTCTGCTTCGGGCGGGGAAGAAACGCCACTTCCGTTTTCTGATCGAATAGCGCCGCCGGCGCGGCAGTAGGGGGTGCCATGGGTTTTGTCTATGTAGCGGTAACTCTGGGTTTAGGCGCACTGTTGTACTGGGGTCCCTACGCACTACCTTCTCTGGATGCCCTTACCTACTCCGATTATCTTTATGCGATAATCCTCTTGACCCATCTGGTATGTGGTCTGCTCTTGATCGGTGTTCCCTCCAGGGCACGGAAGACCGGCGCAAATCCTGCCGGGTTGTACAGAGTTCCCGAGGTCTTGTTCGTGCTCTGCCTGTTGCTGTATCTATTTGCCTATATCTACGCCCTGAATGCCAACATGGACTACATTCAGCGCTTCATGGCCAGCGGTGGAGCCGTGCGTCTCGCTCTGGATACGCGGCAGGAGCGCCTGGCTGCAACTGTCAAATTCGGCCCCCTGCTCCTGGTGAATGCCTTTTTCTACCTGTTCTGGCGCCTAGGGCGAGCATCCGGGTTTGCGTCGGCTCTAGCCCGCTGGGCTATGCCGATTGTCTTGCTTTCCGTCCTTCTCGCCGTTGTTTCCTTTCCTTCTTTTTTCAGCCTGGAAGGTCTCGGCTACGTGGCCTTCATTGCTCTGGTTCCTCTGCTGCTCGTGTTTCAAGCCAACTCACTGGGCTGGGGGGTTTTCTACGGCCTAACCTACGGCGTGCTGCAGACCATGCTTCTGAACTTCTGGCTGGGTACCTACAGCCTGGTCACGTTGCAACTTGTGACTCTGGTGTTTCTCCTCTTCTATGGCCTTTTTCTTATTCCCACCCTCTGGCTGTACAAGAATCTCCGACGTATCGGTTTCCTGATCCTGCCCGCGGCCTGGATCGCTTTCGAGTATCTACGCTCGGTAGGCTTCCTGGGATACCCCTGGGGATTCTGGGGTACGACTCAGTATCAGTTCACCTCCCTCGTTCAGATTGCCGCCCTCACCGGAGTGTGGGGGGTGAGCTTCATCGTCGTGTCGATGAACTCCGGATTTGCCGCCGCACTGGGGAGTGTCTTGATTCCTCGTGGACCCGAAGGGGAAGACTCGAACGGACTTTCCGCTCTGCTGATCACCTCATTCCTGTTCGTCCTCTGTCTGGTCTTCGGTACGATCAGCCTGGGTAGGCTGGAGATGCAGCCGGTGATCAAGAGTCCCCGGCTGGCCTTGGTTCAGCAGAACGCGGATCCCAGGAAACACGACTACCGGGAGACCTTCAATACTCTGATCTTTCTCACAGACAAGGCGGCCCGCCAAGATCCGGACTTGATCGTCTGGTCGGAGACCGCCTTCGTGCCCAACATCCGTCGCTGGAGCCAGATGGATCCGCATGCGCACAGCTACGCCGCCCTGGTCAGGGATTTCCTCGATTACCAGAAGAGCTTGAACAGGTGGCTGGTAACGGGAAATGACGACTACGAACTCGTATCAGACGGTCAGGGGAACGAGGTCCGGCTGGACTACAATTCCGCCATTCTCTTCGATCCGGAAGGTAATCGGGTGAGAACCTACAGGAAATTACGCCTGGTTCCGTTTACCGAAAGCTTTCCCTGGAAGGAAGAGCTGCCCGGTCTCTACAACTGGCTCAAAGAGCGGGATGTGTATCTATGGGAGCCGGGCCAGGAGCGGGTTGTGTTCTCCCATCCTCTGTTTCGATTTTCCACCCCGATCTGCTTCGAGGATGCCTTTCCCGGCGATGTTCGCCTGTTCGTGCAGGAGGGGGCGGAGGCGATCGTGAACATCAGCAACGATTACTGGTCTCTGACCGAGGTCGAGGCCAAACAGCACGGAGTGAACGCCTTCTACCGAGCCGTGGAGAACCGGGTACCTCTGGTCAGGGCTTCCGCCTCCGGGTTGACCGGATATGTGGACAGTGCCGGCCGGTTGGTGGCGTCGCTTCCCTGCTACGAAGAGCGGTACCTGGTCGTGGATGTGGAGATTCGAAAACCAATGGTGACGCTTTATACGTTGCTCGGGGATTGGTTTCCTCAGGCTTTGTTGGCGGTGTTCGTTGTGTTCCTGCTTCTGTCCCCCTTTCCTGGAGTGCGCAGTGCTTTGTGACCCGGATCAGGCTGTCGGGGACCTCTTACCTCCGTTCCTATTCCAAAGACTTGACACTTGCAATGAAATCTGTTAGTTTCTTGTAGGATTTGAAATTAGGAGGGACTATTCGTTGTCCAATAGTAGTACAGCTGCAAAGCGACACAGACAGAATCTCAAACGGAGATTGCGCAACAAGATGGTGAAATCCGAGGTACGCAGCAGCACTCGGAAATTTTTAGAATTAGTACAGAACCAGGCAAAAGAGGATGCGAAGAACCAGTACGTATCTGTAGCCAGCCTGCTGGATCAGGCGGTCAGTAAAGGCGTGATTCATAAGAACACTGCCTCGCGGAAGAAGCACAGATTGCACAAAGTGCTGGCGGGCATGGAAAAGGCATCCTGAAAAACTATACGTAGTGAGGCAAGGGGTGGGTGCAGACAAACTCACCAAAGCAGAGATCATCGAGCAGATTTACCCGAAGGTTCGAGTAAGTAAAAAGAACATCCACACCATTCTGGACTTATTCTTCGGCGAGGTCAAAAACGGACTTCTCGAGGACAGGGTTATCGAGCTGCGGGGCTTTGGTACTTTCGAAATCAAGACACGAAAAGGCAGAAAAGCCAGAAATCCAAAGACCGGTGATACCGTGCAGGTGGAAAACCACGGAGTCGCCGTGTTTCGCCCCGGAAGGGAATTGAAGCAAAAAGCCTGGTCCTTGAGGAAATAGATTGAAGCCCACAGCAGCCGTCTCTCCCCCGATCCGGGGGAAAAAAACCGGCACTTTGATTGCTTCGGCCGGTCTCGAGCTTCTCCTCCTTACAGCATCAGCACTGCTTTTCGCCCTATCCTTTCCCAGTTTCCTCTCTCAGTGGGGATGGTTTCCCCTCGCCTTTATCGCTCTCACTTCCGTGTTCATCGTCGTACACCGGGCGGGGTGGGTCCGTACGGTGCTGTACGGAGCGTTCTTCGGCTTCGCCAGCTACGCTCTGCACAATTACTGGCTGGGTTCTTTTCATCCCTTAACCCTGGTCATCGTTCCGCCGATCTATTCCGTCTATCTTCTGTTCGTATTTCCCCTGCTCAAAGCAGCGGATACCCTGTTTCCCCGCTACGGCTTCCTGCTTCAGGCTTTGATCTGGGTGGCCTACGAGTTCGTTAAGGTGCAGGGTTTCCTGGCCTATGCCTACGGGATCATTGGATTTTCTCAGTACCTGTTTCTCCCCCTCGCCCGCATCAGCAGCGTGACCGGAGTGTGGGGGGTTTCTCTGATAGTGGTTTTCCCGTCGGCTCTGCTGGGAAATGGACTGAAGAATGGGCTGAAGGGATTGATACCCTTCCTGCGGAGCATGCGGGTTCCCGCCCTAGTCTACGCCGCGATCTTTGTCGCTGTTGTGATTTTCGGCCTGCTCAGCACAGTCGATCTGGAGACCACAGAGAAATGGAAGGTGTCCCTGGTTCAGCAAAACGTCGACCCCTGGCGGGGAGGCAACAAGACCTACGCCAAAACCCTCGAGATACTCACCCGTCTGAGCCGACAAGCTCTCCAGGAAGATGAATCGATCGATATCGTTATCTGGTCGGAGACATCCTTTGTTCCCGCCATCGACTGGCACACCCGCTACAGAACCGACCGGGTTGCCTTCGGCCTGGTCAAAGAGCTTAGGGAATTCCTGGCAGAGCAACCGGTGCCCTTCGTTGTAGGCAACGACGACGGGCAGTTGGCCAAGGACGAGCAAGGTAGGGAGTACAGGGTGGATTACAACGCCGCTATTCTCTTCGAGAAGGGTGATATCATCGAGACCTACAGGAAGCTGCATCTCGTTCCTTTTACCGAAGATTTCCCCTACCGAAGAACCCTGCCGGGGGTGTACCAATGGCTGCGGGATGCAGACACCCACTTCTGGGAAAAAGGCACGGAACACACGGTGTTCGACGCAGGAGGCGTGCGTTTCTCCACCCTGATCTGTTTCGAGGACACCTTCGGGTATCTAGGCAGGGAGTTTGTACTACACGGTGCGGAGATCCTGGTCAACATGACCAATGATTCATGGTCCAAGGCGATAGCCTGCGAGATGCAGCATATGAGCATCGCTCTGTTTCGGGCATTGGAGAACAAGCGGACCCTGTTGCGATCGACCAACGGCGGGATCACCTGTGTGATCAATCCAAACGGACGGATCACTGCCATGCTGCCTCCCTTTACAGAGGACTACCTGATCGCCGAAGTGCCGATATACAAGGAAGCACAAACTCTGTACACCCGTTGGGGTGACTGGTTCGCCCTGGTGATATCGATTCTGGCCTTAGCTGGTTTGGCGGCAGGGTTAGCGCACCGGCTTCTGCGCAGGTAAGGTGGCTATCGCGTAAGGTGTTGACAACGGGGGGAAAGATGGTAAAAATGAGAACAAAAAGGCTGACAGGGAAATGAAATCAAAGGGCAAAATCCTTATTGTTGACGACGAGCCTATCAACCTCGAGTTCTTTGACGTGATGTTGAGCAAGCTGGGTTTCAAGATCGAAAAGGCCGCCGACGGGGAGGAAGCCCTGCAGAAAGTTACAGAAACCGATCCCGATTTAATCATCCTCGACAACATCATGCCCAGGCTGTCCGGCTGGGAGGTCACAAAGAAACTCAAGCAGGATAAGGAATATCGCAAGTATCGGCAGACCCCGATCATCATGTTTTCTGCGATGGATGAAGTCAGCGACAAAATCGAAGGTCTTGAGCTGGGTGTCGATGACTATATCACGAAGCCTTTCAATTTTTCTGAGGTTCTGGCACGGATCCGCGCGGTTCTCCGCAACCGAGAGCTTGCCCAGCAGGTCTCCCGGCGGGAGCGCAGAATCGCGGTGGTGGAATCGCTGAATAATTCCCTTATCTTCTTCACCCAACATATAAAGAAGCCTATTTCAGGTCTGATCGCTGCAGCGCAAAAGCTCGATCGTTCGGATCAGCAGAAGGTTTCCGAATTTGCAAGTCTTGTGAAGCACGAAGGCGCCGAGATTCTGGCAACGCTGCAGGGTTTGGAGGATGAAATCGAGGAACTGCAGAACAAGGGGGACAAGCTCAAAATGGGAGATCTGTCTCTCGAGGAGCTTGAAAAGAAGCTACAGAAGCATCTTCGCAACTGGAAGAAACGCAATCAGATCGATGACGAGGCAAGTGCATGATTTCGGAAACCAAGAAGAAGGTACTTGATCTGTTTACAGAGGGCCGCAATAACTACAAGTTGATGAAATTCAAGGAAGCCCAGAAATCTTTTGCCAAGGCGTTGAAGTTGGATCCAGAGGACGGCCCCTCAAAGGTATATTTCGCCCGCTGCAAGCATTACATTCAGAACCCTCCTCCCGAAGACTGGGACGGAGTGTTCGTCATGAAAACCAAGTAGGACGTTAATGCCGAAAAACAACGAGCACAAAGGCATAGAGAAGATCACCACGACTCTCGGCAAAGAAACGAGTTTTAACGGTGTGTTGCGTTTTAAAGAGTCCCTGAAAATCGACGGCACCTTCGAGGGGCAGATCGAATCTCCCGGTTTTCTCTACATCGAGAACGGAGCGACGGTAAAGGCGGATATCAAGGTCGGCTCTGTCGTGGTTGGTGGTGTGGTGCGAGGCAACATCGAAGCCAGCGAACGGCTGGAGATGCTCGCTACGGGTAAAGTATTCGGGAATATCCGAACCGCTAAGCTGAATATCGCCGACGGAGTTGTATTCGAAGGCAAGTGCGAGATGATAAAGAATCCTGACAAGCTGGATATCTTTTCAGCTCCTGTGGGAAATATCAAAAAGGCAACCCAAAGTATCTGACTTCCCCATGGGATATCCCCCCGCCTCAACCATCCTCTCCGTAGGCACGGAGCTGACCGAAGGAAGCATTCTCAATACACATTTTCGTTTTCTCGGAGCTGAGATCAAGGGCATGGGATTCTATACCCGCCGGTGCGTCCAGATACCCGATGATCCCGTCATATTCCGCCGGGAGCTCCGAGAGGCGACGCAAAACAGCGTCTTGGTTATTATTACAGGGGGTTTGGGTCCTACCAGCGATGATTTAACCCGGGATATCGTTGCCGAGGTGGCCGGTACGACGTTACGCTTTGATTCGTCGATCTGGGAAGATCTGGTCGCCCGCTATTCGACCCAAGGCCGCACAATCGCTTCGACCAACCGGAAGCAGGCACAAATACCGTCGGGTTTCCAAATACTGCCGAATGCGGTAGGCACGGCTCCCGGGTTCTGCGGCCAAATGGGGGAGTGCATGGTTATCGCTTTGCCGGGTCCTCCGCTTGAGCTTGAACAGATGTTCCTGCGGCAAGCCGTTCCGCTTATCCGCAAAAAGTTCTTCGGCTCGCCGGATCTCCAATCGGGTGAAATTATTGCTACTGCCCTCATGATACCGGAGTCCGTTTTGGAGCAGGCTCTTCAGAGAATCAGCGGAACCGGAGGAGGAATGCTTTGGAGCACCCGCGTAGCCCACGACCGGATCGTTTTGACCCTGCGGGGATCGCAGCCGCGGGAGCGGCAGCGGATCTTGTCGGGACTTCTCGATCGTTTCGGTTCTGTTCAGATCCGACGGGGCGACGTTCAACCGAGCCGTTTGCTGTATGATGCCCTGCTGCAGAGGGAAGAGTGTATTGCCCTGGCAGAATCCTGTACCGGCGGCCTGGTTTCGAAGCTGCTTACGGACATCCCCGGGAGCTCAAAGGTGTTCTGGGGAACCCTGGTTACCTATTCGAATGAAGCCAAGCAGAGTTTTCTAGGGGTTCCCGAGCATGTACTGAACAACTCGGGCGCCGTGTCTGCGGAGGTCGCCTCAGGCATGTCGGAGGGGCTGCTGCAGCGTACCCCAGCGGATCTGGGAGTGGCGCTTACAGGAATCGCGGGTCCGGAGGGAGGATCAGAGGAAAAACCGGTCGGGACTGTATGGATATCCGCACGCCATCGCCGCGGCGAGGAGCTTTGCCGAGGTTTCCACTTTCACGGCAATCGGGATTCCATCCGTCGACGCAGCGCCGTGGCCGCCCTCCTTCTTGGCGAGTGCGCAATACTCGGTGTGGAACCGGATCTGGAGTATTGACACTCTGTTGTATTATGGCTATATTGGTAGTGTATTTAGCGTTCCTTTTTTACAGCCTGAAAATGTTCTTGCCTTCTGAAGTAAGGCTAATCAATAAGCATGCAATAGCATGACAGACGCACCACTCTAGACGAGCAAAAAAGGCGTGCAAGAATAATCACATACATGGATCCGGCTATCAGCAGAATGTATAGGATCTCATCCCCAGCTCAAAAAATTAACTGGAGCGACACATGGCTATAATTAGAAAGAAAAAGAAAGCTAGCGAGGCTGACGAGGTAAACGCACTGGAATCCTCTACGGACGAATCTGTTTCCGCGGCACCTTCTTCGGAGGACGGAAATGGTTCCGGGAATCCCGGAACGGATGCTCAACTGATCGAGAGCCAGGAGATCTCTGCGAGCCCATCGCAAGATTCAGCGGTGGATCCTTCCGAGCAACCCGATGTAGTGGAGAAGGAAAGCCCGTCTGATAGAACACAAGCAGCGAGACGTACCAAAAAGAAGAGAATACGGGTTGAGCTGATCAAAGAAGGGGATCAACCGGAAGAGCAGAATCCGGAGATCGAGGTGCAAGAATCTGCTGGCGGCCCTCCTCCCGCCGAGGTGAAAGCCCCGGCTCCGCCACCGGTAAAGAGAAATGAACAGCCAAGCCACAGGCACGGCGGAAGGGAAGGACACAAAAGGTTCCAGGCTGAGAGTCGGGAGAAGCTCAACATCAATGACTTAACAGTCATGAACATGCGGGAGCTCCGGCAGATGGCGACGGGAATGGGGGTCAATCACGAAACCCTGATCTCTATGAAGAAGCAGGAAATCATCTTCAGCATCCTCAAGATGCATACCGAGCGCAACGGGCAGATTCACGCCCAGGGAGCGTTGGAGATCCTGCCCGACGGTTACGGATTCCTCCGTTCGCCCCACTACAGTTATCTGCCTGGGCCTGACGATATCTATATCTCTCCCTCGCAGATCCGGCTGTTCAACCTGAAGACCGGAGATACCGTGTCAGGGCAGATCCGACCCCCCAAAGAGGGCGAGCGTTTCTTCGCCATGCTGCGGGTGGAGAGTGTAAACTTCGACCTGCCGGAAGAGGCCCAGAGCAGGATTCCTTTCGAGAATCTCACCCCTCTTTATCCCGATGAGATTATCAATATGGAAACGACTGGAGAGGAGACTTCCACCCGATTGATAAACATGTTCTGTCCCATCGGCAAGGGGCAGAGGGCACTGATCGTTTCACCACCTCGGGCGGGTAAGACGATCATCATGCAGAAAATCGCCAACGCAATCACCGCCAATCATCCCGAAATATTCGTTATCGTGCTACTGATCGACGAGCGTCCGGAAGAGGTGACGGATATGCAACGTAATGTCGACGGGGAGGTCGTCTCCTCGACCTTCGACGAACAGGCTACCCGGCATGTGCAAGTGGCGGAGATGGTTATCGAAAAGGCAAAGCGACTGGTGGAACATAAGAGGGACGTGATCATTCTTCTCGACTCGATCACCAGGTTGGCTCGGGCTTACAACCAAACCGTACCCACCTCGGGAAAAATTCTCTCCGGAGGAGTAGATTCCAACGCTCTGCATAAGCCGAAGCGTTTCTTCGGCGCCGCCAGGAATATCGAGCAGGGGGGCAGCCTGACGATTGTCGCCACAGCTTTGATCGAAACGGGAAGTCGAATGGACGAGGTGATCTTCGAGGAATTCAAAGGAACAGGAAATATGGAGATCAATCTGGATCGCAGGCTCTCCGACCGACGCCTGTTCCCGGCCATCAACATCAAGAGATCCGGTACCCGGAAGGAAGAGCTGTTACTGCCGGAAGATGTGTTGAACAAAATGTGGATCCTGCGCAAGGTTATCGGGCCGATGGACGACCTGGAGATCATCGAGTTGCTCATTGACAGGATGAAAAAAACCAAGAATAATGAGGCGTTTTTGAAGTCGATGAACACCTCAACGACCGACGAGATGTGAGGAACGAGGTATGAAGAAAGATATTCATCCGAAATATGAATCCACCACGGTCACCTGCGCCTGTGGCAATGTCTTAGAGATCCGCTCTACCGTGAAGGATATCAAGGTCGAAATTTGTTCGAACTGTCACCCCTTCTTTACGGGCAAGCAGAAGCTGGTGGACACCGCTGGACGGGTGGAGCGGTTCAAGAAAAAATACAACATCAAGGACTGATCTTAGCCTCTAAAAACCTTCTCATACTCTCCCAGTGAGAACCCTGCCAGTACACGCGGCCGCATTCGGGGCAGGTTCTGAAGCGATCGTATGTCTGGGCGACATATGGGGGAACCGAAGAGGCGACCTTTGCAGTATCGATATCTTCCAAGAGGGCATTGCAGCGCAGACAGCGTGTAAACGGCCGGATCTTAGTCTTGAGATCGAATCGTTGAAGAACTTCGATCAGCTGCTCCAGAGGTTGATCGGAGCGGACCCAATATCCATGGTTGATGATGGTTCGTTTAAGAAGCTCCCGGTCACGGGTCAGGACGATCCTTCTGTGTTCATTGGAGATGCGGGATAAATCCTCGTCGTCGAGGGCATTGGAGTACAGGCTGTCGAAACCCAGCATACGCAGCAGTTTGGCCAATCTGCCGAGGTGAACATCCAGAACAAAGCGGTTTTGCCGCAAACCCGTGGGGCGTACTTTGGTCAGGCCACCGATCTCCAAAGACTCGAATACCGGATATACACTGATTCGGTTTCCCTCCACCACTTGCCTGTCGAAGGGCACGGATTGACCGTCCACCAGAACAAGATCCACCTCGGTGTGAGGGACACCGAGAGACTCAATTACGGCTTTTACCGTATCACCGTCGTGAAAATGAACGCGGAATGGTCTTTTCCTTCTCTCCTTTGGAAGGAAATCGTTGAGCTCTTCATAGAAACGGAGGGTTACTTCTCCGGATTTTGCAGCCATATGTGTGTATCTATTATATGGAATTTCAGTTAATCTGTCCTGGAAATCAAATGAGGAGAAGGACAAGTTGATGGGGGCAGAGAGGGATTTTTCGATCCTCCTACAGAATGTATGGTTCGAGCTGCGAGGCACGGTAATCTTAAGAGACATCGATTGGCGGGTCAGTGCGGGACAGCGCTGGGTTCTCCTCGGTCCCAACGGCAGCGGGAAGACAACACTCCTCAAGCTCATCACGGCGTACAACTATCCTTCCCGCGGGCGTGTCGCTGTTCTCGGCAGGGTGTTCGGGCATACCGACCTGCGGACGCTTCGTGCACACATCGGCTGGGTTCACTACGATCTGCGATCAATGATCCCGGAGTTCATGAGCGTGCTTGACGTCGTACTGGCCGGGCAGAAGGGGGCTTTAGCCTTCTACGAGGAATGCACGCCGGCTGAACGGCGGCAGGCTCAAAAATCTCTAAGACATATCCACGCCGATCATCTGATTTTCCGACGCTTCTCTACTTTATCCACCGGAGAGCGACAGAGGGTGTTGATCGCCCGCGCTCTGATGGCGGAGCCGGAAATCCTTCTCCTGGATGAACCCTGTATGGGTCTGGATCCGCTCTCAAGAGAGGAGTTCCTCGAGTCTCTTCACACTTTATTCGCTGAAAAGACCGCAATGACCATAATTACCGTGACTCATCACGTTGAGGAGATTACCTCCGCCTATGAGGGCGTATTGATTCTCAATGGCGGTCGGGTCCTGGCCTGCGGTCCCCGGGAGCAGACCCTGACTGCGGAAGCGGTCTCGAATCTATTCGGTCATCGCTGTCGCTTGACCTTCGAGGCTGATCGGTATGCGCTGCAGTTTATCTAGTAGTTGATCTGTCTTGAACTATAGATCCGTGAGTTTTTCGATCATCTGTCGAATCCGACTGGACAGGGATATTAGCAGGCGCTTGGTCCACTGCGGGCTGGCTGCGAAGATCTCTTGAAAATTCTCCTTTGAGAAAATCAGGGCTTCCACCGGACCCTTTGTGATCACGGTTGCCGATCGCACCGATTTGTCGAAGAAGCTCATCTCTCCGATCAGCTCCCCCTTGCCTAGAGTAGCCATGACTTTGTACTTGTCCCCCATCTTTCGGGTGATGTAGACCTCCCCCGAGAGGATCCAGTAGATCTCCTGCTGGATATCCCCTTCCTTAATGAGAACCGTCTTGTCCCCGTACGTCTTGCCGAACTTGGCGATTACTTCGTCGTTGATCGCCTCTTCAGCCTGAAAGGCGATCTTCATAATTTCTGCATAATTCTGATCGGACATCCTATCAGCCCCTGTTCTTAGCCTGATTCAAGACGATCTCCAAACTCGGCATTCAGGATTCTCAGCGTTCTAGTCAGTCCCGTGATTGTTTCGAGGGCCAGCTCCCAGGATACGCTCGAAGCTATGTTGAATCCCTCCCTATCCCATCTGTAGAGGATCGAATTTTCCATACAATACGCTGTGGTTAGACGGGGACAATCGAGAAGAGATTCCACCGCCCCGAACACTGAATCGGGGTGGAGGTAAATCGGAATCATCGCTCCATTGGCAAGAGTTATCTCCATTCGAATGAGACCGGCTATAATGTAGTAAATGGGGTGATCCGGAAGGGGATCACCAACCGAGTATATCCGCGTTCCCGGCTCGATCCGCACTTTTTCCCCATACTGGAGGTCGGTTTCTATCATAATATTTTCCTATCGACCGGAGTCCCAAAACGCATTTTGTTGAATTCTTTTGCTTTTTCCCATAGAATATAGCACCGTTTTCAACTTCATTCCAGCGGAGTCATTCATGGACGATCTGATTCGCAGCCATCTGGAAGAGTATGGCCAGGGTCCCAACATCATCGCACAAGCACCGGGTCGGGTCAATCTGATTGGCGAACATACCGACTACAATGAAGGTTTCGTACTCCCGATGGCCATCGACTACTACGTTAGGGTAGCAGTGTCCGGAAGAAAGGACCAGCACCTCCGCTTCTTTTCTGCGGATTTCAAGGACCGGAAGCGTACCAGCCTGAGCAATCTGCGCTTCAAGAAGGAGGACCGCTGGGCGAACTACCCAAAGGCAATCATCAGCGTGCTGCTGAATCGAGGCTACGATATTGGGGGATTGAGTTTCACGGTCACGGGGAATATTCCCATTGGAGTGGGCCTTTCCTCTTCCGCCGCCCTGGAAGTGGCAACAGCCTACGCGGTTCAGAAGCTGCTCGGGATCGAGATCTCAGGGCCTGAGCTTGCCCGTCTGGCTCAAGAGGCGGAGAACAGCTTTGTGGGCGTTCAGTGCGGTATCATGGATCAGTTCGTCTCCCGGATGGCACAGGAGGGCTCCGCCATGTTTATCGATACCCGCAACATGGAGTACCGGCACATCCCGATAAAACTCGAAACCGTGAAGATTCTGATAACCAACTCCAACGTACCTCGAAGCCTTGTGGATTCGGAGTACAATCAACGCCGTGCAGAGTGTGAGAAATGTGTGAGTCTGTTAAGCGCGCGCAAATCCGGGCGTTCCCTGCGGGACTATAGTGCGGCGGATCTTCGGGACAGCATGGGCTTGATCCCTGAGACCACTCGTAAACGCTGCCTGCACGTAGTCGAAGAAAACGAACGGGTGCGAGAGGCGGAAGGAGCCCTGAAAAAGAACGATATCATAAGCTTTGGAAAGCTGATGAACCGTTCCCACGAGAGTCTGAGGGATCAGTACGAGGTTTCCTGTCCCGAGCTGGACTGGTTGGTCAAGCGCGCCTGGGAGACCGAGGGTGTCTATGGGTCTAGAATGACCGGAGCCGGGTTCGGCGGCTGCACAGTGACCTTGATCGAGGAAAAGGCAATCCCCCAATACGAGGCTCGATTGGAAGCCTATGAAAGGATATTCAGTTTCAAACCGGAGGCCTTCGTGTGTAGTCCCGCCGACGGTGCGCAGATCATCTTCCAGCAGGATTGACCTTGAAAATCTTACTATCCAACGACGACGGAATTGAAAGTCCGGGCCTGCGGCTCCTGCAGAAGGCGCTACAGATGGAGCACGAGGTCTGGGTCGTAGCTCCGGATTCCAATCGCAGCGGCAGTTCCCACTCCATCACATTGGGCAATCCGACTAAGTTCAGAAAGATTGCCGAGAGGGAGTACGCCTCCGGAGGGACTCCGGCAGACTGTGTGCTCCACGCCTGCCTGGGACTCGTGCCCGTGGACATTGAAATGGTGGTTGCCGGGATCAACTTGGGTCCGAACCTAGGCACGGATGTCGTGTATTCGGGAACAGCCGCCGCTGCCCGGCAAGGAGCGTTTATGGGTAAACCGGCGGTCGCCTGTTCTCTCAGCGCCTTTCAGCCGCCGTACCATCTCGATTTCGCTGTGGGCTTCATGATCAGGAATCTGTCCACGATTCGCTCGCTATGGTCCGAGGACCATTTCCTCAATATCAACTTCCCCAACAAGACAGAAGCAGCGGAACCCGCGATAACCATCCCCACCCGGCGGATCTACGAAGATGAGCTGGTCCGATTTACCTCTCCTCAGGGAGACTTGTACAGTTTTATCGGGGGGCAAATTCCCGGTAGTATGAGGGAGGAGGGTTCAGATTTCGGAGCCGTAGAAGCGGGATACGCCTCGCTTTCCCCCATATTGATTCATCCAACCAATCACGAAGTGGAAGAACGTTACCGGGAAGCAACCTTTATCTGGAAAAACGACTGATTTTGTTAGATAAAGGTGGCATCCGAACAGGTCGATACTAGAATTGGATTGCATGAGAGTGCATGGAGTACAGAGATGAATATCGAGCATATTTCATCCAACCAGCCATCCCCTGAGACACGCCCCCAGGGTGCCGGCAGCGGACAAGAGGTTATTGATCTGCGGCAGATAAAGAGCATCCTCTACCTCGGTGTGAAAGGAAAGCTCACCCTACCCGCAGGTGAAACCCACCATGTAGATACCTTCGCCTGATTTGTGTATAGTACCTTGATGGTGAAAAATCTCGTCCTCATGTTTGGGTTGGTCTGCGCCCTGACAGCGGCTCAAGAAATCGACATGGAAGCTGTCCGGGCATTCGATGATTTCCGCTGGGGGTTGCGAGCTTTTCACTCTGGGAACTTCGAAGATTCGATTCTTTCACTGGAGAAGTCTCTGAGCACCAAGCCCCAGGACCTCCGCACCCGCTTTTGGCTGGCCAACGCCCTATATCGCGCCGGGTTCGAGGAGGCCGCCCTCGGGGAGTGGAGATATCTCCTTAAAGAGGATCCGAGCAACACGGCTGTCGAGAATACCGTACAGGTGCTTACCTACAGGCGTGGATTGGGTGAGCAGTTGGAAGAGGGCAGTCAGCTGGTTGTCGCCAGCGTGATCGACGGCAACGACCAGAATCATTATCCCCTGCGGCGACCCTCCTCGGTATGGATTCGTAGGGACGGCTCCGTATACGTGGTTGCCTTCGCCTCCAATGAAATTCTTCTTCTCGATGTGAACAACGCGGTGCAGAAAGTGCTTCAGGGTGGATTTCGGGGTTTTGACCGCCCCTACGACTGTCTGGAAGCGGAAGATCCGGAAACGGGGGAGAAAGTCCTGTTTATCGCCGAGTACGGGGGAAACCAGATCTTAAAGACGAATCTTCAGGGTGAGAGGATTCTCGTGATCGGCGGTAAGGGCAGCGCCCCGGGCCTGCTTCTTGGACCTCAATACTTAGCCACGGACGGAAAGGGATATCTATTTGTAAGCGACTGGGGCAATGCCAGGGTAAATAAATATGATTTTAGTGGGAATTTCATTCTCTCCATTGATGGAGGATCGGCCGCCAGGTTGAGCGGGCCAACGGGGATCGCCTATCAGGATGGCGAATTATTCGTCGCCGATCGTAGCAGGAAGAGGATTACGGTCTATGATGGCAGTGGCAACTTCCTCTACACCGTGGGCCAGGGCCTCCTGTCCGGACCCGAGGGCCTCATCTTTCGCGATCAAGACAACCTTTTAGTAGTGGATGGGAGCAGATTGCTGGAGTATAACCTTCCACAGGAGACCTGGACTACCCTGAATGATATGGATTCTTCCGCAGGCCACCTGACTCACCTCGCCTTGAGCCCTAACGGAGAGGTGTATATCGTCGATTTCGACGGTAACAAGGTATATATCCTCTCCGAAATGACCGCCCTGTACCAGAGCCTGTTTGTCCAGGTAGATCGGGTTAACTCCATCGATTTTCCGGAAATTCTTGTCGAGGTTACTGTGGAAGATCGAAGGGGCGCCCCTGTTGTGGGACTGCAGGCGGAAAACTTCATATTCAGTGAGGATTTTCGGGAAGTTCCTCCCGCCCGACTGCTCCTATCTCCCGGCCAGCCTTCCGCCCTGGATATATCCCTTGTGGTTGAAAAATCCCCTGAGATGAGGAAGTACACTCAAAATCTTTCTGCAGCCGTCGAGTCCCTATATCAACAGCTCACCTCTGCCGGCCCTGATTCTCCCGGAAGGTGGCGCGTGCTCAGTGCGGGGGAAGAGGCGGTCGTGGAAACCGATCTCGGTGCGACTCGTCTGGAATCGGTTCAGGCTGCTCTGGCCGGACCCTCGAGTCCCCGCTGGCGCCTGGATAGAGCGGTGCGGATGGCTACATCCCAGACCATTCCCTCCACGGCCCGCAAAGCAGTCGTACTGCTCACAACGGGGAGGCTGAATCAGGATTCCTTCTCCGAGTTCAGTCTTGCCGAGGTTACCGATTACCTCCAGAACAACTCAATCCCCCTGTACGTGGTGCACTTTGGTCCGGAGGCGGACCGTGAACTGGGGTACATGTGCTCGGAGACCGGGGGCTCGATGATCTCCTATTTCGCCCCGAAGGGAGTAGGAACCCTTATTTCCGATATCCGCCGGCGTCTGGGATCGAAATATCTGCTCAGCTACACCTCCCGCTCGGAATCCGGATTCGGGAAGAACTTCATCGATCTTCGGGTTGAGGTCGTTTTCCACAGAAAGAGCGGCCGTATACAGAGCGGGTATTTTACCCCGCTTTCCGAATAATCGAGTCCTCCGAAAACGAATCAGGGTAGACAGGATGCGTAAAAGAGAGAAACGAAAGGAACGCTGGGAAGAGATCTGCAATCGCTGCGGGCAGTGTTGCTACGAAAGGCGGACCGGGTTTCGTGGTTTGGTGATCAATTTTAATGCACCGTGCCGCTATCTGGATACACGAACGAACCTCTGTACCGTATACGACAGACGTTTTCAGCTCTGTCCAGAGTGTAGAAAGGTGACGATGTTGACCGCTCTGTTTGATCCTTCTCTGCCGGATTCCTGCGGCTATGTCCAGATGTTTAGAAAATGGCGAAGATCCTCCAGGCACCCATCTCCTCTGCAAAGTAGTAGTCCTGAAAACGAGTCCAGAAAGGAATCGTATCGGACAGATCAAGGCGCGTCTTTACGGTAAGCAGATATTCTTCCCCCCTTGATTGATCCTGAAAGCGATCCGACGGCGACACGAAGATACTCTTTGGATCCACGATATCCTCGCCGGATACTGCCGAAAAGTCCGCATCTTCGAAGTAGCCCTGGAAGGTTTCGGCGATCTCTCCGCGGCTCAGGGTCGTGTTGAGCCGGATGATTGTCACTTCGTTGGCGAAATAGCGGGATGCGGTGTCAACATCCTTGTTCAGGAAGGCTTTGAGGCAGGCGAGAAGCGCTGCCTTGATCTCCGGCTGCGGTCCCGATTCGAGTCCAGGGGCTGCCTGCCGCGTGACCCGTGGGGCCGGCTTCGGCCTCCAGTTTGAAGGAGGAAGCTTCTGCCCTACGCTGAACAACAGCCAGCGCCCGGCTGATTGGTGCATCAGGTATTTCTGCTGCGTTGACCAGAAAGCTACCTGCTTTGAAAAATCCATTTTGGCCCGGATCTGGATGGCGAAGGTCTCTCCCCATTGGGTGGTAACAGGCGCCACATTCAGACTGTTTAGATCATACACTTCCGAGGGTGCCAAACCGGTCAGGTCGGTACCGGCAAAAAAGCCGTTTAGCTGTTGTTCGATCTGCGCCTGAGTCAACTCGACGCCGAGGTCACCGAAGAAGATCGAACCGTCCATGAGTTCAAGCATTCCGGCGGTGTCTTTACTCAAGAATGCGGAAACGAGTCGCAGGAACTTTGACTTGAGCAGCTCTTGAGTCGCTTCCTCCCGTGTCCGGGGAACTGCGGCTAATTTTGCCTTTCCTTCCAGGATCAGGGCGGCTGCACTGGGAAGATCCTGGATCTGTATGTTGGCTGGATCGAGTCCGGGATCGATGTTATAGGCCATGTCCCGAAAATCGCGGGCTTTCTGGGTCTCCCCTTTTAGTTCATATTGCTTGCCCACAAGGTAGTAGGCTTCGGCCAGGTTTTTTCGTACATCCCTGGGAAGGGTTGTATAGAACTGAGCCCACAGGCCGGTGGCTACGAAAACAAGGAGTACGAGTAACGGGAGCAACTTTTTCATCCTGTACCTCCTGTAGTTATACGTCTTCAGTATACTACAGTTTTTCAGACGCATCAACGGATTCAATATTTGAAGGCGCTCTCGCCGGTGAACTCTCTCAGGATAGAATATTCGGGTACCCAGCTGGGGGGAATTGGGGCGAAGTTATTCAAGAAGGACAGTAGCCGGAGAGCTTCGTGAAATCCTTCCTGGGCGGGCTTGATGCTCTTCAGGAGAGGCTCGGCATACACCTTCAGTACGGATAGTTCATAGTCCAGGGCCGAATTAAACGCCGAATCGGCGGAGTTTTGAAAGGGAAATATGTCTCTATTCTCGCCACGTCGTACAGACTCCCACATGGAGAGGGTTTCAAAAGCGCTGTGTCCTCTGAACTGGGAATCCCGCACAATTCTGCGCAGCAGACGATTGTCGGTGGTTGAAATCCGGTTGTGGTCGTCCAGGTTGAGTTGGGTGAGGGCGGATACATAGATCTTGTATTTTTGCTCTCGGGGAATCAGCGGGGTGAGCTTGTCGTTCAACCCGTGGATTCCTTCGAGGATGATGATCGCCCTGTCCGGAAGCCGCTTCGGCGATGAATCCATTTGGCGTTGGCCGGTATGGAAGTTGAAGCGGGGCAAGACGGCTTCCTCTCCGCGCATGAGGCGTAGGAGGTTTTCATTCATGAACTCTATATCAGTTGCCTGGAGGCTTTCAAAATCATAGTTACCTTCCTCGTCCCGGGGCGTGAGTTCTCTGGGAAGGAAGTAGTTGTCCAGAGAGATCGGAAAGGGATTTCGTCCCAACACCTGGAGTTGCACTGCCAGTTTTTTGGCGAAGGTTGTTTTTCCCGAGCAAGAGGGACCGGCAATCAGTACCAGTTTGACTTCATCTCGATGCTCGCAGATCTTGTCGGCGATCATGGCGATCTTCTTGTCGTGCAGAGCTTCGGCCACCTGGATGAATCCCCGTACATTACGGTTGCTGATCAGGTCGTTGAGATGGCCGACACATCTGACGTTCAGGATCTTTCCCCAATCCTTGTACTCCCTGTAGATGGAGAACAGCACGGGATTCTCCTGAAAAGGCGCTAGGGAGTCGGGTTGATCCCAAGGAGGATAGCGAAGGAGAAATCCAGGGGGATAGGCCAGGATGTCAAAGACTTTCAGCAGCTTCGTGTTGGGAACCAGTGGGGCGTGGGCCAGATCCATAAACTCGCCGCAGCTAAACACAGGAACCTTCTGATCGTTACGGTTCTTGAGAAGAAGGACTGTATCCGGCTGGTTATTCTGCTGGAAATAACGTACCGCTTCGGGATAGGAGATGACTTTACGTAGAATCGGGCAGCCCTGGTCTACAATATCCAGCATTCTACTCCTAAGGGCCTGCAGATCCTCTCCGGACACCTCGGAAAGACCCTCGAAATAGTAAAAATATCCCCGTCCCAGGGAATGACCGACTACCAGTCGTCTGTCCGGAAACAGCTGTTTGGCGGCGATGGTAAGAAGGAAGCACAGCGATCGTCTGTAGATGTTGGCCCCTTCCCGGGTGTTGAGACGCAGCGCCTCGATGCTGGAGTTGACCTCAAGCCGGTAGGTCAGGCTGACCAGTGCCTTGTCGACCAAGGCCGCCACCACCGCCTGCCCGTTCGGCGCAAATTCTTCGTCTTTGAAGATTTCCTCAACCCGCGTTCCCGACGCGTAGCTTTTCTTCCTTCCCGAGGGAAAGGAGATCGTAACATCCATCCTTCACCGTTCTCTTTAGACTTCCAGTTTTTCCACTTCCTGGGGGGTCAAACAGCGCTGAATCGACACACCCTCATCCTCGGCGGTTTTAATCACCAAGGGCTCATTGACCCGGTTGCCCTCCTTGTCGATCAGGATCTGAACAAAGGGAAAGCGAGGGCTTTCTGGATTGGTTTTCACCACTCTGCCGATGGCTTCATCGGAGAGCAGCACTACATTTCCCAACGGATAGGCGGAGAGGCAGATGATCAGTGAGCGAACAACTTTCTCGTCGTATTTCTTGTTTCGTTCTTTAAGCAGCTCCATGATCGCTGTATGAGCATCTTTCTGCGACTTAAACAACCGCTTGGAGGTAATCGCGTCGTAGGAACACACCACGGCGATGATGCGGGAGTAGAGGCTGATCTTGTCGCCCACCAGACCTTTGGGATACCCGGAGCCGTCCGAGCGTTCATGATGTTCGTCGGCGCCGAGGGCGATTTCCTCAGACACGGAAAAACCTTTCAGAATTCTGTAGCCTAGGGTTGTATGAGCCCGTACCATTTGAAACTCTTTGTCCGTCAACGAACTTTCTTTCAGGTAGACCGCGTCCGGCAATTTGAGCATGCCGATATCGTGCAGCATCGCCGCAACACCCAATTCAATCATCCGGTGCGGGGGCAGCTTCATAAGCTCCCCGATCGCCAGTGCCAGGATCGCGGAGTTGACGCTGTGGGTGTACATATAGTTCTCGGAGGGAAAGAGAAACTCCGGATAGCGAAGCATGGCATCGCGGCTGGATTTCACCCTGTCTATCAACAGCTTGATCCGCTCGCTCAGCCGCGGAATGTTCAACTTGTTCTCCTCCTTGAACCGTTTGAAGACTTCCAAGGCGAAGTTTACCAGGGAATAGTAGAGCTTCTTCGCCTCCTCCATGTGTAGTTTTTCCTTGATGTCCATGTCTAAAACGGAAGCGGTCGTGGCCGTGGCTCCTGCATTGGCGTAGGCGGGAGCCTCGGCGATCTGCCCGTCGCTCAGTACAGCTTCATAACCCCAGCGTTTCAGCCGCTCGATCAGCTCGTCTGTTAAAGGGATATCGGGAGAGAGGAGGATAAAGGCTTCATCCAGATACACTGGGGCGTCGATATAACTGTCCTGTTGAAGCTCTGAAACAGAAATCCTCTTCATCGTCTCACCTCATCGCAATATCTGCGGCGGCTCTTGCAAAAACCGTACAATCCGTGAACACTCATATAGTAGGCGCTTTCGCGAGGTATTATAGGAGCAATTCATGAAATTTAAAACCATCTACATTCTCTTCAATGCCGTAATCTTGATCTCTTTCGGATTTATCTTTTTGATGCCTCTGCTCCTGTTGGGAAGAGATTATTTCACGCTCTTCATCTCTAAAAACTGGATTGCGGGTGTCCTGTTTCTAGTTACTCTCATCATTATTAACGGCTATTTCCTCGGGAATTGGAAACTTTTTAGGCTGTTGGAAAACGAGGACTGGCACGGTTTGATCCGTTTGTTGGAACAGCGGGTGTACCAGAAGGGACGGATGAGAAGGGGATCAATCAAGATGCTCATCAATGCCTACGTTGTAACCTCCAGTGTGGATAAAATCTCCGAGTTGGAATCTCATCTGCGGGAAAATAAACCGTCCCTATTGAAAACCTACGCTCTCCAGTTCGGTATTCCCTACTTGCTGAAGATGAAAGACGATCCCAAATTAGCGGAAACCTACTTTGGCCGCGCTGCGGAGTGGAAAGATGTGCCCCATCGGGACTGGTTGCGCTGGAGTTACGCATCTTCTCTGCTCCTGCAGCGGCAGTTTGAGGCCGCTAAGGTGACTCTTGTCGACCTTCTCGATTCCGATCCGGATCCTGTCCTTGAGCTGCTGACTGTCCACGGACTATCTTTTTTCACGCCGGTGGATGCTGAGGTCGCCAAACGGGTAGAAACGGAGCGCGAACGGCTGGCCGGCCGTTTCACCCCAGAGCAGTGGGATAAAAAAATCGAATCAAACAGCAGGCACATTCAAATCGTGCTGTTTAATGGAATTATCCGCGATGCCAAAATTTGGTTGTTTGATCAAGGCGCGGATAGTTCGGAAAACCCTCCGGAAGTTCAAAAGACGTTGCACTAGGAGCGTTGGCTGCTCACGAAATAGCTGATGCTGCGATTGTAGGTTCGCTCCTGAGCCGCTGTGAAATAGCAGGCAGGAAGCTCGTTCATGCCGCGATGATAGGCGATGCATTCGCAGCATATCCCATGCCGGGAACATCCCGGATAGGAGCAGTTGCAGGTCCTTGAGTTTTTCTTCTGATTCACACAATCCATGCAGTCTCCTCAACAGTTCGGTAGATTTTCTTGAGTCAGCATAATACAGCAGAGTGATTTAGTCTGCGGTTCTATTCCTTCTGCGGATACTCCAGCTAGAGGCATTCGAGCTGTCCGTAAATTCAATATCAGCAATGAAATAGCCGGAGGGGCAAGTAAATATTCGATCAACCCGTTTTAGATGAAAGTATAATTGGGATTATGAACAGAGAATCTTTCTGAAATCTTGCGTCGGTGGATAAAGCAAAATATCTTTTTTGGGCACCGCATATTGATTTTTGCATCCAGCTTTACACGCCTCTTAGTGATCCCCACATGGATCTAATTGGCTGCTTTGTAGCATGTACCTCAGAATCGATCCGATTGCACAAATGTCTCCAGTAGGACAGGTCGGTAGCCATAACGATTTTGCCAATCTTCGGGAAATTTCTTAGCCACAGGGGAGAGAATCTTGGAAGCGAGGTTTGATGAGTGGATCCAAGGAAAAATCAGGAAGCAAGCGTTGTTGACCACTAAATGGAGGTTTCGTTTTCTCTGTTCATGAGTCCATCTAATAAATCGATCTCGGGGTGCGACTTTCCAGGCGAAGGCGCCAAACCCCAAGCAGGCGATCTCTTGGCCTTGAAAGCGTTTCAGATAGCGTAGCTGTGCTCCCGGAAGCGCGTTGTAGCCCAAATAATGGTAGCGGGCAATATACTCATTCCACAACGCCGATTCTTTGCTCGTGACCACCAAATCCAGCTGAAGCGCAGCAAAGCCCTCAGAGTCAACTACAATCGGTAGGCTGGGCAGGGCAAACGCATTTGGTACTGAATATATAACTAGTAAACCCCTGTCTAGTAC
>CAZVHJ010000068.1:0-26887 GCA_964627715.1 uncultured Spirochaetaceae bacterium | reverse complement strand
TGGCTTTCAGCCAACGCGCGCCAACCCATCGGCTTTAGCCGATGGTTGTTGAGTTATTTTCTGAAGGGAAATTATGAAAGACTTACCAGAATAGTTTAGGATACAACAATAGGTACCCGTGTGGGTGAATAATTACATCTGTTCATTAAACTGTACAGAAAAAAAATAGATTAAACAGAGCAAATCGGATCGCAACCAGAAATTACATAGCCATTGATTAGATCCCGTTGGCCCATAAATTTTAAAGACATTTAGTGCGTTTTTGAATTTTTCAAAAAAACGAAATAGACATATCTTATCTATACCTTCTTTCTTGAGTGCATAACCTTAAGGTATTTGCTACTGAAGGCACTTACCGCCGATGGGTGGTTGAATTCCGGCTGACAAGAGTTTCAAACGGACCGGCTCTTTGATAAGGTCCAAATGATAATGACTCCAGGGATAATACGTTCTTCTGCCCCTTACGGTGAAACATGAGCGGTTAAAGCATCAAGCCCGTAACTGCGTTCTCAAAGAATATGATTCTATATCAGAAATATCCCTGAGCACTAGCGATGAAGCAGGTTTTCCACAAAGGTATCCCAAGCTTTGTCCGGCATACAGTGTTCATCTTTCAAAACGAAGTGGACTTCATTCTGTCCGAAACGAAGGGCCTTTTCGAAATGAGGCTCCGCTGGATGTGGTCAACTAACAGCCTCTCTGTTTTTTCTGAAAGCTTGTACCGGCTCAAGGGTAATGGCATCTCAGAGGAAATCCCCGCGCCAAACGCATCTGCCACTGCTTGCAGAAGGAATGGGCCGCTCAAGCATGAATATCCTGCGCCGTATCTGCATCAGGAACTTGTCTACCCCATGAAGAGTCGCCTTGTTGTAGAGCCACGCAAGGTGGTCTTGGTCGTAGTCTCCCATGTCGGTTAGGGTAAACAGACTTCTCTGGCTCACTCATGTTTGGAAAGGGATGTACAAGCCACCGATCCCGCCATTTCCCGTGTTCTTTCATGTTGGCGAGCTGTTGCTTGGTGAGACGCAGCTTGACTTGACTTTCTGAAAGACTGGGGAATTGCTCTCGTTCTTCACGGAACCGTTTTCTGGCAACACCCACAAGGCGACGTTTTTCATCAATCGTCTTTCCCTTGGCAATACGCACATAGAAGGCGTCAACTGTCCTCTCCTTGATCTCCCGCCGAAAGGCGGCAAGGCAAGCTGCCCTCATACCACTGTCTTGGTCAAGAAAGAACCTAACCTTCTCAATACCAGCAAAAAGGGTACGAAGCAGTTCGAAATGAGCGTACAGGGTATATTCAGAGTGAACTTGCATCCCGTTCGAAGGAAGTCTGAGCGAATCGTCCAACTCCTCAGAAATCTCAATGTCTTCACGTGCCAACGACTCTGCATAGACTTCAGATATGTCCAACTCCAGCGAAATAGCCCTCCGGCTGCGCTGGAGGCCGCGTTTGGCCGCCTCTTCGTAGTCCCTTTTCAGCCAAACACGTGCGTACTTGCGGAAGGGATAGGTAACAACGTAATCGCCGCTGGCAATTGCATCCTTCTCCACTTGCTCGCCGTCCAACGAATCGTCAAAGTTGACGTGCACTCCAAAGACATAACTTGTGTTGTTGTCGGCGCTTGCAACTGCGGCGAGTCGGACGTTTCTTTTGTCGATCCGTTGTGACCAGTTCACCAGGTACTGTTGGCTATCCACTGACACGTAAAGACGACGGCGTCGAAACTTTCCAGCGAGCATTCTTTCCCTATCTGCGACAAACGCCAAACACTGGCGATGCAGAAAATTGATCTTGTCATAAACCGTTTGGGGGCTGATACCCACCACCTCACAGATCCGTTTTAGCGGCGCCTTGTTAACAAGAAGCTTGAAGATGATCTCATTCTTGTGGCGTTGCCGCTGAGGCAACAGCGGCCCACCTACCGAGAAAGTCTTGCTGCACTTTCTACATTTGTATCGCCGCGATCCAGATTTCGTTCTGCCAAAGTTCTGGTAACAATCTGAAAACGAGACGATTCCCTTCCCGTGATTGCCGCAGCCTTGGGTGCGGCACGACGGCTCTGGCTTAGGGCTAAGGTAAGATGCGATCCGCCGGAACTCCTCAGCGATAGCACGGTTGCTCTTTAGCGGTGGCTTTTCTCTACAGAGCTTACACGTGAGAGCAGGCTGATTTGGACCACGTGTCTCAAGAATATAGTTATCGCGCTGGATGCCTTTGCCCTTTTGCGGCGCATCACTGGCCGGTACCCCGAAATTGGCACAGCCAGGATTCTTGCAGAAGTTGGACTGGATGCCGTCAACTTCAGGAAGGATCCGGGGTCGCTTTATGCCGGGACGTCCTCTTTGCAAAGCAAGATCCTCATAAGCCGTTGATACCTATGAGGATCTTGGACTTTCCGGTGATTTGCTTCAACACCTTTAGCGAACGCCTAGACGTCCTGTTGGAAGGCTTTTTTGTGCATTGGAAGGGACAGACCCTGAAGCCACAGGACGTGGCGGAAGGGAGGCCACCTGTGACGGTTACAGTTTAGCAAGAAAGACTGACCGATTCTTGATCGCTTGTTCTGCTCTGAGAGACAAACAAGTCATCGCAGTGCTGGAACGCCTGACCCCTAAGCCGGAGATGAGGCTGCTGAATCCACTGGCCGTCTCCATCCAGGATAACCTAAAGTTGACACTCAGGTTATACAATTTCTCCCGGCGGGAGGTGATAGGGGCACAGAGGCGAGTGTTGAAGTCGGCAAAGCGGCATTACAAGCTGGACGGTTCGAGAGGGTACCTGGATTTCGTAGCCTACCGCGCAGGGCTCTCAGTTCTCTCTCTCTCTCTCTCTCTCTCTCTCTCTCTCTCTGTTTCGCAGTGGCATGTAGCAAGCGAGGATACCACGACAGGGGACGGTGAATCTCCGATAGCAATCGCCTCTTTATATATTCTATCTGATGGTATGAAAGCGCTGCGCCCCGACGCGGAATCGGATAGGATATGCCCGACTACGAAAAACCGCAGAGAGGAGGCACAGCAGTATGGAGTATATCGCATTTGACAGCCACAAGCGATACACCTTTGCGTCGGTGGAAGAGCACACCGGAAATGTTCTCAAGGCTGGCCGTATCAACCATAGCCGTGGAGCGATCACCGAGTTTTTGTCTGAATGGAAGCCAGGCACTGAGGTGGCGGTGGAGAAGTTCATACGATGCAGAGATGATTCCCAGGGGGTTGCGATTTCTACCAGAAGAGCAACCTGGCTCTTCTTGATCTGCTCCCAATTAATCTCATCCCGAGCCGTTTCAAGCACCTTGTCCGTCAATTGGACCTTCAGCTTATGGAGATCGCTGGTTCCGCGTGATGACCGGAGGCAAGGGAGGCGGGTTTCGGTAAAGTCCTTTTCTCCCAACAGGGAGAGGCGTCCAGACATTTCTTTTGGCCCTCTATTCGTAAGAAAAGCTACTCTACCCTGACAGAGGTTTCCTGCGCCGTTATGGCAAGTTCGATCGCTTTGAAGAACATCTTTTGGGAGTAGGCCTTATCCGTCCTATCGAGGCAGTCCCGGATCAGCTCGCCGAAAAAAGGAAACCCCGCACACCCAGCGGCGCTGTAGTAATGCTCTCCCTCGCAGTCCACAAGGAAAAGATGATCCCCATTTTTACTGCGTGCTATATCAATATATTTTCGTATTTCGATATAACCCTCCGTCCCTAAGATGAAGGTACGACCATCACCCCACGCACCCAGGCCGTCAGGAGTAAACCAGTCCACTCGCAGGTAATGGGTCGTCCCGTTGTCTCCTACAAGCGTAGCATCGCCGAAGTCTTCAAACAGTGGATACTGTTTGAACCGGTAATTGGCAGTTTTGCTTTGGAGAACCTGCGCATCCTCCGCGCCGCTAAAGTAAAGGAATTGTTCTATCTGGTGACAACCAATATCAACCAGAATCCCTCCATAGCGCGACCTATCGAAAAACCAATCGGGGCGCTGATCAACACTGATTCGGTGCGGGCCGAGTCCGATGACCTGCAAGACCCGGCCGATCCTGCCATCCTTTATCATCTTGCCGGCAAGCACCGCCGCTTCTACATGGAGCCGTTCCGAGTAGTAGACCGCGTACTTCATTCCCGTCCGGGCGCTTGTTTGCCGCGCCGCGGCCAGTTGCTCTATGGTGATCAAGGGCGGTTTGTCGGCGAAGTAGTCTTTACCGTGCTCCATGACTCGAATCCCCAGGAGGCCGCGGGTGTCAGGGACAACCGCAGAAGCGATGAGTCTTATCTGTTTATCCTTTAAAACTTCCTCTTCGCTGGCGGCGATCGCGCACTCGGGATACGTTTCTCTGAAAGTTTTCACCTTCACGGGATCCGGGTCGTATACCTTGATGATATCCGCCCCCGCTTCGACGAGTCCGTTGCACATGCCGTAGATATGTCCGTGGTCGAGCCCGATAACCCCCACCGGAAATTCGCCTTTGGCGCAAACGGGCTCGGCCTTGCCTTTTGGGGCGTAGTTCATACCACTGTTTTTTTTCCCCAAGTTCTTCTCTCCTTGACACCTACTTGCCCACGTCCCGTCCGAGAGTAATATCGGTATTAGAAAAATTATCGATACTCTTTGTTTTCTCGTGGAACCGCGGCATCTGCGCGATCATTGTTTCCTTGGTATACATTGGATCCTTTTCCAGAAGAGGAAAATATACGGTTTCACCGGTCAGGGCCGATTTATAGATGCCCATGATGAGCTCAAGGGTTCTCCGGCCCGCTTCCCCGTCGATAAAGGGCCTCCCCCCATTCTCGATGGCGGAAAGAAGATTTTCGACTTGCCCGGTGTGCCCCTCGTACTTCAGTGGGAGCTGGGCTTCGTAGAGCCGCCGCAGTTCCTCCGCCGTTTCGATGCATGGCTGCGGGAAGCCGTTGTTCATCTCCACCGAAGCGCTCACCTGCCAGGGTATGGAAAGACGGGCCTTCTCGGTCTGGAAGGTCATTTGCTGCTCCTCTCCGTGGTGAACCAGAGAAGCCGTGAGTTGGGCGATCGACCCATCCGAGTACTTCAGGACGGAGGTAGAGAAATCTTCGGTTTCTGAGTTGACGTGATTGAGATTGGCGAAGAAGGAACTCACCTCCCCGGGCATACCGAGCATCCAGAGAAGTAGATCTACGTGGTGAACCGCGTGATTGAGGGTGCATCCGCCTCCTTCCCTCTCCCAGGTACCGCGCCACCACAGATCGTAATAGCTCTCTCCGCGCCACCACAGCGAATCGACTGTCGTATGTAGAACCTTGCCGGCCGCTCCGCTATCCAACAGAGCCTTCAGTCTTTTCATCGGTGTCTTGAAACGGTTCTGGGCTACAACCGACAGGAGCCTGCCCGCCCTGTTGGCAGCGGCAATCATGGCATCGCACTCCTGCAGTGATGAAGCCATCGGCTTTTCAACCAGAACGTGTTTTCCAGCAGCAGATGCCGCAATGGATACCTCCGCGTGCAGAGAAGGAGGAAGGCAGATCGATACCAACTCGATCTCTGATCGGGTTAGCACCTCCCGGTAGTCCTTGAGAATCTCCGGGGAGATGGACAACTCTCCAGCCAGTCTTTCCCCCTTCTCGGGATACAGATCACAGAGCACACGTACCTCACACCGTTCAGGAAAACTCTTATAGGCTTTGATGTGTGATTTAGCTATCGCCCCTGTTCCGATTACGGCTACACCGATCATAGACCTCACCTCCTCTCAACTCTGTCGAGCGCTACGGTCCGCGAATTGTAATCCGAGGCCGCATGGAGAATTGCCTTGATATTTGCACCCGGGGTGCCCGGCGAGAGCCCGCCCCCCGCAGAGAGAAGAAAACGGGGATGTCCGGCATTGTCCTCGAGAATCCTTCTGGCCTCCCGGTAGTTTTCTTCAGGAGTGCCGTTCACCATAGCATCCAGCGGCGAGATGTTCCCCATGAGAGAGACCGATTTCCCAACCAGCTTCCTCGTTTCCGAAATCGATACCTGATGGGAAAAATTGAAGATATTGACTCTCAAGTCCTCGAGATGTTTAAAACAGACCGGATTCGGAGTATCATTATGGAGCAGTCTCACCGGGACGGGGGGGGAGAGAACTTCTTTCAGGTAAGGATGAGCGAACTCCAGATAGTCCTTCTCCCCCATAAATCCCATGATGTCGTCGAGTACCATGATGCCCTCTACATCGGGAAGAACGTCAGCTTGGGCCTCCAGCCATTCCACCACGGTCCGGGTTGTCATCTTCAATAGATGGTGGGTCTTCTCCGGCTCGGTTTTCATCGCGATCAGGAAATCGGTCACTCCAATCAGATGAGAGGCAAGAGCCAGGGGACCGCGGGCGGCAACAATTTTGATCTCCATCCCCTCCGCCCGGACCATCGGGAGAGCGTTCCTGTACTGAGCCAGGACAATCGGCATCAGTCCGTCCTGGTGGGGATTAGGCGAATGAAGCCGCTTCACCTCGTTGATGTCACTGAACAGTGTGTGTATCGAGGGTGGCTGATCGGCAAACAGTCTAAAACGGCAGCCATACCCTGAAGGCTCTACGGCCATTCCCATCTCGACCCAAAAACCTGGGAGGAAAATCGCTTCGGGAAAATGACGCATCACCTGCATGTTGGCCCGGAACCAGACATCTGGAAGTGAGATATAGTCGATTGTCGATATCCCGAGATGACTGGGTATCCAAGGGCTGTCAACAATGAATGCGGCGTGAGTTTTTTTCGGTTTTCCGAGGGCGACCTCTTTTACGATCTCCCAGTGTTCTTTCTTCATACGGAAAAGGTCCCCTGATTGGGATTAGCAGAAAGACACATTTCCTTGAACCGAAGAAGGTATTCTCTCGGGGTATCTATAGGAACGCAGCCGCAGCCCCACACGTAGTTGTTCATCCCCCGCGATTTTTGGGCGAGGGCCTTGATCGGTCCTGCCAGACCTGCCCAGTCCCCTCGCTCGATCTGCTTCGGGTCGAGACACCCGCGGATAACCATTTCGGTGCCCGCTGCCTCGATCTTTTTCTTCATAAAGGCGAAATCAGTCATGTAGTCCGCAACCACCAGGGAGGTATCGATTTCAATAAAAAAATCGATTAAAACGCTGGTGTCGCCACCCATGATCACCGCCGGAGCAGGAGTGGAAAATTTCTCCTTGACCGCCCGGATTATTCTCCTCTCATAAGGAACGACGAAATCCCGGAAGATGTCAGGGCTGATCAAGGGTAAGGTTGCCCATGATTCGTAGATATTGACACCCACCCCTACTGTCGAGAGACGACAGGCATGAGAAATGGACAGTTCAGTCGTTTTCTCCAAAAGCTCACGAACCGCAAAAGGTGTCTTATAAATGTCCATGATAAACCTGTCGAATCCACGCAACTCCACCGCTTGGGAGAAAGGACCTCCCATGCAGGCGTACACCACGGTGTCCTCTCCCACCTCTTGCATTACCTTGCGGGATGCATCGATTATCAGACCGAGCCGGTTGCCGGCGGCACCCTCTTCGGGAATCATCAATGCGGAGACATCAAGTGTCTCCGTCTCACCGAGGGGATGTCCTTCGATGGCGGGGATCGAGGAATCGCTAAAGCGTTTTACAGGACATCCGAAGGCCTCAGCCTCGATATTGTAGATGTCGATCCCCACGGTGATCAGGTCGTGACCGTAAATCAGAAAGGAATCTACGGCCGCTCTGGCCATGAGATCGGCGTCCATCGAGGCCTGGGAGGGGGCAACACCGATTACAGCAGCGCCGTGTTCGTAGATCGAGGGGACGAATGGAACCCGATCGGGCTTTTTTCCGTTGAAAACCAAATTCATACGTTCCAATGAGTTCAAAACTATCTACCTCTTCTATTTAGCAGGGTAAAACAGTGAATTGACCGCCAGTGAGAGCCCGGGCATGAAAAGCACGAGGATCGTCACGATCAGGATGACTATGAAGAAAGGTATCATCACCTTGACGCTCTTCTCCAGAGGGATCTTCCCTATCGAGCAGGAGATGAAAAGAAATGCCCCCACGGGTGGAGTAATGGCCCCCAACTGCATCGTGATGACCATGAAGACGCCGAAGTGGATGGGATCAAATCCCATGGCGGTTCCAGCGGCCAGTAGCGCAGAGGAGAACATGGCGATCAACACGGGAGGATCTACGAAGCAGCCCAGGATCAGAAGCATCAGCATCAGGGCCAGGGAAGCCAGATACCGATTGCCTATACCCGCGACGGCGAACTGCACAATGGCGTTCTGGAAGTTCAACCGCACCAGGATATTGGACAGAACACCGGCCATGGCAATAGTAATCATGACCACCGCCGTAGTAATAGCCGAATCGATGAGAATTTTCGGCAATTTACTCAGGGTAAGATTTCTGGATATCACAAATCCGTAGAAGAGCCCGTACACGGTGGCCGCGATTCCTGATTCCGTCGGGGTAAATACGCCGAAAACGATTCCGAAGAGGATAATCATGGGCATGATCAACGCGCCAACAGATTTCAGGGCGGTTATTATGAAGTTCTTGATACTGAACTTTGTCGCCGGAATCCTGTAATTCCTGATTCGGTAGTAGATGGTATGTACCGTCATCAGGCCGAGACCAACGAGGACTCCCGGCAGAAGACCTCCAAGAAAAAGCTTACCCACAGACAACTCGGTGTAGTAGGCATACATGATCATTGCGATACTCGGCGGGATTATTGGACCGATCGTTGATGATGAGGCCGTTATCGCCACGGAGTAATCGCTGTCATATCCCTGTTTCACCATAGAAGGAATCAGCACCGAGCCGATGGCGGAGGCGTCGGCCGCTCCCGAGCCCTGAATACCGGCAAAGAGCATGGAAGACAAGATATTCACGTGTCCGAGACCGCCTTTGAACTGTCCCACCATCGCATTGGCGAATGATACGATACGGTCGGTGATTTTCGATTCCATCATGATGTTTCCCGCCAGAATAAAGAAAGGAATGGCCATGAGACAGAAGGAGTCGATCCCTCCGAATATTTTGATGATCACCACCGAGAAGGGAATATTCAATATCAGCATAAAAACTAAGGAAGTCAGCAGGGTAGCGAGAAACACGGGTATCCCCGCGAATATCAATGCGATCAGCATAATAAAAATCAGAACTACATACAGCACGATCGCCTCCTTAGCCTTGTTCTCTTCTCATTCGAGAAAAGGGATGTTCCCCGTGGATCAGGATCAGGATGTAATCCAAAAGAATGATCGTGCCGCCGACCGGGATTGCAGCATAGAAGTAGGAGATCGACAAAGGAAGAGACTGAATGACGGTATTGAGATTGTCGATGACCCGAATAACACCATAGTAAATCACTATCAGAAGAGAAAGTATGATTCCCGCCTGAGATATCTTCTTAATGATATTAATCTTGTGGTCGGAAAAGAGCTTATGGAGAAAATACTCGAGATTCAGATGCGAGCTCTCTCTTACACCGACACTGGCAGCCAAAAAAATCAACCAGATATTAAGATATCGCATGATTTCGTCCACCCAACTCAATGCGTTGATGCCCGGTGTGTAACGCATGACGATCTGTACGGCACCAATTACTATAATAAAGCTCAATATGGCGATTATCAGAATGTTCCTGACTGCATTGATGACCAGATAGACTCTTTTCATATTTTCCCTCATCCTTTTGGGACTGCCCGAGAACGACTACCTGTCGTAGGATAACATGTATCCTGGCGCTTATCGATGTTCTTATCTAGATTTCAATAGTATGGGACTCTGAAAAAACGGGGTGCCTCTGAGACACCCCGTTACGCTTCGATTAGGAATCGATCAATCGATTGCCGTAATCTTGTCGATGAAATCCCTCCACTGCGGGCCACGAGCCTTGAACTCATCCATCATGGGCTTTGTCAATTCCATAAAGTCATTGATGTCGTCCACCTCGTTGACGACTACGCCTTCGTTGATCAGTTTCTGAAGCGAAGCCTCCTGGGCCTCGAGGTCGATCTTGTTCTGGTAAGCCGCTGCTTTGCGGGCGGAATCCATGACGATCTTCTGAACATCCTCGGGGAGCGAATCGTACCACTTCTTGTTAAAGAAGTAAAACACACACGAGGCGTTGTGGTAGGTCTTGCTCATGTACTTTGCCTGTTCGTGGAACTTCATGGAGTAGATCATATCAGGAGATGCCTCCATTCCGTCGATAACACCGGTCTGCAAAGCGGTGTAGATGTCATTCCAGTCAGTTGTTATACCAGAGGCACCGAGCGCTTCGAACATCTCAACGAACACGGGATTGGGACCGCGCATCTTCAAGCCTTCGAGATCCTTGGGAGTCCGAACGGATCGCTTCCTGATTAACATGTGCCGGAACCCCATATTCTGACCACCTACGGCGATAAAGTTGTGGGGGGCCAGCAGTTTGGAGATTTCCCCCTCGATGCCATTCAGGACTCTGACAAAATGATCCTCGTCCTTGAAGAGATAAGGCAGATCCACGGCCTGCAACTGGGGGACGTAGGCGCCGGGACCTGTTCCGGGAGCAGACACGACCATTTCCAGCGATCCGGTTTTACACATTTCGACTTGCTCCCTCTGATTTCCCAGCTCGCTGCCAAAGTTCGCAGTGGCCTTGATGCGTCCACCCCCGGCCTTGTTCACCTCGTCCGCGAAGTACTGCAGACCCCGGCCGACGGTTCCCGTGGGGGCCAAGTTTGTAGAACAACGGAGTGTATAAACTCCTTCCTCTCCTTTTCCACCTGCGAACAGAAAAACACAGGTAAAGGCGAAGACCACGATGAGAAGAAAGATCCGTTTCTTCATACAATTCCTCCTTGCTGTTGTAGCTTTATCGCATATCTTGCTGCAATGCGCTTCTATACGGAATGGATGAAATTATTTTTTCATGGACAATATTTAAGATTAGCAAATATTTTCGCTAAATTTTAAATCTTTTCACTGTAAATATATAATTGCATTTTGAAACGCTCCCCGATGATTTTCCTTGATTTTTCTGTTGGTCCAATCTATAATAGATGAAATTGGAAAGGGCACCTGGTTTTTTTAGCGGCTACAGCTTTGTTCCCTACGTCAGTTTCGTGATCAAGCGCGCGAATTTTATCGGGTGGAAGGTGAAAGAGAGAACCATAGAGGATCACGAGCTTGTGTTGATCAGCGAGGGAAAAGGAGCGTTGAAAACCAGAAAGCTATACTACCCGTGCGAAAGAGGCACAATCCTCTACCTTCCCGAGAATTTCTGGCACTCTATCGAGGCCGATCCCGAAATGCCTATCACTTTCTACTCGGTTCATTTCTCCTTCGCCCGCGCACGTCATACTCCGGAAAATTGGTCGTACCATGAGGAGATCAATTACTACCTTAAAGACAGAAAAGTAACCGGCAAGGTATGGTCATTCAACACCAGGTACGAACTCTTACCTTTCGACTACACCTATAAGGTGGTCAACTTCAACAAAATACAGGATTGTTTCATCGCGTTAAACCGAACATACTACGAAAAAAAAATCGGGTATGAGTTGAGACTCAACGTACTGCTCCTCGATCTTCTTGATATCCTTTTCAATGAGAGCCATTTCCCTCCCGATAACGCGTCCAATACAAAGAAGCTGAAATTGGCCACTGACTATATCCAGGAACATTACAGGGAGACAATCCGTCTTGAGCAGCTCGTACACCATCTGGGTATCAGCGAGAGTCGCCTGATCCTACTATTCAAGAAAAACACCGGAAAGACTCCTGTTAACTATATCAACCAAGTCAAGGTCAACCACGCCAAAGATCTCCTGTTGAACTCAGACAGAACGATCAAAGAGACGGCCTTCGAGCTCGGTTTCCAAGACGAATTCTACTTTTCGAGGGTATTTAAAAAACTGGAAGGAATAAGCCCGAAAGATTTCAGAAACAAAATATAACGGTCTGGCCGGTATATATTCTTCAGGCTTCCCTGTAATTAGGCGAGTCCCAACTTTGCCGAAACAGTAGTGCCGTTGTTCCCGGTTCACAGTCCGATGATCTCATAGAGCTGGGTCATGTCCAGATGAGCTTCCACGTGACCGGCCAGGCGGTTCAGTTCTCTTTCCCGCAACTCGCCAAGGGCCTGCCCCCGGCCCTGTTCCTCCCAACCGAGGCTGCTCAGCCAAGCGCGGCGAAACGTGGGACGATCGAAGATGCCGTGCAGGTAACTGCCCCAAATCCGGCCGCCGAACGAGACGGCTCCATCCTTCCGGCCGTCATCAAGCTCGATCAACGGTACTGCACCGTCAAGATAGCTGCTCCTGCCCATATGGATCTCGTAGCCTTCGATTTCCGCTCCTGCGGCCTGCTGCAGCGTTCCGCCTACCGAAAGAACTCTTCCCCTCGTCCACACGGTTGTTTTTCGAGGTTCAAACTTCGTCTCCACAGGCAGAAATCCCAGTCCCGGTTGACCAAGCCCCCTTTCCGAGCTTTCGATTCCCCGGCTGTCGTGAATGGACCGCCCTAGGATCTGGTATCCTCCACAGAGGCCTACCACGCATACTCCGCTCATTACAGCGGCGGCAATCGCTCCATCCAGTCCCTGACTACGCAGCCAGTATAAATCCTCAAAGGTTGTCTTGGTTCCAGGAAGGATGATGGCCGACGGACTGCCGAGCTCTTCGCAGCATTGTACATAACGCACCTCTACTCCCGCCTCGAGACTGAACGCATCGGTGTCATCGTAGTTCGAGATGTGGGGAAACCGAATGACGGCGATGTCCACAGCTGGTTGTAAGGCTCCGTGCGGTCTCAACGTGTCCAGATACACTGAATCCTCCTGAGCCAGGCGCAGATCGCGCAGATAAGGTATGACCCCAACGACCGGGCGTCCCTCGGCATATTTCACCAGCATCTCAAGCCCCGATTCCAGGAGACGAATATCACCCCGGAACTTGTTTATCAGAAATCCTCGCACCAGGGATTTCTCCTCCGGCTCGAAAAGCATCATCGTGCCCAACAGTGAGGCGAACACGCCGCCTCTTTCGATGTCGCCTGCGAGAAGCACCGGCGCGCTCGCGTGTCGGGCGACTCGCATATTCACGATCTCATGCCGTTTGAGATTGATTTCCGCCGGGCTGCCGGCTCCTTCAATGATGATCAGCTCGAACTGTTCGCACAGACGTTCCAACGCTCCGGTTACCGTCCCCCATAGCCGTTCCCCATACCTGTAATATGCATCCGCTCTTTTGCTGGCCCAGGGTCTACCCAGCACCACGACCTGGGAACGGCCCTCGGTTTCGGGCTTAAGAAGCACGGGATTCATGTCTACGGTAGGCTCGATACCCGCAGCCTGGGCTTGAAGTGCCTGGGAGCGACCAATCTCCCCGCCGTCTCGGGTAACAAAGGAGTTCAGCGCCATATTCTGGGCCTTGAACGGCGCAACATTAAACCCACGACGTGAGAAGATGCGACACAGCGCCGCCACCAGGATACTCTTCCCCACGGAAGAAGATGTCCCCTGGATCATGAGAAGTTTTGTCTGATGTTTTGTGCTACTTGAATGCATCTTTGTCGGACAGGGCAAAATACTGTTTGTGATTTGGCGACATAACGCCATCTCGATCCAGGAGCTGGCAAAAGAAACGTCGCCGGGGAAATTGACTGTTTTGAAGGATATCTGAGCACCGGACCATTATTGTCCAATCTAGACAGTTGGACAATACCCGGGAAACACATCCAGGTGGTGGTCATCGGCGGGACCGTGTATGCGGTGGTCTCGCTCGCGGACGATGCGTACTTTGACGATCCCTACTCAGCCAGTTTTCCTCCCGGGTACTTTGCCGGGTTGGGTATTACCGCAGAAACTCGGGCAGGGAATCAGCATCCTCCGGTCTGAAGGAATAGGCTGTACAGCGAAGGCAATCGATCGTTCCTAGTAGAAGTGGGTAGCCCTCAATTCGACAATGTGCTTCAATGGAGAGAGCCAGGCTTCATCGTACTGTTCCTCCCGCAGGCTTATCATCGCCATGTAGCTTGCGCGAATACTCAGGCTCCCGGAAACCTCCAGTTCGACAGCAGGCATGACACCCAGGGCCCATGAATCGGGGGAGAAGTAAGCCGACAGCTCGGTGTTCGTGTTCCAGGCGTAGATCGGGTATCCCAGATTGACGAGCAGGTAATGTCTCGAGAAGTATCCGGGCCGGTACATAGACAGGTACTCGCCGGGAATGTAAGTCAACGTGATGAACTGATCTTCCAGACTCTCTTTGTAGAGCTTGCGCTGCGACCGGGAATAGCCCTCCCCATTGTAGAAGTATTCGGCGATCACCCTCAGTTCAGAGGTAAAGGTGTACTCCAACCCGAGGAGTCCCGAAAAAAGCAGGTCTTGTTTTCTCTTGAAGGAGGACACAGCTTCCGGGACCGAGGCTCGACTACCCCACAGCAGCGCCCCTTCCCCGTAGATTCCCACACCGGCAAGGTCCAGCATGAATCCGGCGCCCAGGGCGGGGACGAAGGGGTCTTCGCCCTGAACGCTGTCGTGATCGTAGTAGCCGCTCAGCCTCACTTCCAGTGCGGGAAAAGAAGCGCTCAGCTCTGCAGCCACCTGCAGGTTCTTGTAGTCTACTCCCCCCGTGAACTCTTCAGATCGGAGCAACCCCGCCAGCTTCAGCGAAAGGAGGTTGCCCAGGTAGATCTGCAGGCTCAAAGCGTCCACACCCCGGAGCTCCGCCTGCGGATCAAAAGGATCTTTCACTGTATTAGCGAAGTCCATCGGATTCCAGCCGTACCCGTATCCGGTCAGTATGCTTTGCCGTCCCAACCTCAGCACCAGTGCCTGGCCGATGTACCAGGCGACATTGGCCCGGAGGATTGACAGGGCAGCCGGATCTGAAACCAGCAGGCCCTCGTATACGGCGGTTTCCTGGGGCGTATCAGTCGCTGCGGCCAGGAGCAGCTGAGCCAGGTCGTAGGGGTTCACGGCCAGCCACAGGGTAAGGGTGCCAGTCTCCTCCCCGGCGCCAAGCTTGAGGGTAAGGTCGGTATCGAGGGCTACGTCGTGAATCCCGAAGGAATTCGCGGGATTGACCGGGCTGTCGAATCGATCCGAGGTGTAGGGGAATGCGGGAAATACCTCCAGGGAGACCTCCGCTTTTCCTGAAAAGGTAATTTGCGCCGATAACACCCCGCAGATAAGTACAAACGGCACAACAGACAATAGTAGACGTTTCATCCACTGCTCCTACCTGATCCTGCGGAGGTAGGTTACGGAGAACAGCTCCTGTTCGACCCTGGGGCTGTCGAATTCCACTTTCTTCATCCTTACTTCTGTACGGGACGGCTGCGTGTGATTTTCCATTTCATAGGCGAAGGGATAGCTGCGTCCGCCTATGCTCCGGTACTCGGAGAGGCTCAAGGTTTTGATGCGGGCGCCGTCCTCGTAATAGTCTAACTGCAGGTATCTGTAATCTTCCTGGGTGATATAGCAGACCACCTTCTGGTAGGGAATATCGGAGCCCAGCTCCGGCGTCAGGGTGATTCGGTAACAGCGCTCTCCCCGGATGGTTACGTTCTCCTCATCCAGATGCATCGTATACTCCTCGGCAAACCCCTGACCGCTGTCCGCCATATCGTAGTAGGAAAAGTCCGACCCTCCGGCCGAGTTCTTTTTGGCCGAAGAGCTCAGCTTGCGGATCCTGCCTGTCGATGAGAAGCGGACCCAGAGATCATTCTCGATCATCAGGTAGGCCGTGCCCTTCATTCTGGCCGGACCGAGATACACGGACAGGGAGTGGTATTTGCCGTCCCTGCGCATCGAATAGCTCTCCAGTTCCAGGGTCGGCCGGGCTTGGCCGGAGCGATACACGGTCATCTCGCTGAGGCTGTATATCTTCGGGCTGCGAAACGGCTCGTCCGCCTTCTCGACAATCTCCCGGGGACTTTCCGCCGGCAGCAACGGGCCGCAGGTCAGAGTAGCGATAAACAAAAGGATTGTGGTTTTCATTTTTTTCTCCGTTTCAAGGGTTCTATGGACCAATTCAACTTCTCCGTCACGATCGCCAATAAAGAAGGATGGAACAGGATCGAGAACAGAAAGGCCAGTGCCATGGCGAGGGAAAGCACAATCCCGGTACTGCGCATTGCCCGCATGACCGAGGGGATGAATGAGGCGAAGCCGATAATGGTGGTCAGCGAGGTAAGAAGCACGGCCCGGCCTGTTTTGGCGATCACCAGATCCATTCTGCCTCTTCCCTCCAGCAGGTAACGGTGATTGATATGCACAGCGTCGTCTATGCCGATTCCGATAAGCAGTGGAATGGCGATGATATTGAGGAAATCGAACTTGATACCGGCAACAGCCATGAGTCCCAGAAGCGAGACCATCGACAGGGCGAGAGGAAAGACCGTTACCAGGGATAGCTTCACGTTTCTGAAATCGATAAGCAGCAGAATGAAGATAGCTATCAACGCAGCCACGGCCGCCCTGACGCCGTCGATCCGGGCGATCTGGGTCATTTGATCGGCGGCCAGAACCATACCGGTAGCCCGATCCGTAACCGTGGCAACCTGGTCCATCAATACCGTGCGATAATCCTGTTCCCAAGGGTTGCGGGTGGGTACGATGTTGAGCAGGTATTCCCGCCCATCTCTGGAGCGATACGAGTCCCGAATGAACTCGGGGATCATTTCCGGAGTGACCTTCTCGGTACCGGCCATAGTGGTCAGCGTATCTTTGAGTAGGGGGACCAATGTCTGCTGGAAATCAAGCAGCCCCGGGCGCGCTGCTTCCGAGTCCGTCTCCAGCTTCTCGATGATTCCGTCCAAGTGGGTTGAAGCCGCCTTTCGGCCCTCCTCATTCCGGCCGGTAAGGCGGCCCAGCCGGTTCGCCATTTTCTCCATTCCTGCCAGGTAAGCCAGATCGGACATCTCCAGCAGGTTGTCTTCCAGGCGATACAGTTCCTCCAGAAGAGCCGAAGTGTCCACCTCCGGATGCACCTGGTTGACCAGCAGCTGGGAACGGAACGCTTCGGCCTCCGGTATCCTGGCCGCCTGTTGCTGCTGCGAGGGGTAATAGGGCAGGAGCGAGTCCACTCGTTTCACGGAGGCCAGATCCTTGATTCTCTCCTCCATGCCTCTCATTTCCTCCAGATCGCCGCCCAGAACGGACATAACATCCGGGGCCATGCCGAACTCCTCTACCATCACGTCCTGCAGCTCGACGGACTCCAATCCCTTGGCTTCCATGTTCATGAGGTTCCCCTCGATCTCGACTTTCGGGGCCTGAAGGGCGAAGACCACCGCCAGCGATAGAGGAAGAACAGCGAAAAGACCGGGATGGCGCTTGATCCCATCGCCGAGTCCTTGCATGAAGCGGTAGCGAAGTCCCACGCCGTGCAGCAATCTCGACTCGCTCTTTCCCCATTTGCTCAAGCGGTGGCTGCGAAATCCCAGCAGGGCGGGGACCAGGATGAACATGGCGGCCAGCTCCGAGAGGATTCCCAGCCCGGCGATCACACCGAGCTCCTTGACCACCTGCGACTTCGCGATTACGAGGGCAAAGAAGGCAATCGCCGTTGTCAAGGCGCCGGTCAATATGCCCGAACCGCTCTTGCGCATGGCTTCCTGGACAGATTCCACGAAACTTCTTCCCTCCTCCCGTTCCTGGGTATAGGTGGTCAGCAGGTGGATGGCGTAGTCTATTCCCAGGCCGACCAGCGCCACCATGTACATGGCCGACATGATGTTCAGCCGCTCCATGGTGTAGCCTGCCAGCCCCATGGTCCAAAACACTCCGACCAGAAGCGGTATTCCCGAGATCAACGGCACCGAGTACATTCGAAAGGTGAGGATCATGAGAGTCAGAATCAGCACGACTGCGATGGTCATCGACATGGCCAGCCCCTGTTGGCTGGTAATCATCTCATCCTTGCCCACGACCAGCAACCCGGTAAGGCCGGCTTTCACCCCCAGGCTGTCCGCCTTCTGCTTGATAGTCCGTTCGATGCGCGGCACGACCTCGGTGTAGGTTTCGATATCGTTGATCGTGAAGGAGGGCTGGATGAACAGCAGGGCCATGGTGCCGTCTTTGCTCAGAAAATAGGGCGATCCGAACAGAAAGCGGTCCAGGGAGACGGAGAGCTGTTCTTCGGAAACGAACTCCCCCGAAGCCGCCCTATCCATTGTCGCGAGAAGTTGATCGAGCCCTTCGAATTGAGCCGTTACCATCTCCTCGTCGTCGGAGAGATTCTCCTCGTTTCCGCCGTACTCCCGTTCAAAATCGTCGTTCAGGTGACGTAGCAGCGGCACTAAGTTCAGGTCGGCGAAGATCCGGCGCATCCGCTCGATATCGTTCACCTCGGAGACCAGCAAGCCGTGTTCTTTGAAAAAACTCTGGTGCAGCTTGCCTTCAACCCGGACGAGGAACCCGGAGTATTCGGAAGCTCCAAGCTCTTCGGACAGAGCGTCCACGGCCTGCTTGACCATGCGTTCGGCCTCGTCGGCCGGGTTACGATGTTCAGCCTCAAGCACCACAACGATGGAGGAGGCTACGGGAAATTGTTCCTCGATTGTTTTCAGGTCGTTGACCTGCCTCGAGCCTTCAGGCAAGAGAGAATAGAAGGTCATCTCCATGCGAAGGCGAAGGACTCCCACGGCCATCACTGCAGTTATGCCGATGGCGATCAAAAGGGTTGCGCCCCAGTGTTCGGCGGCCCATTTGCCCCACGCCCCGAGCAGCTTTCTTCGAGGGCTGTCATCATGTTGCATCACTGCTATCCTCCTTCCTGTCGTTTGAGAAAATCTTCCAGAAAAACCAGGTAGTCCCTGAACAGCTTCTGTCCCGCTGTTGTCAGCGTGTAAACCGTTTCCGGTTTTTCTCCGGCGATCCGCCTCTTCCGGCCGATATACCCCGCATTCAACAGCTTTTGCAGGTGGCTGTAGATCGAGCCGTCGGTTCCACCGAGGAGCTTCCTAAAACGATTGAAGGACACCTTTCCCTCCTGGTGCAGCAGGGTGATCATGGACAACCGGGTTTTTTCGAAAAAGACGGCGTCGAATTGGGTATAGAATTGATCACTCGGCGCCATTGCTTGCTTTTTCTTTGATACGGATCGTGATGCCCACGGTAATCAAGGAAAAACCGACGAGAAAACCAACTGCGAGCACCAGCGCCTCATGCTCGACACGAAACAGGTACAGGAGTATGGCGATTGCGAGAAACAGATATCCGTGGAGATAGACATGGGTGTAGGTTACCTGGGCCAGGAGGAAATAGAACACCGCCGCACCGAGCAGCAAAGCGATCGGCATGTATCCGGAGGCCCCCGTGCGAGAGAGCATGACGAGCAGCAGGCAGAACGCTACAGCGCTCCCCGACAGGCTTAAGGCGAAACGCCGAAGCGTTCGAGTGAAGAGACTCAGTGCTTGCCTTGACATAGTGCGAATATAGGTTACCAGCTCGACAAAGGCGGCAATCAAGATTACGGGAAGCCAGATCTCGAGGAACAGTTGCCTCACTGTAGGCTCGAATCTCCTCTGCACGAAGAAATGGATGGCGCTTCCCAGAATGACCAGAATGCCCCAGGCATAGAACGCCCAGTATTCATAAATCGGTTTTTGCTCCGCCTTGAACAGAAGGTCTTTGATGGTTTCGATGTCCTTGAGATACTTGTCCGGTTCCTGTCTGTTATTATCGTCTTGTTTCAAGGTCGTTCCTCCAGTCTCCCGTATAGCACCGTGGCAACGGCTATGGATCACAAAGTAACTTTGTAATGCAAAGTATACATACAAAACGTAACATTGCTGATGCTAATTGTCAACAATTTTTTCTGTCAGGACCATTCGACCGCTTTTTTTAGCTGCCTATCCGAAAACACTACGCTTGGTTTTTTTAAAAAGCCGGCTGTTACGCCGCTTCTTTCTAACCCACCTTGACCGCAGCTGCAGCAGCTGCTCTGAATTCAGGCGAAACCGTAAACGTGAAGATTCTCTGGAGAGTACAGATTCCCCCCATACCCAAGGGTTTGGTATTCCCTCAATTCCCGTAAAAAAAATGGTAGCAAAAGTTAAAATCGGCGTCCGGCAGGAAATGCCTCATATTCCCTATTGGTCAGGGCGATTGTGGCGCTATTCACCGGTTCCGCCTGCCCGGTGGGCGGGAGCTGGAGAGGACGGCGGCATCCGCTGCGTCCCCGGCTTACCCCTCGTTGTAGTCCTGCCTGTCGGCCCAGAGTGGATTGTTCACGGCGGGAAGGGCACCCGCCAGCCTGGCCCGCAGGCCGGTAAAGCGCTCCTGGGTGTTCGTGTTTTTCAGAGCAATGGCCAGGGCCTTCTTGGTACCGATCAGAACGACAAGACGCTTTCCACGGGTCACGGCGGTGTACATGAGGTTTCGCTGCAGCAGCAGGTAGTGCTGGGTGAGCACCGGCAGAATCACGGCAGGGAACTCCGACCCCTGGGACTTGTGCACGGACACGGCATAGGCCAGGGTGATCTCATCCAGCTCGGTGGACTCGTAGCGGACCCGCCTGTCCTCGTAACGTACCGACACAGCGCGCGCCTCCGTGTCGATGCCGTCCACCCGGCCGATGTCGCCGTTGAAGACCTCCTTGTCGTAGTTGTTGCGGATCTGCATCACCTTGTCCCCTGGTCGGAAACGCCGCTCTCCGTGAACGAGCTCGACCGGGTGAGGATTGAGAGCTTCCTGGAGAACACGGTTCAGGTTGCTAACACCCGCCGGCCCTCTGTGCATCGGCGAGAGGACCTGGATCTCTTCTACCGCATCCAGCCCGAAGCGAGCAGGGATACGTTCCCTGCAGAGCTTCAGGATCAGCCGCACCACCTCCTCGGGATCCTCCTGGCGGATAAAATAGAAGTCTCCTCCCTCCCTCCCAACAGGCATCAGCCCGATGTTGATTCGGTGGGCGTTGACCACGATCTGGCTGGCCTCGGCCTGGCGGAAGATCTCGTTCAGCTCCACCACCGGCACCCGGTCGGAACGGATGATGTCGTTCAGCACGCAGCCCGGTCCCACCGAGGGAAGCTGGTCCGCGTCCCCCACCAGCACCAGGGAGCAGGATGGAGGCAGGGCTTTCAGCAGGTGATACATGAGTAGGGCGTCGATCATCGAAGCCTCGTCCAGGATCAGCCAGTGACACTCGAGGGGATTGACCTGGTTGCGTTTGAACTCCCCCTCTCGGGGGGAGTACTCCAGCAGCCTGTGGATGGTTTTGGCCTCGTGACCGCCGGCCTCTTGCATCCGTTTGGCCGCCCTGCCGGTCGGAGCGGCCAGGAGGAATCTCAGTCCTGCCCGCTGGAGGACGAGCAGCAGCGCCCGGATGATCGTTGTTTTTCCCGTGCCCGGTCCCCCGGTGATGACCATCACCTTGTGCTCCAAAGCCGTGCGCAGGGCCTCGAGCTGTTTCTCCGCCAGCACGATCTCCATCCGTTCCTGGACCCAGGCGACGGCCCTGAGAGGATCAGTCCGCCGGCTGGTTCGTGGACAAGCCTGCAGCTCGGAGAGCAGGAGGGCGATCCCGGTCTCTGCTCGGTAAAAGGCGGGAAGATACACCGCCGGATCCCCCACATTTACAGGCGTCACAGCCGGAGGCTCCTCGGTCCCTGACACGGAAGCGACAGCAGCGGCCTCTGTCTTGCCGGAGGCGTCACCGCCTGCCGGAGCCTGCAGATCTTCGATGATCAGCTTCCCCTCCCGATCGAGCTCTTCCACGGCAGCTGCGATGATCTCCCTGTCGATCTGAAGGAGTTTCTGGCACCTCTGGATCAGGGCGATGCGGGGATAGTACAGATGTCCCTCGGAGCTGCACTCCTCCAGCGTGTGCAGCACCCCCGCCTGGGCCCGGGCCGCGGAGTCCGCCGCTAACCCAAGAGCCCGGGCAATGCGGTCAGCGGTCAGAAAACCGACGCCGAACATGTCGAGTGCCAGTCGGTAAGGATTCTCCTGAACGACGGCGATGGAGTGGTCCCCGTAGCGCTTGTAGATCTTGGCGGCCAGAGCCGGGCCGGCGCCGTGGGACTGGAGGAAGATCATCACTTTCCGGATCTCCCGCTGCTGCCTCCAGGCGGCCTTGAGCGAGGCAATGCGCTTCCTGCCGATCCCTTCCACTTCGGACAGCCTCTGGGGCTGCCGATCCAGGACCTCCAGGGTCTGCTCGCCGAAGGCCCGAACGATCCGCCGGGCCAGCTCTCCGCCGATTCCGGGGATGAGTCCCGAGCTCAGGTAGCGCTCGATCCCCTCGACCGTGGCCGGGGCGTGGGATTCGTACTCCTCCACGGCAAACTGCCGCCCGAAACGTGGATGGTTGGTCCACCGCCCCTTGAGGTGAAGCCGCTCTCCCGGTACGGGAGAGGCCAGGTTTCCTACGGCGGTCACCAGCTGCCCGCCGCTGCGAAGCTTCACGACCGAGTAGCCGCTGTCTTCGCTGGCGAACAGGAGGCTCTCCACCACCCCCTCGAGCTCTTCACTCATGGCTCTGGGTGGGGCTTGGACCGAGCTCTCTGAAGAGCTTCCGGGTTCGGGAGTGCTGGCACTCCGGCATCACTGCTCTGCCGGGCGGTAAGAAAGCCGGCCGTCATCAAAAGCTCCAGCGGGCGCGGAAGATCGCCCGCTCGTAGACCCCACCTCCGCCGTGGCTCAAGGCTCGGGCGGTCAGAGACAGACCATGATCGGTTGTGAGAATCAGCTCCCGTTTGCCCTGCCGGCAGTAGTCGTGGAGAGCCGGAAGCTTCGTCTCCAGAAAGTGACGGAGCCGGGCCGCCATCTCCGCCAGCTTGTAGGCGCCCTGATGGGCGCCACGGTCCAGAGCACCGGAACGGATCACCGCCGCTTTATCTGAAGGAAGGGAGTTCAGCAGCTCTTCTAAGACCTCCTCCTCCCGACTGCTCAAAAGGAGATACGGTATGCCTCGGGCCTCCATCGCCTCCAGCGGCTCGCCCTCCAGGCCCAACAGGCGTGCGGTGGCGGGGACCGTCTGCGGCTCGGCCTCCAGCCGGGCCCACTCGGCGGAGAGCCCTTGCGGATAGGCGTCGATCAGATCCATGCACTCCAGCCAGACATCCGGCGGCACTCCGTCGATCAACAGAACCAGAGACTCACGGTCCAGGTCGATCGCCTCGACTGGCTTCAGATCCGCGAGCCAGTCCTGACCCAGCAAGGCGGTCTGCCGGAGGAGCTCGGCGGCCCGGGCTTGCAGGTCGGCGCCGGTCCAGGGATCGGCCAAAAAGGTTTCCAGGGCCGGGCGCAGGGATAGCCGGCCGGGAAAGGGCAGCTCCAGGATTGTACGGAGTTTAGCGAGCAGAAGGAGGCGCTCTTCGATCCGCGTAGCCCGCTGGGGGTCGGCGTGCCGGCAGTGCAAGGGTTGCTCAGCTACTGCAGCTTCCCCCTTCAGGACCCGTTCGGCCAGGATCTGCCAGGCCGCCTGGATCGCCCGGGTGTGGAGAGGCTCGGAGCGAATATAATAGAGGATATCCGGAGGTTCCAGACGCCTCAGGTGTTCCGCCAGCGGCCCTGCGGGAAAACGCCGCTCCAGCTCCTCCTCCAGCTCCTCAAACCTTCGTGCCGAGCTCTGCGCCGGTTCGGCAAGACCGGGGAAAATCCTCGCGTTCGCCAGAGCCCACCATTCGAGAGTGCCAGCCCGACCCGTCCGTTCATCCGCTTCCAGGGAAGCGGGGGTGCCGAGCCCTTCCACGGCGACCAGCTCCCCGCTTTTACTCTTGCCCAGCCACTCAGCGACCAGGTTGAGGATCTTCTCTGCAGGCAGGCGGCGGCCGGCCAGACGTTTGACCAGAGGCTGCAGGTCGACCCGGCGCAGGGTCACGGTACCCTTAAGCGCCTCGGCCAGCTCCGCCGCGATGCTCTCGTCGAGGGCGCCCACCAGTACGGAGGAACTCAAGGCACCGGAGCGCAGCCCGGAGGCGAGGTCAGTGAGGTGAGAGGCAATCTTCGGTTTCAGGTCCTGGATCGCGTAGCCGTGGCTGCCCAGAGCCTCCAGTACTGCGGGAGACTTCAGGATGCCCCGATATTCTTGAAGGTAGCGGTCGATCTCCTTTTCCGGATCGCCGGTTTGCCTTTCCGGGGCAGCCTGCCCCGGCAGAAAGCCGCAGCCGCAGACCGGTGCTCGCATCAGCTCCTCCCGTACCTGGCGGCCGCACCGGCCGACTCGGGGGGAGCTTAAGCTCAGCAGGAACCGGTCCAGGCCCGGCGGCCGGTCCAGGGCTTCGATAGCCGCCAGACGACGCAGGGTCTCCAGAGCCCTGGCGGCGCTTTTGGACAGGGAGGGGGGACGGAAGGACTCGTAGTAGCGCTGATGTAGCCCGGCATAGAGGGGAATGTAGCGCTCCCGAAAGGCGGAATACAGATGCTCCAGCCCGGCTCCTTCGTCGGGAATGACACCCTGAAGCGGATCTTCCATCAGCTCGAGGATGCGCTGGCGAATGTCCTCAAGACCGGACTCCAGGCCAGCCGCTTTTTCCACCGCCTCGTGACGCAGGTAGTGATGGACAAAGACAAACTTCTCCGCCTCACGCCGCAAAAATCGGTCCAACCCCTTCAGAAGTTGAATGTCCTGCGCCTCCACCGCGCTTGCCCGCCAGGCGGTGAGAAACGTCTCCAGCCCCTCCTTGGCCGGGTAGGAAACCCGAATCTCCTTGGCCAGCTTGTTCAAGGCATTCAGCTTCTCCTCCAGGCTGGCGAAGGGGAAGCCCTGAAAGGAGGAATACTCCCGCCGCTGAGACAGCCTGGCCAGCGTATCTGCGCTCAGCTGCTCGGCGCTGCTGCGGAAGGCCACCACCTCTTTCCAGGCATCCCGCTGCTGCCGCAGCCCGAAGGAGCCGAGCTCGTCGGTCGAAGAGAGAAAGCCGCATTCCTCGAGCAGGGTCGACCGATCGTGCTCGCCGATCAGCTCTCCCAGGGCGATCTCGTCGGCCCGTTCCAGATTCTGGAGGGTGAGGAACTCCAGGGCGACGGCCCTGCCACCCCGGCGGACGGTGATCAGGCCGCCTGCCGCCAAAGAGGCGATGAGAAACAAGGCGGTATCTTTGGGCAGGCCGAAGACCCCCCGCTTCAGCTTCTCCATCACCTCGGACAGAGCCACTGCCTGAGAAGGACGGAGCAGCTCGAAGAAGAAGACGAGCAGGGGGTGGCCGGAGATGTCGGGGGAAAAGACGTAGGAGCTGCGTTTCATCTCAACCAGGCCGAGGGGAACGGCCAGCCCATCGATCGCAGTGCCGAACTGCCGGGCCTGGCTGAGGGGTAGGCTGCCGGGGATGACGAAGCTCTCCAGTAGCTGTTGGTAGATCCGGGGGGACGGGGTGTAACGCCGGGGAGCGATCTCGGGGAAGCGGGGATAGCGAGCCCGCAGTACGGTCTGTCCGGCCGCCTCCAGGAGGCTGTCGAAGCGCCTGAGCTGGCGTACCGCCGCGTCGACCCGGATGCCGGGGTCGCTGAAGCTGCCGGTGTAGAAAGTCTCCAGGGCTGTCTGGAAGGCCGCCGGTTTCAGGCGCCCCGCCCGCTCGGCAACCAGGGGAATCAGGGGAGCGTCCGCCGGATTGGAGGGGGAAAGCTCCTCCTGGAGCAGGCGGACCGCCAGAAATTCCATCAGGGTGTCCATGGCCTCACCCTGTTTAGGAAGGGGGATCCGCCACACCGCGACATGCTCCTCGGGAAGCTGCACCTCTCCCAGGGTGAGCAGCAGGGCGAAGTCGCACTCCCGGGCTCGAAGTTCCGAAGACAAATCGGCGGGAGGCGTTTCTTCCGGGTGCAGGAAGCGCACCAGGGCCCGGCGTTGACTCAGGTTCCAGCTGATCTCCCGCACCGTGCCCTCCCGACCGAGAGAGGTGCCGGGCCAGGAGTCGGACTCGGGAAGCTGGAGCAGGGGTTCGCTGAGCAGCCGACTGTCCTCGTTAAAAATTTCCTCGGAGAGGCGGCGGATCCTGGCCTCCAGCACTTTCCCTGAATCCTCTTCGCTGGAGATCTCGTAGACCGTAAGGGCGGGATCCGTTTCGACCGGCTGTCTCTTTCGTAAGAAACGGCTGGAGGCGGCAAGGGGGTCGAGGAGCGCTTCGGCCACGAAGCGGGCGCTCAGATCCGGGGCATCCAGGCTGCAGGCCGCCAGTTCAGCCAGTCTGGCCGTGTTCGGGGCCTCCGCGGTGGGGTGGATGCGGTAGAGGACCAGCATGCGGATGATCCTCCTGGCCAGGTGCTGGTCCGCCCCGCCGCTTATGACTCTGTCGATCTCCCGGTCCAGGTGAGGCACGATGTGGCGGGGGTAGATGTTGTAGGCCGAAAATTCGGCCAGGCGGGAGGAGAAATGCTCGAAGATGCTGTCCGGTCCGAGAAGCTCCCGCTGCGGCCGCTCCAGGATCGAGGGAATGCCCCGCCGGCTGTCTCCGGCGATCCGGGAGCAGACGAAGTCCACGATCCCCCTGTGCTGGCTGAACAGATCCCCCAGCCCGTCCAGGAGGGCGATGGTGGCCGGGTGCACCGGGTACAGCTGCCGGAACTCATCGAAGGAACTTTCAAAACTGGAAAACTGCTTTCGGTAGTCTTCGTAGATCTGATAGATCACCTCCTCGGCGCCCGGTTTCTTGCGGACCAGACGTTCGGAGATGAGGGCGCGGATGTGCACCGTGGACAGGGCCAGCTTGACCGGAAAGCGGTCCTTGATCTTGCGGATGATCGCCCGGGCGATGTCCCCGGTGCTCTCGATGCTTTCCTGCACGGCAGCCACGATCCACAGGGGGTGGTCGAGGGTGAGCTCCCCCAAGAACTGCAGGGTCCGGGCGTCTTCATTCTGAGCCTGGGCCGTAGGCTTGGAACGCAGGAACTCGGACAGCTCGTCGATCAGAAGCATCAGTCCCGAGACACCGGCGGCCTGAAGCTCCCTGTAGACCCGATCGAAGGTCTCCTTGCGGTCCTCCACCAGGG
>CAZVHJ010000067.1:0-27187 GCA_964627715.1 uncultured Spirochaetaceae bacterium | reverse complement strand
TGGTGTTTCAAGGGGTACCGCTCTGCAAACACTGTGGCAGACCTCGGCGCGACGTATACGGGAAGATCATCCCGGTAGGTCACGCCTGGTACTGTTCGAAAGCGAAAAAGGAAGAAGGAGTGCTAAGATGAACGGGAAGGAAATGGATCGGGAAGAATCCACAAAGGAATTGTTGTCTCACGTGGTGCTGAAGGTTGATCTCTGTACACTGCTCTGGCCGGCCAAAACGGTTTTGCAGGTACTGTCCAATTACTGTTCAGATCACGTTGTAAGCGGCGAAGGGCTCAGTATTGATGAATTGGCCGGGGTGGGTCACGTGCTCGAGATGCTCGCAGAGAAGATGGATGGCATAGATGAAACCCTGGGTGAGATCAAGGAAGAGATACTCCGGCTTCGACCCCTGGAAGGATGAGGGCGTAGAGCCGATCGGTCCGCACTTTGAGCGGATGCCGGCGTAAGATAACGGGAGGAAAATTACATGGGAAATCAAGAAAGAGAAGATCCGCACGAGGAATTCGCACGGGAAATAGATATCGCCAAAGATGCCACCAACCAATCGGCCGCAATCATTCTGTCCATGTCAAAGCTGATAGAAGAAGCGGCCGAAAGCCGGTACCCGGAGCTGTACGGTCTTTCGCTTGTGTTGGGCCGCGTAGCCGATGAGATCTCCCAGGCAAACGAAACGGCAGATTGTGCCCGCTGGTGGCACGAAGAGTGCCTGAAGGTGCCACGGTTCCGTCTGATCAAAGGGGGCGCATCATAACCCATGGCCTGGCGCAGGTGCTCCGGCACAGCTCGACGGGGCTGTCAGACGGACCTGGGTTTATAACCCGGCGGGCATACGCGGAGGAAGGCCGACAAGTGACAGACCTTGGAGCCTGAGCACGGGGCTCTATCTTTTCCGGGAGGGCGAATCGAAGACGAGGAGAAAGCAAAGAAGCAAGAGGACCGAAAGAACAAAAAGCCCCATGCAACTAGGGGCCTGTATGGTTGCAATCAGAGATTCTTAAGGAGTAATAGATTTCAGGAGGTGTAAGATGAAAAAACTCACACTGCAGATTGAGGACGAGCACTACGACATTATGGAGCACTTTGCCAAGCTCTACGGTAAACCAGTCGCAGAATATGTCTTGATGGCTGCAAAGGGCGCGATATCTGCCAATGTGATAGCGGAACGCGACGGCCACGAAGTGGCCTGTGAGTTTCTCGTTCACAAGAGTCTCGGCGGTGATGACGAAGGTTAAGAGCCGGCGGGAATACGCAGAAAGGAGAGGGAGATTTTCAGAGCAAGGAGGTGTGTCATGATCCTTAGCACATCGCTTAGAAACCGTATCGTCCGCCTGATGGAGGGTTCCCCTTACCGGGATGTCAGCTTGTCAAGCATGATCCACATGCTCCTACGCATCGGGGTGGATGTGGAAGAACGAGTCAGGGGTATCCAGCAGGATCTACCATTGCCGGAGTGGATTACCGAGATACTGGATTCATCCGGCGCTTGAATATCAGGCCTCAAGCACCAAGACCTGATCAAGCGTTGACCTGGCAGCCCTCCGAGGTCAATCATCGGGTTGCCAGGGATAGCCGAAGGGTAGCTCCCGGAGGCGAACGCCGGTTCCCTGCCGGTTTCCCTGGCTTTCAGCACTCGCAGGGAGGATAATCTGAGGGAGGTTGCGATCATGTCTGAAGAAGGAAAACTCATAAGAGTAAAGTCTGAACCGAGTCTTGACGACCTCTATGTAGAGCTCGATTTTGACCTGTGCGAGCTGAAGGCAATGGCCTCGCTCATAGGCCAGTACAACGGTAATTTAAGCGAAGAAATGCTTTTCGCAATCCAAAGGATCCTCGAGCGAATCCACGACTCAATGCAGGAGAAGTGCCAAGTGATGGGGGAGCTGCAGCTCTGTGAGATCCCCCGGCGCGAAGGTGCGAAGTGAAGAAAAGCTCGGACCTCGTCGAATTGAAGAAGTATAACAGACGCCTCCTGAAGTTCGCAGCCGAGAGCGGTCTGGCGCTCCGCCACCTTTCCGATTCCATAGCCGTGATTATGGTTGCCGAAGGCTACGTGAACCTGACCAAGGCACTACACGAGATCGGCAAGCTGGAGGAGCTAATGGCGCTGGAGAACCGGCTGGAAGGCAGGTTCTTGAAGCCCTTCAAAGACGAGCTTTGGAAACGCGACGGTCCTTCGCCGGTGGGTGGAGCCGTAGGACATATGCTGCAGGTGAAGATTTTTGAAGGCAGGAGTTTCCCATAGTAGTAGTAGTAGTGCTATGAAGTCTTAGTAATGATCGGTAGATTGGTGCAGCGATTACTCCACCAGTGCTCGGTCTGAAGATACTCAGCGTCGGTGATGTGTTCCAGGGCGTTCATTAAAGGAAAAAAGAGGGATTTCTGCTACCGGAATTTTTTGGAGCTTTTTTGAATTCATTGACATTCTTTCGCCCCATTCCATTTACTATTTCTCCAATACGCTGCCAATGAGGTGAGGATTGAGAAGATATTCAGCGTAACTGATATGGCTCCAGCGCTTTCATGGATCGCTCATCTCACTAGGTTCCCAGAAACTGAGACAAGAAAACCTCAGCTTCAAGAGATCAATATCTTTCCAGCGATCTAAAAACTCCGCCACTTGTTTTTTGGCTTCCTTTTTTATCATCGCCGGTATTCCCTTCATGTTATACCTGGCAAGAGCGTTTTTCGTTTCATCAAAATAATCATCGAAGGTGAAACGTACGGCAGTCCATTCCATGATAGCCTAGGCATCCCAAGGATTCAGGCCCGCCTGAATATGCAAGATGAATTTAGCCAGCCACTTCCGCTTCTGCTCATCATCGCAGTGCGAGAAGGGATCGGGATATCTCAGGCTGTCGAAGAATCCTTCCGGCGTATAAGACAGCATTGCCGGCCCGCTGCCCTTCGTGATCTTGTAGGCCATGTTCAAATTGCTAACATTTAGCATTTTGAGCCCATCGCGTTTTTCCCAAAGTCTCATGTAATTGCGTGCCGTTGCCGTGCTGAACGGCATATGTTCCCGCAACCAGGGCATCCATTCTCCGTGTTTCATCGAGACTTTCTGTTCGGCCAGCAGGCCCCCGATTTCAATAGCCTTGCCCAGTGCTACCAGAAAATGCGCTGAAACTTCGGCGTGCAGTTTCTTTATCCGCTCTTCACGAGACGTTGTGTGTGCTGTCATGGGATTCTGGTTTTTGTTTGCCTCAATGTCTCGGACTAGCGGTCCAAGATCGAACCCTGTCTGGTCTTCCAAGGTAATTTGCTTAATCTCGTTCATTATTTCTCTCCTTTTTTTCTCGATATGGCTGTATCCTGTAGGTCCCGAGAAGCGAACTTTTTGCTTCTTTTTCTCCTGGCTCTCAAAGATCCTCCAAGAGCCCCCGCCCAGAGCCTACCCTGGATGTTCTATATATCGCGCGTTTATTTCCTCTTTCTCTCAGTCAGTTAACTCGTCGGTATACAGATACTAGTTCATCAAACCATTGGCGACACCAGCAGACCCGTCCCCATGATGGTACGTCAATTTCCCCGCTCCAGTCGGGACTTCCGCCGCTGTCATAAATACACGGCATCGAGTTGCCCTGAACCATAACACGATGCAAAAAAAACTGATTTCTTAGTAGACCTTCGAGGATTTCGCATTCATCCTCTGTAAACGCTTCTGAGTTCGGATCTCCATCTGCCCATCGCCGAAAAATGATTAGTTTCTCGCCTTGGTCGTCACTTGCTATCAAGTAATACAATTTACGCATGATTTCGCCTTCATCGTTTTTCTCTCGCCACCACCGCTATGGGATTTGTCCGAGTAAGACCTTGTACCCGCCGACACTTTTACTTTCTGCTACCGAAAAAGGGGTTTCTGCTGCCGGAGATTTTTCGGCGCTTTTTTGAATTCCCTGATATTTTTTCGCCCTATCTCCTGGAATCCCCCTCCCCTCAGGGGGTTAATTATATTCTTTCTCTCTCTTAGGCCTCCCACGTTTTAAGCCCGCCGGCTGTTTAACCCTTCAGCTTCACAGTCTACCGGCTCACTCCCGTGAAGCTCGTGAAACTGGTAAGCTGGAATACAGTTTTTTACTGCGCCCGGCGGGTGTAACTTCCAGCTCCTTTTCCTTGACCATGCCGTTCAGCAGGTCCCTCAGCCTATTGCTCCTGATATCGATCCCCGCCTCTTTTACTATAGCTTTCCGGATATTCTCGAAGTCAATCGGGTCTTCACTGACGAAATCCGTGATCGCATCTTTGGCCGCCTCCTCCACGCTCTGCGCAAGCTTGAAATCCGGCACTCTGTCATTGTTGATGGAGCTCGCGGAAGTATCGTCGGAGATTCTTGAGCGGAGAAAAAGCTGAGGCCCTGGTAGCAGGGAGGGAAGATGCTCCGGGGACTCGGTAACATCACAAGGCCAGAAATCATATCTCCAGCTCTTCTTGTTCGGTACCGTTTGTAGTAGATCGATCTACTACAGAATCATGAAGTGCTACAGAAGTACTACAACTTATTTCCTCATCAGTTAAAGAATTAGCTGATTTTGTAGTACTGTAGCGGATGAAAAAGGGTTCCAGGCCGAATAGATAATACCCCTGTTTTACCTGTTCCCTGTTGATTCTTATTGACCGGGAGAACACGCGATATTTTTTCAAAATCGAGGCGAGCTGTCTCTGACTAATCGGTTTCTTCTGTCTCCCGTACTCAACCCAGGGGCGCTCTTCCATCTTCACTAGGGCCTCGACGATCTCTATGGAAGGCAGCCGGTCCGTTGCGCACTCCCGGAAAAGATTTTTCAGATCTGTCAGCAAGAGGCTGCCGATTTCCTCCTCATCCTCCCCCATAGACAGCAGCCGCGCCGCCTCCAAAATTCGCTCCCGCCAGGTGTTCATCTTGAGGGAATCGGACACAGCGTCCGTAATTACGAAGAGTTGCCGCCAGTTGTCCGCCTCTCGGTCATTGAGAAAAACAGGATCTTGGACCTCGATGTCCTTGATGAAACGCTTCACATCTTCAGACCACCGCGCCAGTTTTCTTCTTAACTCCTCACAGTCGCGAGCCAAGCGGTCCAGGCGGAGCCGCTCCACCTTTTCATCAAGAGTCTTACGCTGCAATTGTATCACTATTGCGCGGTCGGTTAGAGTTGGAGGCAGTTTTCCGATCAGGGCGATCGCTTTCGGAGCCCAGACCTTGAACAGCCGTACTTCATAGTCAGGCTCAATGCAGCGCAGCACGTATGCCTGACTACGAAGGTGACCGGCGTTCAACACTCCTCGCAGTTCTTCGTTATTCCGGAGAAAGGAATCGGCCTCATCGATAAGCAGCGTAGGCTTGTACTCCTCCACGGCCCGGTAGACCGTAGCCGGAGTCATGTTGGCCGCAGGCAGTGGCTTTGCCACCAGCTGACCGAGAATCGCGAGTAAAGACGTCTTCCCGCAGCGCTTCTCCGGGCTAGTTAGACAAAGAATCGGTGATATCCAGAATTCATCGTGCAGGTAGGTGAACGCTGTCCACAGGGCCAGGGTTTCCGCCGCCCCATCGGGAAGCACTATGTATCTTCTGAACATGTCGGCCAGGTCATCTAGAAGCGTGGCCCCATCGACGCTATCCGGCCAGGGCTCCGGGTCCTCAAAAGTAACCTCTGTTCCCTGCCTCACCTTCTCTCCGTTCATTCCGCCAGCACCCGGATTGCGGATTTGGTCGAGAACGCCGACCCGCACTCCGAGCTTCTTGGCCATAGCCTTCCTTTGCCGCTCAAAGAACATCAAGGGCAATCCGGGTAATATTTTCTCGATTTCGGCGTCGGAGAGCTCCCGCTTTCCTTCCAACCAGGTAATAACACGATACGTGCCGTCCGTATCGCTGTGCTCCCGGGCCAGCTCTTTGAGCTCCTCCGGGCTTAGCTCGTCCAACCTGGCCGCAATTTCAGCCATGCGCCCTTTTTTACGGTCTCCTGAATCAGTCTCAGTACTTGCTTCGATTTCCAAGGTTTCCCTCCCGTAGGTTGCGCCGGTGTCGAAATTCAACGTATAATGAATCAACCGCTTCTGCGGTCATAGCTCCGATAACTGTTTGGCGACAGCGTCGGAGCTCTTTATTTAAGGACCCCATCGGGGATTCCAGATTTCCTCTGAGTTATTCTCTTCTGCTGATTTTTCAACATAATCGGCACCGCTTGTCCCAGATCTGCGGAAAGACCCGGAAGTCGTGGCGCTTGGACAGCTTCAAGGCGATCTTGTGAATTCCTATCAAGATCGGCTCCTTGAAGAGCCAATCGGCTCGTGTTCATGCTCTCGCACCCATTCCTGAAGCCGTGCGGGGTCGAACTGGACCCTGGCCGTCAATTTGACAAAGGGTATCTCCCGCCGTGCCACGAGCTTGTAAAGTGTTGATACGGTCAGCCCGAGCAGCTTTGACGCTTCGCGAATCCCAATCAGATTATTCACCTTGCACCTCCTGCGCGAATAATTTCAGCCCCAGGGTAGTTCACAATAACAGAGGCTGTAAAACCAGAATTTATGTGTAATGAGCGTAACTTTTCAGTTGTTTTAAGGATTTAAGGGGTTTTTGTATTAAGAAATATACAATTTGAACTGCATTTTACGTTTTTCTAGGAGGGGAAAGCAGTCATTCAAAAAAGCTAACGAAGGCACAGATCCTCACTTTCTTCGGTCCGGAAGCGATAGTTTCCCTCACTTAACCTATAGGCCCCCGCGATGATATGCAAATCTTGTCAGGAACAGATTCGCTAACTCATCATACCAGAGATCGAAAAGAGGACGGTCAATGTTATTGTACTCGTCAATCTTCTCCCACTTCTCCATCTCCCATAGGTATTTGTCAAAGGTATCCAAAGGTCGCATATCTGTGAAGGGCTCGGGTATCTCCATGTACAGCCTGTCGTCATAATCCTTGTGTCGATCTTTCCAGACCTTTACCATGTTGGGCCAGAGATAAATCTGCTCAACTTCAAGACTGTCATCGGGGATCACGTTGGCATCCAGGGCGGCTTGCGCGAGTTCCTTGATGCGGCGCCCGAGACTATGATATGGAAGTGGCTGGGGTTGATCCCCCGGAAAGCAGGGCTGCGTCCAGAACAGCGCGTCCTCCGGCCGGGGGTCCCGCCGGAACTGAGCGTGGAAGTACTGCTGGCAGGCCTCCACCGCCTCGGTGTACAGCTCCTGCCCGGCTTCCTTCCCGCCCTTGCCGACGAACCGGGCCGTCCACGTGCCTTCGAACAGTTCCAGGTCCTTCCAGCGCAACTGTACCAGCTCGGCGGGACTCAGCTCTGAGGTCGTGAGCATGTATACGATCGCGTGATTCTCCTGCCCGATGACCGAAGTGTCCTGCGCCAACCAAGCCAGGACCCGTTCGAGGCTCTCGACCTTGGAGATCTTTTGTTGGAAGCAGTAGTAGGGAATGGCATGGGCTGTTATCTCCCTAAAAGACTCCAGGTGCCAGGCTTCCTCGGAGAACATGGCTCGTAGGTTGTCGCCCCGGGCATCCGCCCAACACGGGAAGAACATCAATATAAGGGGGGTGTCGAAGCTGGTAAATCCAACTGCCCAAGCCTCGGGGTCGTCCGCTGTAAGGCGCAGGTGTTTGATGATGGTAGCTGGAATAGTCAGCCTGCCGAAGTTGCCGGGGTCGGGAATATGGGCGCCCGGAGGAATGATGTCTGTATGGGCTGCCCTGTACGTTCTCCCGCCTCGCCTATCCAATGCTGGTACGTGTTTCAAGCCCTCGAACTTAATCGGGCAGTCAGAGGCATCCCAGAATCTGTAGCGCCAGAAGGGACTTGCGCTGCTATAATCGTCAATCGGGAGATACCGTTTTTGCAGTGTTGAAGGTTTAGGCGAAACCGTTTGTTCTGACTCTGGAAATATTCTCACGGAAAGACCTCCTGCTGCACCGCCAGCACGGGCGCCAGAGCGGCCCGGTTGAATCGGGTGTAGCGTTCAGTCATCGTCAGGCTGCGATGGCCGGTGACCCGCTGCACGATGGGGTCGGCGATCTGCCGGGCCCGCAGCAGGCTGTTCAGAAAATAGCGCCAGCTGTGGAAACTGATGTTGCGCCGCCGACGCTCCTCCTCACAGATGCCGATTTTGCCTAGGGCGCTGTAAAGCGCCTCGGAGATTCTCTTTGCGTCCAAGGGATGGGCCTGGTCCTTACCCCAAAACACCAGGTCCTCAGGCTCCCGGAAGGGGGAGGCGTCCATCAGGAGCCGGAGCTGCTTGGCCACCATCTGGGGTATCGGGACCTCCCGGACCCATTTCGTCTTTGTCGGCCCTCTACCGTACTTTCGCTTCCAGGCGGCCGTTATGGCGATGTACTCATCCGCCACGTCGCGGATCCTAAGGGCCTGAAGCTCCGACATCCGGGCACCGGTAGCGGCGGCCAGGAGATTCAGAACATAGTGTTTCCGGTCCCCACTCCAGTGCTCTGTGAGTTGGTCTTCCTGAAGAAGCTTCTTCGCTTCCCCGAGGCTGAGAGCCGTCTTTTGCCGCTGGTGGAGCGCCAGGCGCTCAACGTTCGCCGCCGGGTTGGAGGGCAGCAGGCCCTGGCGCACTGCCTGCTTCAAGATGAGTTTCAGGCAGCTCAAGCAGTGGTTCGCCGTGGTGGGGGACAGGCCCGAATCCTGCAAGCGGAACAACCACGCTTCGACCGTCCGTCCTGTGATTGCCGAGAGCTGTTTGTCCTTGAAGTGTTGGAGGACATGGCGGTTAAGGTAGGTATTCATGGCATCGGCGTAGGACCTGGAGATCTCCGCCCCTCTGGAAAGCCGGCCCTTGATATAGGGACCGTCCCAGTCCCAGAAGTCCGAAGCGAAAGTTCCGAAGCTCAGGCCCTCGGGGGTGGCGATCCTGCCTTCCTTGATCCGCTGCAGTGCCCACAGCTCGGCTCGGGTCTTCGTAGTCTCACCCGTGCTCTTCCAGGGCAGCAGGTCCCCTTCCGGCGTGCGGAAGCGGCAATAAAAAACGGGTTTGCCCTTGATTGTCCGGTCTCGGCGGGCTATCAGGTAAAACGTTTTTTTAGCCATACAGCCTCTTCATTTTTCTCATTTTGGTACCCTCCTTGGTACCCTAGGCGGAGGAGGCGAAGGTAGTATTTCCGGGGATTCTACAAACCATGCTGATAGAAGAAATTATTCTGCCCGGAAGAGGACTTGAACCTCCACGGCCTTACAGCCACTAGACCCTGAACCTAGCGTGTCTACCAATTTCACCATCCGGGCTGGTAATTGAAAAAATATCAAATCCCGGGCTCTCTTGTCAAGCTTCGTGGATGAGCACATACACCCTTCCCCATCGGCGGTTTCTCTAGTATCTTTAGCCCCGGTGTCCTATGAGAATCCTCTACATCGGTGAAATAGTCGGCTCTCCGGGAGTGTTCTGTGTAAAAACCAAGCTGGCAGAGCTCAAAGAAGAGAAGAGCATCGATTTCGTTATTGCCTGCGGAGACGGTGCTACGGGAGGATTTGGGATCGGCAAGAATCACTCGATCTACCTGCACAAGCTGGGTGTGGATGCCATCACCTCTGGCGAGTGTATCTACTATAAGAAGGACATGGTTACCCACATCGTCAAGGCTTCCTATATCCTGAGAGCAGCGAACTATCCCTTTGGCAATCCCGGCCGAGGTTGGAATGTGTTCAGCGTGAAGGACCAGAGCATCGGAGTCGTCAATCTGCTTGGACAGTCAGGATTCAACAGGGTCCACCTGAACAATCCCTTTCTCATGATTGAGAATATCCTGGAAAAGATGTCCGCGGAGACGCAGACCATCATCGTGGATTTTCACGCCTCGACAACGGCGGAAAAATATACGATGTTTTACCATCTAGACGGAAAGGTCGCCGCCGTACTGGGCAGCCACACCAAAGTGCTCAGCGCGGATGCTCGCGTGCTGCCCGGGGGAACGGCGATTATCGCCGGAACCGGACGAACGGGAAGCAGATATTCGGTGGGCGGCTTGGATCCGGAAATAGAGATCCGCAAATTCTTGACTCAAATCCATGAGCAGTCCCGGGTAACCTGGAAGGACCTTGAGCTGCAAGGGATTGTAGTCGAAACCAACGACTATGGGAAGGCGGTCAGCATCGAAGTCGTGCGCGATGCATGCGAGGAGGCAAATAGTGACAGAACAGGGTATAGTCAAGAAGGTTGAAGGAAAGTTGGTCTGGATTTCAGGCGACGATTGTGCCGGCTGCAATCACGGCGCCCACTGCGGCAGCTGCGGACCTTCCGTCCCCGCCTCGGAAAACCACAGCACCGGCGGTCACGGCAAACTATCCCTGTTTGGCACCCGACGAGAACGGTCTTTCACGGTACGAAACACTCACGCGTTCGACCTGGCGCCTGGGGATCGGGTGGAATACTTCATTGCTCCGGGAAAAGCGATAAAAGCAGGGTTCTTCGTGTTGATGGTTCCCATCCTGGTTTTCTTCCTCTTCTATTTTCTCAGCGGTGTGATTTGGACCGGGGCCGGAGAAACCGCCAAGGTATTGGCTGGAATCGGAGGGATTGTCCTTGGATTCCTGATGAATTTCGTCTTGAACAAGAGGATCCGCGAGTTCCCGGAGATCACCAGGGTCATTTCTGCCAAGTGACAGTACCCGCCCACCTGAGCCACTTCTCTTCAGAACGTGCAGGACAGACGAAAACTTTCAAAAAATGTTCCCCGTCGGTAGTGATTTCTCGAGATGGGGCTATATTTAGAGGAAAAGAGGTGTGGCGATGATACGGCTTCATATAAAAGGCTTCTTTCTAGATCACGACCGGATGCCCGTCGCGGTCTTGAGTGATTCGACGGGCAAGCGAATCCTGCCCGTATGGATAGGTCCATCCGAGGCCAGTTCGATCATTGTGGAGCTGGAAGAGATTAAAAGCCCCCGACCCTTGGCCCACGATATTTTGGCCAGCTATTTTCAACGCCACGGGTTCATTATGGACAGCCTGGAAATCTATGGTCATTCGGGTGAATCCGGGTACAGTGCCCGGATCAAGTATCACCGCCGCTGGCGGCATTTTGACATGGAGGTGCGTCCCAGCGATGGTCTGGCTCTGGCCGTGCGGTTAAAAGCACCGATTCTGGCGGAGGAACATCTGCTCAGTGCCGCGGATCTTTGTTCCTTTATGTCGTCTCTGCGCGATCCCTGCAAAGGCTTGATCTTCTTTCCTCCTGACGGGGAATCAGGGCTCGAAACAGAAGCAAATCTGCAAAGAAAGCTCTCCATGCACCAGCCGTTTCACTGAATCGAAGCCTTCTTTAGTCGAAGCAGGGGAGGCGAAACGGCGCTCAAACAAAGGCGGATGATCTTCCACAATTGACATCCCACTGTCGGGTGTGAATAATTCTACCCATATGAGCAGCAAGTATATCTTTGTCACCGGGGGTGTATGCTCTGGTCTCGGTAAGGGGGTCGCCGCCTCTTCCATAGGAAGCCTGCTCGAGCACCACGGCCTCAAAGTCCGCATGATCAAGATCGATCCCTACATCAACGTCGATCCGGGAACCATGAGCCCGTACCAGCACGGAGAGGTCTACGTCACCGATGACGGAGCTGAAACGGATCTCGATCTGGGAAATTACTCCAGATTTACCTCTTCTCCTCTGCAGCGGATCAACTCGGTAACCACAGGGCAGGTCTACCAGGAGGTGATTCGAAAGGAGCGAGAGGGGCGATTTCTTGGTCGCACCGTTCAGGTTATTCCCCACATCACCGATGAAATCAAGGCTAGGATCTTCAAGGTGGGAGATCAGCCCGGTGTGGATGTGACCATTGTGGAGATCGGCGGTACCGTCGGCGACATCGAGTCGATTCCCTTTCTCGAAACAGCCCGGCAGTTCATCCATGACTTGGGGAAAAAGCGGGTGTTGTTTGTGCATCTGACCCTGATTCCCACAGTATCCGACGGGGAGATGAAAACCAAACCAACTCAGCACTCGGTGGCCTCCCTTCGTCAGATTGGCATCCAGCCGGACATCGTGTTGTGTCGCGCACCGATACCCATTTCTGAAGCCTTGCGGAGGAAAATCTCACTATTCACAAACGTAGAAGATGAAGCGGTGATTTCGGCCTACGATGTCCATTCCACGGTATACGAAATCCCTCTGATCTTTGCCGAGCAGAAGCTGGATGAGATTATTCTGGAGAAATTAGGCCTGTCCCATACTCCCTGCGATCTCAGCGACTGGGGACGGGTCGTGGACGCCTACAATAAGGCGCAACGTACGGTCCGCATCGGGCTGGTAGGCAAATATACTGAGCTGCTTGATTCCTACAAGTCGATTTATGAAGCCTTGTATCACGGCGGTATCGACAATCACTGCAAGATCGAGCTGGTTAAGGTGGATTCGGATCAACTTCTCGACAACCAAGATGACGGCGTGGTAAATGTTCTTCAGGATCTGGACGGAATTCTTATTCCAGGTGGATTTGGCCAGCGGGGAATCGAAGGTATGGTCCACGCTGCTGGCTATGCTCGAAAAATGGGCATGCCCTGTTTCGGAATTTGTTTGGGCATGCAGGTTATGGTAATAGAGTATGCCCGAAGTGTTTTAGGCTGGGAGGATGCCAACAGCACCGAGTTCGCTCCCGACTCAAAACATGCCGTGATCAGTCTGCTGGAGGAACAGATCGATGTCAAGGCGTACGGTGGAACCATGCGTTTGGGGGCCAGCACGTCGCGGGTAGTTCCTGGCTCGCACCTTCATAGGATCTACGGGAGCAATGAAATTTCGGAGCGGCACAGACACAGATACGAGGTGTCGAACATCTTTCGGGAGGAACTGGCCGGGGCAGGGTTGATCTTCAGTGCCTTTACTCCCGATAACAGTCTGGTAGAGGCCAGTGAGTGGCCGGACCACCTATGGGGAATCGGGGTTCAGTATCATCCCGAATTCAAATCAAAACCGGTATCACCGCATCCTTTGTTTTCCACCTTTGTAGCCGCCTGTATGGAAAATGAACAAGGCTAGACCCTTTCTGGTGCTGCTCCAGCTGCTCTTGATTTCCTGCAGTCTGGACTACGAGCAGGCACGGGTAGCGGAGAGTATCCCCGGCCAGACCCCGGAAACGATCCTGATCGATTTCACCCACACCGTAGTGACTGGCGGCAGGGTTTGGGTAATTCTGGAAGCCGATCGGGCTGAAACCTACAACGAGAGAAAAGAGATTGTTCTCGAAGGTGTCTATTATCGCGAGTACGATGAGGAGGGCAATCTACTCACCGAGGCTAAAGCCGAGGAGGCGGTATTCAGTACAGACAGCGAAGACGCGACGGTGAGCGGATCGATCGTGATCTACTCTCCCGAAGAGCAGGCGGCCCTTCAGGCCAGTCGACTCTCCTGGACTCGGGAAGGACGGAGGTTGGTTGCCGACGATGGGCAGACGGTGCGCCTGCAGAAGGACGATGGTTCCTTCGTCGAAGGGCAGGGCTTTTCCGCGGATTTTCGCAGAAAGAAGCTGGAGTTTGCCTCTCGTGTTCGGGGCAGTTATGTTTGGGAAGAAGAAGAGTAGTAAGGTTCTTCAGTTCCTCTTATTTCTCCTGTGTTTTTGTCCTTCCCTTTGGGCTCAGACGTTTTCATTCCAGGGAGACAGCATGGAGACAGTTCTGGCAAAGGGAAAGGAACGGACAATCCTGACGGGGAATGCAGAAGTCCAGACCGAGGATAATCTCATTAGAGCCGACAGGGTTGAGTTATACGGGGAAGAGTTTCGCTACGTTACCTGCGAAGGAAACGTCCGGATCGTCAATGAGCAGAAGGGTATCGACGTTACCTGCGAGCAACTGTTCTACAATCGCCAGGAGAAGGTAGTGCGGGTCCGCGGCAAAGTGGTAATGCTCGACAAGAAAAACGAGGTCGTGGTCAAGGGGGGATTTCTGGAGAATTGGGAGGACAGTGACGAAACCGTGGTGCAGATTGGGGTTCGAATTCTGAAGGAAGATCTGGTTTGCCGGGCAGAGTATGCCCGTTACCTGCGAAACGAGGAGAAGCTCGAGCTTTCCGGTATGCCCGTTGTCAACTGGAAAGGAGACGAATACCGGGCGCTGAAGATATTCATCGACCTGAATACTGATACGATTCGCCTGGAGGGAGATATCCGTGGCAAGGTAAGCTCGGATCTCGGACAGAGTGAAGGAGCCGAACAATGACGGAGGACAGGGCCCCCGGTGAAACCCCGTATGGGAATGAATCCACAACCGACGGCAGACTCTCCGTCGAGGGATTGGTGAAGTTTTTCGGTAAGAAGGAGGCCGTCAGAGACGTCAGTTTCTCCATGCGTGTGGGAGAAGTGGTCGGGCTTCTTGGGCCCAATGGAGCGGGTAAGACTACGATCTTCTACATGATCGTGGGATTTATCAAGCCCAATAGCGGAAAGATCTACCTGAATGGTCGAAACATCTCCGGCCTGCCGATGTACAAAAGAGCCCGGTTAGGCATCTCTTATCTACCCCAAGAGCCCTCGGTGTTTCGCAAGCTCACCGTGGAGCATAATATCTCGGCTATCCTTGAGACCCGTCGGGATCTCAGCCTGTCGGAAAAGAGGGATAAACTGGAAACCCTTCTGTTGGAATTGGGGATCAGCCACCTGCGGAAGCAGAAGGCCTACACCTTGTCCGGAGGCGAACGGCGCCGGACGGAAATCGCCCGCTCCCTTGCGATCGAGCCTCACTTTCTGCTTCTCGATGAACCTTTCGCCGGTATCGATCCGATCGCGGTCTACGAGATCAAGCGCATCGCCGTGGATCTTTCCAAGAAGGGTATCGGGGTGCTCATCACCGATCATAACGTTCGGGATACTTTGGAGATCACCCATCGGTCCTACATCATCAATCTTGGCGAGATCGTAGTCGCCGGTCCTAAGGACGAGCTCCTGCAGAGTGAGATAGCTCGCAAGACTTATCTGGGCGAAGAGTTTCGAATGTAGCAGGGATTGTTAAAAAGCCACCGTTGACAATACCCACGGTTATCATTCAAATTTAAGTGATAGGTTAACGAAAGAGAGGAAGAGCAGTTTTCGCAGGCGGATATCAAGCTATGGCCCAATCACAGAAGCTGGTATTAAGACAGCAGCAGCAGCTACGTATGACCCCTCAATTGTACCAGGCGATAAAGATCATGTCGCTTCCCTTGCTGGAGCTGAGGGATACTATTCAGGAAGAGCTGGAAAAGAATCCGGCTCTCGAGGTAGTCGAAGAATCTTCGCCGCTTTCCCTCGATGATACGGGCAAGCGAACTTCGGAAGAACAGGAGTATTTTGAGAATACCTCGGATCCCGGATACATAAAGGTACAGGGGGGCGGCAGTCGGGAAGACGCTCATAGAAAGTTTATTGAAGGAGTACTCACGCGACCGGAGTCCCTCCACGAGCACCTTCTCTGGCAGCTACGGCTTCAGCCCATCAGTGAAGTGGAGTTCCGGATCGGTGAGTACCTGATCCGAAATCTCGACGAAAACGGCTTTCATATAGAAAATCCGGAAAACCTGGCCCGAAATCTTGATGCCGAGGGTCTGCCCCTAGAAACACCCGAAAATGAAATCACTCCCGAGAAGCTCGCCGCCATGAACCGGGTCAAGGAGCTGATTCAAGGATTCGATCCGATTGGCACGTGCACAAAGGACTACCGGGAATCGATTCTGGTCCAGATCAAGCTTCATCCCGCTCCTGTTCCGCGGGCGGCGGAAGTCGTAGACAAGTATCTCGAATTGTTGGAGCGGGAAAAGTACAAGGAGATCGCCCGCAGCATGCGGATCAGTGTGAAGGAGGTGGAAAAGGTCAAGGAGTTCCTGCGGGAGCTGGATCCCTTGCCGGGAAGAAATTTCTCCAGCGAGCAGTCCCGTTATGTAATCCCCGATGTTATGTTGAAGGTCCAGGAGGGGGAGTTCGTCATCGTGCTGAACGACGAGGATATCCCCGTCCTGGGCATCAACTCTTTTTATGCCAGTATTCAGGATCATGAGGAGCAGTACAAAGAGAAAGACCTCAAACGGTTCGTCAAAAACGGGGTTCACGAAGCCCACTGGTTTATCAGCAGTATCCGGAGGCGTAACCAGACCCTGTTGAAAGTCTGTAAAGCCATCGTCGAGTTTCAGCGGGAGTTTTTTAGGAAAGGCTCTAAATACCTCGTGCCCCTGTCCCTCAAGGACATTGCCGCTGAAATCGGTGTTCATGAAGCCACGGTCAGCCGGGTCACCAATGGCAAGTATATACAGACAGAGTGGGGTATATTTGAGCTTAAGTATTTTTTCTCCAATTCAGTCCCCGGAGGCGGCCGATTCTCCAAAGAAGGAGTCAAACAGATGATCAAGGAGATCATCGAAGAGGAAGAAGGGAGCAAGAGGCGGCTTACGGACCAGAAGATCGGAGAGGTCCTGGAGGGAAAAGGAGTCAAGATTGCTCGAAGGACGATTGCCAAGTACAGGAAAGAGCTCGATATTATGAGTTCTCACCACAGATAGGAGGATCTATGAACATCGAAATCAAAGGAGTTCATGTCGAGATTACAGATAAAATACGGGATTACATAGACAAGAAGTTGCATCGCCTCGAATTCGTCTCTGAGTACATCATTGATTTTCTGGTGTTTGTTTCCCAGGAGAAGAGTCAGTACAACCTTGAGGCGAACATCAATTTTCGCTGGGGAAACTCCAATCATATGCGGGCAAAGAGCTTCGATATCTTCGAAGGAATCGACAAGCTTTTCGACAAGGTTGAGCTGAAGGTGCTCAAAGAGAAGAACAAGATCCAGGATCATAAGGGTCTTGACAGCGTTCGCAGCGGGGAGGTTGCCGGTCCGGAGTCATGAAAAAGATCACAGTTCTGGATCTGTTGCAGCTCGATCTCAGGGACAAAGACTCTCTCAATCTCAAATGCATTGCTGGTCGGGCGGGGCTGGTTCGGGAGCTGAAGGTACCGGAAATAAACAGGCCGGGACTGGAGCTCAGCGGGTTTTATGACAATTTCGCCTTCCAACGTATTCAGATCTTCGGCCGTGGGGAGATGGCCTATCTGGAGAAACTGGCCAAAGAAGGCAAGACGGAAACGTTGGAGAAGCTGTTCTCCTGCGAGATTCCCTGCTGCGTCTTTACACATCAGCAGCAGCCGACGGAGGATTTCCTGACGTTGGCCGAGAAGACCGGATGTGCGGTCTTGCAGACGGACCTCGCCTCCTCTGAGTTTACAACGCGGGTACTTAGGGTCTTAAGCAACATCTTTGCTCCCAAACAGAGTGTACACGGTGTTCTGATGGAAGTATTTGGTATCGGAGCACTGATTTTGGGAGACAGCGGGGTTGGGAAAAGCGAGACCGCTTTGGCCCTCATCGAACGAAATCACAGGTTGGTAGCGGATGATCTTGTGGAAATCCGCCGCGTTGGCGGAAACATCCTGATTGGCACCGGGACCGGAGTTTCGAGTCATCATATGGAGATTCGGGGACTGGGTATTATCAACATCACCCACCTGTTCGGGGTAGGAGCTATTCGGGACAAGAAGCAGATCCAGATGGCGGTTAGACTGGAAGAATGGGACGCAAATAAAAATTATGACAGGATCGGCGCTGAAGAGAATTTCATGGAAATCCTGGGTGTGCAGGTTCCCTATATTGTTATTCCGGTTAAACCGGGACGCAACATTCCGGTTATTATTGAAACTGCCGCGATGAACGAACGACTGAAGAAGATGGGCTATTATTCGGCAAAAGAGTTTTCCAAGAATGTGATGCGCTGGTTGGAAACCGAAAGCGCTAAAGCGATTTTCTTGAGCGAGACCTGACCTAAAGCGCCCGGTACACCAAAACATGGTAGAAAAAGTCGTAACCATCAAGAACCGGGCCGGAATCCATGCCCGGCCCGCCGCTTTACTCGTAGAGACAGCGAACAGGTTCGCCGCCAGTATCTTCTTGGAGAAAGACGGGGAACAGATCAACGGTAAGTCCATTATGGGTATCCTCACCTTGGCTGCTACCTATAATACCCCTATCAAAATCATTGCCGACGGCAGTGACGAGGAGGAGGCAGTTCAGACGATCAGCCGGTTGTTCGAAAACAAGTTCGAGGAGGAGTAAAGCGAAGGGTTTCATCCCGATTCTAGTGTTCCTGCTTCTCCTGACTCCGGTGCTTTCCTCCGCCCAGGAGGCCCGCCTGGAGGCGTCCCTCCGGGGGCAGAGAATATACGGCTCCGTCGAATATGTCGGTTCCCACAGCCAAGAGGTCTTGGCTTCTCTGTGGGACGGATTGAAAGCGGAGATCACCTTTCAAGTCCGACTATACAGACAAAACAGAGGACTCTTCGCTTTTATAGGTGACCGACTTCTGGTTGAACGACGGGTCTCCCAGGTCGCCTATTTTGATTTCTTCGAAAACCGTTATAGGATTCGAAGGGATGGGGAGCCGCTGGGAGAATACTCCGCGGAGTCGGAGTTTTTGGATTCGTTTTTCTCCCTGGACTCGGTGGAGCTTGGTGAAATCGAGCCTTCCGATGCTCCGAGCCACTATCTATTAGGCCGGGTGAGGATGATGCCTGTGAAAATCATTGCTCCCTTGAATATCATCACTCTGTTCTCTTCCTGGACAGCCTTCACCACCCCCTGGATCGAGGCCAAAGTGAAGGCCGGAGTCGAGGAACAATGAGGCTCTTTCAATCCAGCACTACTTCTGTAGGTCTTTTCGTCCTGGTACTGATTTTTATCCTTCTTATCGCCCTGATCGTCGTATTTTCCCAACAAATACTCATCAATCTCGCCGGTGTCGATGTGCAGGCGAATATCGTAGCTTACGTGGTGGCCATCGCTTTTCCCCTAATCCTGTTGGGGCTGATCGTATTCCAGATCATCCGCCTTATCCGAGAGCGGGCAACACGCAAGCCCGGTTCCCGACTGAAGACCCGGCTCATCATCTTTTTCGTGCTCATTGCCCTGCTTTCATCGATTCCTCAAGCGCTCCTGTCTGTAAACTTCATCAACGCAGCTATAAACTTCTGGCTGGAAGCGCGTCTTGGCGATGCTCTCCGGGGCGGACTCTCCATCTCTTTGGAGTACTACCGAGGCGCTGTGGAAAACCTGCGGAGTTTCAGTCAGAGTTCGCTGATGCCCTTCGTGCTACAAGATCTGGACAGAAATCCGGAGAGACTTTGGAAGAACGTCCGAACCGTAAACTCGGAAGTCCAGTTCATCCAGATATTTGCCGAAGATGGGTCGGAAGTACTGTTTCGGGGAGATCAGGAGGGCCGGCTTCGTAATCTGGTTCATTTCGACGAACTTACCGGGGATCTGCCCAAAGAGGATCGGGAGGATGTGAGCATTCTTCGCAACGCTTCGGTGTACGAGCTGGGCGGCCGGCAATTCACGGTGGTGGTGGGACGTCTGATGCCTGAAGATTTCGACAACAAAGCGCGGCGTCTGACAGAGAGCCTGGAAATATTCAATCAGCTCAACCGGTATAAGCGGCTGTTTCGCTTGGTCCTGATCTTTTTTTACTTCTTCTTTTCTTTTCCCATCTTTCTGCTTTCAATTTTGGTGAGCTTTCTTCTTACCGAAGAGATTATCCGCCCAATCGTCAACCTGGAAGAGGCAACCCGCAGAGTAGCGGAAGGGGACTTTTCTTTCCGGATCCTGCACCGTTCCGCCGACGAACTGTCTCATTTGGTAGGATCCTTCAACCGAATGGTCTCGGAGCTGTCCCACTCGAGGGAGAAGCTCAGGCAGAGCGAAAAGATCTCCGCCTGGCAGGAGATTGCCCAGCGCCTGGCCCACGAGATAAAGAATCCGTTGACTCCGATTAAACTCTCGGCTCAGAGAATACTGAAAAAATATGCCGCCCGTCCTCAGGCAGAGACCGGGGAGTTCAAGAAGGTGTTGGAAGCCTCCATTTCTGCCATCGTCCGTGAGGTGGACAATCTCAACGATCTTCTGGTTGAGTTCCGGGAGTTCGCCCGTCTGCCCATGCCGCGGCTGCAGTCCATTGCCCTAAGGGAATTGGTTGAGGAGGTTGCTGAGATGTATACAAACCTCTCGGCCAATGTGACCATTGATTCGAGCCATATCGGCGAAGACAGCCTGATCCGCGGCGATCCAAATCAAATCAAGCAGGTATTTGCAAATCTGCTGAGGAACGCAATTCAGGCTATGCCCAAGGGAGGTGAAATCTTCGTTCGTTCTGCAGTAGTGAACAAGGAAAATCGCCGATACTGCCGAATCTGGATCAAGGACAGCGGCGAAGGGATACCGGAGGAGATCAGGACAAGGGTGTTCGAGCCCTACTTCACCTCCAAACGGGAGGGCACGGGACTGGGTCTGGCTATTGTCGAGCGGATCATTTTCGATCATGATGGCAACATCTGGTTCGAAACCCAGGAAGGTGTGGGTACGACATTCATTATAGATTTACCGTTGGGGTGAGTGAGAGTTTTGAGCAGAATATTGGTTGTAGACGACGAAGAGGGAATTCGGCAGGTATTACAGGATGTCCTGGGAGATGAGGGCCATCAGGTAGTCGCAGTTGAGGACGGGTTTCAGGCTCTTGAGATTCTGGAGAAGGAGGCCGTAGATCTGGTAATCCTGGATGTCTGGCTGCCCAATATGGGAGGGATCGATGTTCTAAAGAGAGTTCGCAAAGGTTGGCCTGATATCGAGGTGGTGGTCATTTCCGGTCATGCCAACATCAACATGGCGGTCCAAGCGGTGAAGATCGGAGCCTTCGATTTCTTGGAGAAACCCCTGTCCCTCGAAAAGACAATCACTGTCGTCGAGAACGCTCTCAAACTCGAAGAGCTGAAAAGAGAAAATCGAAGCCTCAAGGACAGTATCTTCTTCGAAGATGAGATGATCGGCTCTGGAGAGGGGATGAGCAAAGTAAAGGAGCTGATCGAGCAGAGCGCGGGCAGCGAGGCCCGGATTCTCATTCTGGGGGAAAACGGTACCGGAAAAGAACTGGTTGCCCGAGAGATACACCGGCGTTCCCGACGCGCCAAGGCTCCCTTTGTCGAGGTGAACTGCGCCTCGATTCCGGAAACCTTGATAGAGAGTGAGCTGTTCGGGCACGAGAAAGGGGCCTTTACCGATGCCCACGCCCGGCGCAAGGGCAAGTTCGAGCTGGCCAACGGCGGAACCCTGTTTTTGGATGAAATCGCCGACATGTCTCTCAGTACCCAGGCCAAGGTCCTCCGAGTTCTGCAGGAGATGAAATTCGAGCGCATTGGCGGCGAGAAATCGGTAAGCGTAGACGTGCGGGTGATCGCGGCGACAAACAAGAACATACAGGAGGAGATCCGGGCAGGGCGTTTTCGAGAGGACCTGTACTTCCGCATCAATGTGATCCCGATCTTCGTTCCGCCCCTGAGGGAGAGGACCGAAGACCTCCCGGCGCTGATCGACTACTTCATGGAAAAATTCAAACGGCCCGCCGAGGCGGAGGCGAAACGCTTTTCCGAGGAAGCGTTGCAGCTCTTGCAGACATATTTCTGGCCTGGGAACGTCAGAGAGTTGAAAAATTTCATAGAGCGCATTAACATTATGACTGAGGAAAAGGTGATCTCTTCGGATTCGGTCAGGCGGTATCTTACCAGCCGTACAGATTGGGAGAGAGACGAAGTCCTCAAGGGTTTCGAGAGCATGAAGCTCAATGAAGCGAAGGACGAGTTCGAGCGGGAGTTCCTGGTTAAAAAGCTCGAGGAGAACGAGCGGAACATTGCCCGTACCAGTAAAGCTCTGGGCATAACCCCGTCGCACTTGCACAACAAGATCAAGAAGCATGGAATAGAGATCAAGAAGTAGAATGAAGGGTCTTACGGTTCGGCAGAAAGAGGTCTTGGAGTATATCAAGACCTACATCCGTACCTACAAGTACCCTCCCACCGTCCGGGAGGTTGCCGATCATCTCAGGGTTTCGGTAAAGGGTGCCTACGACCATCTCAAGGCCTTGCAGAAGAAACAGGCTATCAAATGCAACCTCAACCGGTCCCGAGCCATTAAGGTTCTGGGTGACGGAGATCTGTATCAGGAGGACCAGTACCGATCGATACCCATACTCGGCTCCGTGGCCGCGGGGAAACCTCTGTTCGCCGAGGAGAACATGGATGGCCACCTGGCGGTGCCTCAGGGCTATCTTCGCTCCGGCAAGTACTTCGCACTTCGGGTCAGAGGCGACAGCATGAAGGATGCCGGTATTTTCGACGGCGATATTACCGTGATTCGCCACCAGAGCACCGCCGACAACGGCGATGTCGTTGTCGCCCTGGTGGACGAGGCGGTTACCCTGAAACGCTTCTTTCTTGAAAAGAATCGGGTGATGTTGAAAGCGGAAAATCCCGCCTATCCCCCTATTTATACTCAAAACGTTCGCATCCTGGGAAAGCTCCTCTTCCTTATCCGCAATTATGAGTAAAAGCGACGCCCTCTACCTCCTGCTCGGACCGGAGGAGGGCGAAAAAGACTCATTCTTAAACCGATTGATCCACCGGATCACCAAAACGATCGGCCAGGCACCTGAGGTCCATCGCTTCTATGCTTTTGACAGCGATATCGGTGAAATTCTCGCCGCCCTGCGCAACGGCACGCTGTTTTCCCCTTACAGGGTGGTGCTGCTTCGAAATGTGGAGCTGTTGAGCAAGAAAAGAGATTTGGATCAGCTGGCCGGGTACTGCGATCGCCCGGCCCCTCAGAGTTCTCTGGTCCTGTTATCGGAGGAGATCGGACGGATTGACAAACGTCTGGAAAAGATGGTGCCAAAGGAGAATAAAGTCATTTTCTGGGAGCTCTTTGAAAATCAAAAGATGGGCTGGATTCTCAACTTCTTCAAAAAGAATAATATCCAGATCAATCCTCAAGCCGCCTCTTTTTTGCTCGAAATGGTGGAGAACAACACCAAGGAGTTGAAAGACACTTGCGAAAAATTGAGGGTATATTTCGGTGAGGGTAGCAGAATCGAGTATGCAGACGTGGAAAAGATCCTCTACCACAGCAAGGACGAAAACGTCTTTACCCTTTTTGAGAAGATATCGAGTAGAGACCTTGACGCCTCTTTGGAGGTATTGACCAAGCTGCTGCTTACCCGCGAAGCGGATGCGGTGGGGCTGCTGGCGGGCCTGCTCGCTCAAGTACGAAAGCTCAAAGTCCTGAAAGGGCTGATCGAGCAACGCTACTCCTACGAGGAGGCGTTCTCCCGTGTTAAGATGAGCAGCAAGCGCATGCAGAAGATCTACGCTGCGGGTTGTCGGCAGTACAGCCTCGATGAGCTTCAAGCGATCGTACTGCTGATAGCCCGTTTCGACTACCGGGTTCGCTCCCTGAAGAGCAACCTCCATGCCACCCTGCTTCAGCTTTTTCTGTATTACCTTGTTGTCAGAGGCGGGAGCGGAAGCTTCAGGTTTTAAAGGTTCGGATCTCTACCGCTCTGTCCCGTCCAACCCGATATTCCATCCGTTTGTGATATAAATCAACGGATTAATGATCACCTCGAAGTGCAGATGTTCCCCTGTGGTGATGCCGGTGTTTCCCTGTCTTCCGATGACTTGTCCCGCCTCAACTTGATCGCCCTCGCCCACGTAGGTGCTCGACATATGCGCGTAAAGCGTGTAGGTCCCGTTCAAGTGATCGATGACGATAAGCCCGCCGTATATCGGATGTCCTTTGTAGTATCCATTGGGCGCCGGCCAATGCTCGACAACCACGCCGGAGGCGGCCGCCATTATCGGTGCACGATGCGGCCCTACCATGTCGATTCCTTTGTGTAGCTGAAATTCATCTTTACCACCCATAGGTCGCCTGCGATAACCGGAGCCCGAAGAGATCCAGTATCTGTCCATCGGGGGCAGCAACTCGAGAGACCATCCCGCGACGGCCAAGACTAATAGAAATACGGTAACGTAGATACATTTCATAGCACTTTCCCACTTCGTTTAATTGAGGCTGTTCCTTAAGGACAGCCGAAATTGACGGTCTGACGTTCCGGTTGTTAGACCACCTCAATTTTCGCTCGTTAATATACTTATGAATTTTCTGATCGACAAACTTATTTTCCGGTGATTTTCCTGGAATCGACCGGGCCTGAAGCGGTTTGCCTAACCGGGAATTAGATCTCCAGCCTGGACAGATAGGTGAGCAACTCTCGAGCTTGCTCCAGGCCGAGGGAGGCCGCCTTGGCAATCGCCTCCGGTTCCTGCTTGCGGATTCCGGCCAGCGATCCGAAAGCTGTCAACAGAACCTTGCTTCTTTTTTTCCCGATTCCCTTGATGCTCTCCAGTACCGAGGTGTTCAATTGGGTCGCCCTGACCCGCTTGTGGAAAGTTGTGGCAAAACGGTGGGCTTCGTCTCGGACCGCCTGGAGAATACGCAGTACCTCCGAGCTCTCAGGGAGTATCAGAGGTTCTGATTTGTGCGGCAGATACAGCTCTTCGTGCTTTTTCGCCAACCCCACTACCGGAATCTGCGGGATTTCCAGGGCCTTGAGCATGGCCACAGCGGAGCTGACCTGACCTCTACCGCCGTCGATCAGGATGAGGTCAGGAAGTTTCCCCTTTTCGTTGAGCTGCCGCGTATAGCGGCGAGCCACAACTTCACGGACGGCTTCGAAATCGTCGATGCGCCCGTTGAGAGATCGGATGTGATAGTGTCGGTAACCGCTTCTCTGGGGCCGCCCATCGAGATAGGTCACCAACGAAGCCACTGTTTGCTTTCCCGATAGGTGGGCGATGTCGACTCCCTCGATAAGCCGGGGGGGACGTTTCAGATCCAGGGTTTGTTGCAGATCCTTCAATGCTTGTCTTTTTCGCTCCCCTTCCGTTTCGAGGCGGAAGCGGGCGCTCTCAGTCGCCATAGTAACCAGTCGGGCGTGTTTTCCTTTTTTCGGAAAGCCCACAGCAATCCGCGAGTCGGTGAGATCTTTGAGATAAGATTCAAGCAGTGCCTTGGAGTGGGTCGACTCGAGCTCTTTCGGCAGATACAGGATATTCGGCTGACTGGTCCTGCCGCCGTAATACTGGCCCAGGAAGGCGGGTAGGAACTCCTCCTCTATGGAGTAGTTCTCTAAGAGCATCGAGTCCCTACCGATCAGTTTGCCCGCCCGCAGTTGAAGCACCGTCATACGTACCCGCTTTTCCTCACTCCAGTAGCCCAGGTAATCGCGGGCTTCATTTTGAAAATCGACGACTTTCTGCTCTTCGGACAGGGACTCCAGAGCCTCGAGCTGGTCTCTGAACGAGGCGGCTTTCTCGTACTCCTGCTGTTCACTGGCCTGTCGCATCTTTTGACGCAGCTCCCGGGCAAGCTCATCGGTTTTGCCGGCCAGCAGCATCTTTACCTTTTCCACCCGTTGCCGGTACTCCTCGTGGGTGATCTTGCCGGCACACACGCCGGCGCAGCGGCCGATGTGATAGTAGAAGCAGGGCTGTTTCTTTACTTTTACCGGGCCTCTACATTTCCGTAGGGCAAAGAGCTTATCGATGATGTTCAGATACAGATCGATATGGTTGACCTTGGGGAAGGGTCCGTAATACTTGGAGCCATCGAACACGATGCGTCGGGTGCGAAACACTCTGGGGTAGTCCTCGTTGGTCAGCCGGATTACTGGATAGGTTTTTCCGTCTTTGAGATTGATGTTGTATTTGGGCTTCCAGCGCTTGATCAGGTTGTTTTCCAGAAGCAGGGCTTCCGCCTCGCTTCCCGTAGGAAAGACCTCCAAGTCGCCGATTCGGGCTTGCAGGTGCCGGGTTTTGATGTCCCTGCTGTCGGTAAAATAAGCTCGAATCCTTTTTTTCAAGCTCTTGGCTTTTCCCACGTAGAGGATTTTCCCATCGGTCCGCTTGAGAATGTACACGCCGGGTGAATCCGGCAAATTTTGGAGTTTTTCCGCCAGTCCAGAGCTTTGGATTTCTCGCTTCCCGGAGTTCATGTTGTATTCTGAGAGTTCCGATTATAATGTATAGAAGAATCGTGAAAAAGATAACTCTTTCTGTTACCGCCGCGTGCATCTTCCTCCTTCTCTGTCTCGGGTCCCTTACGGCACTGGATCAACAGATCGTATTGGGAAGGGAAGATCTCTGGCGGGATGTTTCATATTCGGAAAATCTCATCCTGGTGAAGGGGCGATGGGGAAGCCAGGATCTCGTTCTGCAGGAGGCGGAGTATTCTGCAGTCGGTCATACCGATCTATTGATCCATTTCAATAGGCTGCCTCTCCAAGACCACATGGGTCACTATCAGGTTGCTGAACAGGATTTCCTGCTTTCAAAGCGTGTTGTCGCTCTCGGGGAGGGGAGCGGGGGCTTCAACAGCGGGGGCAGGGGACTGCACCTCGTACCCCAGGAGCAAGCTCTCTTTCACCAAGGGACCTGGCTTCAGGATTTCAGTATTGAGTTCTGGCTGTACCCCGCTCTGTTGGGTGACGGCGAACAGATCTTTCTCTGGCAGGGAGCCCGCTGGAACAGGGATCAAGTGATTCCTCAGGAGTTGCGCTGTACCGTGCAGGACAGAAGGCTCGATTGGGGATTCAACAATTTCTTTATCGGGCCTACTGGACAGGCAGGTTCGATACACTTCCGGGGCGTCACCGCTTTGGTTCCCAGAGACTGGCATCACCACCTGCTTCGGTACGACAGCAGGATCGGCTTGCTGGAGTACCTGGTGGACGGTATCCCCGAAGCGATTGCCTACACAACGAACTCAAAATGGGAGCAGGGTATGATTTTGCTGCCCTTTGCCGGGGATGCGGGACCCGGACAGGTGAGAATTGGAGAGCGGTTCACCGGATTTATCGATGAGCTTCGCATCTCCCGAGCCTTTGTGGAAACTCCCTCTCTCAGACATTATACGAACCAGGTTGGAGTCTTTCAGAGCAGCACCTTTGATCTGGGGTACACGGGCACGGAGCTCAAACGTATTGATTCTGTTTACAGAACTCCAGGGGATTCTGCTGTATATTTCTACTACAGAATGACCGATCGTGCAGATGCAGATACTTCCACTGTTCCGTGGATACAATTTCAGGCCGGACAGCAACTCGAGGACAGTCGAGGCCGCTACCTCCAGGTGATGGTCGAGCTGTATCCTGATGGGGAACGTCGCCGATCCCCTGAAGTCTCGGAGCTGCGTCTGGTGTACGAGCAGGATCTGCCGCCGGTGCCTCCTACGGGCTTGTATGCTATAGCAGGGAATGGGAAAGTCCGGTTATATTGGAATAGGGTTAACG
>CAZVHJ010000066.1:0-27257 GCA_964627715.1 uncultured Spirochaetaceae bacterium | reverse complement strand
GGTGGACGCCGTGATCTTTGGGGGCATGGAGACCATAAGCTCGGGATCCACGATCGCCACTTTGGCGAAGGTGTAGTCGGAGCCGATGCCGGGTTTCTCCTCGGTGGCGGGATTGGTGATCACCGACCACTGGGTGCATTCGCTGCCCGTTCCGGAGGTGGTGGTTATGGCGATGATCGGGTAGGTCTTGTCCGTGATGGGCGCAGCGTCGGACACCAGGCAGAAATCCCAGATCGGCCGCTTGTGACCCAGCACGATGGCGATTCCCTTGGCCGCATCGATGGCACTGCCGCCCCCTAGACCGATCACCAGGTCGCAGCCCTTGGCTCGGGCAATCTCAGCACCCTTGTCGATCTGAGTATTCAGTGGATTGGCGTTGACATCGGAGTAGTAGATCGAGTCCACTCCGCTGTCCTTCAAGACCTTCTGTAGACGATCCACCAACCCGTTTCCCTTGAACAGCGTGCCGGTAGTCACGATGATCGCTTTCTTGCCGTACATCTTTGCCCACGTGCCGGCTTCCTTCAGCTTGCCTTCTCCGAACACCAGCTTGACTGGATTGTAGTAGAAGAAGTCCTTAATCATTTGTGTTCCTCTCCCTTCATTTTCCTATGTATCTTGTCCATTGAATTCTTTGACCGCGTCGAATATGGCGATCACGTTTTCAATCGGAGTTTTTGCCTGGATGTTGTGGATCGTATTGAAGACGAACCCGCCACCCCAGAATACGATACGCTTTCCGAAACGCTCTTTAAGCATCTTCATGTCCATATTCGCCGCTCGAGCGGCACCTGGTCGGGCTCTTTGTGATCCAGAGCTGCCTGCACGCGTTCTCTTCTGGTCATGTGTATCACCTCTCTCACCTCTCGCCCTCCACCCGTCTTCAAGGAAGGCAAGCAAGACCCTTAACATTTAACCCTTTCTCTGACAAGCACATGGTTGAGGACGACCGCGAACAGAAGCACGCTGCCTTTGGCAACGGTCTGCCAGAATGCCGGTATGACGGTCATCAGGCCGATCGTCACGCACATGATGATGAGTGCGCCCACGATCGTCTTTGCAACCGATCCTTCGCCACCAGAAAACGCTGTCCCCCCTAGCAATACGGCGATGATGTTGTCGAGCTCCATTCCATCGCCCGAGAGCGGATCCCCCAGTGACATGTAGCTGGCTCGTGCCAAGCCCGCGCATGCAGCGAAAAACCCAACAATCGCGTATAGGATCCACACCGTCTTTACGACGTTGATACCGGAGAGCTCCGCGGCTGTACGGTTGCCGCCGATCGCCGCAGCGTATTTTCCCAGGATCGTTTTTCTCTGCAAAATGATCAGAATAACGATTACGGCCAGAGCAACATAAAAAGCCCATGGCAGACCAAGAAAAATATCCTTGCGGGCGTAGTCGTTGATCCACGCAGGCATCGGCTTTTCCGTGCTGCTTTTAATGGCCGAAAGCCCGTTCGGCACGATGAGCAGCGCTATGCCTTTGAAGAGGTTCAACGTAACGAGCGTCCCGATGACGGGCGTTATCCGTAATCTTACAACCAGGAAGCCGTTGAGAATTCCCATTGCGATCCCCATGATCAGCGTGATCACAAGGGCGGGCAGAAATGCAAACCTGTTGAGGATCATCAACGCGAACACCACCGCGCTCAAGCTCATCGCGCTGCCGACGGATAGGTCAATATGGCCAGATATCATCAAGAGGGTAAAAGCGCCGCTTAAAGTAAGTATGGGCACGGCGGCGCGTAATAGGATGATAATGGAGTCGGGGCTAAGAAAGTGCCCTCGGCCGAACATTTCAACCTGGCCCAGCTTCACCACGCTGAATATAATTACGATAACTGTCAGCACGACGTAGATATAGAATTTTTTGATGTTCGACCTCAGAGCACTCGTTCGATCCATCTGCGCTTGTAGCAATTCTTCTCCCACACTTTTCACTTCAACTTGCTCCTATCCTGTAATCGCCATCCCACTTCATCCGGGCAGTACAGCGCTGACATGATGCGGAGCTCTACCCCTTCCTCTTGTCCAGAGCAAAACGCTGGACGAGAATTGCGATCAACGTGGCGACGCCTTTCAGTGTGAATTGCCAGTCCGGCGACAGGAGAAGCCCGGTGGCCGATGAGGTCATGACCGAAAGAATGACCGCACCGACAAACATACCGAGCACCGAACCGAACCCCCCAGCGATGCTCACCCCCCCCAGAAGGGAGATCACCAGCGCGTCGAACTCGAATCCGGTCGCGCGGCTCGACACCCCCGCCTTGAACTCGGAGGCGAGGAGGATTCCCGTGATGCCTGCCAGAAGAGCGCTGGTCAGGTACAGAAAAGTGAGGTGCCTTACCACCTTGATTCCAGAGAGTCTGGCTGCCAGGGCATTGGCGCCGATGAGGTACGTGCGCCGGCCCGCTACCGTCATCCGTTCGAAGATGAAAGCCGCAATGACCAGGCCGACCATGATCACCACGGATACTTTGATAGGCGTGCCTTTGATGGACATGCTGCCCATGAAACCAAACACGTCCGGCAGGCTGGTGTTCCGCTGTGCACCCCGTGTGGTGACCTGGGCGATGCCTCGTGCGAGCATCATCGTACCCAGGGTCACGATAATGGAAGGAACTTTCAATCTGGCCACGAAAAAGGCGTTGATCCCGCCGATGCCCATGGCGCACAGCAAGGCCAGCACAACAGCCGCGCCGTAAGGCAAGCCGAGACCGTTGGCCAGCACATTTTGCGATACGTTGGCCGCCTGGCAGAAATAGACGGAAAGCACACCCGTCATAGCGATGTTCCCGCCTACCGACATATCGAAGTTGCCCGTGATCAGGAGAAAGGAGACGCCAATCCCTATGATAATGAGATACCAGTTGTTCGTGAGGAGGTTGAGCATGTTCCGAGGCAGATAAAAGTTGGGCACCACCGCACAGGCGATGCCGAACAGTACAAAAAGGACGCCCACCATGATCAAGGTGATGAAGGACTCGTTGCTCATCCTGCTTCCAACCGCGGGCTTGACCATCTGGTTTGTTACCACGTTCATTCTCCCCCCGTGACGATGTGGATTATCTTCTCGCTGTCTATATCGGGGCCGTTCTTCATCATGGCTTTCATGCTCCCGTCAAACAGAAGGTATATGGTGTCGCAGATGTTGACGACCTCCGGAAGCTCCGAGGAGAAGATCATGATGGATTTCCCCTCCTCCGAGAGCCGGCGGATGATGCCGCAGATTTCGCTCTTCGCACCCACGTCGATTCCGCGAGTCGGTTCGTCGAGCATGAGCAAGTCCGCATCCGCGAACAGGCACTTAGAGAAGACCACCTTTTGCTGATTGCCTCCGGAAAGCTTTGCGGCTTCCTTTTCGGTACTGTTGGTAGCGATCCTCAGCTTGTCGATGTATTCAAGGGTAACTTTCCTCTCCTGCGTCGAGTTGATGAATCCGTTCCTGGATATTTTCTCCATGTTCATGACTGGAACATTGCCCCTGATGGTCAGTATGGTGAAAAGTCCCTGGGTTCTCCTTTCCTCCGGCACCAGGGCGATTCCCGCTGCGATCACTTTGTCGGGGGATGCAGGCAGCTTTTTCCCTTTGAAGGTGATTACCCCGTGGTACTCGTCGACGCCGTAAATGGCGCGGGCAAGCTCTGTCTTTCCGGCGCCCACAAGGCCGTAAAAACCCACGATCTCACCTTTGTAGATCTCAAAGGAAATGTTGTTGAGCTTGTGGTTGCAGAGGCCTTTCACTTGAAGGATGGTTTCCTGCTTAACACCCTCTTTCGGCGTGTACTCTTCGAAAACCGTCTTACCGATCATCATCTTGATGAGCTCCGACCGGTCCTTGATATCCGCCACGGGCTTGGTCCCGATGTGCTTCCCATCCCGCATGACGGTAACGTAGTCTCCAAGCTCAAAAACCTCATCCAGCCTGTGGGAGATATAGATGACGGTAACGTTTTTCTCCCGCAACCTCTTGACTATCTTGAACAGCCGTGCGATTTCGCTTTCGGAGATCGCAGCGGTCGGTTCATCCATGATGATGATATCAGCCTCCGTAGCGACCGCCTTTGCTATCTCCACGATTTGCTTTTTGGCCACGCTCAAGTTCGAGACCAGCTGTTGTGGTTTGATGGATGGTTCGAGGCTGTTCATCACGCTGACCATCTTGTTTATCTTGCCCGTCTTCCTCAGAAAACCGAATGACGTATCCTCCATCCCCAGCGTAAGGTTTTCTTCCACAGTCAGTTGATCAACCACATTGAGTTCCTGAAACAATGTGCTGATTCCTTTTTGCTTCGCATCTCGCGGGCTATGGGGATTGTATTCTTCTCCGTTCAGCAGTATCTTGCCACTTGTTCTCATAAACGCGCCGGTAAGGATCTTGATCAGAGTTGACTTTCCTGCGCCGTTTTCCCCGACAAGGCAGTGGACGGTGTTTCGCTTGATGTCGAAACTGACGTTATTAACCGCCCGTACACTGGGGAAGTCTTTAACGAGGTCCTGGATCTCCAATACATTCTCTGTCAGTTTCATGCAGCCGCTCCATCCCTAACCATCTAACAACGGGAGGAAGGCTGAAAATCTTCCCCCCGTCTTTTTGCATCCTAACTAGCCGTTTCGATCGGCTACTTCAGGTTGGTACCGAACTGGTCGTTCAGCCATTTCACCGCATCGGTGCGGCTCATCGTCCAGTAGGAGATGTTGTAGGCCTTATAGAAGAACTCCTCGGCGGGCTGCGAAGTCATCTCCACCTTGCCTCTTTTGACGTCCATGATCAGGTCGATCCGGCCACGGGCGGTCTCCTTGGGCGGTAGACCCATGGACTGCTTCAGCGAGCTGTCGGGATCGTACACGCCCTTCAGCTCCACCTCATCGAAATCGACACTGCAGACGATCTCCGTCAGTGGCTTGCCGTTGTCCATTTTGCCCCTGCCGGCCTGCACAAGGGCGGCCATCGTTCCGACGGTCAGGTTGGAGGCCTCGGAGTAGATCAGGTTGACCTCGGGGTGCTGAGTGACCAAGTCAAGGATGATCTGCTTGGCCGCATCAGGACCTTTACTGGCATCCTGGCAGCCGAGGTCGGTTGCCGTAGGATCCACAGATAGAACACCCTTCACGAACGGGTCGGTGCGCCCGGACTTCACTTCCGTGTGGTTCGGCCAGCCAAGCTGCACCATCACGATGGGCTTGTTCGGATAGGCGGCCTTCCACTGTTTGGCCATCTCCGCGCCCATAGCAAAGGAAATCCCTGCCTCGTCGCTGCGGGCAGTCGGGATACCGGTGTCGGCACACGGGCTGAAGAAAGACGTCATGATGATGTTCTTCTTGAGGGCAGAGTTTACACCGGGTCTCCCAGCCTCTTGGTCCCAAATGTGCAGGGTGGCCGCATCCATGCCCTGCGCCACGACCTGGTCGATGTTCTGGGTCATGACAGCCGAATCCGATTTGCCGTCAAACGCGAACACTTCAGCGTCGTATTTCTCCATGGCATACTTCCTTGCCTCGGTGAACTGCGCCTGGTGGAAGACGTTGGACAGGTCCGAAACGAAGAACGCGATCTTCATTGGCCTTTCTTTCGGCTCGCCGCTTCCACCGGCAAAGATCATCGGGGCAGTCAGCGCCAACACCATCATCAACAATACTAGCTTTTTCATTTGCTTTTTTCCTCCTCGATTCTAATGTGATTTCAAAACTCTTCGCCGACTTTTTAAATGCACATTTTTTTAACTCCTATTTTCCGTTACCACCTCCCTCTCTCAACCAGTTCCTTTCCGAATCATGCTCCGAATGCCCTTTTCTTGCCTTCTCCCCCCTTCTTTCCTTTTTGTCCTGCTTTTGTGCTTAGGATTACGGGCGTATAGGCGAAGTCATTTTACATCACAAGTTTCTATTTGTCAAGTAGAATATTATTTTAAATAACAAAAATTTTAATTTATTCTATGGAAAAGAATTGGCATCCAATACGCTTGGAAAAGGTCTCTCTATTTTACAAAAAAAACTGTATTTTTTCTCAAGTCGCCCCTTCACCGAAGATCTTGATGTGCCGGTCCGGGGGGAACGAATAAAATTTGCAGTCGTTCATGTACGTTCGCTCCGGCAGGGCAATCAGGCAGTTTACGACATCCGTCCGGACCGCATACGGGGCGTGATGCCAAACACCCGGTCTCAAACAGCACAGGGTTCCCTTCGGCACCAGGAACACCTCCGCTTGTTCGAAAGGGAACTCCTTCTCCGGTACGGCGGGAGCCACGTGCATGAGTATGTCCCCGTCCAGGGGCAAAACGACCTCGCAGCAGGTGTCGTGGTACTCCGATATGTCCATCACGAACGGCCTCTTGACCACGCGGCATACCCCGAAGGAAGCCACTGGAGAGAGACCCAGCTGGGACTGTACCATGTCCCGGTAGAACTCGATAGGCTCCGCTCCGATCTTAGGCGCCGATGGGTTGATCATATTCGCGTACGTACCATACTTTGCGAAGCACTCAGGGCTAAGCTTTTTAACGGTAATCTCCTTCATGTTAGAACCTCCTTGCGTCCCGGGAAAAACCGAAAACGAACCCCGCTCCCGATTTTGCGAACCCCGAAGCCGCTTCCAAGGTGGCTGCGACCTTCTCTTTCGATGACTCGCTCATGCAAAACCTCCCTCAATATCAATTTGTGAATACTTTATCCACATTTGAAATGATATATTACATATCAAATGGACTTTGTCAAATGTTTTTTCTAACCTCCTGTACGGGATGCATCAGCGAGTTTGCGCACAAGATACTGGAAAAAGAAGAAGTCGATCCGCAGGGGATCTTTTGGTTTCCGGATGTGATCGAGCCATGGATCGCTTTACACCGGCTGTGCCGAGACGCACGCCTTTTGTCGTTATGAACGTTGCCGGGAGTGTGCAGACACAAACCACTCAGCGCCTCGGTTGGAAACAGGTAGAGAAGGTAGCCTGCAGGCTCCTGAGGAAACGGAACGGACCGCCCCTGCCGGGCTGCCATGGTTCGGGATCAGTGCCTACGCCATCGCTTCCGGCATAATCGACCCGGCCCAGCTCTGCCTGATCGCCGGCTCTTGGAGCATCAACGAGTACATCAACACATCGCAGATGGAGGCGAAGGAGCTGTTCATGACCTCTGCCTACTGCCTGCCCGGCTACTGGTTGACCATGGAAGGCAGCGCCACCTCCGCAAGCAACCTTGAATGGGTGGTATCCGAGCTGATGGGTGGTGAAGCGCTTTAAGAGCAGGACCTCGCCGGGGACAATTCGTGGGTCGGTTATGATCTAGGGAAACCTGTTTCCGCCTATGAAATGGCACCAGTGTTTCGAGAATCCGTTTCTCCAATTACATTAATGACAGTGAATTAATGGTTTTGATATTTAAAATGAAATTCTGCTTGACAAATGCAATCCTTTGACATAGAATGCGATTCCATCTAGAGCGGTCGGAAGAGAAAAGCTAACTCGTGAGCCTTGTGACTCAAGTCGGGACAACGCCGCACAGGTTCGAGGACTCATGCGGTTTAGTGCCTGATCGTTTCCTTACCTGGGCTGATCAAGGAGTCGATTCAAGCTCCGTAAAACGGCGGGGGTGGCGGCGCTGAAACGAGACACCTGCTTCAAGCTGGAGGATAACGAACCGTCAGAGGGCTGATCGCCGGTAACCGTGATTACCTCAGAGCCGGGATGTTGGTGTTAGTTCAGATTCAGCGGACTTCCGAGGAGGATTTCACATGAAAGGATACAGCGGAAAGATTCTGCACGTCGACCTATCCAGGGAGGCATTCACCGTAGAGACGCCTCCCGAGTCATTCTATCGCCAGTATGTGGGCGGCGCCTGTATAGGCAACTACTACGTGTTCAAGGGTATGAAAGCGGGTGGCGATCCCCTGGGTCCGGAAAACGTTTTGGTATTTGCTATCTCGGCGGTGGTTGGTGCGCCCATCAGTGGCAACGCGCGGCATAGCGTGAGTGCCAAAAGCCCCCTCACCGGGACGATCGGTTCCAGCGAGGGCGGCGGCTACTGGGGGCCGGAGCTGCGCTTCGCCGGCTTCGACGCCGTGGTGATCACAGGCAAGAGCTCAAAGCCCGTTTACCTCTGGATCCACGACGGGCAGTACGAGCTGAGGGAGGCTTCGCATTTATGGAGCCGTCTCACGGGAGAGGTGCAGGAAACCATTCGAAAGGAGCTGGGCGACGAGCGCATCCGGGTAGCGCAGATCGGACCTGCCGGGGAGATGGGCGTGCTGTTCGCCAACATTACCAACGAGCTCAAGCACTTCAACGGCCGTTGCGGTTTCGGCGCGGTAATGGGATCCAAAAACCTACGCGCAATCGCCGTACGCGGCACGACTAAGCCGGAATATGCCAACCTGGAGCGAATCAAAGAGTTGGCCCAGAAAGGTGCGACCAAGGTGGCGGTTGACGGCTTCTACAAGGATTGGAAGCGATTGGGCACGAATATGAATGTAACTTGGAACACGGAAATCGGCGGATTGCCCACCCGCAACTGGACCATGGGGATCTTTCCGGACTGGGAGGAGGTGAGTGAGCACGTCTATGCAGACGAGTGGATGGACCGCCCCGGGACCTGCTGGGCATGCGCCCAGGCCTGCAAGCGAGACGTGAGAAAAGGGATCACGAAGCCCTGGACGGTAGAGGAGCGCTATGGCGGCCCCGAATATGAAACTCTAGGCATGATCGGCACCAACTGCATGGTGAGCGACTGGAACTCAATCTGCAAGGCAAACGAGTTGGCCTCGAAGTACTGCGTGGACACTATTTCGCTGGGCGGCGTGATCGGCTTCGTGATGGAGTGTTACGAAAGAGGCATCCTGAGCGTTGGAGACCTGGACGGAGTTGAGGCACGCTTCGGCAACGGCGAAGCCTTAGTGAGGCTGTCGGAAATGACAGTCAAGCGGGAAGGATTCGGTGATAGGATGGCCGAAGGAACCGCCCGCTTGGCCAAGCACCTGGGTTCCAAGGCTGAACGCATCGCGGTAACCATCAAAGGCAAAGAGTTCCCAGCGCACATGCCGACCTCTAAAGGCTCCATGGGCCTGATCTACGCGGTCAATCCCTTCGGTCCGGACCACGTATCGTGTACTCACGACGGCGACGTGTCGATCGCGCCCAACGAAGTCAACAAGGGCGTAGGCATCTACGAGACCGTGCCTAATTCGTGGGACCTTGACTTCGCAAAAACCAAGATGACCGCCTACTCCCAGCGCTACGTCAGCGCCATCGACTCCTGGTCGGTCTGCCAATTCACTTTCCACGCCTGGTCGATCTTCAGCCTGCCGGAACTGGTGGAGGTGATCAACGCGGCCACCGGCTGGCAGTACACCATGCAAGAACTCATGCTTCTGGGCGAACGTCGGATCAACCTGATGCGCGCCTTTAACGCCCGTGATGGCTTTTCCAGCAACGACGATGTACTGCCTCTGCGCGTACACGAGGACCCGCTCCAGGACGATGGCCCGCGCACGGGCGCCGTCGTAGATAAGACCAATTTCCTCAAGCAGCGCGAGAACTACTACCGCCTGAATGGCTGGGACCCCGTAAGCGGCAACCCAACAGAGGTCAAGCTGCGCGAGTTGGGCCTCGGCTGGGCCTGGGAGGCGATGCAGAAGAAGTAGAGCACTAACACCACCAAGTAATGATTGATAGGAAACCTCAGTCATGAGCACCAAACCAGGTATTCGATCGAATTGGGATCGAAGGTGCTTCGCGACAAACGGCGGTGCAGCATCGAGTAGTTGCTTTCAGTTCCGTCTAGCCGCCTCGATTTTACCCTTGGCGTGGCTTTGATACATCCCTGAGGCGATCCGATATTTCGCGACGCATCTCCAGGAAGTCTTTCTGCTTCTGGGGATATAACCAACCGCTATCCCGCTACACCACCGTTGATCCGCTCACCATCCCTCTGTTTTGAGCACCTGTCTTTTAATTTTCTACGTTTAGACCCAGGCCCTCTGAAGCGAGATGATCGACCATCCGGTATGATCGGCTGGTCCCTCTCGGACTTTCCATCACTGCCTGCCACACGAGCTAATGTCGCTCGTCGACCTCAACCTACTTTACCGGCCACCCCGCGTCACCCCCCTTGCGGCTGACTTTGATGTAGTCCTGTTTTACCCGTACTTTTACCTTGACAAAGGAACTTCTCCCATCCTACACTCCGGAGGCAAGGAGCGAGTGTTTGGCAAAAGAAGAAGCGATCGAAGTAGAAGGCGTGGTTAAGGAATCCCTGCCCAACACGATGTTTCGTGTCGAGATCAAGAACGGGCATGTGATCCTGGCCCATCTTTCCGGAAAGATGAGGAAACACTACATCCGAATCGTTCCAGGCGACAAGGTTAAAGTGGCCCTATCCCCCTACGATCTCACCCGAGGACGCATTATCTACAGAGAACGGTAAGTGCCGTCTGAAAAATTATCTCATCGAAGGTCTAGGCTTTTCGGATAACCACCCATGTGGCACCGCGGCCCCCGTGCTTCCGTTTTGCCGACGCGAATGCACCGGTGTACGGGCATTTCTCTAAATACCTGTACACCACACCCCGTAGTACCGGCTGCTCTTGGGAGTGATTTCCCTTGCCATGAACGATCAAGACCTTCCTGGCGCCTCTGCTCCGAGCCCGATAAATGAATCGTTCGAGAGCCTGCTCCGCTTCCCGGCTGCTCATACCGTGCAGATCCAAAACCGCTTGAGGTTCCATCGACTCTATATCCTGCCCGGGTTCTTCCGTAGCATCCTGCCCTCCCGGATCTTTATCCGGCGGGTAGCGGGATATCAGCTCATCCATATCCTCGAACCCTTCTGATCTGCTTCTTTCCTGTTTCTTCTCCCAGGCATCTAGAATGTCACTAAAATCCATAGGCTATGTACTTTTTCAATCAAGAAGAATAGTCTTCGTCCGTACCCATCCCATAATATCGGATGGGGTTTCGACGAGATAATAGTCACCGAATTGTCCTTTGATCCAGAGACTCGTCCCGGAGGACAGTTCAAACCAAGATTTCGAATCTTCTTCAGGAACCCTGTTCAGGTCGCTTCCTTCCGAGATCACCACACCCACCGGTCGGGACTCCGAGTGGAGCCGTCCCACAAAAAAGGCGAAGGAACTTAAAACCGCTATAGTTAGAAGTACAAAAGATATGAGGAACTGGACCTTCTTTGTACGGACAACAAGGGCGGCCATGATCAACGACGCATTAGCAAACAGAAGGAGCAACAGGTAGGCAAGATCCGGATGTACCGGAAAAGGGGCAGCCACCTGCCCCACAAGACCGTATCTTTGCTCCAGACTCTGCAAGACTCCCCGCACCTGTGGATCCCCCGGTTTTTCCCGTAAGCTCTGGCGTAGATAATGGATTGCGTATCCCTGCTCCCCCAGGTAATGGGAAAGAATTCCAAGGTTGTACAGAAGTGCAGGATTACAGGACAAAGCCTGTTCAGCCTGTCTGTAGAGTTCGATCGCCTCGGCATAGCGTCCGGCTTGGAAGCTCCGTTCCGCTTCCCGAATCGAAATGTAGGGATCCTGCTGCGAGGAGGCCATTAGAAGTACGAGAGAAAAAAAGGGGAGCATGTTCTTATACCTGCGGGTGACCAGGGCAAAGAGGAAAAACAGCATACCGGGAAGTAAGAACAGCAGGTTCAGAGGATTACTGTAGTGGCGCGTGCAGTTGGATTTCCTGATCTCGTTCAGTTCTTTAAAAGGCAAAACCTGAGGATCGAGGGAAGCAGAGGCGGCGGGGGAATGCTCCGATGCGCGCTGGGAGTATCCGGGGGTAAGCAGCAGTAAAAGCAGGACCGCTACCAATCCTGCTCGTACGTATCCTGCGCGGGCGCCGATACCCATGCTGGTTTTTCCTCCCTATGAATTGATTCGAGTATCTCCTCGCTCTGGCTATCCCTGTTCTCTTTGCCGCCGTCCGGAGCTTCGGAAGCCGAACTGACCGGAATACTGGAATTCTCTTTCATCATCCCAACGATACTCAACTCAAGATTGATCTTGGCATCCCAACTATCCGATTTCAGCCGCAAGGCCTGGACAAAGCTGGCCCCGGCCTCCCGATAGTTCCCGATTTCATAATGAGCGACTCCCTGGTTGAAGAAGATCCTATAAAACAGCTCCCTATCCCAACGATTCAAGTCTCCAGTCAGATCGGTGAAGCCCTCCAAACTTCTGTTCAAGACCCGCAAACCCGGATTTATCTCACCCTGGGAGATGTAAAGACTCCCTAAATCGTAGTCAATCCAGTCCTCCCATCGCGTCGCCGTCTGCAGTGCCTGCAAATATCTATACGTAGCCAGGGCGTCCTCCCCGCCGCGAAACAACAGATTGCCCCGGAGCACCAAAAGGGATGTGTTGGACCCGGAACAGGAGGAAAGAATAAGCAGGATCAGCAAATTGAGAATAAACAACGCTGCTCCGTACCTGAAGGCTTTCATAGAACGTTCTTCCATCGGACCGCCTTGACGGTCATCGAAAGGCTAAGGAACAAAAGAGCCATGAAAACGAAGAAACGAAAGCGATCTTTCTTTTCCCTTCTCATACCGAGCACCATGTTGCCCTCCGCCTGGGCCTTCATTGCCTCAAGGATATCCTGAGCGACTTCTCGATCTTCCCCGGCCAGGCGGAACAAGTCTCCACCGCTGATATCGGCTATTCTTTCCAGAACCTCGATCCGCAAACGGCTTACCACAGGATTCCCGTTGTCGTAGGAAATCAGCTTGCCACCAGAGAGCCTCACCACAGCTCCTTCCTCACTTCCCACGGCGACGACGTACACGGGTATTTTTACCGAGCCTGCTTTTTCTGCGGCCCTCAGCGGATTTCCGGAGTGATGCTCTCCATCGCTGAACAGGAGAATACCGCGGTATGTCTGAACCGAGTCCGGGAATGCTTCCAGGGATTTAAGGATGCCCTCTTCAAGACCGCTGCCCGGAGCGGTCATTACAGACGGCCCTGCATGCTGTAGCGCTGTCTCAAGAACATAGCGATCTTCTGTCAGAGGAAGCAACTGTACTGCCTGGCCTTTGAAAACAACCAGGCCGATGCGCACACCCTCCAGGGATTGAACCGTCCGGCGGATGGTGCGGACCGACTGCTGCAAACGAGATGATTCACCGTCTTCGGCCAACATACTGTTGGAAACGTCGAGACAGATTACCAGTTCCTGTCCGGACCGTCGTTCTTCCACCAGAACTTCTCCCCAACGAAATCCTGCCAAGGCAAGCACCGAGGCGACGAAGAAGAGAGTAAAAAACAGAAAGGAAAAGAAGCTTTTAAATACATATACATCGAGCAGTATCGAGGACCGCCAACCGCCTCCCAAATCCCGGAGGGTTCTGCGGCCGCGCCTGTAGTCTATCCTCCAGGCTAAAGCTACGAGGAAAAAGAGGAACAACAGGAACAAGACGTTCGGGCGATCCAACATGGTGCTTACAGCAGCTCCCCTATCACCAATTTATTGACAAAAACACATAGCAGAATGATGGCAAAACCCGCCAGGATAAAGATGCGGTGCTGTAGTTTACGTTCTACGAAAACAGCCACTTCCTGCAGTTTGGTTTCCAGGCTGTCGATCTCCTGGAATACAGTATTTAGTATCCCGAGCGTGCCGGAATGAAAATAGCGTCCTCCCGAAACATTCGCTATTCTTCTGAGCAGCTCTTCATTAAGCTTTCCCTGGTAAACGCCGCGCACCTGCTTGCCGCTTTCGGGATCCGTATACTGAAGCGTCGTCTCCCCTTCGGTACCGATTCCTATCGTGTATATCCGGATTCCCAGGTTGGCCGTTACTTCGGTTGCCCTGTCAGGATCGATCTGCCCTGCATTGTTGTCTCCATCGGTGATCAGAATAATGACCTTCTCTTTCGAGCCGGAGTCTTTCAAGTGCAGTGCCGCCACAGCAAGTCCCATGCCGATTGCCGTCCCGTCTCCCAACTCCATCACCTGTACCGAATCCAGGGCGTTCTCCAAAAATCGGTAATCAAAGGTGGGCGGCACCCGCAAAGAAGCCTCTGCCCCGAACACCACCAATCCTATGGCATCGTTTTCCCTTCCGGCCACAAAATCATGGACCACCTCTCGAGCCGCTTCGAAACGAGTAACGGTGCCGACATCCCGGGCGGACATACTGGGAGAAACATCCAGAACAACGATCAGATCCAGACCCCTGCTGAGATACTTCCTCTGTTTCTCGATTACTACAGGACCGGCCATGGCGACGATCAGCAGGGAAAACCCTATCCAGAAGAAAATACGGGTAATGACCAGGAGTACCCGCTTTGGAGCAGGGCGAACAGAAAAACTTTCGGTGTTCCAGATGCTGAAGTTGAAGAAGATCTTTCCACCTCGAGCCTTTCGAAAATAGAGCAAATATATGAGTACCGGAACGACCAACAGAAGGAGCAGAGTCGGAGGAAAATCAAGACTCCACATGGACTGTCCGCTCCTCTATCTGATCTACAATACTATCTACAACCTTCAAGTTTTGTAGCATCTCTCTCATGTTCGATCGTTTGCCGGAGAACTTTATCAGGTCGGCTCTCCTGAGCACCCCGTGGACTCGTAGGGATAAATCCTCCTCGAGACCCGCCCTGTTCAGCTCCTTCAAAATCTCCCCTGTTGCCGCGCTCATCAGCGGTGCCGACAACCTCTCGGTGAGATATCGTTTCACCGCCAACGAGAGGAGGATGAAAAAAGACTTGCCTTCGATGGAGGAAAGCTGGGACGTAAGCCGGTTCAGGCTTTTTCGGGCGTGCAGATAGGGTAATCTGCGTATACGAGCTTCTCGAATCCTAGCTATGCCCCGTACCCCGTAGCGAAGAAGGAAAACAACACAAACCGGCGCCCCTATACCAATCGCCGCCAAGATCAGCAGTTTGAGCCATGTCAAGGGCAGGTTCAGCTGGTTTCGCGGTCCTCGAAGAGCGGGCGCCTGCTCTGCTTCGAGGGCAGACTGGGTTGTCACAGAGATTTCCTCGATTCCCAAATCCCCAAGACGAAACGCAGAAATCAAGCTCTCTCCGGGTTGAAACGGGGTGAAGAATAGTCGTACAACTACTTCCCCTGATCTGCCGGAGGCTCTCCTGTCCTGTACTTCTATTGTATGGAATTCAATCCACGGATGTTCCGGCAGCAGCTCCGCCTGGCTTATGACAAGATCAGCCGGAGTATCATACTTCAGCCGCAGCTCCACCCGGTCACCCACAAAGAAACGGGGGGGGAGAAAAATCGATTCACTCAAGCTGACTTGAGAGAATCCAGTCCAGGATTCGAGGAATAAAACGAACAGGAGGGGGATGAACGGCCGCCTGCTCATACCACGCGTCTCCTGCGGCGGAAGAATCGTTGAATTTCCACTCCCGGATCGCCGGATGTACTCAACGTCAGCGTCTCTACTCCCCGGCGCTGGCAGGCCTTCTCCCACACTGCATGCTTCTCCTGCCAGAAACGCTCGTAGGATTGCCGAAACGACGGGGAAGTCCCGTCTGCAAACAGGATATCTCCACTCTCAGGATCCTCAAGCTCGAGCACACCAGTCCGAGGAAAAACAAAATCGATAGGATCCACGATCTTCACTGCGACACAGTCATGCTTGCGCGCGAGCAAAGAGAGAGAATCCCAATAGCCGTCTGTTCGAAAATCCGAGATGATGAAACAGATCCCGCGGCGTTTCAAGTTTCGATACACTCCCTTCAGTACCAAATCCAAATCGGACCCTCTTCCTTTGGGCTTCATTTTGAGTAGCTCATGAATCAAACTCAAGATGTGCTTCCGTCCTTTGGCGGGAGGAATCCATTTCTCGATCTTGTCACTGAAAAACGCCGCTCCGACCCGGTCGTTGTTCTTTACGGCCGAGAGGGATAGAATAGCAAAAACCAGGGCGGCATACTCGTTCTTGCCAAGGTCCCCCGAACCGGCGTATAGGGATGCCGACATATCTACAACGTTGAATAGGATGATCTCCCGCTCTTCGCGGAAAATTTTCGTGTGAGGCAACCCCATCCGGGAAGTTACGTTCCAGTCGATTGCCCGCACATCGTCACCGGCCACGTATTCCCGGACCTCATCGAACTCGATTCCCTGACCTCGGAAGATCGAACGGTAGCGGCCGCCCAGAAGCTGATCCACCAGCTTGGCTGCCACCAGCTCGATCTGTCGAACCCGGCGAAAAAAGGATAGATCCTCCATAGCTCCTAGGGGACCTCTACGCTTCTGAGTATTTCACTGATAATCTGATCCGTTGAAAGGTCTTCCGCTTCCGCTTCGTAGGTTAGGATGATCCGGTGACGGAGCACCGCCGGCGCCAATACTTTGACATCTTCCGGTATGACGAAGGTCCTGCCGTCCAGAAGTGCCTTCACCTTTGCACATCGGAACAGATAGATGGAAGCGCGGGGCGAGCCGCCGTACTCAATGAAGCGAACGAAATCCGCTTTTCCCCGGTCCCGTTCCCGGCTGGCCTGAACGAGGGATACGATGTATTCCTCGATTCGTGGATCCACGTGGATCTCCCGGACGACGGATTTCAAAGTTTCTATGCCCTTCTTGTCGAGCACCTTCCGGACTGGAATTGTGTTCTTTACCCCCACTCTTTTAAGAATATCCTTCTCTTCGATAAAAGTGGGATAGGGTACATATAGCTTGAGAATGAAACGATCCAGTTGCGCTTCGGGAAGCGGATAGGTTCCTTCGTGCTCGATAGGGTTCTGCGTGGCCAGCACCAAAAAAGGTTCCTCTAGAAGATATGTTTCGGTGCCGAGGGTGACCTGTCTCTCCTCCATAGCCTCTAGAAGCGCGGATTGAACCTTGGCGGGAGACCGGTTGATCTCGTCGGCAAGTATGATATTCGTAAAGATCGGCCCTTTCCGAGGAATAAAATCACCGGTTTGCTGCCGGTAGACCATCGTGCCGATCAGGTCCGCGGGCAAGAGGTCCGGAGTAAACTGGATCCGTTTGAATCCCGCATCCAGAACTTCTGCCAGCGATTTGACAGCCAGGGTCTTGGCCAGACCGGGAACCCCTTCAAGCAGGACATGCCCCTCCGTCAGCAGACCCGTCATCATTCCTTCCAGCATGTCCTGCTGGCCTACGATCCGCTTGGATACCTCCTCGAAGGATTGCTGTAAAAGCTCCTTTGCCTGTTCCACGTCCGGTTTGAGGGTACTCGATTTTTTGTTCATCTATTTCTCATACCTCAGCTTCTATAATCTGCGTTTTCCTTGACATACTGGTAGGACAGATCTGCGCCCAGCACCTCTGCCCGCTTTTCCCCCGCTCCTAAATCGATCTCGAGCTCGACCTTGCGATCATGAGCGGGAAATCCTTTTACCACGGGATCCAGGGCGCACTCGGTCAGATACTTGTTCAAGCGCTCCTCCTTGCCGGCGTCCAGAAAAAAACAACCGTCAACGAAGATCTCAACACCGCCCATACTCAGCCGCAAACGTTTAAGATCGATAGGGAATCGAGCAGCGGAGGCAAAATCGCCCAAGGCGGATACAATTCTACCAACATTCGGATCGTTTCCGAACACAGCGGTCTTCACCAGCGGGGAGTTCACAACCGCCTTGCCCGCCGCCACGGCGAGACTCCGGCTCGGAGCTCCCTCAACGCAGACCCGAATCACGTGAGCCACCCCTTCCCCGTTTCGCACTACCTCTTCGGCCAAGCGAAGGCAGACCTTATCGAGGGCTTCCCGGAACCTGTCTTCGGAAACCCCACGCTTCCTGGCGGAACTAAAAAGCAAAGCCATGTCACTTGTGCTCTGGTCCCCGTCCACCGAAATTCTGTTAAAACTTTTATCAACACTGCTCTGCAAGGCCCGGCGCAGGTGCTCCCTCTCCATCTTCAAATCGGTAAGAATGAAGGCCAGCATGGTTCCCATATCCGGCTCGATCATCCCGGCTCCTTTTGCCACTCCCAAAATACAACCCCCACCGACTTCCTCCCGATGAAGCTTCGGATAGGAATCGGTGGTCATGATGGCCTGGGCAACGGGCAAGGCGCTTTCTCGGTGAAGCCCTGCAATCAATTTGGGGAGTGCCCCTTTCATGCTCTCGACGGGGAGCTTCCAGCCTACAATACCTGTCGAGGCGGGCACAATCCGGTTTCCAGGCTCTCCAATCAGCTCGCCCAACGCATTGCAGAGCAGGCGAGCATCTTCAACGCCTCCGGGAGCCCCTACATTGGCGATTCTGTTGTTGATCAGAACACCCCGTAGATTCTCCTGCTCGATGCGCCTGCGACCGATCAGAATCGGAGCTCCGCAGAAACGATTGCGGGTAAAGAGCCCGGCGAATCGGGAACTCGGTTCATCGAGCAGGATCAGCGCCAGGTTCATGGAAAGCCGCTGCTGTCTTTCCATCGAGGTGAAATCAAGCGAGGTGGTGGCTACAGAAAAACCCTCGGGGAGCCGGGATCGACTGTTCAACACTTGTAGATAATCTTCCTCAGAGCTGAATCTGGCCATAGAGCCTCCATATTAATGACATGATCTGATCGCCTCAAGGGAGCGAGGCGAGCTGCAGCAAGGGGAGAGATTTCGCCTGACTTCCCTCGGCCGCTTGGGATCAGGATCAACGTGACCGGGAGAGCTCGAGAGTGACACGTAGGGGCAGATGGTCTGAGTAACCGGTATCCCGTGCACCAGCCCTCCAGCGTAGAGGAAAACCGCTGCCCGGGTCGAGAAGAAACTCCTCTCTGATCACCCGGAAGCTGTTCCGCCGATAGGTAAATCCTGCCTCGTCAAACAGCCCGGCAGAGAGGAGCAGGCGATCCGGTGTCTGCCATCGCCCCTGATAAACCGAGCTTCCCCTCTGCTTCGCAGGTATTTCGTACCATGGATCGTATAGAACCAACCTGTCTTCCTGCAGACCCGTGTTCGATTGGGCTGGGGTAACGAACAGGGTCTGCCTCTCCCAGCCCTCGGTGTCGAACTCTGTCCCCGGCACCTCGTCGGCCAGTGTCGCTGTAAGGTAGCGCCTGCCGATCCGATTCCACTCATCGAGGTTCTCGTTTAGGTCGCCAAGGACCAGCAGGTCCGCGGATGGGACCGAGATTAGAATCTCCCGAACTCTCTCCACCAGAACCTTGGCCGCCAGTCGTCTGGCCGGAGCTGTGACTTCAACTCCCCCGGTTTTGGATTTCCAGTGATTGTTAAACAGATACAGTGTTGATCCTTCGTAGCTCAGCTGCACCTCCAAAATATGACGCAGAGGCAGACCATTGAAGCTGCCGACAGCGTGCACCCTGGTGTGAACGACCGGCAGCCGACTCAAGCAGGCCACGGTGGTGGCCACTGCCTCCTGAGGCTGAGGCACGAATACGAGATAGCGATACCCCATGTTTTTCAAGTAACGATCCCGCAAATCCGACAGAGCAACTCGGCTCTCGATCTCCTGGAGACACAGAACATCCGGCCCTCCAGGGCAAGTCGCTTTGATCGCTCGAGCGAGGGCAGACAACTTCCTGTGATACAGCTCTCTGTTCCAATTCTCCCCCCGGTACTCGGGGTATTCCCGATCGTCGCTGCGATCATCGAAGAGGTTCTCAACATTGTAGGTCAGAACAACGATTTGCCCGCCGCAGGACAGGAGAGATATGAGTAGAAATAATAGAAAGATGGGGAACGCCTTTCGTGACATCGGGAGACTTCAGGTGCGCTTCGCCGATACAGCGACCAAATCTGAAAAGTTTACAGCTCCTCCCTGCGGCTGATGATCTTTGATATCAGCCCGTAACCAAGAGCTTCCTCCGCGTTCATCCAATAATCCCGATCTGTGTCCTTCTCCACCTTTTGCAACTTTTGACCGGTTTCCTCGGAAATGAGCTTGTTGATCTTTCGCCGCAATTTGTCCAGCTCCTTGGCATGAATTTCTATCTCCGTAGCTACGCCCCGCATGCCGCTCAAGGGTTGGTGGATCAGATAATGTGAGTTGGGCAGGGCGATCCGCTTTTCATTCGGGGCGGCAAGCAGTATGATTGCCGCAGCGCTGGCAACAAGGCCCATGCCGATGGTGATGATATCGGGTTTCACGAAACGCATCATATCGAAAATAGCAAAACCCGCATCCGCGTCTCCTCCTGGTGAGTCGATATACACTTTTATCGGGTCGTCTCCCTGATCCTCGAGCAAAATCAACTGGCGGATGATCCTCTCACCGAGAGATTTATTGATCTCCCCGGACAGCAGTATGTTGCGGGTTTTTAATATCTTTTCTATCAGATTGGATTCAAGTTTCTCTTTCTTGTCCTGCTCTTCTTCGTTCTGGATGCTGGTGAGGCTAAACAAGTCATTGTCCATCATAGGCCAGAATATATTGAAACCAGGAAGAATTTTCAACACAAACAAGCTCTGTGAAAACGCTTTCCGGCATTGCTATCCTCCCCGTGGGCAGTCTACAATCTTGTCGAAGCGGGGAAATCCCGACTTGTGACTCAGTCGGGAACGAACAATCATCCATCATGAGGAGTACAATCATGAGAACACGATTCGCTGTAATTGGAGGCAGCGGGCTGTATCAGCTCGAAGGTTCGGAGCTCATCGAACAGATCGAAGTGCCCACTCCTTTTGGCCTGCCCTCCGATCTGATTTCGATAGCCAAGGTGGGAGAGCATAGCGTAGCTTTTCTTCCCCGCCACGGACGAGGTCACCGGCTCTTGCCCACCGAGGTACCCTCCAGGGCAAACATCTGGGCTCTTAAAACCTTAGGGGTCGAGCAGATCCTGTCTGTGAGCGCGGTGGGTTCTCTTCAGGAAGAAATTAAACCCGGAGATTTTATTCTCTGCGATCAACTTATTGACAGGACCCGCAGCCGGGATAACAGTTATTTCGGCGATGGACTGGTTGGCCACGTACCCTTCGCCGAACCATTCTGCTCGGGAATGCGGGAAGTCCTCGCCGGGATTCTTAGCAAGGGAACTCATCCCTTTCACGACGGAGGTACGCTGGTCACGATGGAAGGCCCGCTGTTCTCCACCCGTGCGGAATCCTTTCTGTACAGGAGCTGGGGTGCCGATCTGATCGGTATGACCGCCCTTCCTGAAGCCAAACTGGCCCGGGAGGCTGAGATCTGCTTGGCCATCGTGGCGATGGTGACGGATTACGATTGTTGGAAGGAAGCGGAACAGAGCGTCAGCGTGGAGATGATCCTCAAGGTGATGAATGAAAACACAAAATCCATCCAGAAATTGATACCTTCGATCGTGTCGGCTCTGAGTTCCCGAAGCGACTGCACCTGTCACCGGGCAGCGGCTGGCGTCTTTGTGACCGATTCCACCTTGATTCCCTATCAAACGAAGCGAAAGCTTTGGGCCTTCTACGGCAAGTACTGGAAGAAACTGCTGCCGCCGTAGGCCGGGAGCCTTCACTCCTGCCCGGCATGAAGCCAGTCCAGGTCGATGGGAAAGCCTTTGGTTTTCCAGGCGGTCAGATTTCCGTCCTCTTCCGCTATGAGAAGTCCTTCTGCAGCCGGAAATTCCTCCAGCAGTTTCAATCCTCCCTCAGGCCCGAGAACGAAAGCAGCCGTGGACAGGGCATCGGCTACCTCACAGGAAGGGGCGATTACGGTGACTGAGGCAACCTGCTCGGCTGGATAACCGCTGTGGGGATCGAGGATGTGGTGGTAACGCTTGCCCCCCGATTCAAAGAAACGTTCGTAATCACCCGAAGTCACCACGGCGATCCGTGAATCCTTCTCTCCTAGGGATATCACACCCAAGACGGCCTGACTTTCCCGCGGGTGGCGTACTGCGATCCTCCACGGAGTTTCCCCCTGTTTCACGCCGGAGACCAGAATATCGCCTCCCGCATCGATGAGGAAATTTTTAAAACCCCGTTCGTAGAGATAGTCGGAGATCAGATCGACGACAGCACCCTTGGCGATTCCCCCCAAGTCTAGGCCAAAACCTTCGGGAATGCGGACCATTCCGTCTTTGTCTATCACTATTTTCGAGAAATCCACCCTCCGGCGGGCCTGCTCGATCTGTTCATCGGTGGGAAGAGCCCCACCTCTGTCGAAAGCCCAAAGATCCGTCAGGGCGAGAATCGTGGGATCGAACGCGCCCTCGCTGAGCACGGCAATCCTCTGACCCGTTTTCAGCACCTCCAACACCTCTGCAGGCGGCTTTCCTCCTCCTTCACGGTTCAGCTTGCCGATAGAGCTGTCCTTCTGCCGGTGATCAAACTCCCACGCCTTTCTGTCTGCAAAATCGAACAGATCCTGCCAGTCCGGCGGCCGATGACTGGAGACAAGGACCGTCAGAGTTGTCGACATGGAAAAGCGGGTCCCCCGATGCACGGGCAGCTGGCAGGAAACAAGGACTGTACAGAGTAGGATCACGAACACAAGATGAAATCGGAGCAAATTCAAAGCCTCTTCTCCGGAGTTACAGTGGAACTCCTGAGGGATACAGACATAAAAGCCTGAGATAAAAACGCTGCTGTTTCCTTGAAAATTAGCGATTTACCTTCTAATATTCAAGCAAACACCAATATTGTGACGGAGCACAGCAGTCGTATGACAGTTCGTAAGCTTTCAGGTTCTTCGGCGGGATAACAGTATTCGTAACGTAACAGAAAAAAGAGTGAAGTCAGCTTTCGTTGGTCTTATAGGAAGACCCTCTTGTGGAAAATCAACTTTGATTAATCGGATCTGCGGGCACAAGGTGTCCATAATCTCTCCAGTACCGCAGACCACGCGTAACCGCGTTCGGGGTATATACAACGATCAACAGGGACAGTTGGTTTTTGTGGACACACCGGGCTTTCACCTCTCGGACAAAAGAATAAATCTTCACCTCAAGGGACTGGCGACGAAAACTCTCTCCGAGGTCGAGGTAGTGCTGTATCTCATCGATGTCACCCGTCCGCCCGGAGACGAAGAACAGGCTCTAATCAATCTGCTTCGCGGTTTTGAGGATCGATTGATCGTTGCCTTGAACAAGATCGACATGAGCGACACCCACGTAGCCCGGGTACGGGAGGAACTTATCTCCACTATGGACCAGCCGAGGATTCACCTGATCTCCGCTCTGACCGGACAGGGGGTCGAGGCCCTGCTGGAGGACGTTTGGGAGCGAGCTCCCGAGGGCGAACGTATGTATCCCGAGGACTACTATACAGATCAAAGCCCGGAGTTCCGAATCTCCGAAATCATCCGGGAGAAGGCGATCCTGCAGACCAGACAGGAAGTTCCCCACTCCCTGTATGTGGATATCAGCGACATGGAGATGAAAGATAGGGACCGCTTCCTCTGGGTGCGTGGATTTATCTACGTAGAGAGGGAATCCCAGAAGGGAATCATCGTGGGAAAGGGCGGAGAAAAAATAAAGACCATCCTCCGGGAAGCCGAACAGGAGTGCAACCAACTGTTCCCCTACGAGGTCAAGCTCGATATCCGTGTAAAAACCAGACCCAAGTGGCGAAAAGACGAGGGGCTGCTGAAAAAGATCATCAGCTAAAGCATTACGGCCCGTGTTCATTTCAAACCTTATCCGAGATAAGATCGAAGAACCGAATACCTGCTTTATTTTCCCCTCGGAGGTAACGGCTCGCTTCTGGGGTAGGTACGCCCTGCGTACAACCCACCGAAGGTCGATAGAGCTTACACGTTTTCTTTCCTGGGATCAGTTCAAAGAGACCTGCTTTCGCTATCCCGCAGAAAGGAGACCGGTGGACAGAGCCGTTCGCATACTGTTTCTATATGAGCAGTTGGAACGAAACAGCCGCGATCCTTTTCTCCGGCAGATCATTCCAACACAGTACCGCCAAGATTCCCTGGTGTTTCTGCAAACCTTGCAGCGTCTTTTACCCGTTCTGCACCGTATAGCAGCGGTCCGGACCGATTGGCCGTATTTCAGCAGGGACAAGCTCGGAGATCTTGAGAATCTGTACGCCACGTACAGGACCTTTCTTGCCGAGGCGGATCTTTTCGAGCCGAACTACGAGCGCCCTCGGTTTCAGCCGGGAGAAAAAACCTACCTTCTCTTTTTCCCCGAGCTGATCGAAGACTTCCCAGAGTTTGCTGATCTGATCGCGCAACAGGCTCAGCTGACCTGCATACCTATTCCCGCGGCGGTTCGGGAACACACCACCGTTCAGGTGTTTGAAACCATCCTTGAGGAAATCCGAACAACAATGCTGCGGGTAGCAAAACTGCTTGACACCAAGAGCGATCCCCACGGTATCATCCTGACCGTAGGGGACCTGGAGGAACTGGAGCCACTGCTCAGGCGGGAGGCGGAACTCTTCGCGATCCCCCTGCAGATTCACCGGGGCAAACCCCTCTCCGATTTTCCTCAAGGAAGGTTCTTTCAAAAAGTCTTCTCAGCGGCGGAGTCCTCTTTCAGCGTTATCGCGATGAAGGCTCTCCTGCTCTGCCGTTCGATTCCGTGGAAGCAGGAGATGCTGTGCAATGGCTTGATCCGTCTCGGCCTGGATAGCCGGATTGTACGAAACACAGCCGCCGCAGACAGCTGGCGTTTGAGCATTGAATCGGCTCGGCTGAATGGGAATCCCCGAAACCTGCCCTTAGGGCGCATATCCGGATTTTACACCACCTTAAAGAATCAGATCATGGAGATCGCCGATGCCAAGAGCTTCAGCGACTTAAAAAACAGTTTGATCTCCTTCAGCGCTTCGTTCCTCGATCTGACCCGACTGAGCGATGAGGAGCTGAAGATCTTCCAGTTTACACTGGACAGCCTCGAGGAGCTCGACCGGGCGGGCGAATTTGTGTCCGTTCCACAAAACTCGGTCTTTCGTATCTGGTGGATCTACCTTCATCAGCGCCTGTACGTGCCGAGGCAACACACCCCGGGAATCTCCGTATACCCCTACAGGGTGAGCGAAGGAATGTATCCGGAACAACACTTCGTGATCAACGCCTCTCAAGGGGCAACGAGTCACACACCTCATCGTTATCCCTTTCTCAAGCTTCACGAAGAGGAGTATCTAGGCGATGTCCACAGCGACCTCTCGGCGGCTCATCTGCAGCTCTACAGCCACAGCGGAGAGAAGGTTTCCTTCAGCTATTCCCGTCGGGACTTCCAAAGATCGAATCTGCCGCCGCCGCTTTTCCTCCGCAATAACATCACGGCGGAGACACCGAAACAGGCGGACCATCCGGACCCATATGATTTGGAGCGGAACGCCTGGATCGAGGGAAATACCTTTGCCCTGCAGCCGACTCAGAAGGACGGCTACCTTTCGGCATCGGTAGGAGCACCGGCTGCGAAGAGGATCGACGTCACCTCCCATCAGCTGCAGGACAAGCGGCTCATCCACTCACTTCAAAATCGGTTAAGAAACGAGGAAGGTAGATTTCGGATCAGCGCCACCGCGTTGGAGCGGTTCAGTCTCTGCCCCTTTCAATTTCTCTTCGAACACCTCCTCGAGGTAGGTTCGGAGGAGTACGAGCCGATGATGATCGATCCCCGGGAATTTGGGATCCTCATGCACAGAGTACTGCAGGCTTTCTTCCACCAACTGATGGAGTCGGACGCTCAGGGAAAACTGTTCCCGGATCGGCGGGAGGAGTACTGTGAACGGATCAGAAGCATAGTCTCGAAAGTCTGCATCGATTTTCGGAGGAAAAACCCTGCGCTTCTGGAGCCTATCTGGGCAGAGATGCGGCACAGGGTGGAAGAGCTGGCACTTACTTTCCTCGATGTTGATTTCGCCGTGATGTCGGAGGAGCAAACACAAGGCTGCGAGATTCAACTTCAGGTTTTGCTGTCCGATATCGACTCCCTGCTTGTGGGAAAGATCGATCGAATAAATCATAATCCTACAGGGCACACGGTCGTAGACTACAAGAAAAAACACGTACCGAACAAAGCAGACATCTTCTCTGATGAACCCGAGTCGATGCAGATGCCCTTCTACATATATTTAATGAATGAAAACAATCTTCCTGTTTCGCGGGCGGCGTTTTACTCATTCGAGAATGGACGCTATCACTTCGTGTTCGGGGGACCGCGAACGAACATGGCGGACACAGACAGTATCCAAAGGAGCATCGAGCTGGTAAAGGAGCGGATCTTCAGAATGCGGGATAGAATCCTTTCGGGGGATTTCAGAATCGAAAAATCCTCACAGGTGGAATGCAGCCGTTGCCGGCTCCAAGAGATCTGCCGACATCACTACCTTCTGGAAGCGTAGGAGCATGCTTCATAATTTCGACGAGAAACAGACAGAGGCTATTCAGCTTGAGAAAAACTCCGTGGTCATGGCGGGGGCGGGATCTGGAAAGACCTCCGTGATTTCCGAGCGTTACTGCTGGCTGCTGGAACATAAGGGTATCGGGGTCGAAGAAATACTAGCGCTTACCTTCACGCAAAAGGCTGCAGCGGAAATGTACGAGCGCATCTACAACCGACTTCTTCGTTCCCCCGCTGGATTGCGGAGGCATCTCGAATCCTTCGAACAAGCCCAGATTTCAACCCTGGATAGTTTCTGCGCCGAAATCGCAAGCAACTCCTGTGATCGCTTCGGTCTTCCACAGGATTTCCGTTACGATGAACAGGCCGTCGGCCGGATCGCTGAACAGGTCAGCCTGGAGTTCCTGTTGGAACACCTGGAAAACCCGGTTATGCAGGAACTGCTTCATATCCATGGCTTTGAGACCCTCTGGAAGGATCTGTTCGCCGACTTGGCGCGAAACCATCTCCACTTGCCTGGAGAAAACGATTTTCCCGCGATGGCCCGTGCCCAAATTGAGCGCTGCCAGATGGACCTGAAGAGTGAGCTTCGAACAGCCCTCGACCTGATCGATCAGATTTCGAAGCTTGATCCCCGCACTGTTTCGATTCAACGGATCCAAGAAACCCTTGCCGAATTCGAGAGCGTATCCCGCCACCTGGCAGAACACCGTTATACAGATGCGGAGGAGCATATAACCCGCCTGGTTCTTCGCAAACCCGGCGGGCGGGGCGCCGAGGATATCGAGCGCTTGAAAGGTTTGATCGATCGCATCAGGCCGGCGCTCAAGAACCTGAGTACGCTGGTTTCAACCCTCTCGCAGGAGAAAACTCTTCTCGGATTTTTCTCTCTCCTGGAGATTTTCAGGCGACGTTTCGTAGAAAAAAAGCGAACACTCGGCCTGGTTACGTTTCAGGACGTCGAAAAGATTGCTGTCCAAGCCCTGATTCGGGACAAGCCTCTCAGGCAGTTCTACAAGAACAGATATCGCTACATCATGATCGACGAGTTCCAGGACAACAACCGGCTGCAGAAGGATC
>CAZVHJ010000065.1:0-27423 GCA_964627715.1 uncultured Spirochaetaceae bacterium | reverse complement strand
AGGAACCACTTGAACAGCACCAGCCAGTTCTTCAGCTTCTCCGGATACTCGATCTCCAGGTCGGCCGGGTAGTCAACGGACTGGAGCGTGAAGGGCGGATAGACGTCCGTTCCTAGCGCACCGTAGGCGTAGAAGGTGACCCGCCAGGTCCAACGCAGGACCCCGCCGTTGAAATCGAACAGGCCGCGGGGGTAGCGGCCGCTGAACAAGATGGCGAAGAAGGCGATGAGGGTGACGAAGGCGAAATCGATCCAGAGAAAGAACAGCACGATGAGATGAGGAATGACTAGCAACCATTTCACCAGCCAGAGGGCTCGTGAAGGCGGCTAGCTCAACTCGCCTTTCAGGCGGACGGGATAGGCTTCTGCTTCTTTGGCCATGTGCTCCTCCTCGATAGGTTATGATTCACCCTTCCCGGATTCCTGTGAGGGTGTCCCGGGCTTTTAACCACGCCGTCCGGTAAGCAGAATAGCAGGCTCTTCGAGTTGCAGCAACTGTACGTACCAGGATCCCTGACGACAACCCTGCTGCTAGGGCCTGGCGTTTCGAATAGACAGTCAGATGAAGATGGGCGGTTGTGGTCTTGCGAACATACACTCGAGTCTCCGCTCCGCGTGTTGGTAATGCGTGAATGACGCTCTGCACCTGCCTCTGGTTCAGGTAGAATCACGAACAATGAACTCGTCCTCAAGAACAACCGTTTTTGCGGGGCCGGTTTCTCTATTTTCCAGCCGGTCCAGCAGTAGGCGCACCGCCGCCTCACCCATCTGGTAGGTAGATTCGGAAATCACAGTGAGGGGACGCCACAGCAGAGAAGCCCACGGAGTGTCGTCGAAACCCACCACGGCAACTTGCTCGGGAACCCGGATGTTGCGCTCTTTGAGATGCTGCAGTGCGATCGATGTCTTGGCCTGGGTGGTGCAGATCAGGCCGTCGTACGGCCTCCCGGACTCCAAGAACTCCAGAAAGGCATTCCTCATGCTTTCTTGATCGTTTTGCTTGAGCAGGATGGTTATGTTCTCGTCGATTCCGTGATCTTTCAGGGCTCGATCATAGCCTTCCTTTTTTTCGATCAAGGCAAGACTCTCCGGATCGTGGCCGAAGAAAGCTACTCGCCGGCGACCCCTTGAGATCAAATGCTCGGTTGCAGTGTAGGCGGCCTTGTAGTTGTTGGATACCACCACATCCGTATCAAGTCCCGAGATTCGACGGTTCACCTGAACAATCGGGGTTCCGCTCCGCTGGATCGATTGCAGGAGGGCATCGTTATTCAACGAGCAGGGGACCAGCAGGATACCACTGATTCGCTTGGCGATCAGGATCTCCAGTACCTCCCGTTCCCTCTTGCCGTCCTCTTCGCTCGAGCAGAGTAAAAACCCATATTGGTTTTGATGGGCCACTTCGTTGATAGCACGCATCATGGGAGTATAGAAGCGGCTCAAGACGGGTATGATCAGTCCAATGGTTTTAGCATCACGGATCTTCAGCGCCCGCGCATAGGGATCCGGAACGTAGCTCAGTTGGCGGATGGCCTTCTCTATTCGCTCACCCAGCTCTCGTGAGACGAATCTAGTTTTGTTGATATACGCTGAAACCGTAGCACGAGATACACCCGCCAGTTCGGCCACATCCTGACTGGAAGCGCGTTTGCGACCGTATTTTTCCCTGTCTTCCATCATCCTATAAGGACCGGCTTATTCTATGACTGTATGCCGTACAGAGTCAACTAAGGCACTTTTATTTTACTTTCATCAACCCTTCACGGCTCCCATGGTCAGCCCGCGCACGATATACTTTTGAGCCAGGGCGATGAACAGTATGGCCGGAAGAATAGCAATCATGGCTGACGTACAGAGCCTAGCCCAGTCAAGCTCGTAATAGCCCATAGACACATAGATCTCAATCGGTAAGGTTCTGGTTGACGCACCAGTGTTGAAAAGAGCGAAAATGAAGTCATTCCATAAGCCTATGAAAGCCAGAGTCGATGCCGCCAAGATCCCCGGTCTGATTGCAGGTATCAATACGAGTCTCAGTGTCTGCAGTCGCGAGCACCCATCGATCATGGCTGCCTCTTCAATCTCAATGGGTACGTCGATGAAGAAACTACGTATCATCCAAATCAGCAGCGGAAGACAGAAAGTGACATACATCAATATCATGGCTAGATACGTGTCATTCAGCCGAAGTATTCGCCAGATCAGGAAATATGGAATTACAAGCACGATCGGCGGTACGATCTTGAGATATAGAATGAGTCTTGATAGAAATATACTTCCCAGGAATTTGAAGCGGGTAAAGGCATAGCCGGAGAAAACGGCGATAACGGTGGCAATAAACGTTGCACTGATAGTAATAATGATGCTGTTTATTATTGCCTGCAGGAAGTCTGGTTGGCTTAATAGCTCCCGATAATTATTCAATGTCGGGGTAAAGAACCATTTGGGAGGCATTGTGACTGCATCAACCGGCCGCTTGATCGAGGTAACCAAGATCAGAAGGAACGGCACCAATCCGACAAATGTTATTACAATTAATAATGAATGTTTAAAACCTCTGCGAATTCTTTTCCGTACTTTCATGCTTGCTTCTCTCTGCTAGTAGTCAAAGGTCCGAAGAAAAAAGGATACGATAATAACTACTGCAGCAAGGAAAATAAACGCTGAAGCAGCGGCGTATCCCATGTGAAAATATGTAAAAGCCTGCAGAACTGTGAAAACAGACACGTTCTCGGTAGAATAGCCGGGTCCTCCACCGGTTACGATGTATATCTCGGTAAAGATCTTCAGCGCATCCATGAACCTGAGAACGAAAGCGACGACAGCAATCGGTTTGATGATCGGAATTACGATTTGTGTCAATCTCTGCAGCCATGAAGCTCCATCTATATCCGATGCATCAAAAATGGAGACGTCAATAGAGGAAATTCCCGCATAGAGTATCAGCGTAATGAACGGTGTTCTTAGAATTATTTCCATTACTAGAACGGCGACCGGAGCGCGTAAGGCACCCTGGTATATATCAAAAGAACCAACGCCGAGAATCCTGACGAAGTAGTTCAAGTAGCCGAAGGTAGGATCATAGATAAGTGTTTTAAACGTATAAGAGATTACTACCGGCGCCACGACGTAAGGAATGATGAGCAAGGTCCTTATTGCAGATGAAAAGGTTTCGGAGATCTCACGGTCCGCGAGGAGCACGGCGATAAAAAAACCTGCCGCCAGTTCAAGAGCCGTCGCAGTCAGGGCGAAAGTCAATGTGAAAAGCAAGGCGCGTATGTAGCGCGGGTTGTTGGCCAACAAGGACACGTAGTTGCGGAGTCCGATGAACCTGGCTGGTGGCTGCACCAATTCGTATTCTTGTAATGAAAGAACAAATGTATATATCACCGGGCCCAGACCAAGTAAAAGAATAATTATAAGGGATGGCAAAATCGACAGATAGGGGAAATTATGCTCGCTTTTTGACCACAGCATCGCCTTACCTGTTCAATTTCGGATTTCAAAAGCAGAGGGGAGGTTTTCGCCTCCCCTCCTGTACACCTCAAAGAATAAATGATACCTCATCCTGTATCATTTCGCAGGCGTGTATCCCAGCTTCATCAGCTCTCTGTCAGCATCCGCACAGGCCTGCTTCAGGTCTTTGATGCCGGCGATTATATTGCTTAGCTCTTTAGACACTATATCGGCTGCTTCTCCATATTTTGCATGGATCAGTTGTGGCTTCGGGTTTATCCCTTTGGTAAGCATGTAGTCTTGTGCACCTGCAATGTCGGGAGCCGGCATCCCGGCAATATAATCTGGTTCCTTGTATCGCGACCCCCGCGCAGGACACCCGTAGTACTGCGGAACAATCTGCTTGGTCAATGTAGGGGATGTGGCCCACTGCGCGAATAACCAGGCAGCTTCTTTGTTTTTAGAATCGGCGTTGATCCCCCAACCCCATGTCCACAGAGGATCTCGACCGCCCGGGTTCATGGGAGGAGGCGCGTAACCGACTTTGCCGACAACAGTAGACACCTCCGGATTTTCAAGGATTGAATAGGCACCGTTCGCACCCGTTGTCATTACTACGACCCCGGCCTGATACGCTTTGGCGATATCCGGCCAGGTCCAGTTTCCTGACCCCGGGGGAGCGAAGTCCTTCACCATGGAGCTGTAGAACTCGATGAGCTCTCTTCCTTTTGCCGAATTCACGTAGGATGTCATACTGTCAAAATCTATTAGGTCGATGCCGAAACGATTCGCTGCACAGAACAGGCTCCAGCCTGCCTCGCTCGCTCCCGGTTGCTGCCGGTCTACCCAGGCATACTCCTTGATTGTACCTGCCAGTCTTGCCTTGTCCAGCTTTTCGACTGTGGCCCGCAGCTCGGGGAAATCCTTGGGTACACTCAAGCCCAGCGGTTCAAATACGTCCTTTCGGTACCAGAGCAGGAAATACTCCCCGGTGAAGGGAATGAATACAAGATCCCCTGCTTTTGAGAATCCGGCAGTACGAATGTCTGGCGGTATGTCTTCGAAGTTGAACCAGGAGCAGTCTGTCAGTGTGCTGTCATCTAGGTATTTCTGGAGGGATTCGAGATAACCTGCCTGGGCAAATTCCTCACGATTGCTGAATCCCACGAAACCGACATCATACTCTGCCATGCCAGAGGCAAAATCAACGAGCTGTTTTTTCTTTCGATCCACGTCGTTGAACAGCTCGTACTGTACTTTCATCCCCGTCAGGGCTTCAAATTGATCCATGAACTTCTGATAGGTTCGGCCCATCGTGGTAGAAGTGGCGATCACATTGATTTTGCTTCCCTGAAACTGTTGCCAGTTGATATCGCCCCATTCGCCCGTAACAGCCGGTTCTCCGGGCTCTGCCGCTTCCTGCTTCCCTGCTGCGCACAGCATTGAAGCGGGGAAGAGCACTAACAACACCAGCGTAAAAACCACAATTTTTCGTTTCATTTAATTCCTCCTTAAACTGAATATTGGTGGTTAAAAGGCCAGACTCTGGTTGGATAATATCATGTTTGTTTTTTTTATCCCTCACCTCCTTTCCTGATTCGTGAGACTCCTCCTCGGTCCGTCCGATTGGACGAATTACTCTGACGCCACATCACAATGCATCGTGATTATCGCATGCGACACGAGCAGCTACTCGTGTAAAGTCTATCAGCTTCCGTTTACCTTGTCAACAGCAATATTTCCTGTAACCACAAAAAATTTTTAAATATGTCTTCACAGAGGTCTTCATGGCCACAGTTTCGCCAGCCGTCAACGCCAATCGAGGACGGCTCGGTGCCAATTCTCCTGTTTTTTGCTGGATGATTGACACGAGTAGCTTCTCGTGTATAATTACTGCTTGTGCTAATCATCTCGATCGGTTCACGGGACCGAAAGCAAGGGGGTAGTCGTGTCGACCCGGGTAAAGAATGTAATCCTGATCATCTTTGATTCTTTGCGACAGGACTGCATCCACTACCTTGGATCGCCTCCCTGGGGTACGGTGTATACAACACCCAACCTGGACGCCTTCGCTGCCGGGGCGTTGACGATCAGACGCTGCTATCCTGAATCCCTGCCGACTCTACCCGCCAGGAGAGCGATCTATACCGGCAACCGGGTTTATCCCTTCCGTGAAGGAGTTGTTCGGGAAAAGGGCGATCTTGCCGGTGCTTTGGGCTGGAAATCCATCTCACCGTAGCAGAGGACGATGGCCGAGATTCTTCAAGAAAGCGGGTTCACCACAGCCTTGATTTCAGATATTCAACATATGTTTAAACCTTCCAAAGACTTTCACCGGGGATTCGACCAGTGGATCTGGATCAGAGGCTACGAGGTTGACAACTACAGGAGCGGTCCGAAGCCGAGCAAGGAAACCATCGATTTCTGGTTTCCGCCTCCCCTGCAAAACGAGATACGTGTCGAGTTTGTCAGCAAGTGCCTGACGAATATGGCCGGGATCAAAGACGAGGAGGATTACTTTGTAGCCAGAGTCATGAGAGAAGCGGTCCGCTGGCTGGAGCAGAATTATCACCAGGAAAACAAGTTCTTGCTCATCGAATCGTGGTCCCCCCACGAGCCCTGGTACATACCGGCATTCGGAAACTGGGAATGTTGGATGATACGCTTATTATCGTAACCACAGATCACGGGCATTCCCTTGGAGACTTCAACTATCTCGGTAAGAGAGGGTATCCGTCCACACCCGAAGTTTTTACCGTGCCATTAATACTGAGGCTCCCCGGTGAAACACACCGGGGAGGCACAATCAGCGGACATTATTGTCCAGCATACAGACATCCTACCCACCATTCTGAATATCCTGGGGCTAAAAGCGTACGAGGGTGACTACTACAAATGGGATGCGTTCAACGTATTCGCAGATCTACAGGCTGAGGAGCGGCAGAGAAAAGTGCTTACCATGTCCGGGAGATCATTCATTGACGCCTTGCTGGAAAATCACAGCCAATTCAGGGACCACGTTACCGTCGCGTGGGATTCGGCTGTCACCTTAATAACCGATACCTGGTGGCTCAACTGTAAGGTTAACGGCCGGGGAGCGTTCCTGTACGATTTAAGGCGAGAAGGGGCTTTCTCCCACAACCTGGCCGATTCAAAGCCGAAGGTCGTACGAAGCCTGTTTGAGTTGGCGAAGCGGGATGCCGGCGGAGATTTTCCCGAATTCCTGGTGAGATTGGCAGAGCAGCAGGAAAACGCCTCAGGCTGCAGCGATCTTTCGGCAAAGCCATGACATCCGCTTGAACGTGGCCAGGCAACCGGTTTATCAAGATCTTTCCGGCGAACTGCGTGTCTGTGTATGTCGTACAAGCGGACATCGATACCTTCTTGTACAAAGTGCGTGGTTCATAACTCACGACTCTGCGGCCCATCATAATACTCCGGTAGCTGTAGGGAAAGATCGAGAGGCTGGGTAATGTCCGTCTTGCCGCTGCCGCGCCAGCCTTTTTCCCGTTCCGTCTCTTCGAGACTATGGGCTACAAGCGATACGGTTCTTGAAAGAATCATGAGTCCTTTGATCTGTCCCGGGCTCAACGCCATGTCGCTCCCGATGGCCGCCAAGGCTCCCGGAGCGTTCAAGAACAAGTACCGCCCGTACACGTCTTTTGTCGCCGTCTCGATGGCCTTCGACAATCGTTGGTGATCTCCCTGCACCCCATACGTTTCCGCCAGCCGGAATAAACGCGCTACCCTCGGATCCCTTATGTGTTGTGGATGATGATAGCCGCTTAGCATTGTACCCTCCTGACGATGGCGTAGCACGATCTGTTTCGCGCAATCTGCGAGCGTGATCCCTTGCTCATGGCAACGCTTGACAGCCTCCTGAAGCATCAGGGCAGTCACATCGGCGGATCCATGCTTCGACCCCATGGCCAGTATCCCGCCGGCAACCGCTGTATTCAACGGCACGCCCCCGGAAGCGACAAACCGACAGGAAACCGATGATGGTGAGAATGCATGCTCACTCAAGCACACCAGCAGGGCGTTCAGAATCGATCTGTGGTTTTCAGAGGGCAGCGCGCCGGTCCAGACCAGATAGGCCATGGAAGCAAAATCTATGTTTCCGACCAGCTCATTGAGATCGTATCCCCTGACAACGATTCTATCGACGGTCTTGAAGGCGATCGAGGTTCGCCAGTGAAACGGTTCTTTTTTTTTCTCTTCCATTTCCGAATTCTCCCTGGGATTGTGAGGCAATTTTTTTTAATATTTGTAAACTTTTTCTTTATAGTGGCACAACCGGATCGCTGTCAAGCCGATCGATTCCGGCGAATGTTGACAAATAGTGAAATCAACTTAATACTAACGTCAGTGTTGGAAGCTTCCCTATTCAAACTGGCAAAAGCAATCAAGAAGAGAAGACAAGAGCGAAATCTTAATCTGGAAGAGCTGGCTGCGCTGGCCGGCGTGTCGAAAAGTCTCATCTCGAAAATCGAGAATTTCCGGACTATTCCTTCGCTGCCCGTGATCATTCGTCTCGCCCAGGCCTTGCATACGAACCTGAGTGAGCTATCGGCCGGGATAGAAAGCAACGTCGATGCCGAGGAATACATCGTGGTCCGGAGGGATGAACGGGAGAGGGAGGAAAGAGAAGAGGCTACTGGATTTATTTATCATACCCTGGCTATGCGCAACATCGGTGGCATACTTTTCGAATCCTCAATTCTGACTCTCGAGAGAGATGCCAGGAGGAAGCCGGTTACCTCGGATGGTCATGAGTTTCTCTATATCCTCAAGGGATCGATCGAATTCTTTTTTGGCGACCACAAAATCGAGCTACACCAGGGCGATGCATTTCTATTTGACGGTCGCCTGCCCCATGTGCCGAAGAACATCGGCCGCGGAGAAGCTGAGTTTTTGGTCGTTTATCTGATCGACAAGAGCAGCGAAGAAGGTTAGCTTTTCTACTGTCAGCGCAACAGTCTTTTTTGCAGGCAGAAAGCCGGGTGCCTGCCTCGCCTGATATTGCCGTTTTTTTCCTAAGAATGTTGACAAATATTAAATATTTGTGAATATATGTAAAAAAAGATCCCATACTCGGAGGACTGCATGGATTTCCTTTTTAGACGTACCTATCGCGGACCGTTGAAGTGCGCGATTCTGGATTGGGCCGGGACCACCATGGATTACGGCGTGTACGCCCCCGCAGTGGTGTTCATAGAAGTTTACAGACGCCAGGGGATCGAGATTACGATGGAAGAAGCAAGAGCGCCTATGGGAGCTCATAAAAAAGTGCATCTGCAGAAAATCTCGGAATTGCCCGCCGTTGCAAGAAGGTGGGAGGAAGCGAAGGGGCGTTCGGTAACTCCTGATGATATCGATCGTATGTTCGGGGAGTTCGTGCCGCTGCAGCTGGAATGTCTGGCGAATTATGCGCAATTAATTCCGGGCACACTCGAAGCGTTGGAAGACCTGAGAAAACGCGGCATGGTCACAGGCTCGACGACCGGATATACGCGGGCTATGGTAGACATCAACCTCCGGGAAGCAGGCAAACAGGGTTACCACCCGGACAACACCGTCGCTTCTGATGAAGTGCCTGCCGGGAGGCCTTATCCATACTCCTGCTGGAAAAACGCAATCGATCTCCAGGTTTGGCCGGTCGAAGCATGCGTAAAAATCGGAGACACGATACCGGATGTTGAAGAGGGGCTGAACGCCGGCATGTGGGTCGTAGCGGTCGCCCAAACCGGTAACGAAATGGGTCTAAATGAAGAACAGGTACGGTCGCTTGATCCGGAGCAGAAAAGGCGCCGCCTGGAGCGGGCGTGTGGACGACTGGCCGGATCCGGTGCTCATTATGTCATTGATGGCATCTGGGACCTGCCGGCCGTAATAGATTCGCTTAACCGGCGTCTTGCAGGTGGTGAAAAGCCATGAGGTCCGTATCGGCTGCACTTTAAAGCTGAGGGACAGGGCCGATGAGCAGGGCTGATACTGGCAAAGCTATCTTGTTTATGGGAGCCGGCAATCTGCTGAAAGCGCAGCAGTTTCCCGTACCGAAAAACCCGTCACCAGGAGAATTGCTCGTTAGAACGACTATGTCCACGGTGTGTGGATCAGATCTGCAGAGCTGGAAAGGTCGACGTCCTTTCCCCGTACCGGCAATTCTCGGACACGAGGTGGTCGGCACCATCGTTGCGCAAGGGGAAGGTGCAGACCGCGATACTTTTGGCGATCCCCTGTCCTGTGGTGATCGTATCATCTGGACTCTCATATCGAGCTGTGGGACATGCCTGTACTGCCGGATCAAGGGACTGCCACAGAAGTGCCTGAAGCTCTTTAAATACGGGCATGTCCGCAGCGACATCGCGCCGTATTTTACCGGTGGGTTTGCCGAGTTTGTTTATATTCGAGCCGGCACCTGCTGTTTCAAGGTCCCCGCCGAGATGGCAGACGAAGAAGCTGCCCCTTTGAGCTGTGCTGCTGCTACGGCGGCGGCAGGAATCGATGCCGTCGGGGACCGGATATACGGCAATGTGGTGATACAGGGTGCTGGCATGCTGGGATTCTACTCCATGGCGCTAGTGAAAGATTGCGGATCCCGGCGAGTGATTGTCATCGATATCAGGGAAGATCGACTGAGAATCGCCAGGGATTTCGGTGCGGACTACACAATCAATGCCCGAGAACGCAGTGGCACCTCGGTCATGAAGGAGGTGATGAACCTTACCGGTGGAGATGGAGCGGATCTGGTGATCGAAGTATCCGGGGATCGATCGGTCATTCCAATCGGTATGAAGATGCTTTGTACGGGAGGCGAGTATATCTTGCTCGGGGCACTCTATCCGGAGAGTCTATTCCAGGTCGACGCACATGATGTAATCACAAAAAATTTACGGATAACAGGGATTCATAACTACGATGCCAGGCACCTTGGCCGGGCTTTGCGTTTCGTATCGCACAACCGAGACAGATACCCGTTTCGCTCACTGGTCGGCCCCCGTTTCCCGTTATCGGTGGAAGGGGTAACCGCGGCCCTGCGCGCCCTCGAGAGCGGGGCAAGCGTAAGACCTTGTATTGTTCCCTGAAATGACGGAGACGCGGGTACAGGGGTATATCGCAATCTTTGATCGCAACGCCAAAGTTGAATTACGATCGTAATAGTTGAGGTATGGAGGTTTCTTGGTACAACCGGTAAATTGGACAAACCCATACAGCCAGACAGACGGGCGATGGCTTCAAGGCAATCTGCATCTGCACACAACCAGGAGCGATGGCGAAATACGCTTCGAAGATGCTGTCGGGGTATACAAGCAGCGCGGGTATGACTTTTTGGCTATAACGGATCACAATATCGTAAACAAAGTCGGCGTGTTGCACACCGGCATTGTCGTCTTCGCCGGGATCGAAGCCGATTTCTCTCACCGTCATCATATGAATATCATTCATCCGTATGGTGGCAGCATCTATTACCGGCGAGACATCCAGGAACAAGAGTTGATAGATATCAACAATCAACGGGGGTGTCTGGTTTTTCTTAATCACCCGGATTGGGGTCTTGAGGAGCACTATTCGATCGATGACCTCTTCCGGCTGCATGGATACGATGGTATCGAGATCTACAATTCAGAAATTGAAAAGTGTCCGGGTTTTCCCCTGTCAACCAGGAAATGGGATCAGCTTTTAAGCTCCGGGCGAAGGGTTTTAGGTTTTGCTTGCCAGGATACGCATCTCCTGAGCGATGTGAATGACTGTTGTACTATTGTTCGAGTGCAGCAGCATGCCGCCATGGATATATTCGAGGCACTGAAGTCCGGAATTTTTTATTGCCATTTCGGCGTGGAAATTCTCGATCTCGGCAGAATCGAGGATACCGTATTCGTCAACACGGGCAACGCGGAGTGTGTTCGCTTTATTGGGAAAAACGGTCAGATACTGCTGGAAACATACGACAGGGAAGCCACCTGCAGTTTTTCGGGCAACCATGATAGTCCGTATATTTGCATTGAATGCTACGGAGCCAGCGATTCTGTCTCCTGGACGCAACCGTTCTTTCGTTTCTGAATGGCAAGCTCCGGGGTCCGCCGCTGAGCACAGTGTGCGAATCTTTTCTGTAATTACTTTCTCTCGGGTTTCCTCTCTCCGGCGGCGAGAAGAGCTACAAACTTCGCGCCAGGATCTCCACCAGATCCAGTATCTCCATATCGACACATCCGCTGCCTTTAATCGCGCTGAGAACTCCTTTGCAGTTCTGGCAGGCTGTGATTAGCAGCCTTGAGCCGGTCTCCGCAGCAGACGCCAATCTTTTCTCGGCAACTCTACCCACAAGGGCGGCGTCCGTCAGAAACAAGGCCGAACCTGCCCCGCAGCACTCCGCCGCTTGCCTTGAATGGAACAGCTCGCTGGGTTTGGAGCCGGTGGCAGCCTTGATCAGCCGGCGCGGCGCTTCGTACACACCGAGCTTACGTCCTAGCTGGCAGGGATCGTGGTAGCTCGCCGCCGGCAGCTTGCCTTTTTTGACCTTGAACGTTCCCGCCGAGAGGAGCCGGTCGAAGTACTGGCTCGTATGCAGGATCTGGATGCTCTCGGGCAGGGCCACACCCCATTTAGGGTAGAGCTCGGAGAACGCCCGGGTGCAGTGAGGACAGCCGCTCAGCAGGATCTTCGGCTGAATAGACCGGATCCGCTCCGCGGTCCCTTCCGCGATCTTCTTTGCTGCATCCGAATATCCCAGTTCCCATAATGGGGTGCCGCAGCAGCCCTCTTCCCTGAGAACGGTCCAGGTAATCTTGAGCGTTCCCAGTACTTTCTCGACGGCGGAGACAATATTCGGGTGGTTCTGGCGGGCAGAGCAGCCGGCGAAATAGAGAACTTCGGCGCTTTTTATCCCGGTGTTGGCCGACGAGGCTTCGACACGGCGGGTCGGGTTTTGAAAGGGAGAGCCCGATTCGATAATCCTCGCGGAGACGGCTTCGACCCTCTGCGGGGCTTTGTTCCGGCTTACGATCTCCTCGCGCCCGTTTCGCACCACCTCATCCTCCGCCCAGTGGTAGGCGCAGTCTTCCCGACACAGCCCGCACTGGCTGCACTGGTAGAAGCGGTCTACGATTGTTGGTGTGAAGGACTGAAAGCCGTAATCGATCTCGGACAGCAGCAGTGCATAGCCACGGGGAGTGTGGGAATCCAGCTTGGTCGCCAGGAAGGTAGGACAGGCATGGCGGCACATGTAGCAATGCTTGCAGCTTTCCGTGGTCTCTCGTATTTCCTCTATGCCCATCTTACACTCCCAAGCCTAGTTTTCCGGGGTTGAGTATCCGTTTGGGATCCAGGGCGTCTTTGATGGTCCTGGCCAGTTCGTAAGATTCTCCGTATACTTCCCGCATCATCCGCCCGTTCTTGATTCCGATTCCGTGGTGCTCGTTGATGATTCCGCCATTGTCGATGGAAGCCCGGATGGCTGCATCCATGATCCGGTTATACAGCCTCAGGGCCTGCCGTTTATCATCGGGATACTTCTTCAGCAGGAAGGTGGGATAGAAGCTCGTGCCCCACTCATACCAGTGGGAAAAGTGGGCGTGGAAGACCGCCTCCCACTCCTTGAATCCTTGCTCTATTGCCGCTTTCATGGCTCGGTAGATCTTCTCGATGATTTCGTAGGGGGCGACGGTGTCCACCACGGCGGTCATCCACGGGTAGGCTATGTAATCGTTGGGGGGGTAGTAGGACTTGTAGCGGCCCGTCCACCAGTTCTTCCCCGGTTCCTCTCCCAGGTCTTTGGCTCGGGCGTCGGAGAGCAGCTCGTAAGCCACCTCCTGTTGAGCCTCGACCACTTTGGCCGGACCGTCGAAGCCGATCAGCATGACGCAGCCCTCGACGTCGACGCTGAACTGGTCCTTCATGATGTGAGTGGAATCCCGCTCATCGTATAACCGGAGAAGACAGGGATCGAGCTGCTTAGTCATGATCTGGCGGCCCGCCTCGATGCCTGAGGTGAGGTCCCGCAGCAGAAATCCCCGAAACTCCCTTTTTTCTGGGAGATGATAGATCTTACATACCGCCTCGGTAACGATCCCAAGTGTACCCTCGGCCCCGATGAACAGACGGGAGTAGTCTGGACCTGTTGAGTGCAAGCGGACCGGCAAGCTGCGGAACAGCTTTCCGTTTGGAAGCACAACCTCGAGCTGCTGCACCATGTCGCACATCTTCCCGTACTTTGAAGACAGTACCCCGGTTCCGTTCGTGGATATGAAGCCTCCGAGACAGGAGGTGTTGAAGGAAGCGGGAAAGTGATTCATTGTATAGCCGCGGCGGTTCAAGTATTCCTCCAGGTGCTTCTGTAGAATCCCCGGCTGGGCCCGGACAGTGAGAGATTTCTCGTTCAACTCCAGAATGCGGTCCATCCGCTTCAGATCCACCACCACGCCGCCCGTGATGGCGGTTGTACCCCCTGAGTCACCGGCACCTCCGCCGCGGGGTATGCAGGGGATTTTGTACTCGTTACAAAATTGTACGATTCTTACTACCTGCTCGGTCGTATCCGGGAACACAATGGCCAAGGGTCTGGGAAACTCATGATCGCTGAATTTCCAGAAGCGGGTCACCCACCAGACGTCCAGGCTCTGTACGTCTATCTCCGCTTCATCGGTAATCACGTGCTCCTCGCCGACGAAAGTCGTTAATTCGTGGCGGAGGAGCTCGAAGAACAGCTGGTTGTACGGTTTCTTCACTTCGTTCATACTCACATCCTGAATATTTGACACGAGTAGCTACTCGTGTATAATCATTTTAACCGGGGAACCGGTAGTTGTCAACGGCTGTGGAGGAAAAAAACACTGTGCCAGAGCTGTTGCGGCCCGGATTTGGATTTGTCGATAGCGTTGGATGGTTTACAATGTGTATCGAGGTACCAAGATGAAGCAGCTATTGCTAGGGATCGATATCGGCAGCAGCGGCTGCAAGGTGAGCGTCCTGGACGAAACAGGCGCCTGTATTGCCTTCGCTTCCCGTGAGTACCGGCCCCTATCTCCCCGGCCGGGATGGTTCGAGCAGAATCCCGAGGAGTGGTACACGGCCGCCTGCAGGTGCCTGCACGAACTTCACGAACGGCAGGGAATCGCCTTGAGTCGGGTCGCCGGGGTAGGGGCCACCGGCCAGATGAAGGGGATAACCTTCATCGGCAGGGATGGAAAGCCGGTGCGGAACTCGATACTTTGGAACGACCTCCGCAACCTCGGCGAGGTGGAGGAGATCGAAAAGAGGCACGGGGACCTCCTGGCGGGGCTGTCCCACAATCCCTTCAACAATACCGCCACGATCGCCAAGGCGTTGTGGCTGCAGCGTCACGAGCCGGACAGTTGGAACAAGACCGAAAAGCTCATTTTTCCCAAGGACTACATTACCTATCGGCTGACCGGGAATCTGCAAACAGACCTGAGTGAAGCCTCGGCGATCTGCCTGTTTAACAGCGAAACCCAGAGCTGGTGGCCGGATTCGATGTTCCGGGAACTTTCCGTAGATCGCGGCAGATTTCCTGATTTCTTTCCCTCCAGTCAAGTTGTGGGGAAGATCACCTCGCAGGCTGCCGTAGAGACAGGTCTGCCTCAGGATATTCCCGTGGCGGCCGGAGGCAGCGACGCCACCATCGAATCGCTGTCCGTGGGCTTGAGATCCTCCGACCAGTGTAAGATACGCCTGGGAACGGCGGGGGCCCTGGTGACGGTGACAGAGGATCTGCGCAGAGTCGAAAAGGGCAGGTATTATGTCTGGACCTACCTGTACCCAGGCAGGTGGATGCTCGACAACAATACCCGGGCCTGCGCTCACTCCACGGCCTGGTTCCGGGACGTGTTCCTGGCTCACGAATCGGATTCATCACGGGCGTACGGGCAGATCATGAGGGAGGCGGCGGCGGTAGAAGCCGGCTGCGAGGGGCTTTTCTTTCATCCCTATATTCAGGGCGAAGATTCCCCGTACTGGGACCCCCGCTTGCGGGGCAGCTTCTTCGGCATGCGGGCCAGCCACGGTCGAGCGCATTTCGCTCGCGCCGTCTATGAAGGCACGGCCTTCGCATTGCGGGACGCTCGCTCGGCCTTCGGCGCACTTGCTGACGGGTTCAAGGAGTACCTGCTGGTAGGGGGCGGCACCAAGAACAAGCTGTGGCTGCAGATCATAGCCGATGTGCTCGGGATCGAAGCACGGATTCCGCGGCACTCGGAAGCGTCCTTCGGGGCCGCGATGATCGCCGGCATCGGGATCGGATTGTTTGCTGATCTGGATGATGCGGTCGGCAGGTGCGTCCGCTTCGACAAGACGGTCCGCGCCAGGTCCGGGAATCATGGGCTGTACAGCCGGCTCTTTGAGCGATACCGGGAGATGAAGCGGATTTTCGACCGAATCTACCGGCTTCGCTGAGAGCCGCTGCCGCGAAATCCGTTGTCGCCGGAGCCGTTAACGGCATTCGAGCTTCCCATCTCGAGCCGTCCGATCGCCCCGAGAATCTCCCGGGCTGAGAAGTTAAGGTTGTGCTTCTTCCAGCGCAGATGAATGCCTTCGGCTATCTCCCGTACCGCCGGCCGGTCCGTCAGAGCGCCCGCCTCCGTGTCCGTCAGGCCGGCACTCAAGGCCGAGAGAGTCCTGGGCAGCCCCACCTCCCGATAAAACGGCAGCAACCGCTTGAGCTCGTGCTCCGCATTCTCCAGGGCAAGATGCAGCAGCAGGCCGAAAGCCACCTGCTCGCCGTGCAGGGCTTGGCTGCAGTAACCGGAATTGAATAAAACATTCGCGATGCTGTGGGCCCCGGCCAGACCTCCGTTCTCCCAGACCAGCGTGCTCAACAGAACGCAGGCCGTGATGACCTGCTCCACCTCCTCGCTGAGCATCCCCTGCTCGACCTTGGCCCTGGCGGCCCGTCCCCGGGTGAGAAGGGTGTCGTAGAGCAACACGGCCAGGGAATCGATGAAGTACGGCCGGTCCGCACCGAAAAAATTGTGCTCCCCCAACGCCACCGCTGTTTCCAGCTCGTGTTTCTTGGACAGCGCATCTCCGATCCCGGCAACGAACAGGCGTACCGGGGCCTTGGCAATCACCTCGGAGTCCACCAGTACTAGGTCCGGCGCGGCGTCGTAGTTTCGGGCTTTTACATGACCCCGATCGTCGACACCCACGGCGGCGTGGCTGGATGCAGCGTCCGTGGCCGAAGCCGTTGCCACGATGACGTTCCTTGTGCCGGAGCGGCGGGCCAACATTTTGGAAAGATCGATGGTCTTTCCGCTTCCTACTCCGATGTACACAGAAGGGCTCAGCCGTGCCTCGATCTTCCCGGCGAGCCGTTCGACGTGGCCCAGGTTCAGGTTCCCGTCGAACAGCGTGATCTCAAAGCTCACGTCCTGCCCGGCGAGTGAGCTCTCTATTCTTTTCTGCAGAAAGCGGACGCAGGGGTCCAGGAGCACGTAGACGGGGCGGCCGCTGCTGAGCAGTGCAGCCTGCTCCCCTATCAGATTGAGCACGCCAGGGCCCTGGATGAACTCCGGGACCGACCGGTAGATCATAAGCTTCTGACTCATCTCCGCCCCCTTTCTTCCCGCCTCAGAACTTGCTGGGAGTATACTTCCACTCGGTGGGTATCCCCATCTGGCGAGCGATCTCGTAGAGGGCTTCCAGGTTTTTCACTGCGTCGTCGATAGAGGAAGACGGTGCCGTTTCGCCGCGCACCGAAGCGATGAAGTGGCGGATCTCGCCGACGTAACCCATCAGCACCTGGCTCTGGTTGGCCAGGTTCGGGTTCCAGTCCGGTCGCCAGAACCGCGCCCAGGAACCCTCGTAGAGAATCGTGTCGTAGGCGTTCTCGACGATGACGCCCTTTCCGCTGTCACCGATCACCTCAAGACGCTCGCAGAAAGGGCCTGGCCCGCCGTACGTGCCCCAGCCCACCGCCCCCACTGCTCCGCCTGCGAATTTCAGAGCCAGCGTCAGAGAGGCTGTTTTTTCAGAGTGGATCGAGGACTGCACGGCGATGCTTTCGATATCGCCTGCGAACCAGCGGATCAGGTCGATATTGTGGATCTGCCATTCCAAAAGGCAGCAAAAGTTGTTCGGGAATGCCGGCATGCCGTGCATCTTGGCTTCGACCTGGACCACCCGTCCAAAAGAAGCTTCATCCGCCACGATCTGTCTGGCCTGCCGGTAGGCGGTACCGTGGCGCTTCTGGTGAGCGATCATGAGAACTTTTCCTGTCTTTTGGGCTTCCTCCCGCATCCTCTTGGCCTGCTCCACCGTCACCGCCGGAGCTTTCTCCACCAGCACCGGTATGCCGAGCTGGAGGCAGCGAATCACGATTTCCGGATGAAGCCCGGCGTTGAGGCAGACGATTACGCCGTCCGGGTGTTGCTCCTGAATCATGCGGTGATAGTCCGTGTACACGGCGCCGGCCGCACAGAGCGCGGCCATGCGGTGGGCCTTCTCCTCTTCGAGATCGCAGACGGCGGCCTTCTCCACGTCCGCAAGAAGGTGATTGGACAGGCTCGGGAAAATGTTGGTTTCCGCATGGATTCCTGCGCCTATCACCGCTATCCGGAAGCTGTGTTTCCCTGTTGCCATGACGGGCTCTCTCCTCTTCTTGATTCCTTATGAGCATTATGTTATGATGTTACACGTGTAGCTGCTCGTGTAAGCCAGTAAAACATATTATCCGACATCCGTCAAGTGCTGTACCATGAGCGAGCACCAGCGCAGACGCCGTGACCGCGAGGCCGACATCACTATGGAGGAGTATACGAATGAAACCGCAAAACTTCCAGGCGAGGGATCGAGAAGTTGTCGAGCAGTTTATCGAGTTCCGCCGGAACAATCCGCAGGTGGAGCCCCGGCTTAACCTGTCCTGGAGCAACTGGGGCTTCGGCATCGAGCCTTTCGAACAGTCTGTGGCCCGTCTGGCCAGGTATGGAGTACGCTATGTGGAGCTGCACGGAAACCGCTACGGGCCGGACCTGGGCTACAAGACTAAGGAGGTGAAAAAAGTCCTGGTTGATCATGGGGTCAGGGTGAGCGGGGTTTGCGGCATGGTCAGCCCGGCCTGCGAGCTGTCCAGCAACAAGCCGCACATCACCCAGCGCTCGATCGACTATTTCCGGCGCAACATCGAGATGTGTGCCGAGCTGGGGGGATCGTATCTGCTTTTTTCCCCCGGCGCCGTCGGGCGCCCCGAGCCGTACGACGATCGGGAGTTCCACCGGGCCGCCGAAGCGATTCGCATCCTCGGCGATGATTTCCAGAGTTCCGGCGTCCGGGCGGCGATCGAGCCGGTTCGCGCCGCCGAGGTCAGTTTCTGCCATACCTGCAAAGAAGCGAAGATGCTCCTGGACATGGTCAATCACCCGGGAGTACGGCACCTGGCCGGGGACGTGTACCACATGTACACCGAGGAAGACCACGTCTCCGGCGCCATCCTGGAGTACGGGCTGCTCATGACCAATCTACACCTGGCGGACTCCAACCGCAGGGCCCTCGGAGCAGGCTCGCTGGATCTGGACCTTATCCTGATGGCCCTTTACCTGGTGGGATACAACAACGAGAAGTGTTTCTGCTCTGCAGAGCCCCTGGGACCCGGCGGCGATCCGTATCCGCAGATGTTCGGCAACCCGCCGCCGGAGGTCCTGGATCCGTTGGTGGAGCAGACCGCCCGTTACTTTTACGAGCGGGAGCAGGAGATCCTATCCATAGACCCTGAAGAGCTGATCCGCTGGTAGGAGCGAACTTCCCTCCACCGGCAGTCCCGGATCGGGAGGCTTGATTAAGGCAATTTCTCTTCGGGGGAGGCCGCCGGAGCCGGTTTCTGAAAAACCTTATAAACCATCAACACCATATCCAAGCGATCTTTGAGAGCCTGGTGGATGAGGTAGAAGAGGACCTTCCGGATCTCGGGCGGGTGATGGCGGTGGACGGCAAGGGCATCGACAGTCATGCCCGCGGTAGGAAACGGGATCAGGAACAGGAGCCAAAACCCCCGGATGGGCGTCGGGATACGGATGCTGATTGGGGGTGAAAACCTACAAAGGAGAGAATGAGGACGGCAGTAGCTGGGAGACGGTGAAGAGCTGGTTCGGCTACAAGCTGCATCTTCTGGTGGACGCCCGCTATGAGCTACCGTTGGCCTTCAAGCTCACCAAAGCCTCCCCTGGAGAGGCTCCGATTGCCCACCATCTGGTGGATCATCTTGAGTCCCAGCATCCTGACTTATTGGAGGCTTGTGAATACCTGGATGCGGACAGAGGCTACGATGATGGAAAGCTGATCAGCAGGCTGTGGGACCGACATGAGATCAAGCCGGTGATCGATATTCGAAACGCCTGGAAGGATGGGGAGGACACCAAGCTGGTCAACGGGTGTGAGAACATCGTGTATGACTACAAGGGACGTTACAACAGGTGTTCTGCGTTGCTCCTTGCAGCAACGAGACGCAAGCGGGAGATGGCCTACGGAGGATTCGAGAAGGGGCGCGAAGCAGTTATGCCTGGGCGCGGATGTACAAGATCGGCCGTGTGCTTGTCATCTTGATCCAGACTGGGTGTACTGTGGGGCTCCTCCATGCACGGGTGCCTGCTCAATCCACCCGAAATTCCCCACAGCGCAAATGCCTTGTAGAAATAATGTTAGATTGATACAGGGGATGTTGTATAATAGTATTATAAATGCCGAATATGGGAGTTGAGTGACTGTCCCGCTGAATTACATCCCTGAAAACTCGTTCTCCATTAATCGAATCATCTCCTCCAGGAGCGATTGCCTGGCCGTCGAAGAACAACATCAGATCGTCTATCTCGATCGGGGCGCGATTCGATGCAGCGAACGGGATCAGCGGTCGGTCATCCGGGATCGACATCTGTTGCTTATTCCTCCGGGTAAAGGCGAGCACCTGCAGGTCGCTGCCTTAAGCAGATTCTATCAGATTTGTTTGCGCGGTACCTTCTGGGAGCTTCCGCGGTTATTTGATACTGGCTGGATCCAAGTATTTCATTTACCTGAAGAGCTTGCCTCCCGTATACAATTCACCTTGTCCCAAATGCTGGAGGAGTTCCGAGACAAGAGCTCCGGCTATGAGCGGATGATTTGCCTCAAAATGGCGGAACTCGATCTGCTTATCGAACGGACCCTGCCGAGGATCTGTGTGCAGGAGCCAGATAGCGGTGCTGCAACCCTCGATGAGGTGGTCGGGTACATCCAATCCCACTATAACGAGGAGTTCTCTCTATCCTTCCTGGCCCGTCTCTGCGGTCTGACTCCAAGCTACTTCTCTAGAGTTTTTACAGTAAAAACGGGCACACCGGTTTTTGAGTACATCAACCACATCCGCATCCAAAAAGCCTGTACTTTGTTGAAGAGAAGCGATATGACGGTTATAGAAATAGCGTTGGCCGTGGGCTACAACAACATTTCCTTTTTTAATCGCTACTTTCGCAAGTTGAATGGCATGTCTCCGAGGGATTATAGAACGTACATCAGAAGGTAAAGATAGTGTCGTTCCCGTCAAGATAGTGTTAGATTCCGACATTTCATCTCAATAAACTTGTTTACGATACTATTTGCTCAAGGAGGCGGTCATGAACCAGTCCTTGGAACAATTCCTATTAAACTCCTCTCTCTCCGAGCAAATTAGGTTAAAACCCAGGATTGTAGTACAACGCACCATTATTAAGCCCCGAGATCTTCTGGATATACGGAAGCGACAGCAGTACGGGCCGACACCGGACAATGAGAGGATTTGTGAGCTCGAGGTAGGAGGGCAGGTACTTGCCCGTGGGAAAATCATCCGCCGCAGGGGGGACTACTTCTTTAAAAGCCTGGAAGTTGTGGAATCGAAGGAAGAGGCATGAACAGTTCAAAAAACCAAGGACAGATCGCTGCGGTCAAGGTTCCGCTGCAGGTAGTGCTCGGTGGAAGGGAGCTCAGTCTCCACGAGCTGTCCCGTATCGGTGAAGGAACCATTATTGCACTGGACCGCTTGGCCGGGGAGCCGGTTGCCGTTGTAGCTTCAGGTAGCCAGATTGCCTGGGGAGAAGTTGTGGTAATCGACGAGAACTTCGGTATTCGGATTACTGAGCTTCTGGACAATCGAGTTAGCCGGGAACAGATCAATGATGATTAAAGGCAGCGAGATCATCGGCGGAAGTTTTCGTCCCAATCAGGAATATTCGGTCAAGATCTACGACTTCAAGCGACCGGACAAGTTTTCCAAAGAACAGATCCGCACAGTTTCAATCATGCACGAGACGTTTGCCCGGCTAATTACCACTTCACTGTCCGCTCAATTGCGCAGTTTCGTTGAAGTTCATGTTTTTTCAGTCGACCAGCTCACCTACGAAGAGTTCGTCCGATCAATTCCCAATCCAACGGCTCTGGCAGTAATCGACATGGACCCCCTCAAAGGTTCGGCGATCCTGGAGATCGACCCTGCTATCACATTCTCGATTTTCGACAGACTGTTTGGGGGACCGGGAGAGGCTGGAGGCTTTGCACGAGACCTTACTGATATCGAGCAGGCTGTCATGGAGGGGATTATCATTCGCCTACTGGGAAATCTAAAGGAGAGTTGGAGCAGAATTGTCGATCTTCGTCCCCGTTTTGGGGGAATCGAAACCAATCCTCAGTTTGCCCAGATCGTGCCGCCCTCGGAAATGGTCGTGCTGGTGACTTTTGAAACGCAGGTAAATGAAGAAAAGGGGATGATCAATCTGTGCATTCCCTATCTCACCCTTGAACCGATCATTCCCAAACTCTCTGCGCGCTACTGGTACTCCAGTGGTACGGGTACGGCGGGGAGGCTGGCATCCCGTCTCGGCTCTCTGGGAGTTATGGCCGAGCTGTACTTCGAAGCGGAACGATTGTTTCTGCGAGACCTTGCCGGATTGAAGAAGAATACCTTGATCCGATTAATAGATCCGAGCCGGGCTTTTTTGTTGGCCGGTGACAATCCCGTTCTGAACCTGAAGCGCAAGAGCTCCGATATGAAATTGGATTATGTATTTGCCGTTGAGGCGGATGAAGAACCGAGCGATAGTGATCTGGAACTCCTGTATCCTCAAGAGCCGACCGAAACCAAGTTAGGCGGAATGCTGACAGAGGGCTTGAGCGAACTGCGCGGTGAAATAACCATGGAGATGAACAGGCTCAAAGAGTGTATCACAAAGCTCGGTAGTCGGCAGGAAGAAATGCTGGACCAGCTGATATTCTCGAGCGTAGAGTCAGAGAATGCGCCTATGCCGTCTCGGAGCAAGCACTTCTCGTTTATCCGAGCGGCCGATGTCGGTTTCATATCCACATTTCTACTTCCGGAGCACCCCCAGGCAATTGCTATGATTCTTTCCTATCTGGAAACGGATCTCGCCGCTTCTATCCTGTCCCGACTTCCTGAGGAACTTTGCCTGCCCGTCGTGGAACGAATCGCATCAATGGATAGAATCTCTCCGGTTGTGTTGAAGGTGGTTGAAGAGGTCCTCGAGAAAAAGGTCAGGGTAGTGGGTGCCGATGAGTACTCAGAGGCGGGAGGCATTGAGCGGGTAGCGGAGATACTCAATTTTTCAACGCGCAGATTGGAAAAGCAGGTTATCGAAACCTTGGAAAAGAACAATCCGGAGTTGGCCGATGAAATCAAGCCCAAGATGTTCGTGTTCGAGGATATCATTCTGCTGGAGCCAAAGGCTGTTCAGGCTGTGTTGAAAAATGCGGATAACAGAGATTTGATATTGTCCCTGAAGGCAGTTGAAGAGAGTGTAAAGGAGTATATATTCGGTACTCTATCCGAAGGGGAAGGCAAGAAGCTGCAGATGGAGCTTGAACAGATCGGTCGGGTCCGGCTGGGGGATGTAGAGGCTGCCCAGCAGCGTATCGTCAATATCATCCGCACCCTGGAAGAGTCCGGAACGATCGTGATCGGGCGCATCGACGATCCCACAGTGGATTAATGTCGTCCTGTCCCCTATTCGGCATCTTCTAATATATTTCTTTGGGTCGGTAAATAGGATTCTTTACCGATCATAATAACAGTCAGAGGCAAAAGGGTGTTCGAACTCATCATTTTCCTCGATCCAGTTTTTTCCTAGATGCAGGCTAAATAAATCTTGGTATATGTGATCGCATCTTCTCCATGTATCTCTCTTTGCTGTCGATAACGTGTGTTTGTTAATCGCGAGATACTATTCCTTTGAATTCTAAAATTCCATTCACCACCTAAGAAATTGCTGCTTATCTTTCTCCACCCATTAACTTTTGATTCTCCCCCTGCCACTATAGAGCCTGTATTTGCGCCTCATTCCGGTTCCCAGCAAGGTCAATGGGGCACTGCTGGAGCTTGACGCAGGCAATCCCTGGGGGAACGAGCACGTTTTCTGCGGAAGCCGTCGAGACCGGCAGATTGACGAGTGGGCTCCGTTGTCCGAGGCGTTCAACGCGGCCGTCCGGTCCGCCGGGATTGTAGAATGGTAATGGGATTCTTGACAAAAATACTGCAAAAAGAGACAAGCGAGGCTGCTTCTACAGCGCTCGGCGGCGTAAGCAAAGTAATCGAGACAGCAGCGAATGCCATGCGTAGGCGGGATCCGGAAACGGAGCGGGCACTGCTTGAGGCGGGAATGAAAATCGATCTGGCGCAGGCGGAAATCAACAAAATTGAGGCTCAGAGCAAGAGCTTCTTTCTCTCCGGCTGGCGGCCGGCGCTCGCCTGGATCTGCGTGATATCCTTCGCAATCAATTTTCCGGTCCGCTATCTGGCGAGCTGGATATTCACAACCGAGCTGCCCGCGATGGATTTGAAAGAAATGCTGACTCTGCTCGGATATCTTCTTGGCTTCGGAGCCTATCGGAGTTATGAGAAGCGGCAAGGGATACAAGGCAAACATTGACGGAGGACAATGGCAGACTATCACCATTCGGCAGCGATCTCAAATCTGGACAACGTATGAATGTTGGATCTTCAGGTCTATGTGGAGACTCTTAGCTGGGAAGGCCATAGCGACATCAGAGTTTTCAAGTATTGCCGAATGTGGCGTGAGTACTGGGTACAGAATCGCTAACAGAATTCCGGGGACACTAGAAATTACGAAATATACGCTTGGTATGAAATTCAAACTCCCCTTGAAGAATGACTTCTAAATGTTAAATCCTCCGGATTCGATGCTACGATGCTGTGGCGGAGTGACGAAAAAGCCTTCGAAGAATTTGACCCATCGGCGTTCGCCCTCCCGCGTCGTTCTACGGCAACGGTGCGACCACTGGATGCGTTTATCTCAGACCCAACGATATTTCAGTTCGTTGTTGTACTCATCAACCGCTATTTGCATCGGCCCGAGCTGAGTTCCCGACACTACTATGCCGGATATAACCAGACCGGCTCCGGCACCTATTAGCGCGTAGTCTACGCCGATGAACCTCGAACCCTCTACAGTTACAACGCCAAGTACCGTTCCGATCAAGGCGCCTCCGGCTCCTGAAAGCCACAGACCGGTTCTGTTTCTGCGCCGGGCTTTTAAGTAATAGTGGTGGGCCGCGATGGATGTATCGAGGAAAAGGGGGTCAAGTTGACTGTAGGAAGAAAGCTGTAACTCCTGACCTTGGAGTACAACGAAACCTAAAGGTTTCTTTTCGACCGAAAGCTTGAAATTCTCAAAAGATTCTTCGCTTTCCGCTGAAGATCCCGGAGCATCCCGTGGTGGAATTTCAGGATTCGGCAAAGTCATACACGACATCAGAAACATAAACAGTACCGCGGAAATCGCGGTGATGATCAGATAATGACATCTACTATGATCCAGCTCCCCTTGCGGTTCTGATCCGAAATCCGATGGCGTGGTTGTCATACTTGAAACCTCCTTCCAACTGCATGTCTTGGTCAGCAAATCAGTGTGTTCTATCAATATATTATGGTCGAAATCTCCGGTGGACACAACTTTTTGATCTCGGTTCGGGACCGAGAGGCCGTCGGCGCCATTCGCTCGAAGTTTACACCTTCTTCCCCAGGTGAAAATCGATACGAAGTCGTTTTCTAAACTGTAATTCACGCGAAAACTATAAGATTTTGTTAATATGTTGCACTACATTGAGTATGATGAAGATTTTTTACTTCCGGGAGTCAAGAAGATGAAAGGTAAATATATTGGTATTAGTGCATTTCTTTTAGTAATTGTACTTCTACTGGCAGGATGTGCCACTCATGCCACTCATAACGTAGCTAATATACCGGCAGAATCAGAACAAATAAGCCTGGAACCTCTCCAGGTAGAAATTGATTACGAAGCATATCTACTCAGAATCGATTTAATTCGACAATCAACAAGAGAAGAGTACACCACTACTGATTGGCAGGGTAATACTGTTACACAAACAGAGGACGTCGATGTTCCTTATCATTATTTAGGTGTGGATCTTGGAAATGGATTATTCCTTGATGCCCATAATAATCTTTCCATCAATATTTTAACATTGTTAGGGATTGATCGGGAGGATGATTTTAAGATAGTCAGAGAGGGTATTGTTTGGGAAAAAACCGGCAACATTTTTAGATTGATATATGGGAATACTGTAAACACCGAGATCACTCTCAATGATACCGGTGCCACTATTGTGGAATCCGGAGGAGTAATAGAAGCCAAAGCCAACACGCGGGACATAATTGTATCCAACGATGAGATAATCTATAAGTCACGCGGCGCCCTTGGAGATTTGTTTAAAACTAACATTATTAAAACCCCTTGTGGTGCTGTGGTGCCATCTATTGGGAAGGACAGGGAAATTACATTAAATGCTGACGGAAGTATCCACCTGAGTAAGGGGCTTGTGATAAAACCTACGGGAAAATCTTTGTTTTTTGATCTCACCGGGCGGTTTGGCGCGAATAGATTCTATTACTTTAAACATAGAACCTATTTCTTAAAACGAATTAGAAACAGTTTGGTCTATTATGATGAAAACTTAAATGGTATAACAATAGATATCAGTGAAAATGCAGTTACTGTTACAAGAGGTTGGTCGGGAATAAAAGAAGTTTACCTTTACAAGATAACTAATAAGAATTGATAGGATATATTTTCAAACGTTACCGCAAACAAACAGCGAAAGCAGAAAGAAAAAGGACTGAAACCGCGCTCGGTGTGAGACCGAGCGAACCCTCTACATCTATAAAGTCGGTACAAAATTCGGTACATTTTCCAGAATAACCGGTCATTATGACACTCTATAGAAGAACTACTATATTGCCTATTTCTTTATCTCGACACAACATAGCTCTATAAAGCACGATAGAGCCAAAAACAATGTTCGGTTCGGGACCAAGAGGTCAACCATTCATATTAAAAATAGTGTCGATCAAGGGCAAAAGATCCCGCAGCATATCCAAGGGCCAATGTGTATAGCCTGCCTGAACCGGAGTCAGAACCGGTTGAGAGATGTTGTCTGACCAACCCATGTAAGCCCGGACCTTGATCGGATCGCAGCCTGAGTTCAACAAATGCGAATTGAGGCTGTGGCGTAAGCTGTGGGGCGTGATGTTGCGATCCTTCCAATCGGTGCAGGCCTTCTCGCTCTCTTCGGCTTTGTTCATCGCCTTGGTGAATCGGTTCTTCCACCAGGTCACTCCAAGTCGTAGGCCGTCCTCGTAGCAGAATACCAAGTCGGATTCGGCGATCCGAACGCTCTCTTCCTGGAGTTGAAGGAGCGGATCCAGGACGCTCCTGACAATCGGGATCTTTCGCCGCTCCAGCTCTGCGCGCAGCATCTGCTCCTGGTTCTTCAAGGAGCCTTCTTCGACCTTGGCCTGCCGCTCGGTGGAGACTCGGATGTAGAAGGCAACGTGTCGCTTCGGATCAGAGCCGGTCATTGGGCAGACTGCTTGCCTTGCATTTTTCGCCTGCGGGCCATAAGATCAATGGATTACTAGCCCGGATTTCTCATACGCCGTAGACACGAAGGCCCTTCTCCTGCATAATTA
>CAZVHJ010000064.1:0-27879 GCA_964627715.1 uncultured Spirochaetaceae bacterium | reverse complement strand
GTACAGCATGGCGGTAGCGATTATGGCCCCAGGTCGACCATAATTAGAATTGCTGGCGGCAATACCTTGCACTGTAAACAGCCGTTATTTGGGGTTTCTATCTACGCCTTCCATCAAGGATTCTTTCGCCGCACCGATAATCACATTGATACCCACGTGCACACATGATGTGTCTCGGGTAAGTACTCCAGTTGAGCGAGGAGGTCGTCATTGATTCGTGGTCTCTACACAGGTGCGAGTGGCATGGTTGTGCAGATGCACCGCCTGGACACAATTTCCAACAACCTGGCCAATGTCGATCTGAATGGGTACAAACGGGATACGGCCATCAACAAGGCGTTTCCGGAAATACTGCTCCGTCGCATGAATGACGACGGGATGTTTGTGTTCCCTTTAGGTTCGATCGATACAACCCCGATCGTGGGAAAGTTGGGCACGGGGGCGGAGTTGAACGAGGTATACACCGCCTTCACCCAGGGATCCTTAAAACAGACGGAAAACCCCTTTGATCTGGCTTTGGAAGGAGAGGGTTTCCTGTCGGTGCTGCTCCCCGATGGGGAGCGCTATACCCGAAACGGGTCCTTTCTTCTCAACGATGAGGGTTATCTGGTCACCAAGCACGGCGAATTCGTCCTCGGGGAAAACGGTCCCATTCAGGCCAAGAAGAACAACTTTGTCATTGACCAGGATGGCGTGATCTACCAGAACGCTACTTACTCCGGCGACGAGCGCAGGCTCGTGTCCCTTGAAGAGAATGAGTGGGAGAACCTCGAACGGGTAGACCGTCTGAAAATTGTCGAATTTAAGCGGCCCCGATATCTGAAAAAGATGGGCAACTCATTTTGGAAAGATACGGAAGAATCGGGACCTGCGGAAATAGCCGCCGGAGATCGGCGGCCCAAAGTGCGGCAGGGTTTTCTGGAAAGCTCAAACGTAAATGTTGTTACCGAGATGGTTCAGATGATCGAAGTTCAGAGGACCTATGAAGCAAATCAAAAGATGATCCAAACACAGGACAGCCTGTTGGGACGCCTCATCAACGAGGCACTACGAGTTTAGGAGGTAGACCGAAGATGATGCGATCTCTCTGGACTGCTGCATCCGGCATGGTGGGACAGCAGTTCAATATTGATACCATTGCGAACAATCTGTCGAACGTGAATACAACGGGTTTCAAAGCCAACCGTCCCGATTTTGAGGATCTGCTGTATCAGACGCTGCGTGTTGCCGGCACCCCGGCTACCGAGGTAACCCTGGTTCCGACGGGAATCCAGGTCGGACACGGTGTGCGTCCAGCGGCTACCCAAAAGATTTTCACCCAGGGCGCGCTTCAATCCACCGGGAATGTAGCTGACCTGGCGATCGAAGGGGAGGGTTTCTTTCGAGTCCTTCTCTACGACGGAAGTTACGGGTACAGCAGAGACGGATCCTTCAAGATCGATTCCAACGGACAGCTGGTCAACTCCAATGGTTATCGGTTCATGCCTGAAATTATCCTTCCGGAAGGGTTCATCAGGGAAACCTTGACCATGTCCCAAGACGGCAGGGTTACCGTCAAGGTGGCTGGAATCGATGATCCGATTGAGGTCGGACAGATCGAGATCTATCGTTTTGTCAATCCAGCGGGTCTGCAGGCAGTCGGGGAAAATATCTTCAAGGTGACCAATGCTACCGGCGAAGTCATTCCGGGACGCCCCGGGTTCGACGGGATGGGTAAGATTGTTCAGCGTTTCCTCGAGATGTCGAATGTCTCCGTGGTTCAGGAAATGGTGAACATGATTGTTGCGCAAAGAGCTTACGAGACCAATTCCAAAGCCATACAGACTTCCGATTCTATGTTGGCCACCGCGAACAATCTGAAGCGGTAATAGGGAATGAATAAAGCTTGGCGCCGGGTCCTGCTCTCGATCCTGGTCTCAGTCGGGATGTGTTTCAGCATCGCCGGCCAGGCCAGTCCGGGCTACACCTCTGCGGGAGCACCCGTAACCGTCTATTTGCATAAATCCGCCTTACTCGAGGATCCTCACTACACCTTGGGACAGGTCGCTTCTGTTCTCAGTTCGGATCCGGCGCAAGCTCGTCTCCTCGATCAGCTGCCCCTCGGTCCGGTTCCGGCCCGCCCGGTGTTGCTCCCGGCGAGGATTATCCAGGAGCAGGTCGCTTCGATCGTCGGAGAAGTTGTTGTCATCGGGAGCAGAGTTGCGCTTCTGCCGGGCGGCGCGATTCCAAAGGGAGGGCAGTGGTTCTTTTTCGCTCTTCTGTCCTATATCGACAGTCAGGACACTCTGAAACAAGGACGGATCGAGATCGAGATGCTCAACCATCCCGTGATTCTGGAAAGCTCGGATAGCGCAGAGGAGGGGCAGGGAATGGCCTCGGGTTGGGAGGATCGGATTGTCTTCGAAACAACCAGATCCCCCTACAGTTCGGGATACCGGAGCTCCTCTTCCGCTCAGGCTGTTCCTGCCGGTCAGATGGAGATAAACTACAAGATTCTAAGTCCCCGAGGCGATGATGTTCCCAGGTTTGGGAACCTAGAGGGGTCCTTTCGCATCTGGATTCACCACTTTCTTCCCGTTGCCCGGGCTAGATTCGATCTACCTACCGGTCAAGCGCTAAGCGAAGAGGTATTGACGTTCAACGAAGAAGATATTTCGCTGCTTAGGTCTTCATTTCTCACCGAAGAGGATACCCTCGATCAGTACAGAACCACCGCACCGATCAGTCACGGGGAGCGTATCGAGAGGGACCGACTGCAACGATTCCTGGCCGTGCGGGCTGGTGACCGAATTACCATCACCTTTATCCGCCCCGGGCTTCAGATCAGCCTTCCCGGAAGAGCCTTCCGCTCTGGAAGCTTTGGCGACCTCATCGACGTTCGTGCTGATCTGACCGGAAAACGCTTTCAGGGGCGTATAATCGCAGCCGGGGAGGTGTCAGTTGAAAGCTACTAAAGTATCGTCTGTTGTCTTCTTTTTGTTCCTGAGCGTTGCTATTTTTGCCATCCCCACGGTCCGCATCAAGGATATCGCTGACTTGAGAGGTGTCAGGGAGAACCAACTCGTGGGTATCGGGCTGGTGACCGGTCTGGCCGGTAGAGGAGACTCCTCGAACTCCGAGCTGTTAAAGGCGGCGATCGCCAATTTGGTGTCGAACTTCGGCTTTCGTATCGATGCTGCGGATGTGCGCAGCAGAAACTGTGCGGTGGTCACCGTGAGCTGTGCGGTTCCCGCCTTCGTCCGTTCAGGGGAGTCCGTGGACATTCTCGTTTCGAGTATTGGGGATGCCCGCAGTCTGGAAGGGGGTGTGCTTCTTCAGACGCCGCTGAAGGCCGCCAATGGAAATGTCTATGCTCTCGCACAGGGTCAGATATTCTCCGTCCGGTCAACGTCCGGGAGCAGCCAACAAACGGTAGGAACCATCCCTGGAGGTGCGATCATAGAGCAGGACGTGATTTCGGAATTCCTCAGCGATTATTCACTCTCGTTGATTTTACGCAATCCGGATTTCGTGACCGCCAACACCGTCTCTGCGGCGATACGCCAGGAGTACCCGGATATCGAACTCCAGGCCGTGGACGCGGCTATGGTCGAGCTGTCCATCCCCCCCCAGTGGCGTGCCGATCCGGTGGCGTTCATAGCCCAGTTGGAGTCGATCGAAGTCACCCCCGAACCTTCGAACAAAGTGGTGATAGATTCCAGCTCCGGGGTGATTATATTTGGCGAGCGGGTACGGATCGCTCAGGTCGCCGTTTCCTATAAAGATATTTCGGTCAGCGTGAGTCCCTATCGTCGCCCTACGGGAGGTCTGTGGGATGAGGAGGAGGCTGAGCGGAGCTTTGTTTTTGAGGAGAGCACGACCGTCGAGGATCTGGTGGAAACGCTCAGAAGCATCGGTTTGGAAACAGAGATGATCATCCATATCATCAAGGCGATCGACAGGGCTGGATCCCTGTACGGTACGTTAATCGTAAATTAAGGACGGACAGATGGAAATCGCGAATATTCCCTATCAGCCCTATCTCCCCAACAATGACCTACCCCGTATTGGAGCACCCGGAGCATCGAAACAGAACGGGACCGTAGACAAAACGAGCAAACTGTACAAGGTGTCTCAGGAGTTCGAGGCCATTTTCATCAAACAGATGCTCAACGTTATGCGTAAATCGGTGGCCAAAACCGGTCTGCTGGATGGAGGCATGGCGGAAGAGTTTTTCGAAGACATGTTGTACGACGAATACGCACAGAAAATGGCTGAGCGCGGTAGTTTTGGGATTGCGGATATGATCTACAAGCAGCTGAACACTGCCGGTTGATTCACTGTATTCGCCAAATCGGGAAGTGAATACTTTTGTAGAACCCCGGACTGCCCGATGGTATAAAAAAGTATACAAAACAAGGCGTTTCGGTGAACCCGGACTTGATAGAAAGATAATTGTTTATAAGGCAATTACTTATGGGTTGTTATTCCCGGCTGGCAGTTGGCACGCTTATTGCATAAATATAGTCAGGAATCTGCGATGAAAGCGGACCGTGTAGAGAGTAAAGAAGATGCACTACGGGCCTATTTCGCTCAGATCAAGAAGAGCCAGCTGCTGACCTTCGAGGAAGAACTTGCCCTGTCAAAGCGGGTACTCAACGGCGATGATGCTGCCCGGCAGACCCTGATCGAAGCGAACCTTCGGCTGGTGGTACGAATCGCGAAAAAATATATGACCCGGGATGTTTCCCTTCTCGATCTCATACAGGAGGGGAATCTAGGATTGATCAAAGCAGCCTCAAAGTACGATTTCCACAAGCATGTAAGATTCAGTACATACGCTTCCTGGTGGATAAAACAGGCGATCGTACGCGCCCTGTCGAACAAACGGCGAACCATCCGTCTTCCTCACAGGAAAGAGGAGAAGCTGCGGAAGATCAACAAAGCCTATAATTCGCTGTCACAAGAACTTAAAAGAACACCAAATATCGAAGAGATCGCCGAAGAGCTGGGTTTGAAAATACGGGAAGTGGAAACGATCGTGCAGCTCTCCAACGCCGTGGTCTCTCTGGACGGGCCGACTCAAGAGGACAGCGGAACCCTTCAGGACGTTATCGAAGACACCTCCTATGTACCTGAAAAAGATCTGCTGCGGGAAGACCTGCGGGAGCGGACTTTGAAGTTCCTCGAGACCTTACTAGACAAGGAGAAACAGATTCTGCTTTACAGGTTCGCCTTCTATGGGGGGAAGAAGTATACGCTGAAGAAAATAGGAGACGAGATGGGTATCTCTCCTGAAACCGTACGGCAGATCGAGATTCGCGCATTGAAGAAGTTGAAGGAAAGTGCCCAGGAGTTGCGGGAATTCGTATATACCTGATCCCATACCTGCCTCGGTGTCTTGACCAAGACAACCCCAGAGATACAATAGGCCCATGTCCAGGGGGCGTAAAAACCAATCCAGGAACAATAAATCTCGTTCGCGGCGGGCGATCCTGCTTCTCGCAGTTATTGCCGCGTGTTTGGTCGCGATCATAGTTCTTCTGCCGCAGAACCGGGGGAAGCATGTTTCTGAAGTGGTACAACCCGGTGAGTCGATTCCCCAACAGACCGAGGAGGAGGCGCCCCCTGAAAGACAGCCGCCGGAGGCAGAGGCTGTAGGGACCAAGCGCCGGGAACGACCTATCCCCAAAGTTCGAATAGCCGTTGTCATCGACGATGTGGGCTACAACCTCGAGCAACTCGAGACATTCCTCTGCTTTCCGGGTCCAATATCCCTGTCCGTACTTCCCAACTTACCTCACAGCAGCGAATCGGCTCGGCGAATCGTCGAGGCGGGGAAAGAGCTTCTTCTGCATCTGCCCATGGAAGCGGTGAATGGAAACGACCCCGGCCCGGGAGCGATCCTCACCACTCAGAGCGAAGAGGAAATACGCCGATTGCTGGAGAACAGTTTTTCTCAAGTTCCCCAGGCTGTAGGCATGAACAACCACATGGGATCCCGGGCTACGGCGGATGAACGGGTCATGAACATAGTCATGGATTATCTTCGATCAAACCGGCGATTTTACCTGGACAGTCGCACCACAACAGAATCGGTCGGCGCCGCGGTGGCGAACCTGCACGGTGTCCCCTTTTTGGAGAGGGACATTTTTCTTGATAACGAGCCGCAGACCGAATCAATTCAAAAGACTCTTGAAAGCGGGATAAAGGTAGCCCGAGAAAAGGGGTACGCTGTCCTGATAGGCCATGTCTACAATCCCCAGATCGTTGATGCGATCGAACAGCTGTTGGATGAATTGGAAAGGGCGGGAGTGGAACTGGTTTCCGTCTCGGCTCTGGTCGACGAGATGGGAGAGGATTCATGATTGTTCTTGGCGTGGAAACCTCCTGCGACGAGTGCGCCGCTTCTGTGGTCGAGAAGGGGAAGCGAATCCTTAGCGAGGTTGTCGCCTCTCAGGTCGAAGACCACCGGCCTTTCTACGGGGTCGTTCCGGAAATTGCATCCCGACGGCATATTGAAACCATCTCTCGTGTTGTCGAACAGGCTCTGGAAGAAGCGAAAATAAAGGCAACGGAGGTGGACGGGCTGGCTGTTACCTTTCAACCGGGCTTGATCGGATCTCTGCTGGTGGGTCTATCCTTTACAAAAGGGCTGGCCTTCACTCTCGAAAAACCGCTGGTCGGCGTCGACCACATCCTCGCCCATCTCTACGCCCCGCATTTGGAGACAGACATTGGCTATCCCTACATCGGACTGCTCGTATCCGGCGGACACACTCTGATCACCAGGGTTGAGGATTTCGACACGATGCGGGTATTGGGGGCCACGATCGACGATGCCTGTGGAGAGGCCTTCGATAAGGTAGCCAAACACTACGACCTGGGATTTCCCGGAGGAATGGCCATCGACAGGCTCGCCCAAACCGGATCCCCGCAGGCCTTTCGTTTTCCCTGGCCGTCGCTTCACAAGGGGGATCACCCCTTCGATGTCTCCTACTCCGGATTGAAAACCGCTGCAGTCAATCAGCTCGACCAATTCTGGAACAGGGACTTCGAGAAGAGCAAGGAGAATATCGCCGCTTCTTTTCAGGCTACCGCAATCGATATCTTGGTAGATCGAACCGTCAAGGCCGCCGGTCATACCGGCCTAAACAGGATCGTCGTCGGGGGTGGAGTGGCGGCCAACAGTTATTTACGAAAGCGGTTGAGCAAGCAACCGGATCTAGAGGTGATTTTCCCCTCCCTCCGACTATGTACCGATAATGCAGCCATGGTTGCCGGCCTCGGCTACCATATGCTCCGCAAGGGCCAGCGATCCGAACTGAGCCTAAACGCCCGCGCCCGTGTCCAGGGATTGCGCAGACTCTATCCATAGCAACCGCCGGTCGTCCGGCTGCACCGGTTGTCCTTAGTATTGACCGGCGAAGAGTATCCATAATAGGATGCCTTAGCAGACGGAGGAGGCGGAGTATGTACCGGGCAGTCATCATTTACGCACCGGCGGACGATCAGATGCAGAAGCTGGTTCGTGACATTGAAGAATGCTTCGACATAGACGAGTTCAAGGTAGAGATCAAAGCTGCTGATCAGTCCCATATACCCGACTTAACCGCTGCAGACCTTTTCCTGCTTGGATCCCTGCCCGAGGGAGGAAAGCCGATCCATCCGGATTTTTCCGAGATTCTGCGAGCACTCGGGGGAATAACGCTGGCCGGACGGGTCGGGGGCCTGTTCTCCGTGAACAGCGAGCCCACGATAATGGCTTTTCGCCAGGCTCTTAAGGACTGCGAGCTGGTCCTGTCCGATCAGAGCTTTCTGAACCTCAAGTCCGACCAGCTCACTCCTGCGGTCCTGAGGGGTTGGGTTGCAGCTCTGACCCGGCAACTGGAGGATCAAGCCCGTGGGCGGTGAATACGACCTTGACGCAGTGATTCGCAAGGTCCCGGACTTTCCCAGACAGGGGATTCTCTTCTACGATATCACCAGCATCCTTACCGAGCCCTCAGCCTTCGACTACTGTGTCGATCAAGCCCGGTCCTTCTGTCGCGACTTGAAGGCAAACGCTGTTGCCGCGATAGAGGCGAGAGGATTTCTGTTTGCCGCCCCGGTCGCCCTCAGCCTTCAGCTCCCCTTGATCCTGGTGCGTAAGAAGGGAAAGCTCCCGGGAGAGACCTACCGAGCCAGTTTTGCCTTGGAGTACGGAGAGGATGAGATCGAAGTCCACAAGGCGGATGTGAATCCGGATCAGAAGATCCTCCTGATGGATGATCTGATCGCAACCGGAGGAACGATCAAGGCGGCGGCGGATCTGTTTTCGGCGGCGGGGGCCGAAGTGATCGGCATCTTTGCCGTGGTCGGGCTTCCTTTCCTGAACTACGAGAGAGAGCTCGAAAAATACAAACTTCGCACCCTGATTCAGTATCACGGCGAGTGACGCCGGAGTTCTAGCAAATCCTTGGCAACAACAGGCCGCGGGGAAGATCTAGAATACGCCGTCCCCCGATTGCAGTTTCTAGAATCACCTTGCCCGGATATCGGCCGCCCGCCGCTCCGATCTGGCAGGCCTCCCGACCCGTATCGAAGGAATGGAGAAGCGAAAGCGCTTTGTCGGCTGCAGCCGGCGCAACCACGGCGATAAACACCCCTTCATTGGCTATTTCCACAGGATTGAGTCCCAGCAGATCCGAGGCGGCTGCCACGGTTCCGGGAACCGGAAAAGCGCTCTCCAGAATCTCCAGTCCACACTCGGAATTATCCGCTACCGCTTCATTCAGTACCGCCGCTGCACCCCCGCGAGTTGCATCCCGCATAAAGCGGAGATCCTTGCCCAAAGAGTACAGCGCCTCGCACAGGGGAAACAGGGGAGCACAGTCCGAGCGCAGCGATGCGGCAACCTTCAACCCTTCCCGAGCCGCCAGGATCGCCAAACCGTGGCTACCGATCGGACCGGAGATCAGGACCTTGTCCCCCCTCTTTATGTTCTTGACCGATAAGAGGTGACTTCCCAGGGCTTCTCCGACACCTGTGGTGTTCATGAAAATACCGCCTCCCTTGCCGGAGGGGACGACTTTGGTGTCGCCGCTGATCACGCGGACCCCGACCTGATCGGCGGTCCGTCGTGCCGATTCCAGAACGCGCTTGAGATCGGAGGTGGGGAAACCTTCTTCCAGGACAAGACCCATCGTGAGGTAGCGGGGCCGAGCCCCGCATACAGCCAGATCGTTGCAGGTGCCGAAAACACCCAGAGTGCCGATGTCCCCGCCTGGAAAGAAGGGAGGATCCACGACGTAGGTGTCGGTGGTGATAAATACCTTTCCTTGGCTCTCGAAGGAGGTGGCATCGGCCAGTTCCCCGTACGTTTCATTCTTCAAAATGGGATAGATCAGCTCTTCTGTAAGCTGTCGGGAGAGAGCGCCGCCGCTGCCGTGCTCCAGCGTGATGCGTTCGGAAGTGCTCACAGCATCACCTCGCCGTAGCGAAAACTGGCTGCACAAGCGCCTTCAGAGGAAACCATGCACGGCCCGATCGGCGCCTCCGGCGTACAACTACTGCCGAACAGCGGACATTCGGTGGGCGGGAGACGACCTTGCAGAACCTGAGCGCAGGCGCAGCCCGGCGGCTCCAGGTTGTAGAGCGGCGTTAGAGGGAAGCTCAGCGCCGCATCCGCCTCTCGATAGTCCCCCTTCAACACCAGGCCGCTGGCCTGGATTTCACCCAATCCGCGCCAGAGAGCATCCGCAGGTTCAAGGACCTGATTCATGATTTCCCGGGCTTTTGGATTCCCCCGGGCGCGTACAGCCCGGGTGTAGGTGTTTTCCACCCGCTGTTCCCCCCGCGTGATCTGGCGAAGCACAGCCAGTATCCCCTGCAACAGATCGAGGGGCTCAAATCCGGCGATGACTCCCGGAACGCCCCCAGGCTCTTCGAGAAAGCCGTAGGGTTCCTCTCCGATGATCACCGAAACATGACCGGGGAGTAGGAACCCATCGAGTTGTCTATCCGGACTGCTCAGTAGGGCGCGCAGGGCGGGGGGCACGGTCTTGAAAGCGGTGTACAGGTACAGGTTGGACAGCCCTGCCCTGCGGGCTTGCAGAAATGCGGCGGCAACCGTGGGGATCGTTGTTTCGAAACCTATGGCAAGGAAGACTATGGGTTCTGAAATATCACCAGCCATGGGTAGAAGCTCCGCCGGAGAATATACGATTCGCACTCTGCCGGCGCCCATATACCCAGCCAGGTTTTTGCCGTCCGATCCCGGGACTTTCAGCATGTCGCCGAAGGATGCCACGATGACGTCCGTGCTTTCCAGCAGCTGTAAGGCGTTGTCGATATAGCTGGTCGGGGTCACACACACCGGACAGCCGGGTCCGGAGATCAGCAGCACATTCCCCGGAAGAAGCGAATGAATCCCGGAACGGCGGATCGCGACGGTATGAGTACCACAGACCTCCATGATCCTCACCGTACGGGATATCTCCGCCGCCGTTTTTTCGATTTCCTGCAGCAAAGGTTCCGCCAAACGACGGTCCTGCAGGATCTGCTTCAGAGACATCGAAGCCCGCGTGCGGTGGCCGCGGCCACTCACCCGGACTCCTCTATGGCGCGAAACAGCTTCAATCGCTCCTGGGCTTCTTCCAGGTCGAGCAGATCGATCGCGTATCCAGCGTGTATGATCACATAGTCCCCGACCTTCGGGTCTTCAATCAAGGTTAGGTCGACCTCTGTCTCAAAGTCGTCCTGCTTCACCAGCGCTTTTCCGGCACCGTCGATCTTCACTATTTTCATTGGCACAGCCAAACACATGGTCTCCTCCAGTGCTATAGTTTACTCATTCCCGGGCAGAAAATAAACCTGTCCCACCGCAATACCTCCGTCGCCCGCCGGAACGTCCCGATGGGTGTATACCTCAAACCCTTCTTTTCTTAAGGCGGGGACGAGGAGCTCGGTGAGCAGAACGTTCTGAAAAACCCCCCCGGACAGGGCGATCCTGGGAATGCCTGTTTGCTCCATCATGCGGCGGGCACCCTCGAGAGCCGCTGCGGCGACGGCCTTGTGGAAGTCCAGCGCGAGCAAGGTCAGAACAGATTCTTCTATTTTCGCATTCCTTGCCCGCGCCTGAGCCAGGGATCTCAGCACTTGGCTGCAGTCGAGCCTGAAAAACCCGCTGCCGTCTTGATCCACAGATATACCGTCGCCGAACCGGCTCCCGGAAGCATCTAGAAGCTCCCCACGGTACCCTTGAAGGGCAAGACCCTCCAGTCGTATCGGTCCTTCTCCCTCGTAGCCGACGGTATCCACCAGTCCGAGCAAGGCGGAAGCTGCGTCGAAGATGCGCCCCAGGGATGAAGTGGTCGGACAGTTCAGGTTCTTCTCCAGCATGTCAACCAGAATTTGGTAGTCCTGCTCCGGAAGCCGGTGGTATTCGCAGAACAGCTCTTCGAGCTCCTTTGCCTCGAGGGATTCTCGGAGTAGAGACAGGGCGATCCGAAGCGGATGCAGCACCGCCGCGTCCCCACCAGGCAGTGCGAAGCTTCTGAAAGATCCGAGCCGGCGGAAGCCTCCCCGCCGGGAAAGAAGGAACTCACCCCCCCAGATCGTTCCGTCGGTGCCGTATCCCGTGCCGTCGAAGGACAGACCAATAACTTCGTTGAGCTGGTGCTCCGCCATGACCGCGAGCAGGTGCGCGTGGTGGTGTTGAACGCCGATCTTGTGTTCGATTTTCTGTCCCAGAGCCCATCGTGTCGAATGGTAAGCGGGGTGAAGGTCGTATACAAGTGTTTCGGGTTGCACCGCGTAGAGGGTCAGGATCTTGTGGATCTGCCTCTCGAAATCCCCTCGCGTAATGGGATCCTCCAGATCCCCGATATAGGGAGCCAGGTAGATATCTGATTCCCTTCCCAGGGCCGGGGCGCTTTTCAGATCGGCTCCAACCCCGAGGATGGTAGTCGCCAAGCTCATTTTCAGGGGTATCAGCCGGGGTACGTAGCCCCGGGAACGACGAAGAAAGATACGCTGGCCTTCCCGGGTCACCCGCTGCACCGAATCATCGGTGCGAAAGATGATTCGACGATTATGATATAAAAACAGATCCGCCACATCCGACAGCTTGTCGAAGGCTTCTTCCGGGTCGGTGATGATCGGTTCGCCCTTGAGATTACCCGAGGTCATCACCAGGTGCCGGTAGGAAATATCCACGTCGGGATAACTGAACAACATCAGGTGCAGGGGGGTGTAGGGGAGCATGATCCCAAGGGTACCTGTTTGGGAGACAGTTTGAAGGTGGGAAGGAGCATTGTCGGTCAGGGGGAAGATCAAGATGGGTGAGGCCGTCGATGCTAGAAACTCCAAGTCCCCTTCCTGAAGTCGGCACAGTCGCAGCGCTTCTTCCCGGTCGGCAACCATTAGGGCAAAGGGCTTGCGCTCCCGTTCTTTGTCCTGCCGTATCCGTTCCATAGCTGTGAGATTTCGTGGATCTACGGCCAGATGGAAGCCGCCGATACCCTGAATAGCGACGATTTTTCCCGCCTGCAAAGCAGTTACGGTCTCTATGATCGGGTCTCCTTCCACAGCCGTTCCGTCGGCGGCTCGAAGTTCCAGTGTCGGTCCACAGGACCAGCAGGAGTTGGTTTGAGAATGAAAGCGTCTATCCTCAGGGTTCGTGTACTCCGCCAGGCAGTCCGGGCACTGGGGAAAATCGATCATCGATGTGGTGTCTCGATCAAAGGGAGTGTCCTCGACAATAGAGTAGCGGGGCCCGCACTGGGTGCAGGTGATGAACGGATAGAGATATCTCCTGTTGTCCGGATCGAAGAGCTCCGCGTTACACTGCGGACATATCGCCAGGTCCGGTGGGATCGGCGGAAAACTGTATACCGTAGCCTTGCTCTCGAGAATCCGGAACGCCTCCTCAGACCGTACAGGGATCTGCTCGGAGTGCATCTTTTCCAATACCGCAGCCGGCGGAAGCATCTCCCGCAGCACCGTGGGAAATTGTTCTATGCCTGAAGGAGGTCCTTGAATCTCAGCAACCACCTCGGAGCGCTGGTTGCGAACGAAACCAGTCAGCCCGAGAGAAACTGCGCATCGATACACTGTGGGCCGGAATCCAACCCCCTGAATCACGCCTCTGAAGACGTAACGCACTCGCTGGGTTTGATTGTTAGCTTTCACCTGTAGGCTTTCATAGCACTGCGGGCACTTGAGAATCAAGGGCGAAACCTCACGTTCTTGACGAAGGGCAAAGGGGTAGGTACAGTTGGCTCATGAGACAAATAGTTCTACAAGCCTCAGACCTCGACGGATATCTTACCGAAGAAGACAAAAAAACCATCGCTATGATGGACACCAAGTACGCACAAGCCATGGATCTCTTTCCGAAGTTGGGGCAAGGGATCCCTCTGGAAGAGATGAATAGGGCAAGACAGAAGCTCATCGCCGTATACAACGAGATGGGCGAAAAGATGCAGGAGATCAGCCACAGGGAACCGAATATCCATGTGTATTCCTTCGAGACTCCACGCACGACTCACGGCGAAGCTTCCCGGTTGATCGCCAAACTGAGGGATATTCGTACTGAGACTCCGGAGTTTGTCTACTATATACAGAGGGCGTACGAGTTGTTGTTTAATCTGGCCTTTTCCAGCTCTATCCCTGAGAAGAAGAATTACATCTTTGTCGATACGCCGGTTAATGTCCCGACGCAGAACTACGCCGTGCACAAGATCCCCGATATCGATGAAAAAGTGAGTAACAGCGTGATGTGCGTAATGCTGCGGGCGGCCCTGTTACCCTCTATGATCGTATCCAAGGAGATCCAGGAGTACTCCTCGAACGACTATGTAACTCCCTTCGCCCTATTCCGGATCAGCCGGGATGATACCAAGGAAGAGCACAACATGGCGTACATTCTCGACTTGGAACGCTCCTACTTTAATCTCGATCTTCTCGACGGAAAGGATTTGTTCTTTGCGGACCCGATGAATGCTACAGGGGGAAGCCTGGTCACCATCGTGAAGTATATCCACGATCAGGGAATTAAGCCTCGTTCGATAAAGTTCCTCAACGTGATTTCCGTGCTCAAGGGTTCCCTTCGTATTGTACGGGCAATTGAGAACTCGCAGATCTACACTCTCTGGATGGATCCCAGTCTGAATAACATGGCCTATATCCTGCCCGGTTTGGGGGATGCCGGTGACCGAATCAACGGGGAGGACTTGTCTGACCAATCGAGGAACATCATCCAGCTGATCGCTGACTACGGTGTAAGTATCGCCTCCCTGTACCGCGCCCAGGTTCGTAAGATCGAAGAAACGGTCCTTGGATAAATCCAGATGAGCCTGTTTGCAATCCTGGGCATCCCTTGTTTTACCCTCTTTGTCCTGTCTGCCGCCGGCCGTCGGAAGACCCTGAAAGTGAAGGCGATATCTGCCCAACGGGGATTGCCGGCGCTTCAGTTCATCAAGGGTTTTTTCTACGCCCTTCCCTGTCTGATTGTGATTCTTATACTGCGGAGGTTCATTCCCCTGTCGTATCGTCGCTTTCCCCTCTATCTGTACTACTTCCTTACCGATCATCTCATTCCGGTCGTTTTTTTGGCGGTTCTATACTTTCTGGTCTATTCTCAGAAGACATTTCAGGAGCTCCTGCTGTTCGGCGGGGGGTTTTATACCTTGATTGGAATTATAGAGGTCTTTTCCCAATATGGTCAGTACGAACCTTATCTGTTGTTCCTCCTGCCTGCTGTACGGATGGCGGTTTTGCTTTTTGTGACGATTTTTTTTCTCCGTTATCAGGAGTGGTACGGAGTGGTACGGGTTCTGTTTCTGATACTTCTGGTATTTGTTCCCTTCCTCAGCGCGGCGATTACCTACCTCTATCTACGGGCGTTCCTGCTATGGGCGGGTTTCCTCACGGTGTTGCTCTTTTTTGGGTCCTTGGTATACACGTTTCTGGAACGGGACGTTTAGTCAGGGGCGATCAATCCTTGTCCCAGGATGCGCAGCAGGGTATTGATGTCGAGATTATAGGGGGGTTTGTTCTTTCGTCGAAACTGGTTTGGGTTGTGAGAGAGCAATAACACGATTGCGTTGTACACGACAAGGGCGGCCGCCTCGGCATCGACGTCTTTTTGGAAGATACCCTCCTCCTGACCTTGTTCTATGATTCCCCTCACGGTTTCAACGCCTTCTGCGAAAAGATCTTTCGACGAACGAGATTTGACCCAGCGGGGTAAGAGATCATTTCCGGGGATGTAGAGATCCTTGTACAGAGGATAGTTTTCCAAGAACCAGGCGTAGGTACGAACAAATATATCGAGCTTCTCGACGGCACTGCTGGCGTTCTTGCTTCTCTGGCTGAACTCGTACTGGAACTCATTATAGGTGGACAGCATGACCGAGTTGAACAGCTGCTCCTTGTTCTTGAAGTAGTTGTAGAAGGTGGGTTTGGATATGCCTATCTCTGCAATCAGGGTAGAGAGAGAAGCTTTACGGTACCAGAATTTATGAAAGTACTCCCTGGCCTTTTCGATGGTACGCTCTTTTTTTTCTTCCATCGCTCCACCCCCTTGCACCCAATGTAAAAAGCCTTGGCTGTTTTTGCAACAAAATCTAACAATCTTGGGCCGGATCGCACCCGGTCGATTTTTCGCCTTTTACCTTTGAGCAAGGGTCAAGGCTGAGGAGAGCATACTGGTTGTGTTATACCCGATCGGCGCTTCCCAGCACCTCTCGATTCTTGCGTACGATCATCTGAATCAGCTCCTCCCTGGCCGGGCCAAGGTATTTGCGCGGATCGAAGTTCTTAGGATCTTCGTGAAGCATCTTTCGTACGATCGCGGTGACTACCAGGCGGCCGTCGGAGTCGATGTTGATCTTACACACGGCGGACTTGGCCGCCCGTCGTAGCTGATCCTCTGATACGCCGACCGCGCCCTCGAGCTTCCCGCCGTATTGGTTGATCAGGTCCACGTACACCGGCAGCACCGAAGATGCTCCATGAAGCACGATGGGAAATCCGTGAATACGCTTTTCAATCTCCTCCAGGATATCGAAGCGTAGCGGAGGAGGAGACTCCCCGGGCTTGACTTTGAATTTGTATGCGCCGTGGGATGTTCCGATCGAGATGGCCAGACTGTCCACCTCTGTTTTCTTTACGAAATCTTCGACGTCCTCCGGATCGGTGTAATTGCTCGTTTCATGGGAAACCGCATCTTCGATTCCGGCCAGCACACCCAACTCCCCCTCCACGGAAACGTCGTGCTTATGGGCGTATTCGACCACTTTGGCCGTCAGAGCCACGTTATCATCGTAGGGAAGGGCGGAACCGTCGATCATGACGGAGGAAAAGCCTGTTTCGATGCAGGATACGGCCAGCTCGTAGCTGTCGCCGTGATCCAGGTGTAGGGCGACCGGAATCGGATGTTCGGAGGAGTTGACGATTTCCATCGCACCCTCGGCCATATAGCGCAGCAGGGTTTGATTGGCGTACGCACGAGCCCCTTTCGAAATCTGAAGAATTAGAGGTGAACGGCTTTCCAGGCATCCGGTGATGATGGCCTGCAGCTGTTCCAGGTTGTTGAAATTGTAGGCAGGGACGGCATAGCCTCCCTCCATGGCTTTTCTGAACATTTCTTTGGTATTGGACAGACCGATCTCTTTGTAATGGGTCATTTTACCTCCTGCGTATTGAACGGAATTGCTCTATCGTTTGGGGTTTGAAAAACTTCCCTTTCCGATGCTTCCTTATCGGCGCACCGGAAAACCGATATTTGTGCACTTACTATGCTTATTATCGCTCAACCTGTCAAGGCTGCTTGACGTCCATCTTAGTAGGCATCCCTTTAGTGCGCTGTTCAGAGATGGGGTGCCTTGACGAATACGAACCGTGGTTGTAGCTTGGGGAAGTGTACCATCGCATCCGAGCAGTGGTCATCTTTTCTCTCACATTGTCCTCACTAAGCTCCTGTACCTCCGGGCCGCGCTTCCTTCTCTATTTCGATCCCTACAGTGCCGACCTGTTAGGAGGTCGAGGCATCGAGGAACACCAAATCAAACAAATGTTTCCCCAAGACATCAACGTCAAACTCGAGATTGCAGACTCGGAATCTACAGAGGAACAAGCTCTGCAGGGTTTCATCGCCGTGGCTGAACGTTTTCAACCCGATTATGTCTATCTCACTCCGGCCCATCCTTTCACTCCAACCCAGATCGCCGCTGGTTTCCCCGATATGCAAGTGTTCCGGGAAGATCGTTCTGGCGCAGTTCCGGGCAACCAGATCCTCCTGGTCTATGACCGGGAGCAGGCAAATCATGAGGCAGGAGCAATCGTCGCCCAACTCCTTCGAGATCCCGACTTTTTGGATCGGTTAGGAGGAGGGGATCGAACTCCGCAGACACTACAGGTCGGGATTCTAGTCGCCGTTAGCAACGACAAAGTCGAGAGGGAGATTGCCCGCTTTACCGAGGGCTTTTCCCGTTTGGGGGATCCAACCCGTATCCAAAGAAAAGATATCGGAAATATTACGGATAGGGTGAAGGCCCGCCGCCTCCTCGATGCGATGAAGGAGCAGGATGTTGCTATTATCGTGTTGAAAACGTATGTTTTAAGCGGGTTTTGCCTCGATTACATGTCGAAAGAGGGTGGTCTGGCCGTTGTTGATGAACCGATCGCGGATCGGGCCTACGGGGATACCGTGCTGCTTATGTTGGAGGATGATTTTCTCGGCGCCCTGGCAGGAATGGTCGAATATATCAATCAGGATCTCCATTCTCAAGGCGAGCTCGTGGTGTCCGCTCCTGTTCATTTGCGATGGGGCGAGGCCTACCGCTCGTGGGCAGCCAAGTATGGTGAAGGAGTCGGTGAACAATGAAGATATCCGCACGGCCTCCGTGGTTGCGGAAACATAAGAGGCTCACTCCGGAGGTCATGAGAACGCGGAGGGCCATCGATGGTCTTGGTCTGCACACGGTGTGTGAATCCGCCCGTTGTCCTAACCTCGGGGAGTGCTACGCCTGTGGAAACGCTACTTTTCTCATTCTGGGCGATCAATGTACCCGCAGCTGTGCTTTTTGCTCCGTCGACCACGGTCATCCCCGGCCCCCGGATCGGGAGGAGGGTGGAAAGATAGCGGGCTACGTTCGCTCCAATGGCATCCGCTACGCGGTACTCACTTCGGTCACCCGGGACGATCTTCCCGACGGCGGAGCGTCCCACTTCATCCGGGTTGTGGAGGATCTGAAGAGGTTGGTCCCTTCTCTTCAAATTGAGCTTCTTGTACCCGATTTCGCAGGACGTCGGGACATGATCGAATGGGTGGTCGGGCTGCCCATAGAGGTCTTCGCCCACAATGTAGAAACGGTAGAAGAACAGTATCGGCGAGTGCGCAGCGGCGCCGATTACCGGCGCTCCCTGGATGTTCTGAACACAGCAGCTCAGAGTCGGAACGGAAGGAGCGGACAATCGGATTGCCCGCGCATCAAGACCGGAGTAATGGTCGGTCTCGGCGAAACCGACGAGCAGCTTCAACGGCTGTTCTCGGATCTGGCAGCCGTTCCAGTGGAGATTTTGACAATTGGACAATATTTACAACCGAGTAAATTTAATGCACCTGTGCACCGATACTATAATCCAGATGAGTACGAATTGTTGCGGGAGAAGGCGGTAGCGTGCGGAATCCGCCACGTCGTGGCAGGACCATACGTGCGCAGCTCCTACTTGGCCGAACAGGCCTACCGCGGCAGTTTGCAGAAAAATGTTTGACAAAGGGATTATGTGGAAATATAATTCCAGATGAGCAAAGGATTAAGAAGGAGAGAATGATGAAGCTTGGGCTGAAAACTACAATCAGGCTTCTCGTTATAGCACTCCTGCTTGGCAGTTGCCTGCTTGCATTTGCCGACGAGATTACCGTCAACTTCGTACCCCATGTGCTGCAGAGTTTCGACCCTGAGGAAGTTGGCAGGGAGAACTACCGCACTTGGGCAGTTTTCCCAAGTAAGTTCGGATACGACGCCGAGGGGAACAGCCTTTGGGAATCGCAGCTTGTTGAGGCTTGGCCGGAGGCGTTGTACGGGAAGAACAGGGACAATCAGGAGCTCCAGGTTCTGGGGATCCATGGTGCTTTTCTGCGCAAAGGCTACAACTGGGTCGAAATTGTGCCTGGAGTGGGAGAAGGGGACAATTTCGAATCGAAACCTATATCGATCCCCGGCCGGGCCGACGCCATCGATCTGTGGATTTGGGGTTCCAACCATGCCTATCAGCTGGAGATTCACATTCGAGATTTCTATGGAGTCGACCATGTGCTGAACTTCGGCTCCCTGCAGTTCATCGGCTGGAAGAATCTCAGAGTTCGGGTTCCAGGAACCATTCCCCAGTCGTGGAAGTACCTGCCCCGGCTTCGCAATCTGGAAGTGACCAAACTGGTGCTGTGGACAACGCCTACGGAGAAAGTGGACGATTACTACCTGTACATCGATCAGCTCAAAGTGGTTTCCGATATTTTCGAGGCTCGCTATGACGGGGACAATCTGGCTGATCTGGAAACCCTCCAGGATGTCTGGGGAACCGGGATAGAGTGAGAGGAGAGATGAGCATGAAGAAGAGTTATCTTATTGTCGGACTGGTATTCCTTCTTCCCACCCTCTTGATGGCCCAGGACACCGAGGGAATCGCCGCCGAGCGTCTGGGCAAGGACCAGGCTCAGCAGGAGCTAGTTGAAGTATCGGTGAGCAAGTTCGAGGACGTCGCCTTCTGGGATTCTTCGATGATGCTGGACGACGGCATAGTAACGATCAGGCGCTTCGAGGGTTCTCCTATGGAGAAGCAGCCGATTCCTGGTGAAGAGAGCAGCAATATCCAAGAGACGGATCGGTACGTGCTCGGTAGTAAAGTGGTGTTTTTCCAAAGGGGCGAGAGCTCGCTTTCGATATTTCCCGTCCGACCGATACCGATAGAGGGAATCACCAAGACCATTTCTGTATGGGTCGTCGGCAGGAATTACAACCACGTGCTGAAAGTGATCGTGGCGGACTACTTTAATCAGCCCAGAGAAATTACCATGGGCAAGCTCAACTTTATGGGTTGGAAGCAGTTGACCGCTGCGATACCGCCGCGCATCATCCAGGACGAATTTCACTTCACATCGGATCGGGGACTGAAGCTGCTTGGTTTGAAGATCGAATTCGATCTCATGGAAAGCTACGGAACCTACTACGCGTACTTCGATGGTTTGCGGGCGGTTACCGATTTATTCGCGGAAACCTACCGGGATCCCGACGATATGGCGGACGGGTGGTGATCCCGATCCCGGGACGTGATAACAGAGCCCTCCCCGCGGAGGGCTTTTTTACGTCCGGCTTGCGCGCCTTTTTGAGTTCATGGTAGATTGAGGCATGACCCCTGAAGAAGAGCTTAGGGCATTGAACCGCACGATCAGGCAGTTCGAGTCTGTATATAAATCCACCAAAGATCCATACCAGCGTGAGCGAGTGACCAAGGAATTGAAAAAGCTCAAGACCTATCGGGAGAAGCTTGAATCCTTTCACGAATTTGATTCATCTGATGTCGAGGAGCCTGTAGAGGTCGATGAGTGGGAGGGTTTGTCCTATTTGAAGACAATCCTTGAAAAAGCCGGCAAGAAGAGCAAGGGCAAAAAGGAATCCTACGAAGAGTCCTTCGGGGACCGGGAGCTGTACTACCTGTTTCTGTATCTCAACTTTTTCGAGGAGGTGTTCCTGACGATCCTGAGTGAGACGAAGCTGAAACTCGATTTCAAGCACTCCCTCGAAAGGGACAGTTTCTACCACCGCTTCGAGAACCTGCGTCGGCTGTTCGAAAATGTGAACGAGGATTCCTCGACTGTCGACATGTATGCCGGACAACAACACGAAGAGGACATGCGAAAACGAAGCTTCAAGAGAAAGAGAAACGTCATTGTCGAAGCGGACAAGTTCTTTCGAAGTGTAACCCGCTTCTCCGCGGTACTCGTAACGGATATCGAGGCCGGCGGACTGATATGCCTCAACGCCGAAGATACCCTTCACTTTGACAGGATCGAGGGCAAACGTTACTTCGAAGGACACAGGGTGCACGACGCTCTGGCAGAGCTGAAAGCCTTCGCTCGGGAAGTGATCGAGTTCCTCAATGTTCCCCAAATCGAGTCTCAGGAGTAAGAATGCAAATCGATATTGAAGCCAATTCCATGATCGGGGAAGACTCCTTTTTCGAAGGACGTTTTGTAGTCAAGGGAAACATGCGGATTGATGGTGTCTTCGAGGGAAAGGCGCTTCAGGTAGATCAGCTGCAGATCGGCGCTAAAGCCAAGGTCAAGACGAACATCGGCGCCACAAGTGTGGTCGTGGAAGGTCTTGTAATCGGGAACATCGCGGCCACCAGGAGGATTCTTCTTCTGTCTACCGCCCGGGTCCTTGGGGATTTGAAGACACCCGAACTGATCATCCAAGACGGCGTGATTCTGGAGGGACGGTGCACCATCAGCCACGTCCGAATAGACGACACCAGGGCGTATATCGAATCTTTGTACGAGAGAAAGTGAGTATAGCTTGAAGGACCTTTTCTCCTTCTTAAAAAAGGTCTATTTTTTTCAAGAGCTTCCTGACCAAGAGATCAAGAAGATCCGGCAAGTCTGCCATCAGATCGAGTACAACCCCGGTGACATTATATTCGAGGAAGGCTCCCAGGCAGACCGCTTCTATATTGTCGCCGATGGGGCCGTGGAGGTCTGGAAAGACTATAACCTTCCGGAGAAAGATCTGTTGGCGGTGCACGAGCGGGGACACCTGTTCGGAGAAATGGCTCTGATCGACGAGCTGCCCCGCAGCGCCACGGTTCTGGCCAAAGGGCCGACACGCCTGTTCTACATCGACAGAGATGATTTCCACACCATTATCCAGGACAACTCCAAGATAGCGATCTCGATCTTGAAATCCGTATCTGATATGGTACGCAAGAGCAATGAGTACTTCGTGGATAACCTCCGGGAAAGGGCTCGGGAATTGGAAAAGACGAACCAAGCTCTTCGGGAGACCCAGGAGGAGCTGCTTCTAAAGGACCGGTTGTCAACCCTCGGCAAATTTTCCTCTCTGATCCTGCACGATATCCGCAACCCTCTCTCTATACTTCGCAGCATGGCGGAGATGATCATCCTTAATAGTTTGGAACGGGAGAAGGTGGAGCGAAACGCAAAGAAAATTATTTCCGAGGCGGATCGTTTGAATCAGATCGCCAGCGAGCTGCTCGATTTTTCACGGGGTGAAATTCGTTTGAACATGTCCATCGTGAACCTCGACAGCTTTTTCAACAGGCTTCTGGAAACGGTGGAGGAAAAGTTCCAGGCCCGAGATATTACCGTCACTACGGAAATTTCCTTCTCCGAACCCGTTATTATGGATGAGCAGAGGATGTTCCGAGTCTTTCTGAATCTCGCCGACAATGCCCGTAAAGCCATGCCCCAGGGAGGCAAGTTCTCTATCAAAGCGTTCAAGACGGATCAGACTCTTAAGGTAGAGGTTGCAGACACGGGAGTCGGGATGGATCCCGGTATCCAGAAGAAGATCTTCGATCCTTTTTTCTCCTACTCCGATCAGGGGGGTACGGGTTTGGGCATGTCGATCGTGAAAAGTATAATCGAAGCTCATCACGGGACTCTATTTGTTTCCAGCAAACCGAATGGGGGCACAACCTTTCGCGTAACCTTGCCTCTGATTGACTAAGTTCTTGACTCTCGAAAAGAAAAATGATAATTTTGCCCTGCCGGTGACGGTTGTAATCGGTCGAAGTGGATCTATTCCCGGTGGTGTAATTGGTAACACACAAGACTCTGGATCTTGCTTTGGGGGTTCGAGTCCTCCCCGGGAAGTATATGGCCCCTTCGTCTATCGCGTGGGGGTAAAAAGCGGTAAAGTTCAGTACTGTAAGAAATTAAGAGAAGTTCCGATTTAGTGTAGCCAGGACTGTAGCCAGCCCGTCTAGTTAATAAGACCCTCCCTTCGAAAGCCTTTACCGCAGGGAAATGGAAAGGCGTGCCCTTTTCCCAGGGAGGCTTTCGATGGGAAGCGGTCAGATCTCCTTCACCCTCTACCCCCGAAAAACTAAAGACCGGAAACGAATCTGGTACTACCGCGTTGTGGACGCCTCTGGCCGTTCAAGCGGCCGCAGCACCCGACAGACCAACAAAGGGGCAGCCAGAGTCTACGCGACCGAGTTGCTTCGAAGCGGCAAGCTCAACCGTCACGATCCCCTTTTTGAAGAGTACACCAAAGATTGGTGGACCTGGGAGCGCTGCCGCTACGTGAGGCTCAAGAGACTGGAAGGGCGAATCAGCCGCAGCTACGTAGAGGTCCGCCGGGGCTACCTCGAGCATCACATCCTGCCTCGCTTCGGAAAACTCCCGCTCTCCCAGATCACAGTGAAAGGAATCGAAGACTGGAAGCCCGGCCTGCTTCAAAAGATCGGCCGCTACGGCAGGCCGCTTTCCCCGATCACCGTCAATGAGGCCCTTTCCACTTTGAGAATTATCCTTGAAGAGGCGGTCAGGCTTCAGGATCTGTCATTCAATCCTTGCAGCTCAGTCAGGCGTCTTGCCGAGAAGCGAGAGAGAAAGTCATTCCTGACCAGAGAGGAAATCAAAGCGCTTTTCGATGAGGCTCGTTTCCAGCAGGTCTGGAAGGGAGACTTGAGGCACTTTACGATCAACCTGCTCGCCGCAACCAGCGGAATGAGGATGGGGGAAATCCAGGGCCTTCAGCGCCGCTGCGTGTTTCCGGGCTACATCCAGGTCGAGCATGCTTGGGAGAGAAAGTTCGGGATCAAGGAGCCGAAATGCGGATCCAGGCGGGTCGTGCCTGTGCCTTCAATGACTACCGCTTTCCTGGAGCGGGTGATGTCCCTGGCCGGATGTCGGGAGCCTCAAGATCTGGTTTTCTGCAACTCGACCCTCAAAAATCCAATCGACCACAGATGCATTCAACGCCGCCTCTACCGCGCCCTGAGGGCTATCGGCATCTCGGAGGAGCAGAGAACACAGCGACACGTTACGTTTCACTCTTGGAGAGTTTTCTACAACACCCTGCTTCGGGGAAAAATCCCGGATGTAAAATTACGTTTACTTACTGGCCATAAATCCGAAGCGATGACCGATCACTACACCAATTTCCAACTGGAAGATTTCCAAGATGTGGTTGAAATACAGGAGAAGCTTTTTCAAGCATAGTGAAGTTTTGCCGGGGATAGGGAGAGCTCCCGAAAGCCGGATCCTCGGACGGTCCTCCCCGGCGAGTTATTAATTCCGAGTGTAAATCACTTATATCGGGGAAGTGATAATGGGAAAATCAGAAAAAGAAAATAACACTCCTAATAAGAAACCAGAAAAAATAGAATCTAAATTCAATATCAATCGAGTTACTCCAGGATTTAATTTAGTTGAGATACCTGGTATGAAGGAAAAAATTGAACATGAATGGGAAATCTATCATAAATTATATGACAACAATTACGATAAAATAATGAGAGATGTTAATTACCTTCTCTCAGAACAAGAGAAATGGGGTTCCATTAATAGATATCTGAAATTGGCATATGGATTAAGAAATACTCCACGTGCAAAACTTAATTCTAAATCCCTCGTGGAAAAATTAGAAAAGGAGATTGCCAGAAGAACCAGGATACAAAAAGTATCAATACCGACAAATGATGAAAAGGGACAGAATCAGAGAAAAACGACAGACCCAACTATTTCCGTAAGAGAATTAGAAGAAAGTACAAGAATAATAGATAAATTGAAAATGCACTGGCCGGGCAACAGCCAAGCAATCATTTTTCTTTTTAAATCGCTTTTCCAATTTGATGAAGAATTAAGTGATGAAGAATTACTCAAATTGTTAAAAAAATATTTTGTAATTAACAGAGCTTTTGATGGTTCATTAATCAAAGATGAAGAAATGATTCAATGGCCTTCTACTGTTTTAGGAATTATATACTTATTCGACCAGCTCTCTTCATTTCCCTTTTTCAATCTGGTGGGGGAATATACAGATAAATTGAACAAATTTATTGAGACCTATTTTAAAAACAAAAAAGGCGAACGTTTTAAAAATTTGTATAAATTCTCTGCCAAGAATATTAGATACGGCCTAAAAAAGAAGATTGAAAGAATAATACTCCATTTAAATGAGATTAATGCTAACAGATAAATAAAAATGTCGGTACCAGCACATTACCTATTAATTACCTAGTCGTTTTGTAGTCGTTTTATAGTTTTTTTAAAGTAAATCAACAGAAAATAATCGCATTTATCACTTTTACTCGTTAATCTCAGAATAAGAAACTGGAGGCATTAAATATGGAAAAAACTCTGATGACGAAAAAAGGGAGAAACAATATGGGGGAACAAACTTTAACACCGCTCCTTGGACCGAAGCAGGTCGCAGACATCTTGGGTCTCAAACTTTCTACAGTTTATAAGTACTCGATGTCTGGTAAGCTGCCGACGGTTAAGTTCAACGGTGCACTTCGCTTCCGGGAAGACCAGATAAAGAATTTTATTGAGCGCCATACAAAACCTGCGATTTAAGTTGATACCTCAGTTTAAGAACAGGAAATGGGGATGGCAGAGACAGCCAATGTTCGAATAGACAAAGATCATGACCTACTAGTTTGTACCGTTGGTCTTTATAAGCTTTTCGTGGCCCATGGACGTAAAGGTCATGAGGCACTATCGCTTTACCTTCACTTGATGTTCACAGCACGCCTTCAGGAAACCAACCAGGTAAAGGCGAACAAAGAGTATCTCTGCCGAGGGTTAGGAATCGGGAAAGTCAAACTGAAAGCGTTGAAATCGCTACTCAGAAAACTGGGGCTTATTGAGTATATGCAGTCACGTAGCCCCGACGGGAAACTCCAAGGCCAATATATAAAGGTCAAACTCTGGACGCGTGAATCTGTACAACAGGCCCTTACTAACCAAAGGGACAATAATTGTACCGCTGGTACAAATATTGTTCCGCTGGCACAGGAAACCGGCCCACACGCTCACCGTCCCACCGGTGCCAGCCCACAAATGCTTAAAGAGAAAAAAGAAAATTCTCCTGTACCCTTACCGGAACCGAAGCAGTCTTCTAAGAAATCGAAAAAACAATCAATAATTCCAGGTTACAAAGAGTTTACCTCAGAACTCTTCAAACTTCATCGGCAAGTGACCGGGCAGAAGTACATATTCACAGAAGTAGACGGAAGCATTGTGAAAAAAATCTTACGGCAACTTGAAATAGAATCATCTCTGGAAAAGCTTCGGGCATACTACCTACAAGACTGGTGGTTCACGAAAGATGGAAGGTCTCTCAAGGGGTTCATCGCGCATATTAACGAGCTATCAACAAATGGTGGGAATAGAAAAACAGATCCAGAGCAGATTGAAAAAGTTCGGCTCCTCAAGCGGGTAGAAAAGACTCGCACCGAATTGCGCCAGGTGGGAATCACATGATAGAAGTCTTGGCTTGTCTGGATAAAAAGGGATTCGCCTATACGATCCGGGGAAATGAAGCGGTATTGAACTGTCCGTTCTGCGGTGACACCGAACAGAGATTTTACATCAATACAAATACAGGACTCTGGAAGTGTTTTCATCAGAATCGCTGTGGTTTGAAGGGGTCCTTACGCGAACTCAAAAGAAGGTTGGGTGATCTTGGACCTATTATTTACAAACCAAAAGCCTACAAGAAGCCACAAGCAGCTGGCGGGGATCCTGGGGAGCAGCTCTTGAAGTGGTTCGCTTCCAGGGGAATCACAGCCGACACAGTGCGGACTTTCGGTATCAAACAGCACAATGGCGCGATCGTGTTCCCGTATTTCAAGGAAGGGGAGCTCGTCAATCAAAAATACCGGACGAAGGACAAGAAGATCTGGCAGGAAAAGGACGCGGAGCAGGTCCTGTTCGGCCGGGACCGGGTGCCGGCAACTCAAAAGGAACTCGTGATAACGGAGGGGGAGCTCGACGCCATGAGCCTGGCTCAGCTTGGCGTATTCAACGCCGTCTCTGTTCCGGGCGGTGCGGAAAACCTGGCCTGGATCGAAAACGAGTGGGACTGGCTGGAGCGTTTCGACACTATTTTTTTGGCCTTCGATATGGACAGAGCTGGGGAGCAGGGGGCGGCAAAAGCGGCTCAGCGCCTTGGACGGTGGAGATGCCGGCGCTTTGAGATGCCTTACAAGGATGCGAATGAATGGACAGAAAGAGGCGCTACCCCGGAGAAGGTCCTTGATCTGCTCATTCGGTCTAAGGAGATGGCCCCGGAGGTGGTGAAGTCCGCAGAGAGCTTTTTCCCAGCCATGCTCGAAGGAGAGCGCGAAGGGCTTCACTCAGGTTTTTCGACCTTTGACCGGATCCTCGGAGGCCTCCGGCCCGGAGAGATTTCCGTATGGACCGGAAGAAACGGCGATGGGAAAACGACGTTTCTCAATCAGCTCGTGTTGAATCTGCTCACCTGCTACGAGGAGCACCGCGCCTGTATTGCCAGTTTTGAAATGCGGCCAAAATGGTTGCTGCGTTGGATGATCTACCAGGCCGGACTTCCTCTGACAGAAGAAGGCTTGGAGCAATTCGGGAGGATCACCGACGGAAGGCTGTTCTTGATCGATACACAAGACGAGGTCACACCGGACGTGCTTCTGGAGGCGTTTGAATACCTGACGCGTCGGTATGGGGTGGAGACGTTCATCATCGACAGCCTGCTGCGTATAGATCTGGGAGGCGGGGCGGATTGGCTGGAGAAGCAGCGGAGCTTCATGAATCGGCTCACGCAGTTTGCGTTGACGTTTGAGGTTTTTTGGGATTAATGGGATAGAGGACGAGAAAGTCATAGGTCATGAGAGTATAGATCA